>CAZAEZ010000019.1:0-110201 GCA_964484205.1 uncultured Saprospiraceae bacterium | reverse complement strand
TTAATCGTCAATCTATTACTACTTAAAATCCCTTAAGTTGATGGCTATGCCCCCAACCCCTCCCCCAAGGGAGAGGGGAGCCTGATCCCACTATACTATTTGATTACTTAAACGGGATCTAGAATTAAGTTTGAGGGCAAGCCCCCCTCTCCCTTGGGGGAGGGGTTGGGGGTGGGGTTGACCCGGGCGGAGCGAAAAGTGCCCAAAAAATCCCCGGTTCAATTTTTAAAACAATCCAATAAAGTCAATCAACTTGTGTTTTGGGGCTAAAGGCTTCAAACAATTATTTTAAAAATCCCTCTTTAATTTGATACGGGACCATTTTGAAATTCAGAATTTACCATTTCCGAAATGGTGAATTAATCCGCAATCCGCAATCCGAATTCCGCAATCAAACAGTCAAATGGTACTTCATCGCCAAATGGTGCAGCATATCCCGGGTCATGGCATCGAGGTCGTATTCGGGCCGCCAGTTCCAGTCGTGGCGTGCAGCGGAGTCGTCGATCGATGCCGGCCAGGAGTCGGCGATAGCCTGCCGGAAATCCGGTTTGTAATTAATTTTAAAATTGGGCATCTGCTTGCGGATGCTGTTGGCCACTTCATCGGGCGAAAACGTCATGCCGGCCAGGTTGTAGCTGGTGCGCACCGAAAGTTTGTTGGCCTGCGCTTCCATCAGCTCGATCGTAGCGCGAATGGCATCGGGCATGTACAGCATCGGCAAGCGGGTATCGGCGCTCAGGAAACACTCGTAAGGCTTGTTCTGGATGGCGTAGTGGTAAATATCCACGGCATAGTCGGTGGTGCCGCCACCGGGCATGCTCTGGTAGCCGATGATGCCCGGATAGCGGAGCGAGCGCACATCCACGCCGTAGCGGCGGTAGTAGTAGTTGGCCCAGTTTTCACCGGCCACCTTGCTGATGCCGTACACCGTTTCGGGAATGAGCACCTCGTACTGGGGGGTGTCCTGGTGGGCGGCCTCCCGGCCAAACACTGCGATCGAAGAGGGGAAATACACCTTGTTGAGGCTGCGCTGGCGCGCGATTTCGAGCACGTTAAACAGGCTGGTCATATTGATATCCCAGGCCCACATGGGATCGTTTTCGCCTTTGGCGCTCAGGATGGCGGCCAGGTGGTAAATCTGGTTGATCCGCCATTTTTTCACGACTTCTTCCAGGGCCTGGCCGTCCATGGCATTCAGAATTTCAGTTGGGCCGGCCTGGTTTTCCAGCGGGTGAAGGTCGGAGGCGATGACGGAGTCGTCTCCGTAAAGTTCGCGCAAGGCGTCGGTGAGCACCGTGCCGATTTGGCCCCCGGCGCCGATGATGAGAATATTTTCTTGTTTCATAGCGTACTGCTCCGGATACTTGGTTAGTGCCCGAAAAGTAGGGAAAGTCCAAGGGAATGACCAAGATCAAATGGGGAATTTCCCGGAATAAAAGACCTTTGCGAAAAAAACAATCATGCCCGATCCATCTAAACCCAATAAAAAAGCGGTGGTCGTTGGCGCCGGACTCGTTGGCGCCCTGTGGACCGTCTTTCTCGCCCGCCGGGGCTACCAGGTCGATCTGTACGAGCGGCGGTCCGACATGCGCGCTGCCGGTTATGCCGGCGGGCGTTCCATCAACCTGGCCATGAGCGTGCGCGGCTGGGCAGCCATCGACAAAGCCGGTATTCGTGAAAAAATCGAAAAAGTAGCCATTGCCATGCCCGGCCGGATGATGCACTCGGAAGCCGGCGAACTGAGTTATCAACCCTACGGAAAGGCCGACGAGGCGATTTACTCCGTATCGCGCGGCGGGCTTAACCTGGAGTTGCTGCACATTGCCGGCACCTTTCCCGGAGTCCATTTTTATTTCGACCACCGTTGTGTCGACCTGGATTTGCAAAACCCCGCCATCACGTTTGAAGACACCACCACCGGCGTCCTGAAAACCGTGGAAGCGCCGCTGATCTTCGGCGCCGACGGGGCTTTTTCCGCCGTGCGTTATGCCCTGCAACGCACCGACCGGTTCAACTATGCCCAACAGTACATCGAGCACGGCTACAAAGAACTGACGATCCCGCCCACGCCCGGCGGCAAACACCGGATCGACCCGAATGCCCTGCACATCTGGCCACGCGGCAATTTTATGCTGATTGCGCTGCCCAATGCCGACGGTAGTTTTACCTGCACACTTTTCCTGCCATTCGAAGGCGAAGTTTCATTTGAAAAACTGACCACCGACGTTGCTGTACTGGATTTTTTCAATCGCTACTTTGCCGATGCCGTCCCGCACATGCCCACCCTGATCGCCGATTTTTGGGAAAATCCCACAGCCTCGCTCGTCACCACAAAATGCGACCCCTGGCACTGGCAAAACCGCATCCTGCTCATCGGCGATGCTGCCCACGCCATCGTGCCGTTTTACGGGCAGGGCATGAACGCCGGGTTTGAAGATTGCACGATCCTGGACACGATGTACGACGCATACGGCGGCGACTGGTCGCGCATCATCCCCGATTTTTCGCGCCAGCGCAAACCCGACGGCGACGCCATTCTCGAGCTGGCGCTTCGGAATTTTATCGAAATGCGCGACCTCGTCGGCGATCCCATGTTTTTGCTGCGCAAAAAAATTGCCGCCTGGCTGCATGAAGAATACCCCGATTTTATCCCGGTGTATTCCATGGTTTCGTTTACGAATATTCCCTACCACGTTGCCCTGCACGAACACGACCGGCAAAATGAACTGTTCCGTGAAATCCTCGCCTTGCCCGATATCGAAGCAAACTGGAATGGCCCTGCTGTTCGGCAACTGTTTGAACGGTGGATGGCCGAAAATACCGGATCATGAAAAATGAAGATCTCCGCAGCCTGTTACACCGGCATTTTCCGCTGTTGAACAACCCGGAGTTGGTCGACACGATCGCCGAACGGGCGGTTTCGCTAATCCTGCCGGCCGGCGATGTACTCCTCCATCAGGGTGATCCGGTAAAACTGATTCCGCTGGTCGTGAAGGGTACTGTCAAAGTAGCCCGCGCCGGTACAGCCGGCCATGAAGTGCTGCTGTACCACATCCAGCCCGGGGAAAGCTGCGCGATGACCCTTTCGTCTTGCCTCAAGCGCGAAAAAAGCAAGGTGAAGGCGACCGTCCAGCAATCGGCGGAGATCATCGGCATCCCGGCGGAAGTGGCGTATTTGCTTGGCCGGAAGTTCCCGGGCTGGTACGATTTTGTGCTTGATTCCTACGCCCAGCGTTTTCAGGAACTGCTGCACATGGTTGATGAAATCGGTTTTGCCAGCCTGGATCAACGCCTGTTGCATTATCTCCGCGAACAACAGACGATGCAGCAGTCGACGGTGCTGCACCGCTCGCATCAGGAGATCGCCGACGATCTGGGTTCGGCACGCGCCGTCATTTCCCGTCTGCTCAAACAAATGGAGCGCAAAGGCATGGTCACCCTCCTTCGGGGCCGGATCAAGATTCTTTCACTTGTGTTACCTGAGTAGCATACATCCCGGCCTGTGCGGTTGAACTTTGTGGTACAAACTCAGGCAATGGGAAAAGCAATTCCAAAATTGTACAAGTTTTTGATCGTTTGTCTGCTGTGCCTGGGCATAGCAGCCGGCATTGCCTGGATTATCCAAATTGTTCAATCTTAAACGTAGTTCTATTATGAAAAAGAATATGGGATCCATCGACCGGGTCGTGCGCGTAGTACTCGCCATCATTTTTGGGGTTTTGTATTTCACCGGAACGGTAACCGGCACGTTCGGGCTTGTACTGCTGGTGCTTGGCGGCGTATTTCTTGCTACCAGCCTGATCAGTTTTTGCCCGATTTATGCAGTGGTGGGGCTTTCGACCTGCCCGGTATCGGAGCGATAGTGCGGGGGTCATTTGGCAAATAACTGGTCCATATTTTTAAATGCCTTGAATTCCAGGGCATTACCGGAAGGGTCGTAGAAAAACAGGGTGGCCTGTTCGCCTACCTGCCCCTGGAACCGGATATACGGCTCGATGGCAAAAGCAACGCCCTTCGCTTTCAGGTTTTCCACAAACCGGAGCCAGGCCTCCCATTCCAGCACCACGCCGTAGTGCGGCACCGGCACATCGTGGCCATCTACGGCGTTATGACTTTTTTGGGGTACCCGGTCGGGGGCGTAATGGATGACCAGTTGGTGACCGAACAGGTTAAAATCAACCCAGTGACTGTCGCTGCGGCCTTCGCTGCAGCCCAGCGTTTCGCGATAAAAAGTGCGGGCTTCTTCCAGGTTGGAAACCGGAATGGCAATGTGGAACGGTGTCAAGCTGTGCATACGGCGTATTGGAATAGGGATTGTGTTTTTGAAAAGATGGTGCGGTTGCGGCACAATTTATCGAAAAATATTTCTTCCACTGCTCTTGAAGAGGCTGTATCAAAAGAGGGGAAATTTAAATGCTCGCCGTAGAATATTTAGTTTACCACGGAGACACAGAGGGCACGGAGCATTAAACTCCGTGCCCTCTGTGTCTCGTATATTTGTCAGGCTATGCGGCACTCGTCCTACGACTCGAAGTCGTAGGACGAGTAAGATGCCTCCGTGCCCTCCGTGTCTCCGTGGTGAAAATTTGGAATCGTCTTAAAACTTAAACCCGATCGTCAGCAAGATATCGGAAACCCGGTTGTCGGTGTTGACAAGCGGGCCGCCGGCATAAGGCAACACAGAGCCGTCGCCTGCTGAAAAGCGGTAGGCAAGGTCGAGGTAGAATGATTCGCCCCGCACCCCTGCGCCTGCGGTGTACACGGTATTGAACCCGGTTTCCGTAGCGTACGGTTTTCCAAGGAGGTTGACGCCTGCTCGCAGCCGAAAATTATCCAGGGCTGCTTCCCCACCCAAACGGATGTTCATTTTGGGTTCGAAGAGCCGCTGTACTTCGTTGTTTATTTCGCGTTCGGCCAGTTGGTTGCCGGTGTTGGCTACATCGGCAGTGAAGTTGTATTTGTTGGCGCTGTAGTCTACCCATTCAACCTCGGCGCTCAAAAAACCGGCTTTCTGGATCAGAAAAGCAGCGCTGATAGCAGCCCGCCAGGGTGTAGCCAGTTTATAATCAAAATTGCCGCCGGGCGAAATTGCCTGTTCGCTGTACGAGCCGCTGCCGTCGGTGAACGCATAATTCAGCGTATTGCTGTAATCATCGGTCAGACTGAGCCAGGTGGGCGAGTGAAAAGACGCCCCCAGGCGGACGGCCTGACTGGCCCGGTAGATCACCCCGAATTTCACATTTACACCAACCCCGTCTGTCGAAAGATCTTCCGTGTACGCCAGGTCGTCAAAAAAGTCAACCGCCCCCCCGGGATCGGCTTCCCGGTATTCGCCGCTCAACCGGTAACGCACAAACGGTACCCCGACGGTGGCGCCGATCATGAGTTTTTCCTGGTAATTTCCTGCAAAGGAGATGACCATTTCATTCATTGTACCGGATTGGGTGAGTGTTTGGCTGTGCTCGATATTGGCGTTGGGATTGCCGTCAAAATCGTAGGTAAAGGCATTGTTCAGGTAATACAGCGCATTGGCCTCATAAGCAAGCCCAGAGGTGAAAGGATCCAGGTCGTCGGCGGTACCGCCGCCATTCAGCACCTGTTGGGCATCCGCAAACCAGTTATTCAGAATAGTGCCGTCAGCATTGCCGGAGTAGTAAATTCCCTGATTGTAGTTGGCCAGTTGGTTGTAGCCCAATCCGACATTGAAGGTTGTCCAGTTTCCCTTTCGGGGAGTGGTGTTAAACACAATGCCGATGTTGTCGAAGTGAAAGTGGCTTTTACTTTCGTCCAGAGTCGGATTTGCACCTTCAGCAAGGGTAGCCTCGGTAGTTGAAAAGCGCAGCGACGGCGTGAGCATCAGCTCATCCGTTCGGTACATGGCCAGGCCTGCGGGATTTTGGCTCAGGGTGCCGAATTCAGCCCCGAGTGCCCCAAATGCGCTGCCCGCGCCGAGAAAGCGGGCCGTACCGCCGGGTTTGAGGTAGGAGAATTTGAGTACGTCAGCGGCTGTCTGGCTGTAAGCGATCGCCGAAAACAGCATAAAGACCAGAAAGAGATGTCGATGTTTCATAGTTTCAAAGAATTTCCAAAAATAAAAGTATGGCGGGTTTTGGGGGAATAAAAATGGGTGGAAAGAGGTGACAGGACCGGTTTCCACCCATTTGATTTTATATAAAATTGATCGTTGCTTCAGCCTGAGAATCGGGCTGGATGATCAAACGTATTATTTATTCCCGCGGCCACTTCTTCCACTGCTGCTCCGCGACGGTGTAGACTTGCTGCTACCTTCATTGCTTCCGCTACGTGTGCTGCTGCCCGAAGACGAGCGGCTGCTCGGGCTGGGCTGGTAGCTCCGGTTGTTCCCGCTGTCGTTGGAGCGGGACGGACGGTTGTATGACGGTTCGGCCCGGCGGGTTGGGCGTTCATTCGAACTGCGATTGTAGCTCGACGGTGTTTCGCGGCGGCTGGGCTCAGTGCGCGGCGTTTCAGCGCGGCGTGTGGAAGAACGGTTTTCCTCCCGACGCGGTGTAGGCGTAGTGGCCGGCGTGGTACGACGCTGCTCTTCCCGCTGCGGGGTAGCGTTGTTCTCCCGGCGGCTGGGGCGCGGTTCTGTGTTTGGCGTCGCTTCCCGGCTGGGGCGCTCGTTGGTTGGCGTCACCTCGCGGGTGCGGGGCGGCGTAGTACGGCGCGTTGTTTCCGGTGTTGTTGTGCGGCCGTTGTCGGTGTTGGGCCGGGCTTCCGGGTTGGTACGTGTGCGGCCCGGGACGGTTGTAGGCCGTTCGTTGGTGGAGCCGGAGCGCTCGCCAACCCTGCTGGTCGGCGCGTTGCCGGTAGTATTGGTCACAGCGCGGCCGTTCGGGCGGTTTTGCAGTTCAATCGTGGGGGCCTTGTTCGAAGCAACCAGACGGCCCGGCTTTGTCGTGTTTGGGCTGGTAAGCGTGGCATAACCCGGATTTACCGTAGTGCCGGAACGCCGCACACCGGTATAGGTTTTTGGCGAATAGCCATTGGAATTGGTATTGCCGGTATTGTTGTAGTAGTAGTTGTTGTTCACCCAAACATTGCCGGGGCAGTAGTACGGGTTATAGCCATTCCAGGTCCAGTATGGGTCATAAAAATAGTTGTTATACACATACGGATTGCTCCAGGCATTAAAACCCCAGGGGGAGTTCCAACCGCCGCCCCAACCCCATGGGCTGTAACCAATTCCCCAAGCGGAGCCGTAAAAGCCGAATGTCCAGGCATTTTGGCGCTGCCAACGGTTCCAGCGGCGCCAGCGCCAGTAGTCATTATAACCGCCTACGTAAATGGAGGCGCCAGGTGTGTAGAACGGGTCATAAAACCACATATCCACAAAAAACGGATCGTAGTAATCGATCACCTGAACCGGGCGGTGAAAGCGTCGGATACGCGAGGAGTATTCGTAGGCATACTCGTCCTCGTAGTAATAATCGTCTTCACGATACGGTTTTGTGATCTTTCCTTCTTCCCGGTAGGTATCGTCATTGTTTACCGGGGTATAACCGGCATCGGTGGCCGGGTCATAATACAAATCATCCTGTGCGTGGGCTGAAACGCCGAATAATACGGCAACAGCCATCAGGATATTTGTGAGCAGTGCATTATTCTTTTTCATAGCGACTATTAGATTTTTACAATGGTTCCGCAACAAGCGTTTACAGGTTCAAAAATATTACCTTTGCGGGCTTTTTTTGGTTAAAGAGGCATTAATTGAACATTCTGAGGCCGTTAAAGTTGGCTTAAACCACCATTGCGGGAACTTCGAAATGTTAAATTCTTTTAGAATTAGACCGGAAGGCCTCTGCAAGGTAACATTTCAGGCTGATTTTAACCAGGTTTTAACGGCGCCCGGCCAACGGATCAGGAAGATGAAAGACGGCAGGAGGCAAGATTGCCGAACTCAAGATTTCGCTTAATAATTTTTACGTATTCGCCCATCAAATAACATTATGGCAAAAGAAATTACTCCACGCTCCGAAGACTACTCGCAATGGTACCTCGATATTGTGCGCAAAGCGCGCATGGCCGACACTTCCCCGGTACGCGGCTGTATGGTGATCAAACCGCACGGCTTCGCTATTTGGGAAAAAATGCGCGACGCGCTGGACGCCATGTTCAAAGAAACAGGCCACGTAAATGCTTATTTTCCGCTGTTTATCCCAAAAAGTTTCCTGAGTAAAGAAGCGGCACACGTTGAAGGTTTTGCCAAGGAATGTGCCGTTGTGACCCACTACCGCCTGAAAAACGATCCGAACGGTGGTGGCGTGATTGTTGACCCGGAAGCAAAACTGGAGGAGGAGCTGATTGTACGCCCCACTTCCGAAACCATCATCTGGGATACCTACAAAAACTGGATTCAAAGCTATCGCGACTTGCCCTTGCTCATCAACCAGTGGGCCAATGTCGTGCGCTGGGAAATGCGCACCCGGCCGTTTTTGCGCACTGCGGAATTTCTTTGGCAGGAAGGGCACACGGCGCATGCAACTGCCGAAGAAGCGATGCAGGAAACGCGCCTGATTCTAGATATCTACGCCCGTTTTGCCGAGGAGTATATGGCTATGCCGGTCATCAAGGGCATCAAAACTGAAAACGAACGCTTTGCCGGCGCCGACGAAACGTTCTGCATTGAGTCGCTGATGCAGGATGGGCGGGCCCTGCAAGCCGGTACGTCGCACTTTCTCGGGCAAAATTTTGCAAAAGCCTTCGATGTGCAGTTTTTGAACAAAGAAAATCAACTGGAGCACGTCTGGGCTACCTCCTGGGGAGTTTCAACGCGCCTGGTTGGCGGGCTTATCATGACCCACTCCGATGACGAAGGGTTGGTGCTGCCGCCCAAACTGGCGCCGGTTCAGGTGGTCATTGTGCCAATTCCCAAACCGGCTCCGGGACTCATGGAGACGGCTGAAAAAATAGCCGCGCAATTGCGCGCCAAGGGCATTTCCGTAAAAATTGACGATGATGAGCAAAATCGCCCGGGCTTCAAATTTGCTGAATACGAAATGATCGGTGTTCCGGTGCGCCTCGGCCTTGGCCAACGTGACATCGACGCCGGCCAGATCGAAGTTGCGCGCCGCGATACCCGCGAAAAAAACAATGTGCCGCTGGATACCGCTGTTGACCATGTGGTGCAGTTGCTCGACGCTATCCAGGCCAACCTGTTCAATCGCGCCAAAGCATTCCGCGATGCGCATATCACGCCGGCCGATTCCTGGGAGGAATTTGAGCAGGTGTTGGAAACCAAAGGCGGCTTTATTTCCGCGCATTGGGATGGTACCACGGAGACGGAACTGGCCATTAAGGAGCGCACGAAAGCCACTATTCGCTGTATTCCGGTGGATGGGACTGCAGAGGCCGGAAAATGTGTGCTGACCGGCAAACCGAGTTCGCAGCGGGTGTTGTTTGCGAAAGCGTATTGATATTTTGGACCTTGGGTTAGGGATTTAATAAAAAATGCGGCGCTATGGGCACCGCATTTTTTATTTTATTTTCAACGCCGTCTGGCAGACGGCGTTACATGTGCAAAGACCGGTTAGCGGTTGCCGCCAAAGCCGCTTCCTTGAACGCTTCCGTGTACGTCGGGTGGGCATGGCTCATGCGGGCGGCATCTTCGGCAGATGCACGGTATTCCATGAGCGCCACGGCTTCAGCAATCATATCAGCCGCACGGGCCCCAACGATGTGTACGCCGAGAATTTCGTCCGTTTCTTTGTGCGCCAGCACCTTGACCATGCCGTCGAGGTCCATGCTGGCACGCGCGCGACCCAATGCCCGGAACGGGAATTTGCCCGATTTGTACGGCGTGCCTTTTTCCTTAAGTTCTTCTTCAGTATAGCCTACAGAAGCCACTTCCGGCCAGGTGTACACCACACCGGGAATCAGGTGGTAATGGATATGCGGCTTTTGGCCGGCCAGCGTTTCGGCAACAAAAACGCCTTCCTCCTCGGCTTTATGCGCCAGCATGGCCCCGCGAATGACGTCGCCGATGGCGTAAATACCGGGCACGTTGGTTTCCAGGTTGTCGTCCACCGGGATGCGGCCTTTTTCATCCACGTTGACGCCGGCATTTTCCAAACCGAGATTATCGGTGTAAGGCCTGCGGCCGATAGAAACCAGGCAGTAGTCAACATTGAAACTCAAGACTTTGGATTCGTCGTCGCGGCTTTTAGCCACCACTTTTACCTTGGTTTTGGTAGGGGTGACTTCGGTAACGGCATGGCGCAGGTGAAAGTGCATGCCGAGGTTTTTCAGGCTTTTCATTAGTTCACGACTGCAATCGCTGTCCATGGTCGGCAGGATGCGATCGAGGTATTCCACCACAGTGACTTCGGTGCCGAGGCGGGCGTACACGCTACCCAGTTCAAGACCGATAACGCCGCCGCCGATGATGAGTATGCTGCCGGGTACCTTTTCGATGTTCAGCGCTTCGGTGCTGGTGATCACCCGTTTTTTATCGTAGTTGAAGTTGGCGGGTACGATAGGTTTGGAGCCGGTGGCGATGATCGTTTTATTGGTTTCCAGTTCGAGTGTTGAACCGTCGGCTTGTGCAACCTTGATCTTGTTTTTATCGAGAAAAGTGCCTTGCCCGTAGTACACGTCGATTTTGTTTTTTTTCATTAAAAACTCCACGCCTTTGTTGTTTTCCAACACCACGGCATTTTTCCGCTGGATCATTTGCGGCATGTTCACTTTCAGGCCGCTGAGGTCAATACCATGCGTTTTGAACGATTTGTGGGCGTTGTGGAAATGTTCGGAAGAGTCGAGCAACGCCTTGGAGGGGATGCAGCCCACATTGAGGCAGGTGCCGCCCAGCACGGAGTAGCGTTCGATAATGGCGGTGCGCATGCCCAACTGGGCGCAGCGGATGGCGGCAACATATCCGCCCGGGCCGGAGCCGATGATTATGACGTCGTATTGCATTTGACAGGTATTAAAGATTCTGGCGATTGTCGAGGACAGTCGCTATTTCAATTTCACTTTTATTCTTTCTTATCCCCTTTCGAATCCCCGTCATCCCGCCGCTTATCGGGATTCCGGTTGTCCGAATTCCGGTTGCTGCCTCCCTCGTTTTTAGGTTTGTCGGCCGGCCGTTCAGGGCGATTGCCACTGCGGCCTTTGCGGTTGTCCGGGCGGCTATCGCGACGGCGATCATCGCGGCCTTTCGGCGGCCGGTTGCCTTGTTGCTGCTCCCTGCCGGCTTTTTCCACAGCGGATGCCAGGCTTTGGGCGGTGCGGGATTGCTTTTTCTTTTTCCGGCGTTTTTTCCGCTTTTCGATGGGCAGTTGGATAACGTTGTTGACGCTTTCGTAATCATGTACTTCTTCCTCTGCCTCGTCGGGCGGCGGAGCCATCGCCTGAATATCCTCCAGGTTGGCCGGCATTTCGCCGTTTTTCATCATGTCCAGCACTTCCCAAACCTGGTCGACGTGCAGCGGGAAAAAGCGCCCGCGGTCGTCGACGTAGGTGTAGTACATCAACCGCTTGAACACATCGGTTTTCATGAGAATGGCTATGCCGGCTGCCGTTTTCAATTTGTCGGCCCGGTCCGGAAAATCTTCCAGGGCGTCGATGTAGGTATCGAGCTCGTAGTTCAGGCAGCACTTCAGGCGGCCGCACATGCCCGACAGTTTGGTTTGGTTGATGGCCAGGTTTTGATAACGGGCGGCGGCGGTGTTGACGCTTTTGAACTCGGAGAGCCAGGTAGAGCAGCAAAGTTCGCGGCCACAGTTGCCCAGGCCGCCGATGCGTGCCGATTCCTGCCGGGCGCCGATCTGGCGCATTTCAATTTTGACCTTGAATTCCCGGGCGTAGTGCCGGATGAGTTCGCGGAAGTCAACGCGGCCGTCGGCAGTGTAATAAAATGTGCATTTACGGCCGTCGCCCTGGAATTCCACGTCGCCGACTTTCATGTTCAGATCGAGCGTGCGGGCAATAGCCCGGGAGCGGATCATCACGTCGCGTTCTTGTTTGCGCAGCTCGTCGAGCCGTTCGAGGTCGCGTTCGTGGGCCTTGCGGATGACGGCCAGTTGTTTGGCGTCGTTGCGGGTGCGTTTGCGCTTCATTTGCAGGCGCACGAGTTCGCCGGACAGGGAAATTTTGCCCAGGTCATAGCCGCCGGAGGGCGATTCGACCAGCACCCAGTCGCCGGTAATCGTGCGGGTATGCGGCGGATTTTTGTAAAATGCTTTGCGCGAGCCGTTTTTGAAGCTCACTTCGACCATGTCAAACGGCCGGGTATCCTGGATACCCATAGCCGTGATCCAATCGTAGGTATTATGCCGGTTGCAGCCGCCGGTTGCGCAGCCGCCATTGGATTGGCAGCCGGACACGGCATCTTTACCGGTGGAGCAGGAACATCCTATACAGCCCATATTGTTGTCGTATATGTCTGGGTCCTAATTCGGACGATAGTTTACAGTTTCAATTTTTCAATACACCGGGCGCAACCAATGGCTACTAGCCAAAAGCCAACAACTCGTTCAGCTGCTCTTCAGTATCCGGTTGATCTGAATGGAGCTGTCTAAAAAAAGGATTTTTGGGTTGGCATTTCGTTCGATGTAATAGCTGTTTTCACCCAGAATCCGGACCAGGTGGTTTATTTTTTCGAAGGTCATAATGCCCGCCATATTTTGGGCGGTTTGTAACTCTTCGGGGCGGAGGCGGAGGGTTGTTTTTTGGGCAACGACCAGTGCCAGCAATTCGTGCATAAAATGCAGGGCATACTGCAAAAACTGCTTCTGGTTTTCACGGCCGAGTTTGGCAAAATGCTCGGTCCATTGCACCAGCTCGATGCCGTTGCCGCGGTAGCATTTGCGCAGCCAATCGAGCAGCAGGCCGGCGTCGTCGTTTTCGGGGGTATCGGCCAGGTGGAGCGCGCGGTTAAAATCACCGCCTGCCAGGAAGGCAATTTGTTGTGCGCGGGTGGCATCCAGTTTCCGTTTTTCCTGAAGGGCTCCCGCAATTTCGTCGTCGGTCAGCGGATCGCTTTTCACCAATTGGCAGCGGGAAAGGATGGTCGGCAGGATCAGTTCGGCATTTTCGGCGACCAGCAGAAAAATCGTTTGTTCCGGGGGCTCTTCGATGAGTTTGAGCAGGCGGTTGCCTTCTTTGCCGAGGTATTCGGGCAGCCACAGGAGCAGGATTTTGTAGCGGCCTTCGAATGCTTTGAAACTCAGTTTTTTAATAATGGCGTTGCACTCTTCTTTGGTAATGTTCCCCTGTTTGTTTTCGGCGCCGAGGCGTTGAAGCCAGGTATTCACATCGAGCCAGGGGTTTTGGTGCAGTGCTTCCCGCCACGCTCCGACGACGGTAGTGCTTACGGCATTGGTGCCCACCGTGGGGTAGGAATAATGGATATCCGGATGGATAAACTGGGCGGCTTTATGGCAGGAATTACAAGCGTCGCAGGGGCCTTCCGAATTTTCCCCCGGCGCTTCGCACTGGAGCCATTGGGCAAATTCGAGCGCCAATTCAAGCGTGCCCCATCCGGTATTGCCCAGGAACAACATGGCATGCGGAACCCGCCGGCTGTGGTACAGCCGGTGCAGGTGTGTCTTCGCGCGTTGTTGCCCAAGGGTTTTCATCCTACATTACGTTATACAACAAGCAGACCGGATCAAAATAATTGAAAGCCGGGCCGTATTCAGGCCAGCGTATCGCACAGGCAGGCAGGATGTATTGGAAATCGACAGCAGGCGGAAAAGGGCCGGTACTGGCTCTATCCCTTTGGCAAGTGTTTTTGAACAGGCCGGGCGCTAAACTGTCTCTGACGCTGTTCTATCTGGTTGATATCGTGGCCCGGCGCTATCTTCTGCCGTATTATGCCACAATTAACTGCTTTCTTACCTGCAACCGCCTCCATGCTATTCCTGCGCTTCCTACTCGAAACTACTGACCGGGGTTGGTATTTCAACTAGGTGAAGGCGAAGGTAAGGTAAATCATTGAGTGCTGGACTGATTGCCGGATTGAGTTATTTTTCCGTATTTGCAAAACCGCCGGTTGTATTGGCTGTTTCGTTGTTGTGGCAACATTACTGCCGATGTAGAAACCAAAGCAATACCACCCGATGAAAGTAGCTGTTATTCGCAAAGCCCATTTTAACGCCGCCCACCGGCTCTACAATCCGGCCTGGACGGATGCCAAAAACGACCAGATTTTCGGCCTGTGTAACAACCCGAACTGGCACGGACATAACTACGAACTGGAAGTAAAAGTAGCCGGAGAAATCGACCCGGATACGGGCATGGTGGTCGACCTGGGCTGGCTGGCCGACCTGATCCGGGAGCAAATCGAGCGCCGCTTCGACCACAAAAACCTAAACCTGGATACCGAAGAATTTCGAAACCTGATCCCAACGGCGGAAAACATCGTTGTGGTGATCTGGCAAATCCTGCGCAAACACCTCCCCGAACAGTACGATCTGCACGTCAGGTTGTATGAGACACCGCGAAATTTTGTGGAATATCCGGTGTAGTTTTTGAATCATTGACCATTCATGATTCCCGCAGCGCTCTGCGCAAAATCTTCCCCACATTCGTCTTGGGCAATTCTTTCCGGAATTCCACCTCTTTGGGCACTTTGTAGCCGGTCATCTGCGATTTGCAAAAAGCGATGACTTCTTCTTTCGTCAGGCTCTGGTCTTTTTTTACAATAAATACTTTGACCACTTCACCCGATTTTTCATCCGGAATGCCCACAGCCGCTACCTCCAGCACTTTGGGGTTGGAGGCAATTACGTCTTCCACTTCATTGGGAAACACATTGAAACCCGATACCAGGATCATATCTTTTTTGCGGTCGACGATCTGGAAAAAGCCGTCTTCCGACATGAAGCCGATATCGCCGGTACTGAGCCAGCCGTCCTGGATTACCTCGTCCGTGGCTTCCGGGCGCTGCCAGTAGCCTTTCATCACCTGGGGACCCTTGGCCTGAATTTCGCCGGTTTCGCGCACGTTGGCCACTTTTCCCATGGTGTTCACGATGCGGATATCGGTCGACGGTACGGGCATACCAATCGTGCCCAGGCGCATTTCGGGGCCGATCGGGTTGACGCTGAGGACCGGGCTGGCTTCAGTAAGGCCGTAGCCTTCGGTGAGCTGACAGCCCGTCACCTGTTGCCAGCGCTCGGCTACGGCGCGTTGCACGGCCATGCCACCGCCAACGGTTGCTTTGAGGCCGCTGAAGTCGAGGCCGGCAAAATCGGGGTGGTTGAGCAGCGCGTTGAACAGCGTGTTCACCCCGGTGAAAATATTGGGCCGGTGGGTGCGCCATTCCTTGATCAGGGCAGGCAGGTCGCGGGCATTGACGATGAGCACGTTGCGCCCGCCCACACTCATAAAGGCCAGGCAATTGACGGTAAAGGCAAAAATATGGTACAGCGGCAACGGGCAGAGCGCCACGACTTCGCGCTCGGGCAGCACCGGCGACAGCCAGGCGCGTATTTGCTGCATGTTGGCCACCAGGTTGCGGTTGGTGAGCATGGCGCCCTTGGAAACGCCGGTGGTGCCGCCGGTGTACTGGAGAATGATGGTATCGTCGGGGCCCGACTCGAAAGGCTTGATGGTAAATTTCTTGCCCTGCGCCAGGCCGTCCATAAATGCAGCGGTGTTGGGCAGGTTGAATTTGGGCACCATTTTTTTGATACGCCGCACCACGAAGTTTACAATTTTGCCTTTGAACCCCAGCATCTCGCCGATGCTGGTCACGATCACCGTTTTGATCTGGGTTTCTCCGATGATTTGCTCCAGATTGGCGGCAAAGTTCTCGGCGATGACGATGGCTTTGGCGCCGGAATCCACAAACTGGTGCCGCATTTCCCGCGGTGTGTACAGCGGGTTGGTGTTCACCACGATGAGGCCGGCCCGCAGGGCGCCGAACAGCGCAATGGGATACTGCAGCATGTTGGGCATCATCAGGGCGATACGGTCGCCGGGCTCCAGGCCCCGCGATTGCAGGTAGGCGCCAAACTGATTGCTCAGGGCATCCACCTCGCCGAATGTGAGTGTTTTGCCCATAAAAATAAACGCCGTCAGGTCGTGGTATTTTTTCAGGCATTCGTCCAGCATATCCACCAGACGCGGGTAAGCGGCATCGTCGATGTTGGCCGGTACGCCTTTGGGATAATTTTGCAACCAGGGTTTTTCTGTCATTATTCGTCGTTGTTTTTCTGCGTTAAGAGGCTGGTAAAATTATGGAATTCCGGAGTGAATTTACACCACGGAGGCACGGAGGACACGGAGGCATTTTACTCGTCCTACGACTTCGAGTCGTAGGACGAGTGCCTGCATAGTCTAACAAACATACGAGGCATGGAGGACACGGAGTTTTAATTTTCCGAGTATGCATCACTCCGTGTTCTCCATGCCTCCGTGGTAAACTCAATACGTCTCCTGCAAATGTTTTACCGAAAACGCCTCCTGCGGGGTATCCAGGATACTCTCCGTTTTGAACAGCACCGTGCGGCGTTCGCCGGGCAACAGGTCAAAATAATTGTCGGAAAAACGGCCGGGAACATCGGCGTGCAAGTATACATTTTTGGCCAGGCTGGCGCTTTCCAGGCTGAGTTGGTAGCCGGCGGTAACCTGCGTCACCTGCAAGTTTACCCGGGTGCGCGGAAGCGCCAGTTTTCGGGGCGGCACCAGGTAAAAACGGCGCTGGTGCAGCACCTGTCCGGCCTGGTTGCGCAGCACAATATCCACCACGGCATTTTCTTCCTTGTGTTTATCCAATACGGTTTTCAGGTATCCCTGCCAGATCATCCGGCTGGAATCGGGTTTGAGCAACACATCCGGTTTGGTTACATCGCTCAGCGTTTTTCCTTCCAGAGTCAGGGCCCGCACCTGAATGGTAACTGAGGTGTCGTTGGGCAAATCGGAGCTCGCATAAATTTTCAAAATATCGTCTTCCACGATGGGCAAGGCCGCCACGGGCCGGAACACATCGCGTACGTAGTAGTGCAGCGCTTTCCAGCGGCCGTAGTAGTCGATGCTCGACCAGGAAGCTACCGGCCACACGTCGTTGAGTTGCCAGTACAGGGTGCCCATGCAGTAGGGTTTGTTGCGCCGGTGCGCTTCGAGGCCGGTGCGCATGCCCTCGGCCTGGAGCAGCTGGCTGATGTACACAAAGTCTTCGAAATTTTTGGGCTGGCGGTAGTCGCGCTTGAGGTACTCGGCAATGAGGGCGTTGCCGCGCGGGTGTTTCTGGTGGGTAAGCATCACCTTGCTGTCGAGTTTCCGGTCTTCGGGTTGGGAAAACGATTCGATCGTCGCCCAATCCGGGAAAGCCTGAAACCCGAATTCGCTCATGTACCGCGGCACTTTTTTATTGAACATGTCAAACGGCTCCTCGTCGTGCCAGACGCCCCAGTAGTGGGCGTCGCCCTCGGTTAGGGATTTCGGGTTGGCGCGGCCGTACCGGGGCGAGCTTTCCCAATAGGGTACCCCGCCGCCGTAATTGGTCACGTAGGTTGGCAGAATATCGTTGAACAGGTTTTTGTAGTCGCGCCAGATTTGTTCGCGTTGCGCTTCGGTGAACTGCATTTGCCAGCCCCAGTTGTGCCAGGCTTCGTTGTTTTCGTTGTTGCCGCACCAAAGCGCGATGCAGGGGTGCTGGCGCAGGCGTTCGATCTGTTCTACCGCTTCGGCGGCGGCATTTTTGACAAATTTGCCGTTGCCGGGGTACATGGCGCAGGCATACATAAAATCCTGCCAGACGAGAATGCCGCGCGCGTCGCAGAGTTGATAAAAAAGTTCGTCTTCGTAAATACCGCCACCCCATACGCGCAACATGTTCATGTTGGCAGCCACTGCATCGTCGAGCAGGCGCTTGTACTGGTCGGGGCGCACCCGGTCCTGGAAAATATCCTGCGGAATGTAATTGGCGCCTTTGGTGAAAACGGGTTTGCCGTTGAGTTTAAAATAGAATGTTTCGCCGGCGCTGTCGGGCTCTGTGACCAGTTCGATGGTCCGGATACCGGCGCGCACGTCTGCTTTATCGAGTAGTTGGATATCTTTTTTGATGTCCAGGCTAAAATCGTACAAATGCGGTTCGCCCATGCCGGCACACCACCAGAGTTTTGGATCGCGCACGGAATAGGTGACCGAGTCTTCGTGCACACCAGGGTAGATCGTCCGTTGCTCGATGGATTTGCTTTTTGACTCCTTGAATGCGATGGTAACCGGGGCTTCAATGTCGGAACGGTAGCGGAAGCGGGCAACCATGACGGCTTCGTCGTCCTTGATACGCTGCGGTGTGATAAAGACATTTTCGAGGATAAAATCATCCCAAGCCACCAGTTCGGGCATGTTGAGAATGCCACAGCCGGCGAAGCGGGGCCCCCAGTCCCAGCCGTAGTGGAACTGGGCTTTGCGGGTCATGGTGCGGATACCGCCGGGCAACTCATAGCCGAGATTTTCCCACTCGGAGGCTACTTTTTTGACCGGGCTTTCAAAATAAATATGCAGGCGGTTGCCGGTGGGTTTCAGGTATTTTTTGACATCGGTTTGCCAGCTGCGGAACATATTGTCTGCCTCCAGGATCAGGCTGTCGTTCAGGTAAACATGCGCGTAGGTATCGAGGCCGCGAAACACCATTTCGATGTGTTTGCGTTGCAGCGTGAGGCTGTCTACGTCGAAAGTGCACTGGAATTCCCAGTCTTCCTGCTCGATCCACTGGAGTGTTTCTTCGTTGGCGCCGTAGAACGGGTCTTCGATCAGCTTGGTTTTCAACAGCGCCGTGTGCACGCTGACGGGGATAGCAGTCGGATGCCAGGCGCCGGTTTGGGCCTGGCGAAATTCCCAGGCACTGCGAATGGTTTTGCGAAGCGGTGATTGGGTTGTTTGAGCGTCGGCGGGCATGGCGAGGGTTGTAAGGAAAAACAGAGTTAAAAGTCGCGTCATGGTTAAATAAATTGTCAGCGGGGAAAGCGCAAAGGTAAACAGGCAATTCGGCAACCGCAGAAGGGGCCGGAGCAAAGCGTCCGGGTTTGTCGAATTTTTCGCCAGAAAGAGCCTCCGGAAAGGTTAATCCGGCGATTGACTTGCTGCCTTCCGGGAAAACAGGTTATTTTTGACCTTCATTTACCCAATTCTTCTCCGGTTCAACCATGTTGTCAGACTATCCTGCCCTTCCAAAAATAGGCGATTACGCCCCTCAATTTGAGGTACAAACCCCCAAAGGCCTGGTGCGCTTTCCCGAATTCAGCAAGGGATACTGGTGCATCTTTTTTGCCCACCCGGCCAATTTCACCTCAGCCTGGCGTATGTATTCCAACTTTCTGGCCATGAAAGAGCGTTGGCTGAACGAACGCCGGACAAAGCTCCTCGTGCTCGCCAACGAAAGCATTCGGCAAAACGACTGGTCGGATATCGTACGGCGCTACCTCGGTATATTTTTGAAGGCGCCCGTTATTGAAGATCCCGAGCACAAGATCGCCGCCCTGTACGGCATGGCCACCGGCCGACGGATCACACCGCCCATGGACAGGCTGCTGTACATCATCGACCCGGAAGGTGTGATCCGCCTCATCCTGCACCGGCCGTTGCCCTCAATCCAGACGACGATCGCCGACCTGGAAATTGCATTGGACCGTTTGCAAGGGAAAACACCGGAAGAACAACCCCTGCAAGCCATCACGCAATTACTCGATTTAACCGAGCAATTAGACGGGAAGGCCGGCCATAAACCCAAACCGGCGTATTTCGGGCGCAGCAAAATCAACTTGAATTAGAGGCGGGTTGGGTAAAAAAGCGAAAACCCCGTTCCAAAATAAATGGAACGGGGTTTTTTTGTTGGCCCACAAGGACTCGAACCCTGAATAACAGAACCAAAATCTGCTGTGTTACCGATTACACCATGGGCCAAACACAACTGCTTTTTGTCAAAGCGGGGGCAAAGATAGACCGACTGTCCAATCCGTGCAACCTTGTGTCCTAAATTTTTTTTCGTGGCCTCGCCGGTGATTCGGTGGCTTGAAAAATTGATCGTCGCGCAGCGAACTGACTGGGCAGGGATTTTGGACACGCGCTTAATCCACCCGGTACCAATATTGCGTCCGGTAAAACGGGCCAATATACCCGCGTACCACCAGCACATTCGGGTCGCCGTCTTTGAGCCACATGCTGCAGGTGTACCATTTGCCCTTTTCCGGGTCGAGGATGCGGCCCGATTGCCAGTGCCCTTCCTTTTTTTGCATGTTTTCCAGGATGACCATGTTCAAAACCGGCTGGTTTTTGCGCTCGCCCGGGCACTTGTCGCAGCGCCGGTCGGGCGCCGATTTGAGCAGTTTGACCACTTTCCCGGTCAGTTTTCCGTCTTTTTCAACGAGTTGCACATGGCTTTTGGCTTCGCCGGTATTGTCGTCGATTGTTTTCCAGGTTCCGGTTTGTGCGGTGAACGTTCCAGGCAGGGCAAGGATCAATGCGAAGAAAATAAGTTTTTGCATCGGCGGTAAATTTAGCGTGCGTTTAAAAATACGGCCCGGTGCGAAGTCGCGCCGGGCCGTTGATATTTAACTTGAATATGGTTTATTGTTTAGCCTTTGTCGAAGCGGATTTCCTGAATGGTGGTGTTGGCGCCATTCATTTTCAGGTAAATATAGACCCGGTAAGAACCGCTCGACGCCGTCATGTTACCAATGCAGTACTGGTCGCTGTTTTCACGGCTGGTACCCTGGTGCACCTGGTTGAACGTTTTAGGCTTGTTCGAGTTGAAAAAAGCACGCAGTATTTCCGTGGCCTTTGCCTTGGAATAAAGCTGCTCGTTATCCAGGATTGATATCTCGACGTTGTCGCCAAAATACTGGGCAAGGCCATCGGCATCGCCGGCACTCAGGGCTTTGGATATGGCGTCGAGGCTGGGGCCGCCCTGGTTGGCCGACAAGGCAAACGGGGCAAACAACAGCAGAAAAAGCAAATTTTTCATCACGATATGGTTTGGTTTACGATTATCCTTTCGGATTGTTTTGCTTTTGGGACGTAATGTTTAGAACAAGGAAACTGCCAAATACTGTTTTTTAGTGTTAATGCAAAGTTAAGGCCCCGGGATTGTTAGCGGTTGTTAGTGGGCTTTATTTCGTGTTAAATGCCAAAAGTGCGCATTTTATTGCCCTAGTAACGATTAGTACGTGTTAGTACAAGTGCGAATTCCGTACCGGATTCTGTACCCAATTTTATTCCCATAACAACAGTTATACGCAACTAAAAAACCATTGGCGTTCGTTAACGCGGTCTTGAATCAGGTCAAAGAGCGCCATGCAACATTTAATTTAAATTAACTTCGTTCGCTCAAACTGATTTTACATTCAAGGTTCCCTTCAGAGCGAATGCTATATAGGTTTGGTTGAAAAAATTGCCGGTGGGTAGTTTGAAGCCTCTGTTTGAATATTTACTACGCACTTGAGAAAATGATCAACGTGCGATAATCAAAGGCGCGTAGTAAGCCGCTTGGGACTCCCCCATCGTAACCCGGCAAACATAATACCCGGGGACCAATTGAGAGACGTCAATCGGCCCGGAATTCGGAACGCTTTGCCGCAAACAAACCCTTCCTTCGACACTGAATAACTCCAGGGTCGCTTCTGTGCCGTAGTCCGGTAACTCAACCGAGACAAAACCCTGTGCCGGATTGGGGTGCAACTGAACAACCGGCTGCTTGTGCCACTCCAACTCATAAGGCTCCCAAACCGGCGTGGTAGCGCACCATAAGGTGTCTATGCACCCATCGGGTGTGAATTTTACTAACCAGGGATGAATTCCCTCAATAGAATTGGCATACCCTCCGGCTATCATATTGCCGCTGCTCAATATGCCGACACCGCCTAAATAGCCCCCATAATTCTTGGGATCACCAACCGGCGGAATAACTTGCAGAGACCAAAGGCTATCCAAATCCGGAGATACTTTATATACCCACCCGTAAACTGCTGTTGGTTCCGTATTTGGGTTTTTCGCATTTACCTGACCTACCGTAATAAAGGAGCCATCAGGAGTGGGTTCCATATCCCAAAGAAAGTTGGAAACGTTTAAGCCTGGTCCGAAAAGGCGGGTATCTATTACGTTGAATGAAGTATCAACTAGTGCCCAAAAGGGCATCACCTTCGTAGGATTAGCCTGAAAAGCTTTTTTCCCATACAAAAGCCAATTTTTACTTGAAATTGGATAGATGTAATGCAACCATTCGAGGTATGATCCTGAAGGTCTCCATTCCTTAGTTACTTCGCCATCTTGAACATTTACCAATGCCAACCAAGGACCTCTGCCATCAAGAATATTTTGATTTAAAATATATCCGCCAACATATGCAACAATGGAATCATTTAACTTGTAGTAATTTGAAAAAAAATCAACAACATCGTATTCGCCATAATACGAAAACCAAACTGAGTTACCTTGTTTGTCCACCTTTCGAAGAAAGGCGTCCTGCAAATAATTTGGTCGCTGAACATATCCTCCCAAGAGGTACCCATCTGGTAATTCTACTATCGAATTATAGATTTCAACGAGATTCACAGAATCAGGATATTCCTGAATAAATTCTACAGACAAGTCCTGACTTAGTTTAACAAATACTCCGTTATTGCGAATAATGGAAGCGGCAGTTAAAGCGTAACCACCGTCCGAAGTACTTATTATTTCAGCCCAATTAATATTCATTGAAAGATAATCCCCTAAAGAATCACAAATAAGCTTGGAGTCAATGGCTGTGCCGCTGGAATCAAATCGCGCTAGAAAAAGACATTGGAGGTCGGGGAAAGTATCCGTACGCGCTATGCCAAAGGCTATGATGGTATCTTGGTAGACTATTAAATTGCGGAATTGATTGCGGGGATACCCAAGATCATAAATCCGGTTAAATCCTGGTTGCGAAAAGGCAGAAAAGGCTAATTGCATCCAGATCATTACAAAGAACAATCGCATGACAAATAATTAAAGCGGCACAAGCCAACAAAAGGCTTGTGCCGCTAAGTTTTAAATCAACGGGAGATCACTATTTTAGAAACAAAACTTGTCCCGGCGCTGTTGGAAACACGGCATATGTAGATGCCGGGTAAGAGATTTGAGGTCTCAACGAGCCCTGGAGTTGCAAGCGTTTGCTCCAAGGCTAAAGTGCGACCATCCACTGTTTGCAAAACAAGTCGCATCGGGCCATCCTTCTGCGGGAATTCTACAAAAAAAGCACCCTTGGTAGGGTTGGGATAAATGCGAATATTGAGAGAAGGAGAGAGGATAGATTGTGAAACTACTGGACGTTCACTCTCCGTTTCGCCGCATTGGGTCTCCGTTTCCCGCCCATTGCGCCTTAAAATGACCTTGGCAATATAACCCGGCTCTGAACAATCCGAAGCCCAATATTCGAGGCTATCGAGCAGACTATTTGGCAAAGCATAAAGCGGCTTTCCTGATTGTACATAGGGCTGAAGGGTTGAAAGCATCTGGGCAAAATCGTTCAGTTCTGCCGATTGTTCGGAGGAGAGCTCATTCTGGATGGGGATATCTGCTATCCATTGCTCATAGGCAGATAAATCGCCGGTAAAAAAAGCATGGCGGGCCAATCGCAAATCCGCCTCGTAAGTAGCCAGGTGTTCTGTCCAAACCAACACGGAATCTACTTTGGCGCCGGTACTGTCCATAGCCCAATCACGAATTACTTTACCGGCCTCAATATCCATCGCCGACCGGTGCGCAATAATTTCCAGGAACAATGTTTCTTGAGCAACAGTATCTGTCAGGGTAGGGAATATTGCTTTTTTAGCCAGCCAGTCTGATTTTTCCTGAAAGAACCGGCTTTTTCTTTTTTCCGGTTCTGCCTCGCATGGCGGCGGGCAGGGTTCAACGGTAGTTGAGCAATTCGAATTGGGTTGATCTGCCGGAAATGCATCTATCCCTATTGATCCGCTTGATGGATCTTGCTCTGGCACATCTAGGTAATAGTAGGTTACAGGTGCGCCGTCGTTATGCCATCTTTCTGTTACTGTGGATGCTGCGAATATGTTACCGGCTGCAGTGGTGGTGCTGGTTTGTAAATCTAAATCTCCCTGAATATTTCGCACCGACCCACCCGCCGTAACCAAATAATCAGCCAAGATATTATCTGTTGTATTACACTCGTATCGAAGGCCGGTGTTACCGCCATTATTACCAGATGCCCGATTGCCAAAATTCAGATTCGTGTAGGTGTTTTTTCGAATAAAATTTTCCATGCTACCCGTACTAAAACAGTCGACTCCGACCGGCATGTCGTCGGTATCATTATTCCCTAAAATAAAGTTGTTGTTGGATAATGTAATTCCTTCAGGCAAATTGCCACCAAACAAATGAATTCCACGAAGTTCTGGTACTTGAGAAATCACCGGACACATGGTTGGCCGGCCTACGCTAAAAGTATTCCCGGTAATGATGAAAGGATCGGGCAATGCCGAATAAATATCGGTGTAGCTATTGAAAAACCAACTGCCTCTAACCTGATAACTGCCGTAGCCGCCGGAATACAATGGGTCGGCCAAAATGGCGCGATCAAGATTCCGAAATTGTGATGTAGCCACATAAAACGACGCGTCGTCAGCTACGATTCCATCAGCGCGAGACCTCCGGCCTTCACAACCCTGCGTGCGATTATCGTAAAACCATGAAGTCGAAATGTTCAGGCGGTTTATTTCCCGCATCTGCATCAGGACAGGTTTGGTATTTTCAGTGTTGCGATAATCATCATCCAACAGAAAATATGCCCTGACGGTACCTGCATTGGGTTCCGTACCATTGCGGTAGCGCTCAAAACGGGCGCCAAAAGTACAGTTTCTTATCGCACCCTTAAGTTCTACAATACCGCCGCTATAATCTACATCATTAGGCTCTTCACCATGAATGCCGACACCTACAAGGGCATGTTCAATAAGGCTGTAAGCGCTCAGGATTAGCAGGCCTTGCGCTGAAGAATATTGCCCGTTTACTTTTTGCGGCGAATTCCCTTCCCCTTCTACAATGATTCCTCCCCACATGCCACCACATCCGGCTGTGATAGTTCCGTTAACCACCAACTTACCCCCACGTCTAACTATAATATAGGTTCCGGGAGCCATCGACAGCGTAGCACCGATTGTCAACGTTGCACCATCTGGGATTTCAATATTCGTAAATTTACTTTGCGCTGTGTTCCAGGTTACCGGGCTTCCGGTTGAAATGCTTTCGGGTTGGATAAGAACGTCTGCCAATGTGGTAGAATAATTTAGATACATGCGCATTCGTTGGGCCTGTAACGGGGTAAATTTATTCCGGCACTTGGTTGGATAACTATAGCTCATGTAGTTCGTAAAAATATCCACGCCTACATTTTGGGGATCCTCGGAACAACAACAATCTTCTTTAATCTCGATAAATGTGGATATTCCATGCTTTGGCGTATCATCAATGAGATCACCACAGCAATGGTCCGGGTCGTTTGTAGGATCGCCGATGCAACTTCCTGAAGAACATGATTGGCTAACAGTGTAAACATTGGCAGTATCTGTATTTGCAAAGGTGTGCGCCAAACCCAGACAATGTCCAATTTCATGTATCAAGACAGGAAGGTTGCTTCCAGGGATATTATCTTCACTTCCTCGAACAAAGCACACTTTTGCAGGTAGTCCTGTGCTATATACCTGGCCTGTTGCATATGGTGTGTCTGGTTCGTTTTCATCAGAAAAAATGTGTACCGTTATTCCATCAGAATATTCAGGTAAAGGATTTGAAGCTATATGCTTAACAGTATCATAACATTTTCCATCGATTTCTCCGGGAACGAAATAGATATCGTATGGATTGAAAACAGTATTTAGCAACTCAAAAGAACGCGCAGTACGCCGTTCCAACTCAGACTGCCCTAAATTGGTTGCCCAAGGATTGCTTTCTGTTTCAATATAAACCAAGTAAGTACGGACAAAGAAACGGCCCGATATGATTTCATATGGCCCTGTAAATACGGGGTTAAAATTTTGTGCTTGAAGGAGATTCGGAAACAGACTCAAGCCTAACAAAAAGATACTAGTACCAATTTGTCGCATACAAAAAGAAGGACGGAAACTACTTTGGGAATGCTTAATCATCGGTTTGTGTATTTAGGATGAAATTCAAGGGTTTAACAACGTGGATCGAAAATATCTTTCCAACTTGGCGGTGCATTGCTTCATTAAGGCATTTGAAGCACGAATACGTTATAAAACTTCATTGAAATAACTAGGTAGGAAACTAAAACCGGGAGGATGATGTGTGATTGGAATTAAAGCATTAGGCGTTGCATTTTAATGAGGGGTAATGGTTAGGATTCAAAAAAAGGCTATTTTTAAAGGACTGCCGAGATCATTAACAACGCGGGTTGTTAAATAACTATGGAATGCTACTAACAGTCTGTTTACGAAATTTGGACTCTGGTCGGAAAATTGTTCGCCTCGATAATCTCGGCTATCGTTACCTAATAACTCGTCTGGGCAATGATTCGGATCAGTTTAGTGGCACTGAAAAAGCAGCATTGGGAACTGCTATTTCTTATAGTGTGTAGGGCTGACCTCGTGTAATTAAATTAATATATATCCCAAAAAGGGCATAGCATCCATGCCGGTAAATAATTAATAACCAACGATTTGTAAATCATGGGCATTGGTTAAAATTGAGACGAAAACCTGCTGGATTAATGCAAAGTTAAAACAACTTAAACCAGGCAGCTAAAGGCTTTTAGTTAAGATTTCCGGACCACATCGGCTTTTAACAAAATTGCCGGTCAGAGCACAACAAGCCGTTTTTATGGGAATCGCCTCCCCCCTCAATGCGCATGCCCTTCCCCAAGATTCGTCAACTTCGCCAACAGGAAAAAAGCGCCTTCCACCACCACCTTCGCCTCTTTCGGCAGGTTGCCCAACGGCGTGATCTCGGCAAAGCCCACATCGGACACGCCACGGCGCACCGGTATTTTTTTGAAAACCACCGCCCCGTCGTCCGGCTGCTCCGTATGCTGAATGAAGACAAAATCCTGCCCGTCGTGCGTCACAATGGCGCCCACAGGTACTGCCGGTACCGTCGCAGCGCCCAAACTGACCACTGCCGTAATGCTCATCCCTTCGATCAACCCGTTTTTGTCGCCCTGCACGTGGGCGTGCACCGGGATGGTTTTGGTCGCTTCTTCAAAGGCATTGCCGATGGAATAAATTTTCGCGTCGTATTCCTTGCCGGGATTGTTGGTCAGCGTGAAATGAATAATTTGCTTGTTGTGCAAACGCGGCAGATCCTGCTCATAGACAAACAAATCGAGGTGCAAGCGGCTGTTGTCCACAATTTCGGCTACGGGGGTATTCACGTCCAGGTACGACCCGATTTGCACCAGCACGTCGCGCACTTTTCCGCTCAAGGGGCTGCGCACGGCCAGCGCCGATACCAGATTTTCACTGCTCAACTGCTCTACGGCGATACCCATCAGCTGCAATTGCTGCCGCAACGAAGCCCGGCGCACCCGAAGCCCTGCCAGATCGGCTTCCGCCTGTTGCAGGTTCTTGCGCGCCCCGGCATTGCCCGCCGTCAGTTCCTGCTGGCGCTGAAGTTCCTGCTCGGCCAGCCCGATCCGGGAGGCCAGCGTCAGGTATTCCTCCTGCATCGGGATGATTTGCGGGTTGGCGATGGTGGCCACCACCTGCCCCGCACGTACCACATTGCCCGGCTGCACCCGCAGTGTTTGTACCACGCCGCCGTACAGGGAGGTCGCACTGGCCTTGTTCTGGTTGGGCACGCGCAGGTAGCCGTTGGCTTTCAGCGTGGAATTCAGGTTTTTCTGTTCCACATTGCCCAGTTTCAGCTTGATGGCCGTCAGTTGTTCACGGGTCAGCTGCACCTCCGTCAGGTTTTCATGTTGATGGCCCGCTTCGATGTGCTCGCCATCGTGGCTGTGCTCCGCTTCGCCGGGCGCATGGCTGTGGCAATTGTTAAAAAACAAGGCCGCTGCCAAAGCCAGCAACGCCGTGTTATTGCTATATTTTTTCATGATCGTGTTTTTCAAAAACTATCGGATAGCGTTAAAATTTATGTGGCAGATTCAATCAAAACCGCTGCAGACGAATCAAACTCATCATTCATCATTCATCATTATTTATTGATTGTTAAGAAAATAGAGGCGAATGACCGCCTGGTTGTACTGGTTCAGGTTTTCCAAATAAGCCTCCCGGATGCCGACGGCCTGGGCGAGGTACTGCGCCTGTTCCGCGAAGCTGATCGCGCCGGAAGCATAGGCGGTGTTGGCCGCCAGCACAATTTCATTGGCCTGCGCCAGGCCCGTTGTTTCGTAATAAGCAAGCCCGCCGGCGCTCTTCGCTAACTCAGCCTGCGCGGCAGCCCGGCTGGTTTTCAGCCAGAGTGCCTGGTAGTCCAGCTGCTTTTGCGCCGCTTCCACCCCGATTTGCGCAGCTTTTATTTTCTGCCGAAAACTTTTTCCCGCCAAAGGCACACCCACGCTCACCGAAAAACCGGAAAACGCCGGCCGGATACCGTATAAATACTGCGAAAAAAAGCGCCCCCAAAGCTCCGGTTTCAAATGCTGTTTCTGCAAATACACCCCGGCCCCGGCCACCTCCAACTGCTGTTGTTGCAGGCGCAGCATGGGGTGTTCGGCAACGTCCGAACCGACAGGGGCCGCCAATTTCGGCAGGGCAGCTGCCTCGGGCAACACCGGCTCCGTGCCGTTGAGCAAACGCAGGAGTGTTTGCTGTTGAGCGGCCAACTCCTGGTCGAGTTGTTGGGCCCGGGCGCGCAATTCGCGCAAACGCGCCGCCGCGGCCAGCTGCTCCAGGCCGGAACTTTCGCCCGTTTGGGCGCGCAGCGCCGCCGCTCGCGCCTGTTGAGCGTACAGTGTGTCCAACTCGCCGTAGAGCAGCCGTTTTTCCTGGATAAACCACAACTGGAAATAGGCCGCCCGGATGTCCCGTTTCAATTCCGCTTCGTATTGCGTTTTTTCGCCTTCGGCAAACGCCAGCTGTGTTTCAAACAATTTCCGCCGCGCCCGGTATACCGTAGGAAACTGGACCGACTGCGAAAGGCCGATTTTGAGGATGCCCCGGGCATTTTCGGCGTTTATATCCTCATTTTCAACAAAGACGCCCGTTTTCGGCAGGTCGAAAGCCGTGCCGACGCTTGCCCGGGCTTTTTCAATTTCCAGGGCGCCGGCTTGCACGAGCAGGTTTTGTTGCAAACCCGATTGCAGGGCCTCGTCCAGCGAAATCCGCCGTTGGGCCGAAGCCGGGTTTCCGAAAAACAACAGCAGTAAAACCGGCAGTACCGCCGCACCCGGCCACTTTTTTTTCCTGAAAATGAACAGGTACAACAGCGGCAGCACCACCAGCGTGAGGAAGGTTGCCGTAATCAGTCCGCCGATAACCACCGTAGCCAGCGGTTTTTGGACTTCCGCGCCGGCGCCGCTGGAAAGTGCCATCGGCAAAAAGCCGAGCGAAGCCACCGTCGCCGTCATCAGCACCGGACGCAGGCGCAGGCGCGTACCTTCGAGCACCCGCTGCACGGGGTCGTCCAGGCCGTCTTTTAGCAGTTGGTTAAACGTAGCGATCAGCACGATCCCGTTCAGTACCGCCACCCCGAACAGCGCGATGAAACCCACACCTGCCGAGATCGAAAACGGCATGCCGCGCAACAGGAGGGCAAACACTCCGCCCACCGCCGCCATCGGGATGGCTGTAAAGATGAGGGCGGCTTCCTTGAACGAGTTGAAGGTCAAAAACAGGAGCATGAAAATCAGGGCCAATGCCACCGGAACGGCTATCTGAAGCCGGGCGGAGGCTTGTTCCAGGTTTTCAAACGTGCCGCCGAAGGTGTAGTAATACCCCGTGGGCAGCGGCGCCTCTTGGGCGAGTTTGGCCTCAATGTCGCGCACAACCGACTGCACGTCGCGGCCCCGAACATTAAAACCGATCACGATGCGGCGCTTGCCTGCTTCGCGGCTGATCTGGGCCGGTCCCTCGCGAAACGTCACCGTGGCCACCTGGCTGAGCGGAACCTGCCGGCCGGAAGGCGTGGGGATAAACAGGTTGCGCACATCGTCGATCGAGCGGCGGCTGGCACTGTCGAGCCGGACGACCAGGTCAAACTTGCGTTCATTCTCAAACACCACGCCTGCCACTGCGCCGGCGAAGGCTGTGCTGATGACATGGTTGATGTCTTCGATGTTCATGCCGTAGTTGCCGATGCGGCGGCGGTCGTAGTCGATGGTGATCTGCGGCAGGCCGGTTGTGCGTTCCACCTGCGGCGTGGAAGCGCCTTCCACCGACTGCACGATGGCCGCCACCCGGGGTGCCAGCGCAGCGAGGGTATCGATATTTTCACCAAATATTTTGACCGCCACGTCTTGGCGTACCCCGGTCATCAGTTCGTTGAACCGCATCTGGATCGGCTGGCTCGATTCGAACACCACACCGGGGATCACCTCCAGTTTTTCCATCATCCGGGCGGCCAGGTCGTTGTAGTCGCGGGTGGTCGTCCATTCGTTCATGGGCTTGAGCACAATGATCATGTCCGACGCCTCCGGTGGCATCGGATCGGTAGGCACCTCGGCACTACCGGTTTTCCCGATCACCATTTTTACCTCCGGAAATTGCCGGAGCAGGCGCATGGCCTGCATGGAGGTTTCGACACTTTGCGAGAGGGAACTGCCTTGCGGCAAAATGCAGTGGAAAGCGTAATCGCCCTCTTTCAATTGCGGGATAAACTCGCCGCCCATCCGGGCAAACAACAACAGGCTGACGGCCAGCAAGGCCAGGGTGGCCGTCAGCACCGCATATTTGAAGCGGATTGCCAGGCGAATAACCCGTGCATAATGCGCCTGGAAAAAATCCATCAAGCGGTCGGCGATATTCCGCCGGTGCGTCATTTTTTTTGGCAAAAACTTGGCGCACATCATGGGGATATAGGTGAGCGACAAAATCAGGGCGCCCAAAATGGCGAAGCTGACTGTTTGGGCCATTGGCCGAAACATTTTGCCCTCAATCCCGATCAGCGTCAGGATGGGGATGTACACGATCAGAATGATGATTTCGCCAAAAGCGGCACTGTTGCGGATGCCGGAGGCGGAAACAAACACCTCCCGGTCCATTTCCGCCTGGCTCATGCGAACGCCGGTATTGCGCAGCAGCAAATGCGCCATGGTGGCTTCGACAATAATGACGGCGCCGTCGACGATCAGCCCGAAGTCGATGGCGCCCAGGCTCATCAGGTTGGCCGACACGCCGAACAAGTCCATCATGCCCAGGGCAAACAGCATGGAAAGCGGGATGGCCGAGGCCACGATCAGCCCGGCGCGCAGGTTGCCGAGAAAGAGCACCAGCACAAAAAGCACAATGAGCGCCCCTTCGATAAGGTTTGTTTCCACGGTGCTGATGGCGCGCTGTACCAGGTCGGTACGGTCGAGAAACGCTTCGATTTTCACGTCGGGCGGCAGCGACTTCTGAATGGTTTCCATTTTGGCTTTTACCTGGCGCACAACTTCGAAACTGTTGGCGCCCTTGAGCATCATGACGACCCCGCCGACGGCTTCTTTTTCGCCGTTGTAGGTGATGGCGCCGTAGCGCACCGCACCGCCGAATTGCACCCGGGCTACATCGCGGATAAACACCGGCACGCCGTTCACGTCGGTTTTTACCACGATATTCCGCACATCGTCGAGGCTCGATACCAGACCGATGCCGCGGATAAAGTAGGCGTTGGGTTTTTTATCGATATAGGCCCCGCCGGTGTTTTCGTTGTTGCGGCGCAGGGCATTGAATACCTCCGGAATAGTCACCTCCATGGCGCGCAACCGCTCGGGATTGACCGCCACTTCGTATTGCTTCAGTATACCCCCGAAACTGTTCACCTCGGCAACGCCGGGCGTGCCGTACAGCTGGCGCGCCACGATCCAGTCCTGCATGGTGCGCAGGTCCATGGCGGAGTATTTGTCTTCGCTGCCTTTTTGAGGATGAATGACGTACTGGTACACCTCGCCGAGGCCGGTGCTCACGGGGCCCAGTTCGGGCCGTCCGATACCGGCGGGGATGGCCGCTTCGGCTTCCTTGAGTTTTTCGCCGATGAGTTGGCGGGCAAACCAGATGTTTACCGATTCGTCGAATACCAGTGTGACCAGCGACAGGCCGAACCGGGAGATGGACCGCATTTCCACGAGGTCGGGCAGGTTGGCCAGGCTTTTTTCGATGGGGTAGGTCACGAGTTGCTCCACCTCCTGGGTGGCCAGCGTGGGGCATACGGTGATCACCTGCACCTGATTGTTGGTAATATCGGGCACGGCGTCGATCGGCAAACGCGCCGCACTCCAAAGCCCCCAGGCCACCAGCGCCAGCATGAGCACGCCGATGACAAATTTGTTTTTTATGGAAAACAGAATAATTCCGTCCAGCATCGTACAACTTGGTTGATTGAATAGAAATACCATACGCAGCCCTGGCAAAGTGCCAAAGCCGGAAAGCGACCGGTCAAAGCCGGCAACTACTTAAACCAGTTGTACTGCTATCGGTGGCCGGAGCAAAACAGCCAGATGCGCCGAGGTGGACGGCGCCCGGTAGCAAAAATTGGCGGCGTCATCGGCATACAGGCCGGCCAACGCATCGAGATGGAAACTAAAATTTTTGAAAAACCCGCCGCTCCCAGCACCGCTCGCCCCACAACCCGGGCAATGGCAGTGCCCGCAATCGTCGGTGTCGGGCGGACATTCCTGCCCGGGGTGGCTTGTCTCACAGCCGTCAACAACCGCAGTGCAATGTTCGCCGGCAGTTGCTGTCGGCGCCATTTCCTGGCTGCCGCCAGGGGCGCTGCAAGCCCAAAGCGGACCGGTGGGCAGCAAGAACAGGTTGCCGAAAAGCAGAAGCAGGATGCAGAATGGGAATTTCATAGATAAGCCGGAGGGCAAATGTAGTCAAAACCCGGGGCGCCTCTTGAAACTGCAATAGAGAAAATGTTGCTTGGCCTGAAACGGTGTCCGATGGACCGCCGCTTTGCACCACATGCGCTGGAAAAGGCTGAAACCAGTTGTATTCCCGCACCGCTTTTTTTATAAATTATACCCGGATGCAAAATGCTGGCGGTCGGCTTCCAGCCCCCACACCTGCGGTGGAATTTGCAAGGGTATGCCGTATTTTACAGGCACGGGAGTTACTTTTGGCAACACAACCTTAAAATTTTCTGATGATGCCCGCACAGCGTTTTTCCGCCAGCCTCCAAACCGAAGTAGACGCCGCTTTTCTCTACAAAAAAATAGCCGAAGCAGAACCCGATAACGCTATCGCCCGGGTTTTTGACCAACTTGCCGAAATCGAAAGCGGCCATGCAGCCAAAATGCTGGAACACCTAACCCGGCAGGATAGCAGCCTGCGCTTACCGCTACCATCCTGGCGCGCACGGGTGCTCAACCGCATCGGGAAAATTTTCGGCTACGATTACATCATCGGCGTACTCATGGACACCGAGAAAAGTATCGCTCAGGCTGTCATCCAACAAAAAACCAAAAGCAATATCCCGGTCAAAGGCGACGAGGGCAACCACGTCCGAATCCTGGAGGCGCTGCTCAAGAACCGGCAAAAAGTATCCGGCGAGCAGCTGTCGCGCATCGAAGGGCGGCACAAGACCGTCGGCGGAAATGCCCTGCGCGCCGCGGTGCTCGGCGCCAACGACGGGCTGGTGTCCAACCTCAGCCTGGTCATGGGGGTGGCCGGCGCTACCAGTGGCCAACAGGAAATTTTGCTGGCCGGCTCGGCGGGCCTCCTCGCCGGTGCGCTTTCCATGGCCCTTGGCGAGTGGATTTCGGTAAAAAGTTCCCAGGAACTCTACGAACGCCAAATGGCCCTGGAAATGGATGAACTTATCGCCAACCCGGAAGGCGAGCAGAAAGAGATCGCCCTGATCTACATCGCCAAAGGTATTCCTGACGCTCAGGCACACGACATGGCGGCAAGCCTGATGCAGGACACCGACCAGGCCCATGCCCTGCTGATCAAAGAAGAACTGGGTATCAACCCGGAGGAACTCAAAAGTTCGGCCTGGGAAGCCGCCATCACCTCGTTTGTCCTTTTCGCCATCGGGGCGATTATTCCGCTGGCGCCTTTTTTCTGGGGCGGCGGAACTACGGCTATTCTCACCAGCGTAGTGTTCAGTACCCTGGGGTTGTTCCTGATTGGCACCGCCATCACCCTGTTTACCGGAAAAAGCATCTGGTATTCCGGTATGCGCCAGGTCATATTCGGCCTGCTGGCTGCTGCCGTCACCTTTGGGATCGGGAGCCTGATCGGGGTATCTATTGCCGGGTAATTGCCGGCGACACCATCCGCCGCCTGAAACCACAATAAAGAAAATGCTGCTGCGCCTGAAGCGGCGTAAGGTGAACGACCTCCGTACACCTGATACGCCGAAATGATGTTGAAAACACAGCGTCCATGCCGGCTCTGGAGTATTGCCGGATATTCAGCCCGCTACATTTCAACGGACCTTTTTTTGAAAAGGTGCCCAAAACCAGATATCCGCCGGAACGGATCGCGCGCGTTGCGATTTCAGCATAGTGCCGGATTTGCGGTTCCGTGGTGAGAAAATGAAAAGCCGCGCGATCGTGCCAAAAATCATATTGCCCGGCAGCAGGTTCAAATGCATTGATGTCGCTGACGATCCAATTGACTTTTTCAGCCTGGTCCCCGAGCCGCTTTTGGGCTTTTTCAATCGCCGTGGCTGAAATGTCAAGCACCGAGATATTCGTAAAACCCAACTGAAGTAACGCATCTGCAAAGCAGCTGTCGCCGCCCCCGATATCAATGATGCGGGCAGTGTTCGGCAAGCCGCAGTATTCAACAAATTCGATACTGGCGGCCGGGTACGGCTGAAACCAGCTGTGCTCCGCCGTCGCTTTACTGTTGTAGATTGCCTCCCAGTGGGATTGGATTTTATGCATGGCCCAAAGTTGAGTTATCGCTCTAACACATGCCCCATTCCGGAGTCAGCTTAGCATTTGATTTTGGTCACGTTGCCGCCTCGCCAACGAACAATCTTCCGGAACCTGCTCTGGCTTCCATGTTTGATGAAAGCGTGAAAATGCGGAGAAAAACCCAATTTTGACCCGGTGGATAAACGCCAAACCTGTGCAAAAAAATCACGCCATGTTCGAACACCACAAACGCCCGCTCCTGCCGCGCCGCCAGTTTTACATCCGCACCCTGCGCTACGCCTTTTTTGCAAGTCTGATCATTGGCCTGTCCTTATTTATGGGCATGGCAGGGTATCACATTTTTGCCGGTATTGACTGGATTTCCGCTTTTTACAATGCGTCCATGATCCTGACCGGTATGGGGCCGGCACTCGACATCGGCCAACTCCCCGCCGAGCGGCAAGCCGGCACCGAAATTTTTGCCGGGCTCTACGCGCTGTACAGCGGAGTCGTTTTCCTGGTAGCTTCCGGTGTCGTACTCTCGCCTGTTTTGCACCGTTTTTTTCATAAATTACACCTGGATTCGGAGGTTTGATGGCGTCACGATTTCCGGTTGATAATTTCCTGCAGATTGGTACCTTTGTACCCATGCGTCGGATTACTGCATACGTCTTTTTATTACTCTACCTGTTTGCCAGCACCGAATTACACGAGTTGGTAAAGGTCGGCGCGTTTATTTCACATTATGCAGAGCACCGAATGGAGGACAAGCACCTCACTTTGCTGGATTTCATCAATATCCATTACTTCAACGGCAATGTAATCGACGACGACTACGCCAAAGACATGCAACTGCCCTTCAAAACGGCCGATTGCTGTCAGTCCGGCGCTTCGTATATCCTGCCGCTGCCGGCGGTAATTGCGCTGCCGGTACTTGATCCCTTCCATTCCGGCAAACTCCCCCGTTACGATCAGTCGATGCTGCCCTCCGCACACACGGCCGACATCTGGCAACCGCCCAAGGCTTGCTGAACCATCCTTCCTATTCCTGTTTTTGAAGATCGCCTCCTGAAAATTTCGGGCAACGCACGTTGCGCTTAATTTCCAGCACATGCTTGCATTAAACAGGATTCAAACAATTCATTTTCAGGCTTTTCGCCGGACTGGTGCCCAGTGCCGGCGGAGCAAAATTTGATACACCATGCTGAATCAAATCATTCAGTTTTCTATAAAAAACAAACTCATCGTCGGGCTTTTCACCCTCAGTTTGATCGGTTTCGGAATTTTTGAAACCACCCGGTTGCCCATCGATGCCGTACCCGACATCACCAACAACCAGGTGCAGGTGATCACCGTGGCGCCCGCGCTCGGCGCGCCCGACATCGAGCGGCTGATCACTTTCCCGATCGAACTGGCCAACAGCAACATACCGGGTTTAAAGGAAATTCGCAGTTTTAGCCGCTTCGGCCTCTCGCTGGTCACCATCGTTTTCCACGACGATGTGGACATCTACTGGGCGCGGCAACAGATCAGCGAACGCCTGCAACAGGTCCAGGCGGAAATTCCGGAGGGCATCGACATGCCGTCCATGGCGCCGGTAACCACGGGCCTGGGCGAAATTTACCAGTACGTCGTACGCGCCAAGCCGGGTTTTGAACAAAAATACAACCTGCGCGAGCTGCGCACCATCCAGGACTGGATCGTGCGCCGCCAACTGCTCGGCACCCCCGGCGTGGCCGATGTGTCGACCTTCGGCGGGGAACTGAAACAATACGAGGTGGCTGTCGCGCCCGACAAACTGAAGGCCTTCGGGCTCACCATCACCGACGTGTTTCATGCCCTCGAAAGCAACAACCAGAACACCGGCGGCGCCTACATCGAAAAAGGCCCCACCGTGCTCTACATCCGCAGCGAGGGCCTGCTCGGCAGCCCCGCCGATATCGAAAAAATTGCGGTGAAAACCACAGCCTCCGGGATGCCGGTACTTATTCGCGACCTCGCCACCGTCGGCGAAGGCGCCGCCACCCGCTACGGAGCCGTGTGCTACAACGACGCCGGCGAAGTGGCCGGTGCGGTGGTGATGATGGTGAAAGGCGAAAACTCCTCAACCGTAATCAAAAACGTAAAGGAAAAAATCGCCGCCATTCAGCAAACCCTGCCCGAAGGGGTGGTGATCGAACCCTTCCTCGACCGCACCAAAATGGTGAACAACGCCATCCACACCGTCGAAACCAACCTGCTCGAAGGGGCGCTCATCGTCGTGTTTGTACTGGTGTTTTTCCTTGCCAATTTGCGCGCAGGCCTGATCGTGGCCTCGGTGATCCCGCTGTCCATGCTTTTCGCCATCATCCTGATGAACATGTTTGGCGTCAGCGGCAACCTCATGAGCCTCGGCGCGATCGACTTCGGCCTGATCGTCGACGGCGCCGTGATCGTGGTGGAAGCCATCATGCACCAGCTGACCCACAGCAAACACTTTACAAAAGTAAACCGCCTGAGCGCCAAAAAAATGGACAAGGAGGTGTACCTGGCTTCGTCCCGCATCATGAACGCCGCCGTGTTCGGGCAGATCATCATCCTCATCGTTTACCTCCCCATTTTTTCCCTGGAAGGCATTGAAGGAAAAATGTTCATGCCCATGGCCCAAACGGTGTCCTTCGCCATTCTCGGCGCCTTTATCCTCTCGCTTACGTACGTACCCATGATGAGCGCCTTGTTTATCAGCAAAAAAGTGTCGCACAAAAAATCGCTGAGCGACCGTCTGATGGCACGCCTCGAACGCTGGTACCAGCACAGCCTGGAAGGGGTATTGAATTTCCCGAAAACGGTGATCGTTACCTCGGCCATCCTGCTGGCCGGCTCGTTGTGGCTGCTGGGTACGCTGGGCGGCGAGTTTATCCCCGAACTGGAGGAAGGCGATTTCGCCGTCGACACCCGGGTGCTCACCGGCAGCAACCTCAACACCACCATCGAAGCCACCCGGCAAACAGCCGGCGCCCTGCTCCGAAACTTCCCCGAGGTGGAAAAAGTGGTCACCAAAATTGGCAGCGGCGAAATCCCGACCGACCCCATGCCCATGGAAGCCAGCGACATGATGGTCATTCTCAAACCCAAAAAAGAATGGACCTCGGCCAAAAACTTTGATGAACTGGCGGAAAAAATGAGCGCAAAGATCCAGGCTATTCCCGGGGTCACCGCCGGTTTCCAATTCCCGGTACAGATGCGCTTCAACGAGCTCATGACCGGCGCGCGACAGGATGTGGTGTGTAAAATTTTTGGCGAAGACCTCGACACCCTGGCCAAATACGCCCAACGGCTCGGCGACGTTTGCGCCGGCGTTGAAGGGGCCACCGAGCTCTACGTGGAGCAGGTCAACGGCATGCCGCAGATCGTCGTCCGGTACAAACGCGAGACCATGGCCAGGTACGGCCTGCACATCGCCGAGCTCAACCGCACCCTCAACGCAGCCTTCGCCGGCGCTGCCACCGGCCAGGTATACGAAGGCGAAAAACGCTTCGACCTCGTGGTGCGCGTACATCCCGAAGGCCGGCGTTCGATCGCCGATGTGCGCAACCTGCTGGTGGCCACCCCGAATGGCCAGCAAATTCCGCTCGAACAGGTGGCCGACGTGCAGGAAATCGAAGGGCCCAACCAAATCCAGCGCGAAGATGCCAAGCGCCGCATCATCGTCGGGTTCAACGTGCGCGGCCGCGATGTGCAAAGTATCGTGCACGAACTTCAGGCAAAGGTGGAGCAGCAGGTCAAGCTGCCGGCCGGGTACTACATCACCTACGGCGGCGCATTTGAAAACCTGCAAGCCGCCAAAGAACGGCTCATCATTGCCGTGCCGGTGGCACTCGCCCTCATTTTTTTGATGTTGTATTTCGCGTTCAACTCGGTCCGGCAGGGCCTGCTCATCTATTCGGCCATCCCGCTTTCGGCCATCGGCGGCATTGTGGCGCTTTGGCTCCGCGATCTGCCCTTTTCCATATCCGCAGGCATCGGGTTTATCGCCTTGTTCGGTGTGGCAGTGCTCAACGGCATTGTGCTGATCTCGGAGTTTAACCGCCTGAAAGCGGAAGGCTGGGACGACACGCGCCGCCTCGTGCTGATGGGCACCAAGATCCGCCTGCGCTCGGTACTGATGACCGCCCTGGCGCCCTCGCTCGGCTTCATCCCGATGGCGATCAGCCAGGGCGCCGGCGCCGAAGTACAACGCCCTCTGGCCACCGTGGTGATCGGCGGGATCGTGTCGGCTACCCTGCTGACGATGTTCGTGCTGCCGGTTTTGTATGTGTTGTTTGAAAAAGGCGGCTGGAAAAAAGCAAAATCCGATGCAGCCGCATTTACCCTGGTGCTGGTTTTGGCGGCAACAACGGGGTTTGCGCAGCAACCGGCGCAGCCCGTCAACCTGCCGGAAGCCCTGGAACTGGCCTACGCCAATAATCCCGAACTCGAATCGGCCCGCCTGAACGCGCAGGTTTTTGAAAAACAAAGCGCCGGTTGGATGAATATCGAGAAAACCAATTTTTCGCTGGAACTCGGCCAATTCAACAGCATCCGGTTTGACCACAAAATCGGCATCGCGCAAACGATCGAATTTCCGAAGGTGTACAAAACCCAAAAACTGCTGCTGGCCGAACAGGCCCGGGGTGCGCAGGCGCAGGTGATGGTCGGTCGTCGAATGCTCAAAGTGGCCCTCAGCCGGCAGTTTTACGCATACCTGGCGCTGGGCGACAAGGAAAAACTGTTGCAGCAGGCCGACAGCCTGTACCGGATTTTCGAGGGCAAAGCCCTGCTGCGGTTTGAAAAAGGCGAGACGACGGTTTTGGAAAAAACAACGGCGCAACTGCAACGCCAGCAGATCAGCAACCTGCTGGCCATGGTACGCCAGGACAAACAAATTGCCCTCCGGCAATTCAACCTGCTGCTGGGGCCGGGGTCCTCGCGCGTGCCGCAGGCCACCCAAAGCCAGCTGCCATTTCCGGCGCCGGCCGATACGAGTGGCGCGAGCCAACTGCCGCAAATGTTGTTGCAAGAGCACCGGCTCAACACCGCCCGCCGGATGGTGGATGCCGAAAAGGCCCGGCTACTGCCCACGCTTTCCCTCGGGCTCAACAGCCAGAGCATCATCGGTTACCAGACGGTCGACCAAACCGAGCGCTACTTCAACGGCTGGCATCGCTTCACCTTCGCCGAAGCCGGTGTGGCGGTTCCGCTGTTCACCAGGGCGCAGCGCGCGCGTATTTCGGCTGCCGAAATTGAAGTGTTGCGCCAGCAAAACGAGCTCGACTGGCTGAACCAGAAAACCCGCGCCGAGCAGGCCGGCGCCCGCCAGGAAGTGTCGAAATACTGGACGAGCCTGCAATTTTACCAAAACGAGGTGCTGCCCAATGCAGCCACTATCGTCGAAACCGCCGACCGGCAATTTGCCGCAGGCGAAATCAATTACCTCGAATGGGTCATGCTTATCAACCAGCATTTCGACCTGCAAAGTCAATACCTGGATGCCCTCAGCCAGTACAACCAGGCAGTGCTCCAGCTTCAACTTTTCACCAACGAGTAAAAAAAACACGATCATGAAATCGCATTTCATCCTCATACCGGCCCTGTTTCTGGCCGCTTGCAGCGCAAAACAAGCTGAACCCGGCGCTGCCGAAACAAACAGCGCATCAGCAGCCGGCACCGAAGTGTCGCTCACACCCGAACAACTGAAAAATGCCGGCATCGTCACCGGTCAACCCAAACAAGAGGCCCTGGCGGCCACCCTGCGCGTCAACGGCGCTATCGATGTACCGCCGCAAAACATGGTGAGCGTCAGTTTCCCCCTGGGCGGCTACCTCAAGTCGAGCAAATTACTGCCGGGCATGCGTGTCCGGAAAGGCGAAGAACTGGCAGTGATGGAAGATGCCCAACTCATCCAACTGCAACAGGATTACCTGCTGGCCAAGGCCAAACGAGCACTGCTGGAAAGTGAATTTGCCCGGCAAGAGGCGCTCAATGCCGGCAAGGCGAGTAGCGACAAGGTTTTTCAACAGGTGAAAACTGATTTTGAATCGCAAAAAATCATCGTCCGGGCATTCGAGGAAAAATTGCGCCTGATCGGCCTGAACCCTGACGGCTTGTCGGAACGCACCCTTTCGCGCAGCGTCAGCGTCCGGTCGCCCATCGACGGCTTTGTGGCCAAACTGGATGTCAACATCGGGAAATACACCGCGCCCACCGATGTGCTTTTCGAACTGGTTAACCCCGACGACATTCACCTGGCGCTCACGGTTTTTGAAAAAGACGTCGCCAAACTGGCTATCGGTCAGAAAGTACTGGCCTGGACGAACGATGAGCCCGACAAAAAATATCCCGCCGGGATCATCCTCATCGGCCGCAGCCTCGACGAGAACCGGGCCGCCGAGGTGCACTGCCATTTTGAAAAATTTGACCACCGCAATCTTGTGCCCGGCATGTTTATGAACGCCGAGGTGGCGCTGAAAACGGAAAATGCCCTGGTGGTACCCGAAGCGGCCGTCGTGCGTTGGGAAAACAAAAATTATGTGTTTACCGACGCCGGCAAGGGCAATTTTTCCCTGGTGGAAGTGGAACTCGGCCTGCTGCAAAACGGCCGGCAACAGATCATCCCGGTGGGCGACCTGGCCGGCAGGGACGTGGTGTTGCAAAATGCGTATGCCCTGCTGATGAAAATGAAAAACAGTGCGGAGGAGTGATTGAGAACTTGTCCAGGTTTTCATGCTGAGCCGAAAACAGGGGAATTTTATTTCAGGCAAGACAAATTTCGCAGCCGTATGCGGGCAATCCGGTGAGAAATTTAACGCAGCATGGAATAAAATTAGCCGTTTGTAGGCCAGCGATGAAATCCTGGACAAGTTCTTAGGCTGTATCAAAAGCGGAAAATTGAAATGCCCGCCGTAGACTTTTTTCACCACGGAGCCATGGAGGACACGGAGAAGACCTGTTCGTGTACGCTACTCGTCCTACGACTTGAAGTCGTAGGACGAGTACTCACATGGCAGGGCGACCGCAAGGGTCGCCCCTACAGGGTACCCTTATCCACATCCTTCAGAAAAGCGATCAGTCCGGCCATGTAGGTTTTCTGATCATCCCACATGCACATGTGGCTGCCGTTGGGGCAAAGCAAAAAACGCCCTTTTTGTACGACGGTAGACACCCATTTCATGTGTTCGGGGTCCATGGTGTCGTGGGTGGCGCCGATGGAAAGTGTCGGGACTTTGATTTCGGAAAGCCGGTCTGTTACGTCCCATTGGGCAAGCCGGCCACCGATACCAAATTCACTGGGGCCCTGCATGGTGACGTACAGGCTATGATTTATTTTGCCAAACGAGCGCACCACCGGCTCGGGCCATTCGTCCTCCGGCATGCGGCAGATATGTTTTTCGTAAAAATGCGGGGTCAGAATTTCCATGTACCGCGGATTGTCGAAGTCGTTGGCGGCTTCGATATCCCGAATGCCCTGCAAGGCTTCGGGGTCCATGGTTTTGGCCAGCACTTCATCGGCGTAGCGGTCGTATGCCGGGCAGCTCATCATCATATTGGAAATGATCAGGCCCTTCAGGTTGTCCTGGTATTTGAGGGCGTACTCCATGCCCAGAATCCCGCCCCAGGAGTGGCCCAAGAGGTAAAAATTGTCCTTGTCGAGGTCAAGGGCCTTGCGCACCATTTCCACCTCTTCCACATAGCGGGGCAGGTCCCAAAACGCGGTATCGGCCGGATTGTCGGAAAAACCGGTGCCCAGTTGGTCGTAATAAATAAACTCTATGCCCTCGGCGGGCAGGAAGCTTTCCATGCATTCCCAATATTCATGCGTGCAACCGGGTCCGCCTTGCAGGAGCAGGAGTTTGATTTTCGGGTTGTTGCCGAAGCGCTTCGTCCAGATATTGAAGGTTTTGCCGCCGGTTTGAACGGGAATCACGTTGACGCCGCCGGTTTGAATGCCGTCACCTTGGGCGGCGAAATAACTTTCCAGGGTGGGGCCATCGGCGGCCGGCGGGTTTTGCGGTGCGGTGCAGCCGAAAAACAAAAGTGTTGCGGCAAGAATCAAGTGTAGGTATATTTTCATGTTGCGCTGGTTTTTGTGTAATGAAATCTAGTCGTGTTGTGACCTGTTCAGAGAAAATGGACAGGATAAACAGGATTCACAGGATCAAGGCCTGCTACACAGGCCTCCACTCGCAAATGGCGGCGCAGCCTGCATGATATAATCCTGTCGATCTTGTCAATCCTGTCTAATTTTTGATTGCCAAAACTTGAGTCAATTAAATCTTGCCTAAGATACGACACTGCCCCGTATTCAGCGCTTGTTCAACCTGATCCAGTTTTCGAAGGGCATTTCAAATTGCACTTCGCCTTTACCCACCGTGCCGACCGCAGTCCAACCGGCCCGCCGGTAAAACGCCTCGGCGCGGGTGCCGGGTGCGGTGCCGAGCCAAACGGTTTCGCGGGTTTGCTGGAAATACCAGTCCAGCATGGTGTCGTGCAGGGCCTTCCCGATACCCCGGGCTTCGTAACCCGGGTCGACAAACAAAGCCCAGACATTGTGATCGACCAAATCGGCGATGGCAAAGCCGACGACCTGCCCGTCGACTTCACACACCCAGCCGCGCCCCCGTTCGGTGATATACCGGGCACAGTCGGCGTCGGTGACCAGGGCCGGGTTGGACAGGACGTTTTCTTTGACGGCGTGGCGGACAATCTGGATTTGGGGGATGTCGGAGAGGAGGGCGGGGCGGATAAGCATAGGGCGTTTTATAAAAAAAATTCCGGACTAAAGTGATGATGCCGCGTACATTGTCGGCGTGACTTTGGAGTCACGCCGACAATAGACGATTCGTTTCCGATTTTTTGCAAACCACTTTTTTCCGGGTAAAGTAGAAAAACAAAAGTAGCGTTCGCTGCCGACTTTCTGCTGAAACTAAAAGGGCGGCACCTGCGAAAAAATTTATAAAAATCCGCCGTTGGATTTGCAATCTTCGCAACGCAAAATCGATCCATCGCATGTCCAACGTCAAACAATTCATCGCCGGCGAAGTGCTCAACCTCGCCGTAGGCTACCTGGCCGGCCTGTCGGCCTCCAACCTCGTGTCGCGTTTTTTTGTAAAAAAAGGCCTGGTAAATCTCTGGGGCGTAGCCGCCAAACGCGAGGCCGTCAGCAAAGACACCTACGAGTGGATCATGCTCATCAGCTCCTACCTGATCGGATTGGCCGTGTTGCTTGCCGTGACGTATCTCATGCAGCGTTTTCGGAAGCCGGAGCCAGAAGCCTGAATTACCGTACAACTATTTCATCGGCAAATATCCAGCAAGCGTTGCCGTTGCAGCTATGCCAGGCCGGACAGCTCAGGTGGTTGTAGGCCGTCACACGAACATACTGCGCCATCCGGGCATTGGGCGCCGACCAGGAGACCGTGCGCACGGCTTTTTTACCGTCGGGCGCCAGGTCGATACTTTCCTCATAAATATGTTCGAAATACTGCCCGTTGAGGGAGGTTTCGAAGATGACTTTGCGCGGGAGAAACACCCAGGATTGCTGGTCCTGCAAAAAAGAAACACTGATCTGTGAACAGGTTTCGCTGTTCAGCCGGACAGCAGCCTGCAGGTGCTCGCCCTGAAAGCCCAGCCAGTTGTAGCGGTAGTCCAACTCGCCTACACGGCGGTTGGTCAGTTCCTGCGGATCGCCGTTGGCATACGTGGGCGCCGCCGGAAAAGTCAGCCGGGGTGCATACGCGACGGAGCCCGCAGCCGTGCGCTGGCGATCCAGGAAGGCCATAAAATCCGAAACATACGCCTCCGGGGAGTAGCCGTTTTCGTGCAGGTTTCGGAAGCCCGCCGTTTGGCAATTATCGATAAAAACCTGAAACGCTTCGCGGCATTGCTCCGGGCTGTCCGACAGCATATCAAAAATGGCCACACTGTCGGTCTTGGCTTTTTCCACCCGGGCAAAGCCCATCGGCAGGCGGGCCGCCAGCAGGCGCCGTTGGCGGACGGTGTCGTTTTGCAACAGATCCTCCGCATCCAGCATGGCGAGCAAATGGTTTTCCAGGAGGGTGTCCGTCAGAAATTTTTCCGTTTGCGGAATACCGTAAATCCACAATTGACTGCCGGCGGCTTGCATGCCGGCCGTCAGGTCGCGGATGTAGTTTTGCACGGCCGGTTGCGCAGCGCCGTAGTAGCCTTTTCCAAAGTCGAGCAGGATGGAGTCTGCGTCTGCTTGCGGGTTCCACATCAGTTTGGCCAGCAAGTAGGCGCGCATATCGGAAAATTCGGACTGGTCGCGCCCGGAGCCTTGTTCGAAAACCATGCGCACGCCGTGGTTTTGAAACAAGCGCAAATTGGGCTGAAGCGTGTGCCAATTGGGGAACGGACTGACATAACTCCGAAACTGCACCACGTAATCCCAGATCATCAGCCGGTTGGTCAGGCGCGACCATTCCGCCAGGTCGCGGGCAAAATCGGGGCACCCCCCGGCAATCGGCAGGCCCCGGTTGCATTCGATGCTGCACAGGCAAATGCTGACATTGGAAGCCGGCAAAATACCTACAGGCGCCTGGCGGGTGTACTGGTACGCCAGCGTGCTGATCGTTTTTTCCGGAAATTCGGCGGCCACGGCATTCACAAAGGCCAGCAAGGTACCGGCCGGACTGCGGTACAGGCTGTCGGAGGCGGCGCAGCGCGGGCATTTGCAGTAGTCGTAGTTGTCGTTTTGGCTGACCGACCAGTACAGGGCATCTGGTTTCTCGGTTATTTTTTGTCGCAGGGCGGTAATGACCAGTTGCTGCACAGTGTCGTTGCTAAGGCAAAGCTGACCGTTCGACCACTGCGCGCCGTTCCAGGAAAAATATTCCGGGTGGCTGTCAAAATATGTTTCAGGCGGGCAGAGCTGTTGAAACGTGTGCACGAACATACCCCAGTCGCGGTCTTTGTCGGGGCGGGTGCGCAAGCGGTGCCAGCGTGCCCAAGCCGGATCGAAGGCCGGCTCGTAGTGCAGCTCCCGGTACGGAAATGCAGGCACTTCCAGCCTCGGCGGCACATCGGGGAGGTGGAGTTTGTCGACATGGGGTATCAAGGAATCGCGCGGACTGAATTTGCGGCAGCCCAGGCGTTCGAGCAGGTCGTACACCCCGTATTCGGAGCCGAGTGTGCCGCCTCCGGCAATCAGGAAGGCATTGTTTTTTCCATGAATAAAATAAGCCTCGTCGGGCATGCTCGGCGGTACCTGGAGGCCTACAAGCCGCAGGTTGGGGTGCGGCCCCAGGAACACGACGGCCCCTTCGGACGGGACCTTCAGCCCGGTTTGCAGGGCAACTTTTTGCCCGGTTATTGCCTCCAGATAGTGTTGTAAAATGCGCGCAGCACGCGTGTCGGCGGTTTGTGGATCGGGGGCCAGCATGATGGTCGGTGTTTGGGCGCCCGGGTCGGCTGTTAGCCGAAAAAGCAACGAAACAAGGATTAAGAAGCGCATGTTTGTTTTTCTTAGATTGTCCTGCAAGATAACCCATTCAAAACACAATGCCCCCTTGGCACGTTATTTTCAGATACCTTTGCCGCTGCTCTAACCGGCTCAACTCGTAAACACATGAAAGTTCAAATCCTGCGGATCACCGCGTTCCTGATCCTTGTCTTTAATCTGCCTGCGGCCGTTCAAGGCCAAAATCCCAACCTCGCCAATCAGTATTTTATGAATGGTGAATATGAGAAAGCTGCTGAATTGTACAGTCAGCTGCTGGAAAATGACCGGGGCCTGGCCGATTATTATTTTGAACGTTATTTCGACTGCCTGCTCAATCTGGAAAAATACGACGATGCCGAAAAGGCGGTCAAAAAGCAGCTGAAGCAGGCGCCCAGCAATGTCAAATTCTACGTTTTCAACGGCAATTTGTACGACCGCATGGGCAAGACCGACGAGGCCAATGCCGAATATGAAAAGGCGATTGCCAAAATGGCGCCCGACTATGCCTCCGTCAACAGCCTGGCGAACACCTTCATCAACGCCGCCAAATACGATTTTGCGATAAAAACGTACGAGCGCGGCGGCGCCCTGTTTAAAGATCAAACGCGTTTTGCCTTTAACCTCGGCGAACTCTACCGCCGAAAAGGCAATACCCCGAAAATGATTGAATCGTACCTCAACAGCCTTGACGCCGATCCGGGTCGCTTGATCACGATTCAGACCCAACTGGCGCGCTACCTGGCCGAAAGTGAGTTCACCGAGCTGCAATCCCAACTGTACACCCGCCTGCAATCGGACAACAATGCCGACTACATTGAACTCCTGGCGTGGTCGTTTGTGCAAAACAAGGATTTCAAAAGCGCCCTGCGCCAGTATAAAGCCCTGGACAAACGCCTGGGCGAGCCCGGCCAACGCATTTTCAAACTGGCCAATGACGCCGCCAATGCCCGCGATTTCGACACGGCTATTGCCGGATTTGAGTACATCATTCAGGAAAAAGGGCCGCAAAACCCGTTTTTTTTCGATGCCAAGCGCGAGGCGATGAACTGCCGCCGCCGGAAGATCACGGAGGGCTTCGACTACACTCTGGAGGATTTGCGCACGCTCGAAGCCGAGTACGAAAGTTTTCTCAACCAGTACGACCGCGGGCGCAGCACCGCCTACATTATCATCCAACTGGCCGATCTGGAGGCCTACTACATCAACGACCTCAACAAGGCCATCCGCCTGCTCGACGAACTCCGGCAATCGCCCGGCATGAACCGCAACACCATGGCACGGGTCAAGATCAACCTGGCCGATTTTTACCTCATGAGCGGCGAAATCTGGGAAAGCACCTTGCTGTACAGCCAGGTGGACAAAGATTTTCGCGAAGAAATGCTGGGGCAGGAGGCGCGTTTTAAAAACGCCAAACTGTCGTATTTCAACGGCGACTTCGAGTGGGCGCAAGCGCAGTTCAACGTGCTCAAGGCCTCCACTTCCAAACTCATCGCCAACGACGCGCTCGACCTTTCGGTGTTTATCATGGACAACCTCAACTCCGACACCACCACCGATGCCATGCAACTCTACGCCACGGCCGAAATGCTGGTGTTTCAAAACCGGTTTGAGGAAGCATTTCTGCGGCTCGATACGATCCGGTCTGGGTATCCGGAAAATACCTTGCAGGATGATATTCTTTACCTGGAAGCCCAGATTTCGGAGAAAAAACGCGATTACACCCGCGCTGCCGGACTTTACCAGCAGGTTGCCGAAAAATATCCGGAGGATATCCGTGCCGACAACGCGCTGTTTGCCCTGGCGAAGCTGAACGAGGAAAAACTGAACAACACCGATAAGGCAAAGGAATTGTACGAAAAGATTTTCATCGACTACTCGGGTTCGGTATTTGCCGTGGAAGCGCGCAAACGGTTCCGGATTTTACGGGGCGATAAAATGCAGTAAAACAGGCGTTTATTTTAACGCACAGCCCTGCAACATTTGCCCACCGTATTTCAATTTGGCTGAATATGGGTACATCCGTTCGGACATCCCGTCGCTACAGGGTTCTTTGCGCAGCATGACGGCAATTTTTTCGCCGGTCGCCGGGTCGGTGCTTTCGTACAGCACGACATCGCCTTCCTGTTTGGGCTGCGTCCAGGGGAATACCTTGCCCTGCCCTTCGGCGATCTGTTTCAGCGCGATCTTCCCTTCTGACTCGGAAATAACCAGTCCCCAGAACGGTTCGGTGCCAATACACCAAAATTCGTAGGGCTGGCAGTTGTTGTGCAGGGTGCGCATGAGGAGGGTATCAACCTTGGTAATGATGAGTTGGCCGGGCTCGCCGCCGGGTTTGATCACTTTTCCATGCAACACGGCAAAAACGGGCTCGCCAGGATAACTTGGCGGTTGTTGCAAGGCGCGGTACATCGAATCCAGGCCGGTGGGTTTTGTTTGCACCCGGTAGTTTTCACCGGCGGTGCAATCATAAAAAAAAGTTCCCTTGGCATCGTTTCTGTACATGCCTTGCAGCGTTTGCACCGGTACGGCGGCGACTTGCTGTGCGCTTAGTGCATTGGTGGGAGCATTGGTTGGGGTGCTGTTTTCGCAGGCAAACAGGAGGCCGCATAAAATATAGAACAAGGGTTTTTGACGCATAATTATCTAGCTGATTTTGTTAAACTGGATTGGGTGCCGGCATCATCGGGTCGGGGTAAAATTAGCCCGGATTGGTCGGAAATGGTTGAAAAACAGGATTGTCCACCTATTTAAAACGCATTTTTCCATGTGCCAGCTTACGCGGACGTGCGGGATTTAACCTGTGTGTTTTGCAAAACTCCAATTGCCATCCAGATTCGCGTTCAGCCCAACCCGGCATCCACAGCTTTTTGTCACCTGTACACGAACTTATGGAAATCGCCGTACTTTTGCCCCCGCTTTGAAAAATTCTCCCCAGACTCGCCCCAACCAACCCTATAACTTAAAACGTATGACACAAATTCATCCCATGCTTGGTAATCTGACAGAAAACGGCGGCAAACTCAAGCGTATTTTTATAGAGCCCAAACTCCCGGCAGGCTTGGCCCCGCTGCACGAGTTGGCGACCAACCTGTGGTGGTCCTGGAACCACGAGGCCATCGAATTATTCCACTCGATCGACCCCGAATTGTTTGTAAATGTCAATTACAATCCACTGGCCCTGCTCGACGAGCTGAGTATGGAAAAAGCCCAGGCCCTGCTCGACGACGGCGCTTTTACCCGGAAACTCAAATCGGTATATTCGGCATTTAAAAAATACATCGACGTACCGAAAGACGACAGCCAGGGCCAGATTGCCTATTTCTGCATGGAATACGGCCTGCACCAGAGCCTGCGCCTGTACTCCGGGGGCTTGGGGGTGCTGGCCGGCGACTACCTGAAAGAGATCAGCGACCGCAACGTGAATCTCATTGCCGTCGGCCTGCTGTACCGGTATGGATACTTCCAGCAATCCATCTCGCTGCATGGCGAGCAGATCCACCAGCTGGAAGCCGCCAAATTTACCCAGTTGCCGGTACTTCCGGTGCGCGACGCACAGGGTACCTGGATCAAAGTTTACGTCAACCTCAGTGGCCGCACCGTATGGGCCAAAGTTTGGGAACTCCGGGTCGGCCGCATGACGCTGTACCTGCTCGACACCGATATTGACGACAACAGCTGGGAAGACCGCAGCCTCACCCACCAGCTTTACGGCGGCGATAACGAACACCGCCTGCGCCAGGAGGTGTTGCTCGGCATCGGTGGCGTGCGCGCCCTTAAAGCCATGAAAATGGAACCCGCCCTGTACCACCTCAACGAAGGCCACGCAGCCTTCCTGGGTCTGGAGCGCCTGGCGAACTACCTGCGCGACAAGCACATGCCCTTCGACCAGGCACTTGAAATTGTGCGCGCCACCCAATTGTTTACCACCCATACGCCGGTACCGGCCGGGCACGATTCATTCCCCGAATCGCTGCTGCGCGACTACCTGTACGAATTTACCAACACACTCGGCATTTCCTGGGAACAATTGGTCGCCTTTGGGCGGGCACACCCGGGGGATAGCAATGAGCTGTTTTCGATGAGCCACCTGGCGATCCGGACGTCGTTGGAAGTGAACGGCGTAAGCCGGTTGCATGGCGAGGTAAGCCAGAAGATGTTCAACGAACTGTACCCTGAGTACAATTTCGCCGAATCGCATGTGGGATATGTGACCAATGGCGTACACCTCCCCACCTGGGTGGCCGCCGAATGGCTTGAATTGTACCAGGAAACCTTTGGAAAAGGTTTTTTAAACGACCAGACCAACCGCAAATTCTGGTCAAAAATTCAGGATGTTCCCGCTCAACGGATCATGGATTTGCGGCAGCAATTGAAAAAACGCCTGCTCGATTGGGTACGCCGGCAATTACAAACCGACCTTACCCGCCGTGGCGAAAATCCGCGGACTATTTTTGAAATTATCAAGGCGATTCGCGAGGATGCGCTGATTATTGGCTTTGCCCGCCGTTTTGCGACGTACAAACGCGCGACATTGTTGTTTTCCAATGAAAAACGATTGGCGGACATCGTGAACAACGCCGAACGGCCGGTGATCTTTCTTTTTGCCGGCAAGGCGCACCCGGCCGATAAAGGCGGCCAGGAATACATCCGGTTTATCTACAACACCACGACCAATCCGGACTTCAAGGGCAAAGTTATTTTCCTGGAAAACTACGGCATGGAAATGGCCAAACTGCTCACCCAGGGTGTCGATATCTGGCTCAACAACCCCACCCGCCCCAAGGAAGCCAGCGGCACCAGCGGCATGAAAGCGGTGATGAACGGGGTAATGAACTTTTCGGTGCTCGACGGCTGGTGGTGTGAAGGCTACAAACCCGGCGCCGGCTGGGCATTGCCCGAAGCGGAGACTTACCCCGACCCTGCCCTGCAAAATGAGCTGGACGCTGAAACGATCTACAACATCCTCGAAAGCGACATTATCCCCGGCTTTTATGAACGCGACGCCGATGGCATCAGCGAACGCTGGGTCAGCCACATCAAAAATACCATTGCCGATATCGCGCCCGACTTTGTGATGAGCCGCATGCTCAACGACTATCAGGAACGTTTTTACAACAAACTCCGGACACGCAGCCAGCAACTCAAGAAAAACAACTTCAAAGCGTTGCAGGACCTGGTGGCCTGGAAAAACAAGGTCCGGTCTGCCTGGGACCACATCGAAGTAACGGCCCTTCAGGCGCCCGATACGTTCAACTATGCGCTGCCGCTGGGCGAACAATTTGAAGCGGCGGTATCGCTCAACCTGCATGCGCTCAAAGCTGCCGACATTGGCGTGGAGGTGGTGTTTTTCCGCCGCATTTCAGAAACGCAAATGGAGTTCATCAGCCGGCACGAGCTGGAAGCCCAGCCGCAAAACGGCGGTAGTGCTACGGCGACGTACCATTGTGCGATCACCTTGCAAACCGCAGGTGTGTTTGAGTTCGGCTTCCGGATGTTTCCCAAACACCCGATGCTGGCACACCGGCAGGATTTTAACCTGGTGAAGTGGCTGTAGGCCGCCCGATACTTTCGTAGTGGAAACCTTTTGAGGCGATCAGTTCCAGATCGTACAAATTGCGGCCGTCGAAGATAACCGGGGCTTTCAGCAGGTCGCGGATTCGCTGGAACTCCGGGTTGCGAAATTCGCTCCATTCGGTCATAATGGCCAGGCAATCGGCGCCAGTCAGTGCTTCGTACATGTTGTTTACAAATTGTACCTGGTCGCCGTAAATCGCGCGGGTATTTGGCATTGCTTCGGGGTCGAAGGCCTGAACTTTGGCGCCTGCAGCGAGCAATTCATCGATAATGACCAGCGCCGGCGCTTCCCGGATATCGTCGGTGTTCGGTTTGAATGCCAGCCCCCACACGGCGATGGTACGGCCTTTCAGGTCGTTGTTGAAATAGGCCTGTATTTTTTGCGTAAGCACTTGTTTTTGAAGGGTATTGACCTCCATGACCGATTTCAGGATTTTGAAATCGTAGGTGTATTCGCTCGCTGTTTTAGCCAGCGCCTGCACGTCTTTGGGAAAACAGGAGCCGCCGTAGCCGATACCGGGAAACAGAAAACGCTTGCCGATGCGGCTGTCGCTGCCCATGCCGATCCGGACTTCGTCGACGTTGGCGCCCACTTTTTCACAGAGGTTGGCAATTTCGTTCATGAACGAAATACGCGCCGCCAGGTACGAATTGGCCGCATATTTTGTCATTTCAGCCGAGCGCTCGTCCATAAAATAAATTGGATTGCCCTGGCGGACAAAGGGCTCGTAGAGCTGCTTCATGACTTTTTGGGCGCGTTCGCTCTGGGTGCCTACCACCACCCGGTCGGGTTTGAGAAAATCCTCGACTGCTACGCCTTCGCGCAAAAATTCGGGGTTCGACACCACGTCGAACATATCGCGGGGCAGTTTTTCAGCCAAAATTGCCGCGACGCGCTCCGCAGTGCCGACAGGCACGGTGCTCTTGTCGACAATCACTTTGTACTCGGTGATCATGTCGGCCAGCTGCGCCGCCACGCCCATGATAAAAGAAAGGTCGGCGCTCCCGTCGCCGCCGGGCGGTGTGGGTAATGCCAGAAAGATGATCTGACTTTGGTCGACCGCCTGGCGCAGTTCGGTGGTGAAGTGCAGGCGCCCTTCCTTGGTATTCCGGTCGAACAGGACGTCGAGGCCCGGTTCGTAAATCGGTATCTCGCCTTTTTTCAGGCGCTCCACTTTTTGGGCGTTATTATCGACACATATGACGGTATTTCCTGTTTCGGCAAAACAGGTACCGGTAACCAAACCTACATAACCGGTTCCGACGACGGCAATTTTCATGTATTCCAGAATTTTCTGTTTAAAATTGGCGCGCAAAGATAGTGCGCCAAATCCTGTTTTTTGAATGGGGGAGTTAATCGCGGGGAAATGAAATTATATTTGGCCCAAACCCGATACTTTTGAAAAATCAAATCAAATGATCCACATTATGCCTTTGCTGCTCCGGTCTTCACGTCATTTATTTTGCCTGCTCAGCCTTGTTCTGGCATCCCCTGCTGATTCGCTGCATGCCCAACTGCTGAAAGACGGGGACAACATTGTCCCGAATCCGGGTTTCGAGCGGTTTGTAAGTCCGCCGGTCGGCTGGTCATACAAGGGCGCTTTCTTTGGCCAGGTGGTCAAATACTGGTTTAGCGCCAGCACGGCGAGCCCCGATATTTACGGCCCCGGCGTTAAGGTGCCGAGTGATTGGGCCGACAAAGGGTTTGGCGAACAAAAACCGCACAGCGGCAACTGCATGGCCGGCCTGACGCTCTACGGTTGCACCAACGGCAAACCGCACTGCCGCGAATATGTGGAAATTCAACTGGCCGAGCCCCTGGTTCCCGGCCAACGGTATCAGGTTGAATTTTGGGCAAGCCACCTGAAACGCTCGTTGCAGATCAATAACCTGGGGGCTTTTTTTTCGGAAAAACGCATTCAACGGCAATCCGATGAGATACTGCTGTACAAACCCCAGTTTTTTACAACAAAAAAGGTGGAAGCGCCCGGTGGAAAGTGGGTAAAACTAAGCGGCTATTTTGAAGCAACCGACGAGTCTGAATACCTCACGATCGGCAATTTTTCTACCGATGAAGACACCGAAACGACGACCTACCGCGATGATTGTTTCAACTATGCCTACTACTACATCGACGATGTGCTGGTGAAAAAAGTACCGCCGTTCATCAGCGTTCCGGTAAAGCCCGACGACCTCACCCGCCAACCGCTGGAGGAGGGAAAAACGATTCAACTGAAACATATTTATTTTGAATTCGACAAATACGAGCTCATGCCCCGTTCGTATGTCGAGCTCCATAAACTGCTGCTGATCCTTCGCGAAAACCCCGGCATGCATATTCAGATTGTGGGACATACCGACAACATCGGCAAGGATAATTACAACAAATACCTGTCGCGCAAACGCGCAAAGTCGGTCGTGCAGTTTTTAATGGAAAACGGCATACCGGCCGGTCGCCTGCGCTACTACGGCGAAGGCGAATCCAAACCCATTGCCTCCAATGCAACCGAAGAAGGCCGGTTTCAGAACCGGCGGGTAGAAATTATTGTCTTAAAACGTTAATAGTTATGAAAACAAAACAACTTTTTTCTGCGCTGCTGCTGGTCACCACAGCAACGGCGACGGCCCAGCAATTGCCCGACACGGCATTTACCTATCAAAACCCGACGCCGCGTTATGCCCCCGGGAAAGGCCCCGTGGTGTGGCTGGATGAGGCGCATTTCAACTTTCACACGCTGAGCGGGCGCTATGCCTCCTTCGGAAAAGTGGTACAGGCCGATGGTTATCAAATTGCGGCAAACCGGCAGGAGTTCACCCCGGAAAGCCTGGCCCAATGCGAAATCCTGGTCATCGCCAATGCGCTCGACAGTGCCAGCAATGCCCGCTGGGTACTGCCCAACCGCTCGGCATTCAGTCCTGTGGAAATTGCGGCGGTCCGGGACTGGGTCCAACAGGGCGGGAGTCTGTTCCTGATTGCCGACCACATGCCGTTTGCCGGTTCGGCTGCCGATTTGGCTGATGCGTTTGGAATTCGCCTGCTCAATTGCTTTGCCATGGACAACCGGCGGCGCTTCCCGGAAAAATTTTTCCGGACGGAAAAAACCCTGTTCGACAGCCCGTTTACTGCGGACATCGACACCGTCGTGACGTTTACCGGAAGTGCGTTTCAACTCCCGGAAAACGGGAGAGCGGTGCTTACGCTACAAAATTATACGCTGCTGATGCCTGCGGTGGCCTGGCAATTTGACGAAACGACACCCTACCGGGAAAGTCAGGGCTGGCACCAACTGGGCTGGTTGCCGTACGGAAAAGGAAAAGTTGTGATTTCGGGAGAAGCCGCCATGTTTTCGGCGCAACTGGCCGGCCCGAATCAAATGCCGGTGGGCATGAATCAACCCGAAGCCCGGCAGAATCCGCAGCTCCTTTTGCAAATTATGGCCTGGCTGAGTGCGCCGTAAAGTTCTGATTTTCAATTTTATATTTTTAGTAACGTATTTTTACGTTAAAAAACGTATTGAATAGTTGTTTCGCTAAAAAATGCGTTGCATCTTTGCCGCACTCTTTTTCACAAGAACCCGAATTATGCAAAAACTAACTAAAGCAGAGGAAGATGTCATGCAACTGTTGTGGGAGCTCGGCCGGGGCACGGTAAGCGATTTGCTTGAAAAAATGGAAGCCCCCAAGCCCCCGCACAGCACAGTGTCGAGCGTGGTGCGCATTCTGGAGCGCAAAGGTTATGTGGACCACAAGGCGTACGGAAAAACCCACGAGTATTTTCCGGTGATTGCCAAGGAGGACTATGGCAGCCGGTCGTTGGGGGAAGTGCTGCGCAATTATTTTGACGGTTCGGTGTCGCGCCTGGTGTCGCATTTGGTGGAAGACAAAAAACTGAGCGAACGCGATGTGGCGGAAATCATGAAAAAATTGGACGAAAACAGCTGACCATGTTTACATACCTGCTTCAAGTGAGTCTTTTTTGGGGGCTGTTTGCTTTGCTTTACAACCTGCTGTTGCGCCGGGAGACATTTTTCCGGGCCAACCGGTTTTACCTTCTGGGTACGGTGGCGGCGGGGCTTTTGCTACCGCTGACGTACGGATTGGCGCCCGTGCTGGGAATGCGCCCCGATGCCTTTCCGGTGTACCTTCCGGAGTTTACCGTCGCGTTGCAGCAGGTTGACCAAAACGCCGGCACCTGGAGCGGGATGCAATACCTCGCCTGGTTTTACGGCTTGGGTAGTGCGCTCGCTGGGCTGCGGATGCTGTGGGGGATAATCCGGATTGGCAGGTTGATCCGTCAATCGCCGGCCGAGCAGTTGCCTGCCGGTTGTGTGTTGCTCCGGACATCGGCAGCCGTCGTTCCGTTTTCGTTTTTCCATTGGGTTTTTGTGCCGACAGCATTTGAGAACCAGCCTGAGGATAAAAATATGCTGATGCATGAATTGGCGCATGCCCGGGCCTGGCACAGTGTGGATGTTCTGTTGCTGGAAATCCTTTGCATTGTATTTTGGTTTCACCCGCTGGCCCATTGGTACCGCCGATCGCTGCGTACGGTGCATGAATATCAGGCCGATGCTGCGGCGTCTGTTCAAACTACCCGAAAGCAGTACAGCTTGCTGTTGCTTCGGCAGACACAGCCCCAATTGGCATTGCGTTTTGCAAATCATTTTTTCCAATCGCCTCTGAAACAACGGCTGCTGATGTTGAACAGGAAACACTCTCCCCTTGTGCGTAGCTGGAAATTTGGTTTGGTGTTCCCGGTTGCGTTGGTTTTCTGGGGAGTCAGCCAGCAACAGTTTTCGGCGGGTTCACGGGCTTCAATCCCAGTCCTGGAAAACGTACCCGCCAACGCCGCTGCGCAATTTCCGGGTGGCATGCCGGCCTTGGCAACCTACCTGACGGAGGCAATCGAGTATCCGGAGGCAGCCAAACGCGAAAAAGCCGAGGGCAGGGTTACGTTAAAAATTGAACTGGATAAAACCGGCGCTGTAACAAATGTGGAAGCGATTCAGCCCGTTGCGCGGGCAGATATGGCAGCCGAAGCGATCCGTGTGGCGCGCCAAATGCCGAGCTGGCAACCGGCCTTGAAAGACGGCAAACCTTTGCCGAGTACAATTCAACTACCGATCCAGTTTAAACTGAACTGATTTTAGCTGGAGTTCAGCATGCTCAATCCAATTTTACAGGAAACAACACTTGTAAAAACAGGACGACGCATGCGCACACGAAACTGAATTTTCTCACATCTCAATCATTTAAGCTATGCAAACAAAGTACAACGTACACGCAACCTGGCTGCTGAGCGCAGCCTTTGTACTGTTGTTGGCCCTGCCCGGCAGTGCTCAAAAGACGGCAGTAAAACCTGAAAACCAACCTGCGTACCCGGGCGGCATGCCTGCCCTGATCGAGTACATGGTCCAGAACATCAAGTATCCGGAATCGGCTAAAAAAGAGCAGGCAACCGGCATGGTGCTGGTTCGTTTCACGGTGGGCAAGGACGGCAGTATTTCTGAAATTAAAACGATTACGGAAGGCAGCCAGAATCCGCGGGAGGATTTTGTGCGCGAATCCGTCCGGGTGATCAAAGGCATGCCCAATTGGACTCCGGCTGAAATTGATGGCAAGGTTGTAAGTGCAGAAGTTACGCTGCCCATCAAATTTACGCTCGACGAGGAGAAACCTTGAGTGTGGTTGTGACACAAAATTGGACTACAAAAAAAGCCGTCCCTGACTTCAGGAACGGCTTTTTTCAGTAGTTATAGTTTTTTTATCGAAGGATCACTTTTGCTGAAGACCATGCAGAATTGTCGGTCCGCACCCGCACAGCATAAAAACCTGCGGGCAGATCGCTTGTCTGGATCGATTCGCCGGGGCTGACCTGTACATCCCGCTGCAAGGAGCCGTCTGCTCCTAGAATTTGTACATAAAGATTCTCGGCATCTTCAAACCCGGCTACTCGGATCCATTCGGTTGCCGGGTTGGGATAAATTTCGAGCGCAGGTTCGGTGTCGGAGGCCGGCTCGCCGGTTGCGGTTACCGATCCGGCGAACAACCATTTGTAGGCATCCGGAAATTCGCGGCGCCAGAACCATTCGGAGTGCTGGCCGTCTACAGGTACATTAAAGGAAAGTTCATCTTCTTCAAAACCGACATCAAGCATGGCATCGGCAACTTCCTGCATATCCTGTGCAACATAGGCGGGTTCCTGGCCACCGGCCAAAAAGTAGACTTTCAGGTTGTTGCGTTTACCCATGCCTAACACCTGGCTGGTCACGTTATCGCCGGCAAACCAGAATGCCGGGGAAAACACCCCGGCTTTGGAATAAATATGTTGGTATTCCATGATGGCATACATCGTAACAAGGCCTCCCATGCTGCTACCCATAATGCCCGTGTGTTCCCGGTCGGGCAGTGTACGGAACTTGGAATCGATATACGGTTTTAAGGTATTGACCATAAAGCTGATGTATTCGTCGCCTTGGCCACCGCCGTATAACTGATTGATCCATGGGGAATACTCGTTCAAGCGATTAACCCCGCCGTTGTCCACCCCGACAACGATACAGCCGTAATCGCCTTGGGTGCACATTTCATCCAGCGATTCATCAACTTCCCACTCACCGGAAAAACTGGTTACGGTGTTGAACAGATTTTGTCCGTCATGCATGTACAGCACCGGGTATTTCTTGGTTGTGGTTTCATAATCGGGTGGCAGGTAGATCCAAACACGCCGGGTGCGATTGAGCTGCGGGATATAAAAATTGTTATCCAGAATAGTAACGCCCCGGTTTGGTACGGCATGTGCCAAATCTTCCCAGGAAAGGATGGACAATTCCACAGTTTGGGGGAGCCCCGTATACGTGACTACGTGGTCCTGAATAAAATCGCCATTGGAATTTCCTTCAACGCTATTCCAACTGCCCCGTGTAAACTTAAACCGCACGGGTCCGATCGCCGGATTCAGGGTAATCGAATACCGCCCGTTGGGCATGGGTGCTAAAATTGAATTTGCATCACCGGGATTCCAGTTGTTAAACGTGCCGGTAATATAAATTTTTGCGCTTGCCGGCGTATTCGCCGGCACCGACGTAACTGTAACGGTTAGTTGCGCCGAAAGCAGACTGGGTAGCAGCGCTAGAACCCAGAACAGAGCACGTAGAGGGTACGTGTTGAGCATAAACCAGGTGGTTTTCGTTATCTCATTAGTATGGGCAAAACATCCAAATTGATGTTGTCGCTTTTGTATGCAGGTTTTTCAGTGTTTAAAGTTGATGGGAGCAGGAGGTTCCCGACTGATCAAGGTGTATTGTTTTTTAATCGCGTATTAAATGTGGCCCGATTTTCGTAGTATATAAATTATTGTTCATATCACGACGATAAGATTCGGTACACAACGATCGTAAAATCAATCCGGAAAACAAGGTAAAACGATCGATGCATATCTGCAGAAATAAGCACCAACAAGTAATCCCGCGTTTAAAAAGCCGGATTTTGATGGAAATTATGCCGCAATATGCTTAGCGAGGCGAACCTGCTACATGGTTATGTTTACGAGAGGGTAAAAGCGGGAGGCAACGGGGAGTTGATTACTGGGCTCCAAAAAAGAGCAAATTCGGGGAAGTATGCAGCCCGATTAAATGGCTCACATTGTCATGCTAATGTCAAGCTTTTCGCGAAAAATCGCAAACTTTTCGACAAAAGTACCTTTATGGACACTGAATTCCAGAACAAAGGCCTCCAAATGACCGACGATCCATGGACTACTCTGGACGTCTGTCAGGTATATGACAATCCATGGATTCAGGTAAGCCATCGAAAAGTGCTTAATCCGGCAGGAGGCAACGGCATTTACGGAATCGTACATTTTAAAAATACGGCACTCGGCATCGTCCCGCTCGATCCTGCCGGAAATACCTGGTTGGTAGGGCAGTACCGCTACGCGCTGGGATGCTACAGTTGGGAAATCCCGGAAGGTGGCGGACCGCTTGGCGCCGACCTGCTGGATTCCGCCAAACGTGAACTGCGAGAGGAAACCGGCATTGTAGCTAAGCATTGGACCAAACTTCTCGAACTACATCTTTCCAATTCCGTTACCAATGAGTTTGGCGTTGCCTTTGTGGCCCAAGGGTTACATTTTATGGAGGCACAACCGGAAGATTCCGAACAATTACAAGTCCGTCAATTGCCATTCAGCCAGGCAATACAAATGGTGTTGAATGGCGAAATTACCGATGCATTATCTGTTGCAGCGCTTTTTAAAACAAATGAATGGCTGCGAACGGGCCTTTTGGCGTTCTAATTATCGCCTAAAGATTTAAGCATAACAAACTAAAATACAATGAATTAGATTGAAAATACGGAGTGTTAACGGATTGCTAAACCCGGGTCAAAACCGGGCAAGTCTCAGAAAATCCCGCATAAATTTGCACACCTTTTAAAGCATCGGGTCAGGTCGCATAGATAATATTCAGTGTTGTTTCAGGAAATCGCCCAACAAAAAAATTAGATTAATCGGGCAGTGCGCGACTGAACACCCACCCCTCTTTATGGCAAACAAACTATCATTATACATCTGCTTGTTGCTCTCCCCATTTGTTTTAACCTTGGATTGTAGCAACACCTCAGTCTCCCCCGGAACAAAAGCTGCAGCAAACTCCCTGGCCAATTCCTCCTTATCAGCCGGTCTTGCTGCTATTGCTCCCCCCGTTCGCACAAAACCACTTATTCTGAAACGTCAGGTACGCCCTACCGTACTGCACCATGCAGTGCCGGATACCCTTACTTATTTGACGTTTGATGCTCCTATGCTAAAGGCCATGTATGAGCAGGCCAGCTACCTGCGTCGTAAGGACGTAAAGGAATACCCCGTTTATGGCATCAGCAAGACCGAAATGCTGCGAACCGTAGAATTATTACAGGATTGCCAAATCCTGCAACCGGAAGCATTGCTCGATCGCTTTGACTTTTACAAAGTCAAAACCGATTTGAAAAAAGACCGCACCAAGATCACCGGCTACTATACACCCCTGATTGAAGCCAGCCGGGTACGCACGCAAGAATTTTCGGTGCCTATTTTGCGCCGGCCCGAAGACGTTGTCCCCAATCCTGCAGCCATCGCCGCAGGCGCCCTGGATGGCAAGGGGCTTGAACTGGCCTGGATACGCTCCAAACGCCAATTAGCAAACGCACAATTGCAAGGCTCCTGCTGGGTCGAATACTCCGATGGTAAACGCGAACACTTCGGATTCGGTGGTTCTGTTAAAGGCAAAGGCGGCGTTTATGTGTTTTTTATGAAAATGAGCGATGAAGATGTCATCGGGGCAGGCTACTTCCCGCTTACCGCCGGCTATTCCGTAGCCGTCGACCCGCGCTACATTCCGATTGGCGCTACGCTGTTGGCCGAGCTGCCCGACATGGACCCCGCCGGTAATCTTAAAGGCTACACCTACCGTATTCTTTTTGCCCAAGATCGCGGTGGCGCAATCCTGACTACCAAGCGGCTTGACCTATACTGTGGAATTGGCAAACAAGGTCTGAATGAAGCCCGCAAAATCAACGGCCTTGGGCGGTTGTGGGTGTTGTTGCCTAAACAATAATTGAACTGATTTTTACCCAAAAAAAATAGCGGGCCGGATGTTGCAACATCCGGCCCGCTATTTTTTTTCACAACACAGCGCAGCTGATTATCGTACCACGGTCACACTCCCTTCATAGGTAACCGAAAGCTGATCCACAAAACGGACAGTAGCATAATACGTAAAAACACCGGTCATTAATTCGTCTTTATACCTGCCATTCCAGCCCAGGTTCGGCTCACCAAGCGGTATATCCTGTGTTTCAAAAATAAGATTTCCCCAACGGTCATAAATCCGCATCAGTTCAATTTGCACCGCAGCCGGCCCGCCAAATAAGGTAAAATGATCATTCGGAAAAGGACGATCCGGCGCAAAAACATTGGGCGCATAGATCGGGCGATCCCGGTTTATGCGTACGCGTACGGAGTCGAAGGCCATACAACCATCATCATCGGTAATTTTTATAACGTAATACCCGTCGCTGATTGCCGTCACCGTGGGCTCCGCACAATCGACACAATTGAGCCCCATGGCAGGTGTCCAGGCGTAGGTAACCGGGCGCCCTGCAGGCAACGTCAGCGTTTGCACCCGGAATGAATAGCCCAGATCGATGGTTGTGTCGGCAGGCTCTGCCACAACAACCAGCGCAGGGGGTTGGGCAATGGTGGCAAAAACAGAATCAATACAGCCCGCATCGTCCCGCACCTTCACCCAATAATCACCTGCGGGCAGCCCGGTTAGCATAGGCGAAGTGCCAAAACTGACCCCATCGGCGCTAAAGGTAAACGGTGGCCGCCCGCCAATGCCTTCCACATCAATGGAGCCTTCCGGTACGCCGTTGCACAGCAAGTCAGTTATCCGCAGCACATTGACCGCCACATCGGGCGGTTCGGTAATAAATACCGCTCCAACAATCGTGCAACCGTTCCCATCGCTCACGGTCACCGTAAACTGCCCGGGCCCCAGGTCGCTGGCTTCCTCGTTGGTTTGCGCATCGCTCCACAAGTAGGTAAAATTTCCGACACCGCCGTCCGGAATGGCAATACCAATGCCGTCATTGGCCGAAAAACAGGAGATATCAATGGTATCCATTTCAAGCGTCAGCGGTGGATTGTCCGTTACTTCCACGGTGAATGTACCCATGCACAATTCGGCATCCACGCCTTCAATAGTGTACACGCCTGCGGCAAAGCCCCCCTGTGTATTGCTGGGAATAAAACCGCTGCCCCAGTCAAATTGATATGGCCCCGTACCATTGGTCACATTGAGGGTGATCACCCCGTTGGCATCTCCGGTACACAAGGGTTTCATTACGTCCGGATCAACGGTGAGTTCCAATTCCCGGACTTCAATGTCAAGCTCCGTTTCACAATTATTCGCGTCGCGGATCAAGAGATTATAGGTACCTACCGTCAGGCCCGAAAGCGAATTATTGCTGACAAATGGCCCTCCTTCCCAACTGTACAAATAGGGCGGGGTCCCCATACTGATGTTGGAAATTGTGATCACCCCGTTATCCCCGCCATTGCATTCGGGCGCTGAGATAAGCGTATCAACTTCCACGTCCGGGTAAATCAACACTTCCTGTATAGCCGTTACCCGGCAGCCAAGGTCGGTCTCTACCTGAAGCACAACCGGGTGCGGGCCAGGCGTATTGAACGTAACCGTATGCGGCCCCTGGCCTGTAGCAACGCCCGGGTCCGAATCGGCGCCGAAGCTCCAGTTCCAATTCGTAATACTGCCCAATGCAAACGTAGAGGCATCCTGCACCTCCACCGGGGTGCCCAGGCAAACGGCAGCGGGCACCGTGGTAAACTTTGCCTCCGGTCCCAAAAAAGTACCTGTTCCACCAAATTCCACAGAAAAACCATTGCCACTGGTGGTAAAGTTATTGACGCAAAGCGCGTAAGCCTCGCCGGCCACCATATCGAATGGCGCAAGCCAGGCATTATCCCCGGCATCGGTACAGCCTGCATCTTCGCTGACGTCGGGGTCTCCGGGTCGCAGGCCGGTCGGCCCCATGCAGGGGCTTTGATAATTAAACTCACCCGAAGCCATACACCGCACGATTTCCTTGCCCTGGCAATTTCCCACGCCATTCGGCAGGCGGTACAAGACAAAATCCAGGTCGTCAACAATGCTCAAGGGCGTTAAGGTAAAAGTCAGCGAGCCGGACGTTTCGCAGATCCAGGTAAACCAGGTCGAGTTGGATTCATAGTTGCCTGGTGCGCCGTTATTAAAACAAAAGGCATCATTGAGCTCCGTGATATCGGTGCCTGCCCCCGTTACACTTTGCACGACAAACGGCGACTTATCACAAAGCACCGATGCCGAAGGGCAATCGGAGGTAGGATCAACGGGCGGGTTATAGTTATTCAAACAAAGCTGAAAGGTGCCGGTTCCGTTGTTGAAACCCTGCACGCGAATCAGGTACGTAGAGCCCACCAACAAACCGCTTTCGCTGGCTTCCACAATATGGCTGTTGTTCGTCGAACTTTGGCATTGCACCTCATTCACAGTGCCCCCGCAAACACCAAAATAAATAGCAACCTGCGGATTCCGAAGGGTGCCTCCCGGCGCCTGCGCCGTGGCCCCGCGAATGATAACCGTCACATCCGTAAACTGCGGAACAAAGGAAAACCAGACATCATTGCCGGCCGTTCCAAAACAATTCGCCGGTCCATAGCCGGAGGGTGTTGCATCCACACTGGTAAACGCATTCACAGCACTGCAATAATTGGTAACATCTGTAATCGGGATCGGATTGGTGCAATCGTCATTCGAAGGTTGGGCAACAGCAAGCACGGCACCAAGCAGTAGACCTTGGGTGACAAGTATGCATTTTCTCATGTTATGCGGTTTTATCTGGAAATAAAAAATTTGCCCTTCAGGAAGGCAGGCATTACCCCATAAGACGCTGAAAGCCCGATTTTTGTTGGCTGAAAAACCGGTAAATATTTCTTAAAAACGGCGTACCGCAAATTTTAGACAAGACGACTTATCTGTTAAATGCGCGGCGAGGCATGAAACACCGTCAAAAAAATCAATGCCATTTTCATGGGCTGCGAAACCGTTTCATCCAGGCCGTCCTCGATCGCCCAATCCCGCGGATCGCCCTCCACCAGCGTGTACATGTAAAAACTGCCACTGGTTTTTTCCTGGACCAGCCACTCGTCCAGCTGGCTGGTCCAGCGTGATTTTAGCGTCAGCGAAGTAGTATTGTCCGTAACCCGCCATTCGCTGAAATCGCCCCGCCAGGCCGTGCGCATGCTGATCACATCGCCGCTGTAGGTGCGGAGTTCCCATTGCGATGGATCGTCTTTCCATTTCATCCGGATCGTGCCCTGCGCTTCGCCAATGCGGTATTCCCATTCCGTCCAGTCATCCCGCACATTCAGCCAGCGAAGCTGCAAGGCGCCCACAACAACCTCCTCAGCCTCGCCATCTTCGGATGCCTGTACCGAATCGGGGGCAAAGGCAAACAACTCCCATTCCACAAAAGAATCGCTCCAACGCGTGCTGATCCCCGACAGGCGTTGCGCACCGGCAGGCACTCCAATGCCGAAGCAAAACAACAGGAGAAGCGCCAATTTATTCATTGCGGAAATCGGTTTTTTGAAAAAACAAAACGGCATGGACCGGAGAGAAACAGCGTTGCCCTACCGGCAAATCCGGTCCATGCTGCGCAAGTGGTTAAAACGGAAGATCGTCCGTACTGGGTGGTGGCGGCGTATTGGAATAATCCGGAAACGGATCGGCCGGAAAGTTTTCATCCGGCGCTGCCGTTGTGGTACTGCCGCTGCCTTGTTCAATACGCCAGGCGTTCAGATTGGTCAGGTACTTGCCGTTCCACTCGCGTCCGCGCAGGTCGAACGACACTTTGACCTGGTCGCCTTCATTGTAGTTATCCAGCAGGCCGCAGCGTTCCTGCACGGCCTGAAATTTTATTAATTGCGGATAATTGCCGTCCGGAACTTCCAGCACAAATTCGCGGGCCTGGAAACTGGCCGTTTTCTGTTCCGTGGGGAAAATACGATGGAGCTTACCTTCTACTTCAAATGCCATTTTTTATACGATAGTTAAAACTTAAAATTTATATTGGTGTGTTGCTTGACAACCCTTGCGGTTATTTTTCAAGCAATTTAAAATACTGCTCGTAATAACCGGGCCGGTTGGCCGAAAGTACGAAATCGAACCGCCGGTTGGCTATCACGCGCTGTTGCGGCGCGTACAGGTAAATTTCGGGCAGTTCGTCGTGGAGCAAATGCTGCGCCTTAATATAAAGGACATTGCGCTTGGCATCATCGGGTTCGGTGCGGATGGCCTCAATGAGCCGGTCCATTTCCGGGTTGGAAAAACCATAGCGGTTGCCGGCGCCGATGCTGTTGGTGTGAAACGTCTGGTACATTTCCAGCAAACCCGGAAACAGCGTGGCGCCCGAAATGGCCAGGTCGTATTCCCCGTTGCGGGTTTTTTGGGAAATCACCCGGATGTCTTCTTCCTGCACCGTTATGGCGATGCCTGCGTTTCGGGCGGTCGTTTGAATGCTCCGGGCAGCCTGGCTGGAAATGGGCGAGGAGCCGGAACCCATCAGCGTCAGTTCCAATTCGGTTGTCACGCCGTTAATTTTTTTGTCGACAATGCCGTTGCCATTCGAGTCCGTCCAGCCCGCTGCAGCAAGCAAATCCTTGGCTTTCTGAATATTATAGTCATACGGCACGATATCCCGGGCATAAAACGGTTTGGCCGGGTTGGCCTGGCTCACACAGCGCTCCGCCATGCCCTGCCAGACGGTGTTGATCAGGTAGTTGTAGTCGATCGCATGCGCCAGTGCCTGCCGGACGCCGCGATCGGCCAGGCGCGGGTTGCGCAGGTTGACCATGAGCCGCCCGTAGGAGTTGGCGCCAACCAGTTCGAAACTGTATCGCAGGTTCAGGCAGGTATCTTTTTTTAGTTCCAAAAATTTGGCCGGAGACAAGTTCGGGATAACATCCAGATCGCCGCTGCGGATCAGGCTTTCAGCCGGGGCCTCGTCTTTCACAAAACGGTATACCACTTTATCGGGCGCGGCAAGGAGGTACGGATTGTCGGACACGAGTTTGTCGCCCCACCAGTTTTGTTTTTTAACAAAAACAGCCCCCTGGTCGACGTCAAAACTTTCGAGGCGGTAAGCGGCACTACCCGAGATGGCCGTTTTATCGTTGGCAAAACGCGGCGATTGAAACGCTTCGGCCCAGGCGCCCAGCGCCGGGTTGGCCGCAACGACCTGTTGTGCGCGTGCAGGGTCTTGCAAATCGGTAAGCGGCACGTCGGACAACACATTTTCGGGGTCGTAATTATAGGCCGGGTAAATGGGAAACTGGCAAAGTGTTTCCAGGGCCAGAATGTAATACTGCGTAAAATACGCCGTGAATTTTTTCGGGTTGGCCGTGTCCGCTTCTACCGCTTTGAGGTATTCAAAATAGCCGAGCCATTCGCCCAGCGGCAGGGAGGGGTGGTAAATTATTTTTAGGGAAAAAAGAAAATCGTTCGCCGTTACGGGCGAACCGTTGTCCCAAACGGCTTCATCGTAAATCTCAAAGTCGTAGGCCAGCAAACCCGCGTACGGGCCTTCCTGCACCGTGTACACATCGGGTATTCTTTTGATCAACAGGGGCACCATTTCGAGCGTTTTGGGCTCTACCGTTGCCAGGGTCTGAAAAATATTAGCCGCCGCATAGCGGTTGTAGCCCGGGCCGGGCAAAATGGGGTTGAGCGACGTAGCGGCCGCTTCCATACGCACGGTGACGGTGTTTTCGGTCTTAAACTCGATTTTCCCGCAGGGGCCGGGTTTGTCGGAAGTACAGCCGGTGATCAGCCCGAAAGTGAGCCCGATTGCCAGCAACATCATTGCGCTTTGATGTAGTTGTCGTTTCATGGTCGAATATCTGGTGTTAACTAAGTTGGTGTAAAAGTAAGCGCAATTTTGTAGAAATGGCAGCACCGCCGGGAGGATGTAAACGGATTATAAAAACCGGTCGGACCACTCCGGCCGGGGCAACCAGCATTCCTGCTTTTGGCCAAACCACCGGTAGCGGTTGCGGGCAATCCAGTTGTATACCGCATCGCGGATCGGACGCGGCACCCAAACCAGGACGCTGAATATCGACCATGGGATGCCCAATCGACGCAAAATCTCCAACGCTGCTCCGGAACGGGTAAAAATCCGGGAGCCATCCACCAGCACAACCGTATCAAAATTTTCGCCATCCAGATCAAAGCGCGCCAACTGCTGCTGGCCGGTATCCGATTGCAGGGATGCAAACCGGAATATGCCCGCCTTGTCGTGCTGCAAGACCCACTGCACCGAGGTCTGGCACAGGTTGCAAACGCCGTCGAACAACAAAATGGGCGCATCTGATTCCATGGGAATTTTCTTTTTTTGCGAAAATAATATAGTCTTACTTTGACCGCTTCAGTAGACAAAAACAGTGGAGCGTACGTTAATGTTTGTCGATGACTAAATTTCTGAAGTTGAATTTCTTGCGCGCTGCAACCCCACCCCCGGCCCCTCCCCCCAAGGGGAGGGGGGCTTGCCCTCATTTCAATAGTAAACTAAGCAGCGGGCCGGCAGCCGGCCCTATCGTGCAAGGTTCGGCCCCACCCCCGGCCCCTCCCCCCGAGGGGAGGGGTGTCTGCCCTCATTTCAATATCAAACGAACGAGAGGGCAAGCCCCCCTCCCCTCGGGGGGAGGGGATGGGGGTGGGGTTGCAACGCGAAAAATTTTACTTTTCGCCGCGATTATACTTGCCATAACAATGATTTCCCCTGCCACCACAATAGCCCAGCAAAACACCGCTCCTCGCGACACCACCAGCAAAATCAAAGTGGAATCTTCCGTGACCGGCGAGTATTTTTTGCGCGACGGCCACTACGTCCAGCGCCTTTCCGAAAAAGTGCGGCTGCGGCAAGACAGCACCCTGGTCTTCTGCGACGTGGCCCTGATCGATCAAAACAATGCCACGCTGGTCGGCGATGTGCTTATCGAACAGGGGGACTCGGTGCGCATCTATGGCGACTCGGCGTTTTACAACGGCGACACCCGCCAGGCCGACATATTCGGCAACGTCGTGCTGATCAACGGCAAACAGGAACTGTTCACCAGCCGCCTGCACTACGACCTCAACACCAAAATTGCCACCTACACCACCGGCGCCACGCTCACCAATGGCCAAAGCCAGCTCACCAGCTCGCAAGGCTACTACCACGTGCAGGAAAAACAGGTGTTTTTCAAAGGCGACGTGCTGGTGACCGACCCGGAGTTTACCATGCGCACCGACACCATGTCGTTCAACACCGAAACCCAAATGGTGCAATTCCTGGCGCCCACGCTCATCAGCCAGCGCGGGAGCCGCATTTACACCGAAGGCGGTTTTTACGATATTGAAAACAATGTTGCCGAGTTTGACACCAACCCCCAGTACGAACGCGACGGCCAGCGCGGGCGCTCCCGGAAAATGCGCTACAACGGCGCCACGAAGGAATACATTCTCGAAGGCGAAGCGTACATCGAAGAACCCGAAGCCGCCCGCGAGGTGCATGCCGAGGTGATCCGCTACAACACCGACACCGAAAAAGCGGTCTTCGTCGGAAACGTCGATTACCGCGACAGCACCCAAGCCATCACCGGCCACGAAGTGCGTTACGACAGCCGCAACAAACAGTACCAACTCACCGGCCGGGGCCGGGTGAGCGACCCGCCCAACATCATCGAAGCCGATTCCATCAGCTTCAACAACGAACTCGGCAACGGCCTGGCCCTCGGCAATGTCATCTGGCAGGACACCGCCAGCGACTACACGCTCCTTGCCTTCCGGATGGACTACAACAAAGCCGACGACTACCTCCACGCCTACGGCAGCTTTGGCCCCGACGGCGCTGCCGGGCGCCCGCTGATGAAATCGCTGATCGAAAACGACACGCTCTACATGAGCGCCGACACGCTCACCTCCTACAAACCCGACTCCACCACCGACGCCCGGCTATTGCTGGCGTACCAGGACGTGCGGATTTTCAAAAGCGATTTGCAGGCGGCCTGCGATTCGCTGACCTTCAACTCGGCCGACAGCATGTTTTATTTTTACAAACTGACCCAACTGCCCATCATCTGGTCCGACACCTCCCAATTCTCTGCCGACACCATCCGCATGTTGCTGAAAGACAAAAAACTGGACCGCATCTGGCTGCGCCAAAACGCCATGGTGATCAATTCGGAAGACGGGCAAATGTTCAACCAGATCAAAGGCCGCAACAACACGGTGTTTTTTGCCGAAAACGAAGCCCGCGAAATGCTGGTGGAGGGCAATGCCCAGGCGCTGTACTATGCCCTCGACGATCAGAAAGCCTACATCGGCATGAATGAAACGGCCTGCTCTGAAATGCGCCTGTATTTTGCCGAAAACAAGGTGGAAAGCATCAAATTTTACAACGAGCCCAAGGGAAAGTTTCTCCCGATGAAGGATGCAGGTATTTCGGAGACAAAAAAGCTGGACGGTTTTTTCTGGGAAAAAGTGCGGCGGCCACGCTCGGTGGCGGCGTTGTTGTTGCGATGATTTACTCTGAAGTTGGAAATGGGGGGCAAGTATATTTGAGAATAAAATTTCATTTTATGAAATTTTATTCTCAAATTTGCCAATCTTACTCCAGGGCCTATGGTTGTTATTAGTAAATCAATTTTACGCGATTTTGGACTTGAACACCCTGATGCCATTGAGTCGCTGAATTCCTGGTACGCCTTGGTTAAGAAAGCGAAATGGTCTTCCATGGCAGACTTACGCCGGTTCTCCAATTCAGTGGACTATGTAGGAAATGATCGCTTTGTTTTTAACATCCGGGGTAACAAGTACAGATTGGTCGCCATGATTTTTTTTGACATCCGAACCGTATTTATCCGATTTGTTGGAACGCACACGGAATACGATATTATTGACGCATCAACCATCTAATAATGAAATCGTACATTCAAACGGAGGGAGAATACCACCAGGTAATGGAACAAGTCGAGGCCTACCTGACCAAGGCAACCCAATTGGGCGGCTTTCAATTTTTGTCCGATGCTGAGAAAGCAGATTTGCGCCGTCTGTCCCAAATGGCAGAGTATTTCGAAGATGCGGTACCCCTGATGCCGATCAAACAACCGCAAACGTTGCCCGAAATGATCGCGCTCAAGATGTACGAGCGCAAACTCAAACAAAAAGACCTGGCATCCTTGCTCGGCATTTCCCCGGCGCGGCTTTCCGAAATTCTGAACGGGAAAAGAAAAATCAGTTTGGAACTGGCTAAACGCTTGCACCAGGAGTTGCAGATCGACCCTGCATTTATACTGGAGACAGCATGATGGTTATTCAGTATTTCCCGGAAAGTATTTCGATAACAGCGCGTTAAAGCGTTTTTTATCGCGCAGTTTATCCCATTCCCGATCCGCCTGAATACGCCCAATGCCGGCATAACCATTTTCCAAAGCCGACTCTAGGGCATCCTGCGCTTTTTTTGATTTCCCCCACTGCGCATACGTTGCAGCAATGGCGTAGTACGCGTCCAGGTTTTGAGCATCCAATTGAATGGCCGCTTCGAATGCCTGAATAGCCGGCTTGTACTTCCGCAAGGGATCTTTCAACACCTGCCCGAGGTGGTATTGAATTTTAGTTTCGGCAGGAAATAATTCTGTGGCCAACAAGTACACATAAACCACTTCATTCGCCAGTTCCGGGGCAAAGGCAACCACCGTATTCCCCTCCAAAATCAAAGAAATAACCGGGGAGAGGCCCGATTGGGTTTGGTTTGTTTTTTGCAAAAAAGCCCGACGCCGACAAGATTAACCGCTGGGAGGTACGGGCGCTGCAACTCCGCAACGAATACGATTCCCTGCTCACCGTTTTCAAAAACCAGTATCCCGACTACTACGCCCTGAAATACGACATCAAATACGCCACCGTAGCGGAGCTACGGCGTTACCTGCCCGACGCCCGAACCGCCTGCATCGAGTATTTCTGGGGCAAAGAAAAACTCTACGCCTTCGTAATCAGCAAAGCCGGTGTGCGCTGCATCCAAAAACTGCTGTCCGACGAGCTTGATCGGCGCCTCCAGCGCTTCAGCTACCTGCTCAATCACCCCGACGATAGCCCCGTGCCCGACTACACCGAACAAGCCGGCTACCTCTACGATTTCCTCCTGCGCGATGCCCTCAGCGGCGCCGATGCGGAACACCTCGTCATCATCCCCGACGGTCGCCTGGGCTATCTGTCCTTCCAGGTGCTCATCGACAAGCGCCAACTAGAAGGCCTGGACGACTACCGCAAACTGCCCTACGTGATCAACAACTATGAGGTTCGCTACGAGTACTCCAGTACGCTGCTGCTGGCCGAACACAGCCCCCGGCGGCAAAAGGGCGGCTTCCTGGGCTTCGCCCCGCAGTACGGCGACGGCAGCGGACAGGGCGTGTCGGTGCGCTCGGCTACGGCAGATGTGCTGGACGAAAACGCCGAAACGGTGCAACTCCTGCCCCTGCAATTCACCCAAACGGAAGTGCAGCAGATCAACCGCCTGTTTGCAGGCCAGTCGTACACCGGCGCTGCTGCCACCGAAGCCGCCTTCAAAGCCGAAGCGCCCAAACACAACATCCTACATCTGGCCATGCACACCCATACCAGCGATGAAAACCCGATGTACTCCTGCCTGATATTCCAGCAAGGCCCCGCCAACGACGGGGACGCAGAAGACGGCCTGCTCTACGCCTACGAACTCTACAATATGAACCTGCAAGCCGAGTTGGCTGTGCTTAGCGCCTGCGAAACCGGCGCCGGAAAACTCCAGCACGGCGAGGGTATCATGAGCCTGTCGCGGGCCTTCAAATACGCGGGCTGTCCGAATATAGTCATGAGCTTGTGGCAGGCGGATGACGCCAGCACGAAGGATATCATGGTCGGTTTTTATGAAAACCTGAAAGCCGGACAGGGCAAGGCTGCTGCTTTGCGCCATGCTGAGCAGGCGTACTTGCAAGGGGCTCCGGGCGGGAAAACGCACCCGTTTTACTGGGCCACATTTGTGCTGGCGGGAGATGATAAACCTGTAATGATGGACTGAGGTGGTATTAGAGGTGCTGGGGATTTTCTGCCGGAGGCAAAAACGAGGACTTTTTTTGACAGTTTTTTGCGTTTTTTCAGGCGCCTAGCCCAGCTAAGTGCCTGAAAAAAGGCGAGAAATGGCGAAAAAAGAACCGTTTTGGGCCCGGTGAGAAAATCCCCAACATGCTCTAACCAATTTTCATTTAACCTGACCAAGATTCAAAGATTTCTGTGAAAAAACGCGGCGGCCACGCTCGGTGGCGGCGTTGTTGTTACGCTGATCTATTCAATTCAAACGTGTTTTTTATTGACAAATCCGCAATTCAATTGCGGATTTGTCAATAAAATATTTACCTTCATTGCAAATTCGCACTATGATACCGCGCCACTTAGCGTCCAAACTGCTCGATATGCAAAAAAAATACCCGGTCCTGTTCCTGACCGGGCCCCGTCAATCGGGCAAAACCACGCTGATAAAAAACTTGTTTCCGGATCTCCCGTACTTTCTACTTGAGGAGCCGGATACACGCCAATTTGCATTGCGCGATCCACGTGGATTCCTGGCCAACCTGCCAAATGGGGCCATTCTGGACGAAGTACAGCGTGCCCCGGAGCTATTTTCCTACCTGCAGGGAATCGTGGATAGCCAGCCGGATGTGTTCTTTGTACTTTCCGGTTCACAAAATTTTTTATTGTCAGACCATATCTCACAATCTTTAGCTGGCCGTACCTCTGTTCAAAAACTGTTACCACTCTCGTATTCCGAGATGAAAATGGCTGGGCTGCCATTCAACTCCCTCGAAGATTTACTTTTCCGTGGTGGATACCCACGGTTGTATGACCGGAATATTGCTCCAATTGACTTTTTTCCGGCCTACCTCGAAACGTATGTCCAACGCGATGTACGATTGCTCAAAAACATCCCGGACCTGGACCTGTTCGTGCGCTTTATGGGGCTTTGTGCCGGCCGGTGCGGGCAATTGCTCAATTATCAATCATTGGCCAGCGATACCGGCATAAGCCCAAATACCGCTAAATCATGGATATCCATCTTGCAGGCCAGTTATGTCGTTTTTCTACTACAACCCTACCATGCCAACTTCAATAAGCGAATTACAAAAACCTCCAAATTGTATTTTTACGATACAGGCTTAGCAGCTTCGCTATTAGGTCTAAATCGAATCGAAGACCTTGTAAACTACCATAATAAAGGCGCTTTGTTTGAAAACTTTGTCGTAGCCGAAGCGGCAAAAGACCATTTTAATCGCGGCATTCCCATGAATGCCTGGTTTTGGCAAAGTCAGGCGGGAAAAGAAATTGACCTGCTGTTGCAAGCCGGAAATGAACTATTTGCAATTGAGGTAAAAGCAGGGAAAACGTTCAATACATCCTATTTTCAAAACCTTCAGTATTGGCAAGGCATTGCCGGATCAAGTCCGGAGCATTGCGCCGTGGTATACGGGGGCGGCAGTTCGGTCCAAACTTCAACCGGGAAACTGATAAGTTGGCGGGACTGGGAAGGGAAGGTCTCTTAAATTACCTGTACTGCAGATTTATTCAAATTGATGCTAAAAAAATGCGCTGTACCACGCTCGGTGGCGGCATTGTTGTTACACTGACCCGCAAAAAAAGCAGAACTTTGCTGTTGCCCCGCAATTGATCAATTGCGGACCACAATAGATATTTTCATCCACCAACACATCCATCTCGGTTATTCAAAAATCGATTTTCTATGAAAAAAATCCTCCTGTGGGTTTTGTTCGCTGCGTTCGCCGCCAACCTGGCAACTGCGCAAAGCGCTAAAATCCATCCCCCCGCTCAGGGCGTACAGCCCTCCCCCGAACAATTGAAAATCAAACCCTGGCCCGGCAAATTCGCCGTGCCACCAGCAGCCAATCCTTTCGGTTTGCCACAAGCCAAGTACAAGCCCATCGGCGCCACCCCCGCCCCGGCAACACCCGTGGAAAACATCCGCACGGTGCGCGCTGAAAACGGGTTGCCGATCTTTTTTGAAGGCAAAACAACGGCTTCCGGAAGTGCCGAATCGGAAGAATCCGCCGAAACCCGGGCAATCGCCTACCTCGCCAGCCTGAAGCCCACCGGAATTGAAACTCCGGCGGCCGAATTTGTGGCACGCACCACGGAAACGGATGAATCGGGCAACCTGCACATCCGGCTCGACCAGGTGTACCAGGGTGTACCGGTGTACGGCGGCGAAATGATCGCGCATACCAGCAAGGGCGCCTTCCAGTCGCTCAACGGCCGCTATTACCCGACGCCCAAACTGGCGACCACCGTGCCGGCTTTGAGCGCCGAAACGGCCGCTCAACAGGTTATCGCCGATCTGGGCGCCGACAAGGTTAAAACCGACTGGACAGCGGAAGAACGCCAGCTCATCGGCGGGCAGGAATTGGCGTCCGAACTGGTCATCTACCACCCCAAGCGCCAGCTCGATGCCGAGCGCCTGGCCTGGCACATCACGATTTACCCGAACTTCCTGCGTCGCCACGTGTACTTCGTGGATGCGCAAACCGGCGACATCATCCACCACTACGACTATACTTGTGAGATCGCTCCGGCGGGCCATCATCCGGCGGAGGCCAACGGGCCCGTCACGGCAAGCGGCCTGGACCTCAACAATGTGAACCGCAGCTTCGGCGCCTGGATGGACGGCAGCACGATTTACCTGGAAGATGCCAGCCAGCCTATGTTCAACGCAGGCGCCTCCAACATGCCCGGCAGCCCGGTTGGCGCGATCGTTTCGCTGGATGCAAAAAATACCTCACCGGAAGTACAAAGCACTTTCGACTATGCGCTGGGCGCTTCGGGTTCTACGGTTTTTAACAATAAAAATGCCGTCAGCACCCACTGGAATGCCGCTACAAGCTACCAGTACTACCTGGCTACGCATAGCCGGAACTCCATCAACGGCTCCGGCGGGAATATCCTCTCCTTTTACAACGTATCGGAAGCCAACGGCACCTCCATGGAAAACGCCTACTGGAACGGCGCCGCCATGTGGTACGGCAACGGCGGTTCCTTTTTCAAAGCCCTCGCCGGCGGGCTCGATGTGGGTGGTCATGAGCTGACCCACGGGGTTATTGAAAAAACCGCCAACCTCGAATACCAGGACGAGAGCGGCGCGCTGAACGAGTCGTTTGCCGATGTGTTCGCCGTATGCATCGACCGCGACGACTGGCTTATCGGGGAAGACATCGTGCAGGCTGGCGCCACGCCCAACAACTGCCTGCGCCACATGCAATTCCCGAATCTCGGGTCGCCTTCGCAACCCAAACACGTGAGCGAGCAATACATGGGCCCGCAGGATAACGGCGGCGTGCACATCAACTCCGGTATTCCCAACCGCGCTTTTTATGAGTTTGCCAACGCCGCCGGCGTAGGTATCGACAAAGCCGAAAAAGTGTACTACAAGGCCCTGCGGGATTATCTGGTGAAATCCAGTCAGTTTATCGATTGCCGCCTGGCAGTCATTAAAGCTGCAACCGATCTGTACGGCAGTGCGGTAGCCAACGCCGCCGCCAATGCCTTTGCCACGGTGGGCATTGGCGCCGGCCAGGGGGGAGACTACCTGGCAACGCTCAATGTCAACCCGGGCACCGACTACGTGCTTTGCGTGACCAACGACGGTCAAAACCTCGACCTGGCCAACGGCAATGGCACCGTCCTTGGCACGATTTATAACCAGGGCGTAGTCAGTCGCCCAAGCATTGCGGACAACGGTAGCCAAGTGGTGTTTGTCAACGATGCCGGACATATTATCGGTATAGACCTGGTGTACAACCCACCGAACATCACTTTTCAGGATTACGAGTTAAGCCTCTCGCCCGAATGGCGCAGCGCCGCTATTTCAAAAGACGGCCGTTTTGTGGCAGCGCTGACTACCGTGGTGAACAACCGGATCTACATATTCGACCTTGCCGATCCGTTGGGTGCGTTTCAAACCTTTTTTCTGTACAACCCCACCTATTCCCAAACGCCGCAAGCCACCGGCGAGGTGCAATATGCCGATGTGCTGGAGTTTGATTACACCGGCGAATATTTGATGTACGACGCCTACAACGACCTGTCCAACAATCAGGGCGAAGACCTGAGTTACTGGGATATCGGCTTTCTGAAATTTTGGGAAAACGACCAGTTTGCCAACGGCGCCAATGCCTTCATTTCGAAACTGTACAACGGGTTGCCGCCCAAAGCAAGCGTTGGTAACCCCACCTTTTCGAAAAATGCGCCCTTTGTGATCGCCTTTGACTACATCGACGGGATCAACGACCGGAATGACATTCTGGGCGCGAATATTGAAACCGGTGACGAAGACTACCTCTACTACGACAATGGCGAACTGGGTTGGCCCAGCTACACCCGTCTCGACGACGCCGTCATTTATAACGGCACCAGCACCAACGGCCGGAATATTTACAAACGCGCCATCGATCCCAACCGGATCACCGGAGTGGGCAACGAGTCGCTGTTCACCGCCAACCGCGAATGGGGCGCCTGGTTTGCCAACGGCCAGCGCAGTTTGATGGTCGGCACGGACGACCTGGCTGCCAACCGCCTCCAGCTGAGCGTGGCGCCCAACCCCACAGCCGATATGATCCGCCTGACATTTGAAGCGCCCACAGCCGGGCCCGTGCAAGTGCTGGTGAGCGACCTGCTGGGCCGCGTGGTACAGCAACGCAGCTGGGATTTGCCGAAAGGCGAAAACCAAATCGAGATGAACCTGCAAAGCCTGCCGGCCGGAACCTACGCCTTGCAATTGCTGGCTGCCGGAAGCGGCGCTACGCTGAAAGTGGTGAAGCAGTTTTGAGCCCGGGCATTTGATCTAACAACCAACCTGCAAGGCTTAAAATTCGGGAGTCACGCCGTTTCGGCGTGGCTCTCGTTGTTTATCCGGGTAAAAATTTCAGGGAAAACCCCCTTTAATGCCCCAAATCACCGGGCTAATTTTGGCAACATGGAAATTTCCCCCGCCTGCCTGTTTCTTTTTATCAAAAACACAAACCACCATGACGAACAAATTCCGCTTCCTCTTGCTTGCATTACTCTGTTTAAGTTGGACGATTCAGGCCCAAAATTGCCAAGCACCAATAACCGCCACCGCCAGTGGAATTACCTGCAACGACAATGGCACACAACTGGACTCCCTCGACGATACCTTCGCTTTTTTCCTACTCGTAACCGGCGACAGCACGAGTTGGTCTGTTGAACCGGATTCCACCCTTTACCCCTACGACTCGACGTTTAATTTTAGCGGCTTTCCCATCAGCGGCGGTCCGCTGACGCTTGTGATTATCAATACCAGCGATTCGCTGTGCACCGACACCGTGGTGGTTTCGCCGCCGCCGCCCTGTTCGGTAGCGCCACCAGCCTGCCTCACACCCATTACTGCGGGCATCGACTCAATCCTTTGCAACGATAACGGCACACCACTCGACTCCCTCGACGATACCTACACGTTTTTACTCACCGTCACCGGCGGCGCCACTACCTGGAGCATTACCGGCGATTCGCTGATCTTCCTGTACGACACCACATACCTGGCCGGACCGCTGCCCATCAGTGGCGGCGCATTTGATCTGATTGTTGTGGACAATGACAACATGGCCTGCTCCGACACCATCGGCATCACACCACCGGGGCCCTGTTCATCACCGGCAGCGGTTTGCCAAACACCCATCAGCGCCACGGTCGATTCGATTATGTGCAGCGACAACGGCACACCCCTCGATTCGCTCGACGACACCTTTACTTTTATGATCACCGTTACCGGCGGCGCAAACAGCTGGAGTGTTGCCGGCGATTCACTGGTCTTCCAGTACGATACGACCTACCTCGCCGGGCCATTCCCGATCAGCGTGGGCCCAACCGACCTGGTTTTGGTGGACAACGACGATATGGCCTGCACCGACACCGTGAGCATCACACCTCCAGGGCCCTGCTCGGTACCACCCATGTGCCAGACACCAATTACGGCCGACTTTGCCAATATTCTGTGCAACGACAACGGCACGCCGCTCGACTCGCTCGACGACACCTACACCCTCGACCTCACCGTCGGCGGGGGCGCCACTACCTGGAGCCTGGCCGGCGATACGCTGATGTTTCCCTACGACACCGCCGCAACCGTTGGGCCCTTCCAGATCAGCGCGGGCCCGCTCACGTTAATCGTTGTGGATAATGCGGATTCCCTTTGCATGGATTCGGTAATGGTAACCCCGCCGCCGCCTTGTTCGGTACCGCCCAATGCCTGCGATGTGAAAGAAATCGGATGTATGAAATATGAATTGCTGGGGGTAGCCGTCGACTCGGCGCAGCGGAAAACCTACACCATCATGGTGACCAACAATTGCAGCAACAAGATGATCTACGCCGCCTTTCAGGTGCCGGATGGCGTAGTGGCCAAATCGCCCGATAATGATGCGATGTACTCCGCGCCGAGTGGTCGGGAATACCTGGTTCGGAACCCGAATTTCAGCCCGATGTACTCCATTCGTTTTAAATCGGTGGCCGATAGCATCGCCGACGGACAGTCCGATGTATTCGAGTATACCCTGCCTGCGCAAGTTGATCCGGATTACATCCTGGTGGTTACCCGCGTAGCGCCGAAAATATTCTATCAGGCGCATCTCAACACCTTTGGCTGCAAAGATTCGACTTCGCAAATCATATCAAACGGCCCCAGCATTCCGGGACCCAAAGCCGGCACAAACACCAATCCGGGCGGATCCAACCCCGACCCGAATGCGCCGGTGCCTGCCGACCCGAACGGCGCCTTTGCCGTGTATCCCAACCCGACGACAGGCGGTCAGGTCATGATCGATATTTTTGGCTGGACGGGGCAACAACTTGAACTGCAACTGTTCAGTCCGAAAGGCGAGTTGCTGAAAACGGTGACGCTTCTGTCTTCAGGCTACATGCAGCCGTTTGAGCTGCCGACCGGCCTCGACGCCGGAATATACTGGTTGAAACTGACGCCGGCTAACGGGAAACCCGTTGTGCAGCAGTTGGTGATTCAGTGGTAGTTTGTATTCGATGAAAACCTTGTGTAAGAGGCTGTCTAATAAGTCATTATTTACGATTTAGGAAGAGTCTTGTCCGAAACGTTAACCTAACAAACTGATTGTCAATATGTCAAAGAACGTTTCGGACAAGATTCTTCGTAAATCGTAAATCGTAAGCCTTTCGTCGTCCAGCAACAGCCGTTCTCCTTTTTTTCAATAAATCCACTTGACTTTCCTAATTCTGGTTGCATATCTTTGTGATATCAATTCAATATCATTAAGAAATCAATTTAAATTATGGAAAAGATCATAAAACCTGCTTCCGGCTGGACCATGCTCGCCGTATTTCTCCTGATGTTTTTTGGCGGCATCGCCCTGGTAGTAGCCAAGCTTATTGTGGTTGGCGCGGTATCTATTTTTATCGCCGTCACCCTAATTGCACCCGGGTTTATTGCCATCGAGCCCAACAGCACCCGGGTGATGACCCTTTTCGGCGCATACGTCGGATCGGCGGTAGAGAGCGGCTTTTTTTACGTAAATCCGTTTTTTACGAAGAAAAAAATCTCGATACGGGCAGTCACCTTCGATGTGCCGGTGGTCAAGGTGAACGACAAACAAGGCAACCCGATCATGATCGGCGCTGTGGTCGTGTATCGCGTGCAAGACACCTTCAAGGCTGCATTTGCCGTGGAGCACTATGCGGAATTTGTGAAAATCCAGAGCGAGTCGGCCATCCGTAAACTTGCCGGAATGTACAGCTACGACAACCTGGAAGACGAAGACGCCGATGTGACCCTGCGTACAAACTCCGACGAAGTGAACGAAAAACTGGTGAGCGAGATCAGCGAGCGCCTGGAAATTGCCGGCATCGATGTCATCGAGGCCCGCATCAACCACCTGGCCTACGCCACCGAGATCGCCGGGGCTATGCTCCAGCGCCAGCAGGCTACGGCCATCGTGGCGGCGCGCAGCAAGATCGTCGAAGGCGCCGTGGGTATGGTTGAAATGGCCCTTGAGCAGCTGTCGAAAAAACAGATCGTGAACCTCGACGAGGAGAAAAAAGCCGCTATGGTAAGCAACCTCATGGTTGTGCTTTGTGGCGACAAAAACGCCACGCCGGTGCTGAATACCGGGACGTTGCATCAATAGTTTTGAAAGTGACGGCGTGACCTTGAGTCACGCCGTCACTCCAATTATACAGTATGACAAACAAAAAAAACTTCGTACTCCGCATAGACGAAGCAACTTACGAAGCCCTCGAGAAATGGGCTGCCGATGAATTTCGCAGCGTAAACGGGCATGTGGAGTGGCTGATCAGCCGGGCGCTGAAAGAGGCGGGGCGGGAGCCGAAAGCGCGGAAAACAAACAACCCGCCCGGAGTGGGATAAGCATGTTTATTTGATGACAAAACGCCCTGAACAGCCGCCCTTGCCCATCCAATACCCGGGCCCGCAGCAGCTGCTTTCGGCATGTTGACAAGTTGACAACTAATAATGTATTTTTGTTTTCAAAATCAATACAACATGATCACAGTAACAGTTGGCGATTTGAAGGCCCGGTTCTCCGAAATACTCAAAAAGGTACAGGAAGGCGAGTCAATAGCCGTAGCATTCGGCAGAAAAAAAGAAATCTTAGCCTACCTCGTACCCAAAAAAATGTTCGGCAAACGCAGCCCGCGCCCCTTGGGATTGCTGGAAGGCAAAGCCAGTTATTCGATAAAAGATGATTTTGAAATTTCAGAGCAGGAGTTTGTTTCGCTATGAGTTACTTACTGGATACGCACACCCTGCTTTGGTCGCTTTTTGAAAAAAATAAAATTCCGCCCGCTGTGCAAACGCTGTTGCGCGACCCCGAACAAAATATCTGCGTCAGCGCAATTTCGCTTTGGGAGATTGCCTTAAAATTTCGCTTGGGCAAACTTGAATTTCAGCATTTCAATCCTTCCGATCTTCCGGCAATTTGTGAGCAAATGCAATTTGATTTGTTACCGCTTGCCCCGGAAGAAGCCGGCTCCTACCATTTGCTCCGCTCTGATTTTCACAAAGACCCGTTCGACCGGATGTTGATCTGGCAAGCCATTCAAAACGACTTGGTTCTGCTCAGCAACGATCTGCTGGTGCATCAGTATGTTGTGGAGGGCTTGCAGGTGAAATGGGACTGAGTTGCCGGCTATATGTGTTGAAAACCATTTATTCTATGAATACTTTTTCCCGGATTTCCTGCACCCGCACGCTGGCGCTGCTGCTCATGCTGTTTCAGGCAGGCGTCCTCGCTGCCCAGTCCATCACCATCCGCGCCACCGAATACAATATTTCACCGGAAGGTACCCCGCTGGCCCGTTTCCAGGCGCAGGTAACAATTCAGCCGGCAGTGGGTCAGCCGTACACGCTGGAGCAGGACTGCAATGGCGCCTGCGTTTTTGAAAACCTGCCCAAAGGCAGCACCCTGGTTTTTTCGGCAAAAAAAACAGACGAACCCAAAATCTGGGTCAACACCGGCGACCTGATAGACATCAATAAACACCTTCTGAAACTGGACACCTTCGAGCACCCTGCCCTGCTCATCGCTGCCGATGCCGACTGCAACGGCGCCGTGGAAACCTTCGACATCGTGACGCTGCGCAAGATGATCCTGAAAATTGATTCCAACCTGTGCCGGCCATGGGTATTGCTCAATGTCGCTGTTGCCCTGCCGCCCAACCCGCTGGAAGCCCCCCTGCCGGAATCGATCACCCTGAAACTCTACGACGGCAGTGCCCGTGAGTTGGAATTCCTTGCCATTAAGATCGGCAACCTCGATGCGGAATTTCCACAGCCGCCCCGCCTGGCTTTTACAACGGACAACTTTGTCACCCTCCCCAGCCCAATCCCACACATGGCGCCACCTGGTTTGGCGTGCAACTCCCCGAGCCGACTTCCTGCCTCCTCCAGATATTCGACACCGGCGGGCGGCTGATCTATGAAAAACGGCATTTTGCACAAACCGGCACGCAGGCATTCGAACTACCGGCGGAAGCCCTGACCAGCCCGGGATTGTATTTCTGGCGCATCACCGCCGGAGGGCAACGCGCCGCCGGCAAACTGGTGCGGATGTAGATCCTGCCATGTCCGATCAATAATGCCTGAAATTATTCGAAAAGGACCAATGGCAATATTCCCTACATTAGCACCCGAAATCAAATCTCCCTGTCCATGCACAAATTCGCCGTCCGGGTCATTGCCTGTTGCCTGTTACTCTGCGCTCTTAGCCCTGCGCCCTCCGCCCTGCACGCACAACAAACCTACCCCCAATCCGCCCCTTCCGACAACCGCGACGGTGCTTACGCCTTCACCAACGCGACTATTTTCACGGACTACCAAACCCAAATTGAAAACGCTACCCTCCTGATTCGCAAAGGAAAGGTGGTGGCCTGCGGCCAAAATGTTGCCCTGCCCAACGACGCCGTCGTGGTCGATTGCAGCGGCAAAACGATCTACCCGGGCCTGATCGACATCTATGCCACCGGCTACGGCCTGCCTTCGGAGCGCAATGCCGGCAATACCGGCCAGGGCAGTTTCGGCCGGCGCCCTTTGCAGGAGTTTTCCGATAAAAAAGGCGCCTACGCCTGGAACGAAGCCCTGAAGCCCGAGTTCAACACCGGCGATAATTTCACCAACGATGAAAAAGCCGCCACCGCCTTGCGCAAACTCGGCTTCACCGCCCTGCTCACCCACAGCGGCGACGGCATCTCCCGCGGTACCGGGGCGCTGGTTGCGCTCTCCGACGCACGCGAACAGGAAACCCTGCTCATCCCCCGCGCCAGCCACCACCTGTCGTTCCGCAAGGGCTCCAGCAGCCAGGGCTACCCCAGCTCGCTCATGGGCTGCATCGCCCTCATCCGCCAAACCTGCCTCGACGCCGACTGGTACAAAACCACGGGCGCAAAGGAAGAGCGCAACCTCTCCCTCGAAGCCTGGAACAGCGTGCAAACCCTGCCCCAGATTTTTGAAGCCGGCGACAAACTGGACGTGCTGCGCATCGCCCGCATCGGGCAGGAGTTCAACAAAAAATATATCGTCAAAACCAATGGCGACGAGTACCAGCGTTTGCCGGAAATCAAAGCCACCGGGCAGGCACTCATCGTGCCGCTCGATTTCCCCGAACCCTCCGACGACGTCCAGGACCCTTACACGGCCCTGAATGTTTCGCTCGAAACCCTCAAACACTGGGAAATGGCGCCCGCCAACCCCGCACGCCTGGCCGAAGCAGGCATCCCGTTTGCCCTCACAGCCAATGACCTGCGCGACAAAAAGAAATTTTGGGACATGCTGCGCAAAGCCGTCGAGTACGGCCTTTCAAAAACGGATGCGCTCAAAGCCTTCACCTGGCAACCGGCCCAATTCCTGAATGCCTACGACCAGGTCGGCAGCCTGGAGCCCGGCAAACTCGCCAATTTTTTTATTGCCAGCGGCGACATGTTCAAACCGGATTCCAAAATTCTGGACACCTGGGTGCAGGGCAAGTACTTCGAAGCCACCGACGAAAAATTTGACGGCCGCGACCTGCGCGGGACGTACCAACTCCAGGTGGGCGCCAATGCCTACACGCTCACCGTGAAAGGCAAAGCCGATGCCCCCGAGGCCGAACTGATGCGCGCCGACAGCTCAAAGATCAAAACCAGCCTGTCGTACGCCAACGGCCTGGTCAGCCTGCGCTACCAGCCCGACAGCACCGATCAGGCCTACGTGGCGCTCGCCGGCGAAGCCCGCACGCGCAGCTGGTCGGGGCGGGGCACCCTGCCCGACGGGAGCTGGACCGACTGGAAAGCCGAGCGCACCGGCGATGCCCCCGAAGGCCGCCAACGCCCCGAAAAAGACCCGGAGCCCCCTGAGTTCGGCGACATGATCTACCCGTTTACCGCCTTCGGCAAAAAAGAGCTGCCCAAGGCCGGTACCTACCTGATCCAGGGAACCACCGTGTGGACCAACGAGCGTGAAGGCATCCAGCGCGGAGTCGACGTGCTGATTTCCAACGGAAAAATCGAACGCATCGGCCGCAACCTGCCCGTGCGCGACGACGCCGAAGTGATCGACGGCCGTGGCAAACACCTCACCGCCGGCATTATCGACGAGCACTCGCACATCGCCGGTTCGCGGGGCATCAACGAGGGTACGCAGGAATCTTCCGCCGAAGTGCGCATCGGCGACGTGATAAACTCCGAAGACATCAACATCTACCGCCAACTGGCCGGCGGGGTTACCAGCAGCCATATCCTGCACGGTTCGGCCAACCCGATCGGCGGCCAGACGCAGCTGATCAAACTGCGCTGGGGCGCGGCGCCTGAAGACCTGAAATTTCAAAACTGGCCCGGCCAGATCAAATTTGCCCTGGGCGAAAACGTCAAACGCAGCAACAGCACCGACAACAGCCGCTACCCGCAAACCCGCATGGGCGTGGAGCAGGTGTACGTCGATTACTTCAACCGCGCACAGGAATACGGCCGCCTGAAAAAATCGGGCAAACCCTTCCGCAAAGACCTGGAACTGGAAGCCCTGCTCGAAATCCTCGAAAGCAAACGCTTCATCACCTGCCACTCCTACGTGCAAAGCGAGATCACCATGCTGATGCGCGTAGCCGAAAAATTCGGCTTCAAAGTCAACACCTTCACCCACATCCTGGAAGGCTACAAAGTGGCCGACAAAATGGCCAAACACGGCGTCGGCGGCAGCACCTTCAGCGACTGGTGGGCCTACAAATACGAGGTTTACCAGGCCATCCCCTACAATGCCGCCATGATGCACGAGCAAGGCGTCACCGTCGCCATCAATTCCGATGACGCCGAAATGGCCCGCCGGCTCAACCAGGAAGCGGCGAAAACGGTGATGTACGGCGGCATGAGTGAAGAAGATGCCTGGAAAACGGTTACCCTGAATCCGGCCAAACTCCTGCACGTCGACGACCGCGTGGGCAGTGTAAAACCCGGCAAAGACGCCGACCTGGTGCTCTGGAACGACAACCCGCTGTCGGTGTACGCCAAGGCGGAAAAAACCTGGGTCGATGGCGTCAAATATTTCGACCGCAGCGAAAACGAGCAACTTCAGGAGTGGGTACGCAAGGAGCGCGCCCGCCTGATCCAGAAAATGCAGGCCGAGAAAAAACCGGGGGCAGGCAATGGCCGGGGTGGCGCCCGCGGCCAACGTGGCCCGCGCGAACTTTACCATTGCGACAGTGTAGACGACGAAGGGTAACGCGAACCTCCGGTTCGCGAAATCCCGCAGGGATTTACCCGCTCAAGGTTCACAAGGTTCAGAACGCGGATGCCGCGGATTTGCCTTCGGCAAAACGCAGATATGCGCGGATTTTCATTCAAAAAAAGCAAATCCGCACAACAACTGCGACCTCTACTGCCCAAACCATGTCAAGCAATTTTTTTTAACTAACTTAGAAACTTCCCTTTCATGAAAAAGCACACCGTACTACTCTGTTTTGGCCTTGCCGGCCTTTTGTTTGCCTTTTCCAACTGCGCTTCGCTGACCGGTTTTCAGGATGGCCGCACCGTTGGCCAGAACAACGGCGAATTTTCAGCGTCCCTGAACTTTGCCCAAAGTCCCGATTTTGACGATTGGGAAGACCAGGCCGATACCATCGCCGACATTCCCAATATCTTTTTCGGAACCATTGAACTCGGCGGCCGCTACGGCCTGGCCGAAAAAGTGGACCTGACGTTCCGCTTCAACACATCGCTCAACGTGGGTATTGGTGCCAAATTCCAGGTGGTGGGCGACCGCGAATCTCCGGTAGCCCTGGCTCTGGGCGCTGAAATTGGCTCCTTTGGTCTGGTAACCGGTTTGTGGAACGTACAGGTACCGGTGTACTTCTCGTTGCACCCGCAGGAGAACTTTGCCTGGTACTTGTCGCCGCGCTACATTCATCAGTTTGAGTCGTACTCCGGCGCCGACTTCAGCCTGTCGTATGTCGGCGGCAATACCGGCCTGCTTTTCGGCAAGCGCCACAAGTTCGGCCTGGACGTCGGCTACTACCGCGTCGGCACCGACGGGGAGAGCGTTGGCGCCTTACAGTTTGGTGTTGGCGGCCGTTTTGCTTTTGGAAACAATTGATTTACGGACTAAAGCCATCTAATTCTCCCAGCCGCATTCACGAACTTTTCTTTTAAATTTTAAGAATGTCGATTTTCCTAATAAGTACGCTGTAAATTAAATTTTTTACCTTGTCTTGTTCTACAAGCACGGAGATACCCGCCGAAAACCTACAAAAAATCCACATCCACCGCATACGGATAGGTCATCAGATACTCCAAGGCCTTTTCAACCGGCAATCCTTCAAACACCACTCCGTGCAAGGTGGCCGTGATCGGTACATGCAATTTGTACTCGCGGGCCAGTTGGCGGGCAATGCGCAAAGTGCGCACCCCTTCGGCCAGTTCGGGCATGTTTTCGCGGATTTGAGCGGCGGTTTCGCCTTTAGCCAGCCGGGTGCCGAAGGTGTAGTTGCGGCTGTTGCTACTGGTGGCGGTGGTCACCAGGTCGCCGATGCCGGCCACGCCGATGAAGGCCTTGCTGGAAGCGCCGAGCGCCTTGCCGAAGTACACCATTTCGGCCAGCCCGCGCGCGATGAGCAGTCCCTGGATATTCCGACCCAGGCCCAGGCCGCCCAACACACCGGAGCCCAGGGCTACGATGTTTTTGAGCGCACCGGCCAGCTCGGCGCCCATCAGGTCGTAGGAGCCGAAAACCCGGAAGCGCGGGGTATTCAGCGCACTTTGGCCGATCTGGATCACCTCGCGGAAGCGGCTGCCCACCAGGGTGGCGGCGGGTTGGCCGGCCATGATCTCGGCAGCCAGGTTGGGCCCCGACAGGCAGCCCACCCGTACTACACTGCTTTCTTCCAGCACCACTTCGCTCATAGTCCGCACGTTGGCACGGGTCACGATCACATTGGGGGCGTTGAGGTCGTCTTCTTCCAGACCATTAAGGTCGAAGCCCTTCGTGCCGTGGATCACGATGTGGTGCGGGCGCAAGTGCGGTCCCAGGGCCTGCATCATCCGGCGAAAGCTCGTGGAAGGCACGATGGGAAACAGCAGGGTACAGTGTTTAGCCAACTCTGCGAGATCGCTGGATGCTGTAATGCGCTCCGAAAGATCGACTCCCAGGTGCCGGTGCGTGCGGTTGATTTCATCGACGGTTTCCGCCTTTCGACTGAATAACAGTACGTCTGCGTTGTGCGCCAGTGTGTTCGCCACTGCCGTGCCAAAACTGCCTGCGCCAATTACGCCGACCGGATTGAGTGTTGTTGCCATGTTTCAGTTAAAATTCAAATGCCGCATACCGGCGGCTATTTTTGTATTTCTCCGTTGGACAAAATTGTCCGGGTCCATTTTTCCTCCCCCTGTGCATTGTACACCGTGATCGCCAACTGTCGCTCGGTGCGTGGACCGCTGAAGCGGAGCATGGAAAAATTGTGTTCCTGCACCATGGTGCCCGGCACTTGCAGGTTGTTGTTTTCGGCTTTTGCACGGGTGTTAATGCCGGCAGTGAGGGCGGAGGTGGTCAGGTCGTACACCCAGTTGCCGGCGGCATTTTTCAGCGCGCTAAGTTCAGTGAAATGCCGGTCACCGGTCAGAAAAATGACGTTTTTGATATTTTCCCGTTCAATGTGCGCCAGAATACTGTCGCGCTCCGCGCTGAAATAGTGCGCGAAGGTTTCGTCATTGAGCTCCGAAGTGAGCACCTGCGTGCCGATGGCGATAATCTTGAAGGGGGCGCGGCTTTCCGAAAGGCTGCCCAGCAGCCATTCCCGTTGGTTTTTTCCGAGCATGCTGCGCTCCGGGCAAGTTTCACAGTGGTTTGGGGTGCGGAAATAACGGCCATCGAGCAAAAAGAAATCGATATCGGCATAGCGGAACCAGGTGGTACAGCCTTTGTCGTCGTTCAGTCCGAAGGTGGGGTTGCCCCAAAAAGCGCGAAAAACTTCCCAGGCGGTTTCCTTGTGCGGCCAGCTGCCATCGCTGTCGTTGGGGCCGAAGTCGTGGTCGTCCCAAACGGCAAAATGGTGTGTGCTGGCCAGCAGCGGTTGCAGTTCGGGCAGCGCACGGTCGTGGGTGTAGCGGTGCAGCATACCGGTACGGGTGGTCCAGTCGGGCTCGCGGTAGTAGGTGTTGTCGCCGAGCCAGATCATCAGGTCGGGCTGTTGATCGAAGATGCGGTTAAAAATAAAATGCTCACTGCCGTAGGGGGTTCCGGGGCGGTCGTACCGCGTTTCGTTTACGTAGTTGCAGCTGCCGGTTGCCAGGGAGAAGGCGGGCGGGTCGGTACGCCATTGCCAGAGCGGCTGGGTTTTGAAACGGGTCGGATAGGGCAGTGCTGTTTTTTTACTGTCCAGGTACAGTTCGTATTCGTACTGGCGGCCGGGTTCGACCTGGTCTGCGATGCATTTGGCGGTGTAGCCGTTTTGTTTTTCGGTTCGCAGGACGTTGGTTTTGAATTTTACGTCGGGCGATTGGGCTTCCCAATAAATAAAATGGACCGTCGCCGGTCCGGCAGTTTGCACCCAGAGCAAGGCTTCGCGCATATCGACGTAGCCGAGCATGGGTCCGGATTGCAGCTTGGTTTCCTGCGCGTGCAGGAGGCCTGGCTGAAGGTTGAGGATCAAAAAAATGAAAAAGAAGAAGGTACGCATAGTGGCACATGGACTGTTGGTGAAAGCCGTTGGTTAAATTTTTCTTAAGTAGTTTATAAGGCCCAGCGTCCGGCTGTTTTTTTTCGTCTCCATTAGTAACGCCGAAGGTAAGGTAAAGCCGCTTTAAACCATGGAGTTATACAACCGTCGAAGAAAATGCATTCCTAATTTGGTTGGCAGTTCGTCAATTTGTTCAAAATATAATTTTTCATAAAACTTGACTTCTCCATAAATAATACGTTAATTTGGAGAAACAAAAAAGGAGGTTCGTCATGACAAAACGCATTGCAATTCTCACACTCCTCCTGACGTTTGCGCTTGGCGCATCCGCTCAGACCGCCAGCAAAACCTTCACTAAAGCATTCAACACCGCAGGTAAATCCAAGATTGTTTTTGATTTGCCGGGGCCGGTTGACCTGAAAATTTGGAACCAACCGACTATCCGCATGGAAATAATCGTCGGACTACCTTCCGGCAGCAGCTCTGTCGTTGACCAACTGGCAAAAGTTGGGCGTTACGACCTGGCTGCCGAAGAAAAAGAGGACATGTTGGTGATCACGGCGCCCAATCTGGGCAGAGTGGTCAAGGTGAAAGGTGAAGAACTCCGTGAAAATGTTTCGTACATCGTTTTTGTGCCCAAAGACCTGGAAATTACCTTACAAAGCCCCACCGCTGTGGCTACTGTCGAAAAGAAATAAAAACAACATCCGTGAGTTTGTGCCCGGATTTTGTACCGGGCAATGAAGTTTACGCGCCTGTTACCGGAATTTTGGTAGCAGGCGCGTTTTTTATTGCACTGCAATTGTGAAGCCGCCATGTAAAGTATTCCCGACCGTTAAGTTGTTGCATTCCGGCTTTTTTCCACGTAAATACAATACTATTACCATGGTTGCCAGATTTGTCCGGGTGTTTGCAAGAAACGTCCGGCACTTTGGGCTTGTTGTCCGGGCCAGGGCAATGCGGCACCCCACACCTTTGCGACGTAAGGTTTTTGAAACCGCATTTTCAAACAATCCTTAACCTGGTTATTACCATCTAAATTAAATTTTAGCTATGAAAACGAAATTAAATCTTCTCGTCGCAATCGCCCTGACCGGCGCTACCTTCCTGAACGCCAGTGTGGCCTCCAATTTGAATCTGCAACTCAAAACCGGCGAAACCCCCGGCACAGTTACCGTTCATCTCGACGGACTCGACCAATTGAATACCCAAATGAGCATTCAGGATATTTCAGGCAAAAAATGGTTTTCGGAAATGATCCGCAAACAAACCCGTTTCAACAAAACCATCGACCTTAAATCCATGCCTTCGGGCGAGTACCTTTTGTTTGTGAAAAACAAGCGCAGCCAACAGAGCCGGGCATTTCGCCTCGACAACAAGCAAGTGGTGCTTTTTGACCTTTCCGGCGATGCAACCACCCCGGGCGGCCTGGTGCTGGAAGCCGGTGGCGCCAACCGGATCATTGCACGTATTTCGGCAACGGATGCCCAAACGCTGTACCTGCATGTGTCCAATCTCAAGGATTATCAGGCAGTCATCCGGATAGTTTCTCCAGACGGGGACGTCCGTTGGGAAGCCGGTTCTGATGGCGCAATTGCCATTGCCAAAAGTGTCGATATGAACGCCTTGATGATCGAACCCGGCACCTATTTCGTCCATATCCAGGCTGGTGATGCCACGGTGATCCAGGAGTTGAAAATTACCGGGACCGCCATGCAGCCGGGCATGGCACACCACGTGTCTAATGCCGGCGCAGGCGCCGAAATGGCAAAAAAATGATGTCTCAAGTTAAAAAATAAAATACTTCATACATTCGGCAGGGCAGGTCGCAAGGACTTCCCCTGCCCATTTTTGTTTTGAAACTGAGACAGGATAAACAGGTTTTTACCGGCTGGTATGCGTAATTTTCTGTAAATTCCTGTCTGTCAACCGGATTAAAACCCAGGCATTATGACTACTTCATCCAAATGTGCGATCGTTTTGCTGTTGCTGCTGAGTAATACCAGTTATTTAACTGCGCAGGCTGCAACAGGCAAAAAAGACTTTAAACCGCAGTTTGAAGTATTCCAGTTGCCAGGATCGACGACGGGTACCGCGGCAGAGAACAACGTGCAGTGCATCGTGCAGGATTCACTGGGATTTCTGTGGTTCGGCACCACCAACGGACTGATCCGGTATGACGGACAGAGCTATGTCACCTACCGCCACAACCCGGTTGACACAAACTCGCTGGCATCCAGCTATGTGGAAACGATTTTTATCGACAGCAAAGGCCTGTTCTGGCTCGGGCACTACACGATAACCGGAGAGCGCGGCGGCATGACGCTTTTCGATCCGATAACCGAAACCTGCACCCGTTTTTACCACGACGAGAATAACCCGAACGGCCTCGGCGACCCCAGGCCGACGGTAATTACCGAAGACCGGGAGGGGTATATCTGGATCGGGACCTTTGCAGGACTGGACCGCTACGACCGCAAAACAAATACCTTCAAACATTTCCGGCACGACCCCGACGACCCCGCCAGCCTGAGCTACGACCTGGTGCGCGCGCTGTATGTGGATAAGCAAGGTACGCTCTGGGTAGGCACCGGCTTCCCCTGGGATGATTCGGACCCGGAAGGGAAACGCGGCGGCTTGAACCGCTACAACCCGGAAACTGGAAAATTTACCCACTACACCCATGAGCCCGGAAACCCCAACAGCCTGGCCGACAACCGCATACGCGCACTGTTTGAGGATAGCAAAGGCAATTTTTGGGTCGGCACGATGGGCAACGGCCTGCACCAACTGAACCGGAGCACCGGACAGTTCAAACGCCTCAGTTTTGACCCGGCGCATCCGGATCGCCTGAGCCGTCCGTACCTTCGAAATGTTTCGTTCGAATCGCAGTTTCACAGCCAGGTCACTTTTGTGCACGAAGACCACGCCGGACGCATCTGGATCGGCGCCTTCAACGGCGGATTGAATATTTACGACCCGGCGACCGGCAAAATGAAGCATTTCGAATATGCGGATGCCCCGGACAAGTTTCCAACCAATTTTATGTGGAACATTTTTGAATCGCGCGACGGCGTGCATTGGATTGCCTGTGGTATCGGTGGCGGAGTGGTGCTTAAAGTCCGGTCGGGGGAAGAGCTTTTTCCCTTTTACAACAACAACGACCTGCAGGAAGAACGGGAGTACATCAAATCCATCACCGAAGACCGGCACGGAAATACCTGGTTGGGCTCCGGCTGGAGCGGCACGCCACTCACACGGTTTAACCGCAAAACCGGAAAAGTGCAGCATTTCCGGTACGATCCGGGACCGGGCGGATTTGCGGTGCGGGATGTGCTTTGCCTGCTTACAGACCGCGAAGGATTCGTCTGGGCCGGCACCGACAACGGGTTGTTCAAAATTCACCCCGAACGGGGCATTATCCAGCATTTTAAACATGTACCCGGCGATAAGAACACCTTGTCGGCAGCTTGGGTTTTTGCGTTGATTCAGGATCGGGACGGATTTCTTTGGGCGGGCACCTGGGGCGGCGGTTTGGACCGGATTGATCCTAAATCCGGCAAAATTGCCCATTACCAACACAATCCCGCCAATTTAAAAACGATTGGCGGTAATTATGTGGTCGGCTTGCTGGAAGGGCAGGACGGCAGCATCTGGCTGGCCGGCGGGCAACCCGTTGACGAAAAACAAGTGAAGCGTTTTCTGGATCGCCTCAACCCGAAGACCGGGGCGATCCGGCATTACAATCCAAAAGGGGAAATCGGCGCGCCGGGTTTTGTCATGGTGGAATTGGGCGATGCCCTCTGGTATTCGGCGTTTCCCAAAGGTTTTCAAAAGCTGAATAAAAACACAGGCGAGGTTACCGAATACGAAGCCAACGATGGTAGCCGGCATGGCGAGAATAATATTATTTCATTGGCAAAGGACAAGGATGGGCGCTTGTGGATGACCACCTGGGATGCCATTTTGTGCTTCAACCCAAACAAGGAAACTTTTTTCAACTACACCCGCGCGCATGGCTTGCAACCGCTGGTCTTTGGCGAACGCGCGTATTACATCAGCCCTTCCGGCGAACACATTATCGGCGGGCAGGGTGGGCTGCATACCTTTTTTCCCGAACAACTCACTGCGCAGCAAAACAGCCGCCCTCCGGATGTGCGCATTACCGGTTTTCTGCTCAGAAATGAACTCGTGCGACCCGCTAAAAACGGACTGCTCCAACGCCCGGTTTGGGAAACGGCGGCCATCAAGCTGGAGCACCACCAAAATACCTTTGCTTTCAATGTCGCTTGTTTTGATTTTGACAACCCGGAGGGAAACCTGCTCGAATTTCAACTCGAACCCTACGACCCCAACTGGCGCAGCGACCTGCGCGAAGGGCAAGCCTCCTATTTCAATGTGCCGCCGGGCGAATACATCTTCCGCATCCGGGGCGCCAACAGCAAAGGCGTCTGGGGCGCGGAGGTTATTGAACTCCGGGTGCTCGTGCGCCCGCCCTGGTGGGCTACCTGGTGGGCCTACACCTTGTACGCGGTGCTTGTCTTGGGTTTGGTTTACGGCATTTACCGCGTGCTGCTCCGCCGCCGTCTGGCACAGGCCGAAACCCTGCGTTTGCAGGAACTCGACGTCGTCAAAACAAAATTGTACACGAATATCACCCACGAGTTCCGCACGCCCCTCACCATTATTTCAGGCATGGCCGACCAGGTGCGCGAAAATCCGACCGAATGGTTTGCCGAAGGCCTGGACATGATCAAACGCAACAGCAGCCGCCTGCTCGGCCTGGTCAATCAAATGCTAGACCTTGCCAAACTGGAAAGCGGAAAAATGAACCTGCAACTCCGGCAGGGCGATGTGGTAAACTACCTCAAATACCTGGTGGAAAGTTTTCACTCGTTTGCCGACAGCAAAGGCGTGAAAATGCACTTCCTCTCCGACCTCGATGCCCTGACCATGGACTATGACCCGGAAAAACTGCAACAGGTGCTCACCAACCTGCTGTCGAACGCTGTAAAATTTACCCCGGTCGGCGGGCATGTTTACGTGGATGTGCGACTCCAAAACGACGATGCGCGGCTGAAACAACCCGGCAGTCCGGATGGCTCGATCTCCGGCATCGAAATCCGCGTGCGCGATACCGGCATCGGCATTCCGGAAGATCAATTACAGCACGTGTTCGACCGCTTCTACCAGGCCGACGATTCCAATACCCGCCACGGCGAGGGCACGGGCATTGGCCTGGCGCTGACCAAAGAACTGGTCAAACTCATGGATGGCAACATCACGGTGAAAAGCCAATCCGGCAAGGGGGCAGAATTTGCGGTTTTGCTGCCGGTGCGCACTGAAGCCACGGCTGTTGCGACGCCCCTGATCCCCAAACACATCCAAAAAACCGAACAGCAAACGCCGGCTTACCAGGCCCGTAAATCCGTGAAAAAACAAAACGGCCACCCGGTTTTACTGCTGGCCGAAGACAATCCCGATGTAGTTGCCTACCTCGCCTCCTGCCTGGCCGGCGACTACCAGTTGCTCGTAGCCCGCGACGGCCAGGAAGCCATCGACATTGCCACCGAGCAGGTGCCCGACCTGCTCATCACCGATGTGATGATGCCTTACAAAGACGGTTTCGAGGTATGCCGTACACTTCGCGAGGATGCGCACACCAGCCACATCCCGATTATCATGCTCACCGCCAAAGCCGACGTGGAAAGCAAGCTCGAAGGCCTCGAACACGGCGCCGATGCCTACCTGGCCAAACCTTTCAACAAGGAAGAACTCCTGTTGCGTATCCGCAAACTGCTCGAACGGCGGCAGGAACTGCAACAGTACTACCTCGGACTCGCGGGGATTTCAGCCGGTTCCCAACAACCGGAGCGCGATATTCCGGCAATGCCGGAAACGGAAAACCAGTTTGTACTGGACGTGCGCGCCATCGTGGAAGCACACCTCGACGACGGCAGTTTCGACGTGGATCAGCTTTGCCGCAAAATGGCCATGAGCCACTCGCAGCTGCACCGCAAACTGTCGGCGCTTACCGGGTTTCCCGCCACCAAATTTATCCGCTATGTGCGCCTCAACAAGGCTAAGGAACTTCTGCAAAACCCGGCGCTGAGCATCACCGCCGTGGCCTACGACACCGGTTTTAACGATCCCAGTTACTTCGGACGGGTGTTCAAACAGGAGTTCGGAATGACGCCCCAGGAGTGGCGCGAGCCCTGACGGGAATTTGGATTTTTGACAGAAATTGTTTATATTGTGGTTTTCAGGGCATAAACATGCTAATTCCCTAAATACTGGTAGTAAACACCCCTTCGGAAAACGCTTTGCCGCTTTCGGGGCAATTTTTTTTGTCTGACCGGGTTTTGTTACAGCCCCCCGGGCAGATACGCCTCGGACCTGTTGGGACATCCCTGTCCATCCTTATTTCTTTTTAACCGGAGCTGCCTGCGCACTTCTACAAACGAAAATTTATACAGTATGGTAAAAGAACCTTTTTTCCCACAAGCACTCACCTGGGCTCAAAAGCGTGGAATTTATGATATCAAAGCCAACTGGGAAGATTACGAAACACCCTCCCAGTTCAGCAAAAAAGATGAGGAAATGCCTTTTATCCCGGATATCACCGGAAAAAGCACTGGCCGGAAGGTGTATGTTGAAATAGCGGTGAAAACGGATAACATCGATCATTCAATCTCAAAGTGGAAACTGATGAGCACGCTGGCATCGATGAAAGGCGGAAAACTTATCCTGCTGGCGCCGAAGGGCCACAAGGCATTTGTCAACCGGATTATGAAAAAACACCAGCTGCAAAACGCCCAGTTGGTCGATTTGGAATAGTGGCGGGAAGACCGGATTTGAATTGTTAACCTATTTTTTAATTAAACCGAACCGGAGGTTCGTGTTACATACATGCGCGCATTAAAAATAACGCAGTCCATAACCCGGCGGGACGAAAAATCGCTGGAGAAATATCTCACCGAAATATCCAGGTACGATGTACTCACACCGGATGAAGAAGTGCAATTGTTTCAACGCATTCGCGAGGGCGACGAGGAGGCCCTGGTTAAAGTGGTGCGGCACAATTTGCGCTTTGTCGTGTCGGTAGCCAAGCAATACCAAAATCTTGGCCTTTGGCTCGGCGACCTGGTCAACGAGGGCAACATCGGCCTGATCAAAGCCGCCCGGCGGTTCGATGAAACACGGGGGTTTAAATTTATCTCCTATGCCGTCTGGTGGATCCGCCAGTCGATCCTGCAGGCTGTCAACGACAAGGCACAAAAAATTCGGATACCGCTCAACCTGAAAGGCGTGGGCGCCAAAGTGCGGGCCAGCCACCAGGCAATTCTGCAAAAACAGGAACGCGAACCGACGCTGGATGAATTGGCCGAAGCCACCGGCCTTACGCCGGAACTGGTCAAAAAAAGCCTCGACACGTACAAAATGTGCTCCTCGCTCGACGCCCCGCTCACTGCCGAAGGCGAAGGCTCGCTGGCGCACGTGCTGGAAGACGAAAGCATCGAACAACCGGATTACGAGCTGTCGATCCGCGAATCGCAAAAGGAAGAAGTGCAACAGCTTCTGAGCCTGCTGACGCCCCGGCAAGCCACGGTGCTTTCCATGTACTACGGCATCGGGCGCAAACAACCCGTATCGTTGGGCGATATCGGCGAGCAAATCGGCCTGAGCCGCGAGCGCGTCCGCCAGATCATGAATCGCGGCGTGCGCAAATTGCGCCTGCGGGCGCGGAAGATGGACCCTACGTTTTCGGTGAATTAGGCTACGTGTCGGCCAGTTGAACACCACGCCATCAGTTTTTACCACGGAGGCATGGAGCACACGGAGGTAAATTTCTCAAAAAGGGAAAACCTCCGTGTGCTCCATGCCTCCGTGGTGTTTTACGATAACCCCCTGTCTGGGCAGTTCCGGGCTAAAAAAAACAAGTCACTTCCCGGCCATTGAATTTGGGGTATTTCCCCCCAGCCTTTGCTAAAAAACCTGCAAATTGCACCAACATCCCATCTCCGGCAACCAAACAAAACGACTTGACATGCTTAGGAAAACGCTCTTGCTGCTCCTGCTTGGATTGAGCAGCGCCGCCCTCCAGGCCCAACCCTGCAACTCGCAAAGCACCAACCTCCTCCAAAGTTCGCGCACCTTCGGATACGGCATCCCAAACGTACAAGACCCGCCCGGCTATCTGGCGCCCACCCCATACACGTACACTACAACCACGCCGCCCGCCCCGGGCGAATACACCATCGCGCACAACACTGCCGGCTGGGGCGGTGCTGCCCTCAACTGGATCGACACCGAAGATGCCAGCATTACCCCCATCGGCTACATGATGGTGGTGAACAACCAGGCAAATGCCGGCGCTTTTTGGGCAGAAACGCTGCCGCTTTGCGCTCCGGGCAACTACATCCTGAGCTTCGATGCCATCAACCTCTACGATCCCGCGCTCCCGGTACAGCCGCCGCCCGCGTTTGAATTGTTTGTAAACGGCGCACCGGTCGCCAATTTTGGTGTCCTGCAGGCCGACGGCCTCTGGCACGGCTACACGGCAACGGTTTCCATCAATGCCGCGGGCCCTACGCCTTTTGAACTGGTGAACAACACCCCGGGCAATCCCGGCAATGTGTTTGCCATCGACAACCTCTCCCTGATCCGCTGCGGCCCCGAACTTTCCCTCACCGAACTGAACCCCAAATTCCACTGCCCGGGCGACTCCATCAACATGACGGTCGCTCTGGGCCCCAACACCTACCCCGACCCCTGGTTCCAGTGGCAACTCTCCACCGATGCCGGCCAAAACTGGGGCAACTACGGCGCGCCGACCAACCAGCCGGGCTTTACCGTTTTCAACCTGCCCATTGCAGCCTGGATTCGAATGGCCGCTGCGCCCAGCCAGCCGGAACTGAGCAATCCGTTTTGTGTTACCTATTCCGGCCCTTTTCCGGTAGCCTTCCTCCTGCCCGAGCAATGCAGTGCCGCCATTACCGGTATCGGTGCGCTCTGCACCGGCAACCAGGGGGCTAACGGTTTCCCGAACGGTGACTTCGGCAGTGGCCCCGACAATGTGTTGCCTTTCGACCCCGGCTATGCCCCGGGGTACATCTACGAATTCAACCCGCCACCCAACGACGGTACCTACACCATCACCAACAATACGGCCCCCTGGGGCTCTTTCGCTGCGGATTCCTGGATCAATATTTTCAACAATAGTCCGGACACCAACGGCTACATGATGGTCGTGAACGCCAGCCCTGAACCCGGTTTGTTTTACGAACAAACAATCCCGGTTTGTGAAAACACGCTGTACGAATTCTCCTGCGACATCATTTCGATGAACTGGCCCATTTTTATCGGTACCCTCGCCGAGCCGAATATTTCTTTCGTCATCGATGGGGTGGAAGTGTTTGCCAGCGGAAACATTCCCATCGACAGCACCTGGCGCACCTTCGGTTTTAGCATAACCACGGCTCCGGGGGTGAACCAACTCACGCTTGGCTTGCGCAACAACACGCCGGGCGGACAGATGAACATCGGCAACGACTTTGCCATCGACAACATTACGTTTCACGCTTGCGGCCCCGATGTGGGCGTAACCGAACTCAGCCCTTCGCCCTATTGCGCCGGCGATGACGCGCGCCTGGAAGTTGCGGTCGGGCCGGGGTTTGACAGCCCTGAACTGCAATGGCAAATTTCACTCGACGGCGGGCAGACCTGGCAAGACTTTGGCGGGCCTACCACACAAACGGAGGTCATCGTGCCAAACCTTCAACAAAACACCGCCGTACGGGTATTAGCTGCCGAAACAGCCGCCAACCTGGCAAACCCAACCTGCCGCCTGCCTTCCAACTGGATTTACCTGCCGGTTTACCCAAGTTGGAACATTACGGTGTACGACACCATTTGCCAGGGGCAATCCTATGTTTTCGGAAACCAAACCCTGTACGATGCAGGCACCTATCAGGCGCAATTGAGCTCCGTATTCGGTTGCGATAGTTTGGTAACGCTGCACCTGACCCTGGGCGCCCTTTCGGGTAATGCTACGGCATCTATTTGCAAAGGCCAGGCGTATTCCTTCGGGGCCAACACGCTGTACGATGCCGGTACCTACCAGGAGTTGTTCACGACACCTGATGGCTGCGACAGTTTGGTGACCTTGACGCTCGATGTGTATGAACTCAGCGGCACCGAAACAGCCAGCATTTGCCGGGGTCAATCGTATGTTTTTGACAATGAAGTGCTCTACGATGCCGGCGTTTACCAGAAAACGCTCACCACGCCCGATGGCTGCGACAGTGTGGTGACCCTGACCCTCGATGTGTATCAACTCAGCGGTACCGAAACGGCCAGCATCTGCCGCGGACAATCGTATGTTTTTGACAATGCCGTGCTTTACGACGCCGGCGTTTATCAAAAAAACATCATTACGCCCGACGGTTGCGACAGCCTGGTAACGCTTACCCTCGATGTATACCAGCTAAGTGGAACAGCAGCGGCGGCCATTTGTGCCGGCGACGAGTATGTATTCGGGCTAAAGCATCTGTACTCGGCAGGTGTTTACGAAGAAACATTTATTACTGCAGACGGCTGCGACAGTGTGGTAACGCTTACGCTGACCGTGGAGGATATCAACGATTTTCAACTGACTGGCGATACGGTGATTTGTCCGGGCGACAGCGCGACCCTGCGCACGGTCGATATGTTTGCCGGTTACAAATGGTCGACGGGTGTGACGACGCCAACCACCAAAGTTGGAAAAGCAGGCTGGTATGCCGTGACCGTTACATCGGCGCTTGGCTGTACGGATATCAACAGCATTTATGTGGCGCAACCCCAAATTTTGATGAACATCCAGCTTACCGATCCGCTGTGTTTTGGCGACCGCAACGGCCGCATCGATTTTTCCCTGCTGCAGGGGGCAACACCCTTTCAGTTTTCGTTGAACGGCAGCCCGTTTCAAAGCGATTCGTCGTACACCAACCTGCCTTCGGACACGTATAACATCCGGGTCAGGGATTCGATCGGCTGTCTCAGTGAACTAACCCTGCAACTGCAAGCCCCGCCCCTGTTGACCGTCGATGCCGGGCCTGATATAACCCTCAATTTTGGCGACAGCACCCAATTGCAGGCAACGACCAATTTGCCGGTAACGAGCTGGCAGTGGGCGCCGCCGGAAGGGCTGAGTTGCACCGATTGCCCGGCGCCGCTGGCTGTACCGCCGGCAAATACCCGCTATTCGGTTACCGTTACCGACGCCAATGGCTGCACCGCGGAGGTGGATGTGGCAGTTCGCCTGGTCACCGAACGCCGGGTGTACGTGCCGAATGCTTTCAGTCCGAATCTGGACGGTGTGAACGATTATTTCACGGTGTTCACCGGGCCGGGGGTGGCCCTTATCCGGCAGTTTGGCGTGTACGACCGGTGGGGAACCCACGTTTTCGCTGCTCCGGAAGATCAGTTGCCCGATGCCGGCAATTTGCGCTGGGACGGCACGTACCGCGGCAAGGAGTTACAACCGGGGGTATTTGTCTGGTTTGTGGAAGTGGAATTTGTGGATGGGAGTACGGAGGTGTTTAAGGGCGATGTGGTGCTGGTGCGCTGAATCCGGGCCCAACAATATCATTCGGGCAAGAATCCGATTGCTACATGACGTGCCTTATCAATCGTCCCCTACTCAGCGTAACACCAACACAACCACCCGCCCTCCTATCGTCACAACATACTCCCCCCGGGGCAATCCCGAAACCGGCAGTGCTGCCAGGCTCGCCCCCTCCGGCAGCGGCATAGCCAGCATTTCCCGCCCCGCTGCGTCCAGCACACGCACGCGAAGCCCCGGCGGCGGCTGCCGGTCCAGCCGTAGCCACACCCGGTCGACAGCGGGATTTGGATACAGCGCAAAGCCCGGCGCCTCCGATGCCTCGCCCGCAGCGCTGGTAACTCCCACCGCAAAACTTTCCACTTGCACGCAACCGTTGGCGTCGGTGAGGGTAGCCGTGTACAGGCCCGGCGGCAGGCTGTCGAGTAGGGGCCCGGTAGCGCCGGTGCTCCAGTGTATTTCGTAGGGCTCGGTACCACCGGTGGGCGCCAGCGCAATGCGCCCGTCGGCGGCAGTGGAGTCGGTAGCGTCGGTCACCTGCGCGTTGAGCAGCAGCGCATCCGGCTGGCCCAAGGGCAGCAGCCACTGGATGGAACAGCCCAGCGCGTCGGTGAGGGTGCCGGCGTAGCTGCCCGGCCCCAGCGGGCCGATTGTCGGCGTCATTTGCCCGTCGTCCCATAGCCAGGCGAAGGGCGCTTTGCCGTTGGCAGGCAGCACAGTGAAAGCCCCGTCGGCGCTGCCGTGACAGCTAATCTCCATAACATCGATGTCCACGCTCAGGCTCCCGGTTTTGTCCACCACAACCGTGCCTGCAGCCGAGCAGCCGTTCGCGTCTGTGACGGTAACGGGATATGAGCCGGTGGTCAGGCCTGTGCGCAGGCTGTCCGTAATGCCGCCGGCCCAGAGGAAGTGCAGGGGTGGTGCGGCGGGGCTGAGTAAAACGGTGGCCGTACCGCCTACGGTGTCGCCGCAGAGCAGCGGCGTGGCGAGGGGTACGAGCACGGGAGCATCGCCGGTTGGTACGGTGGCGCTGAAGGTCACTGTTTGGCCTTGGGCGTCGGTGACGGTGAACTGGTAGTCGCCCGGCGGGAGGCCGCTGAGGGCGTTACCGGCAGCCGGACCAGACTGCCAGGCGTAGTTTAGGGGCAGGCAGGCGTCGGTCACCAGTGGCGTTATGGAACCGGAACCGCCGCCGGGGCAGGAGGGGGTGGTTTGGGGCGCAGCAGCCAGGGTAGGGCCTTGATGCTCATACGCGCCGATATCGACCGTTCCGCCGCGGATGCGGGGCAGGCCGGCGAGGTCGGTGTCGCCCAAGGCGTAATCGTTGCTACCGGCATTGACGAGCGGGGAACAGGGCTGGAGGCGGTAGTCGCCGGAATCAGGATTGACGAAGAGGGGATCAAAGCCGGTGAGGATACCGGGCCCGCAAGTGAGGTTGATGAAGGGCGGGAAACAATCCAGGGAGTCCACGTAGCAATAGGAGATTTCAACGGAATCGGGGTGATCCAGGGTGAGTAAAAGCGGTTCGTCCTTGCCGAAAATACAGTTGGTGATGGTTCGCTTTTCTATCGGGTTTGGATCGTCGCCGACAAGAGTGTCCACTGTGTTAAAAAAGAAAGTACAATTCAGAATATTAAATTCTTTATTGTTATCCACTATTGATCTTATAATAAATTCGGACTGCAAATTATTATCTACGAATGCGGAATTGGTTATTTGGATTTTTTTATTTGACGCCAATAACAATAAATTATATTGCCTGTTATTTTTTAACATAGTCATTTTTTCTATGGTTATAACACTTGAGCCAATAGCTATTATCTTATTTGAGCAATCATTTCTTTGGATTAAAGATTCTTTAATATTTACGGTATTGGCTTCAATAGAGGCAGTTTCCCCTTGTGTGTAATCATTTTCTATGTTCAAAGAACAAATACTTACTCGGCTATCGTCGTTTAGTGTAAATATAACTATTGATACGCCCTCCTGTTGTCCTGTAATTGACGGTAGTATAAGACTGTTTTCAGATATATTTAGATTGTTAAATTCTAAAGATTTGACATTTAAAAAGGAGAGTGAAGGAATTGAAAGCACCGGCCCTGATCTAGCTCTGTTTTTATGAAAATTCAAATTATAGAATATTCCGACACCTTCGTTGATTCTGCCCATATCAAGAAACATTCCGCCACCGTTATTTTCAGCAATATTTTCTTCAAACAGACAGTTCCTGATTTCCAGCGTGTCGAACCGTTCCGAGTCGGTGTAGTAATACCCGCCGCCGCGGAAAGTAGCGGTGTTTTTAATAAACCGGCAGCTGTCCAGATCAGCGCCGCGCTCTATCCAACTGCCGCCGATGCGCGCCATGCCACCTCCACTGGAGGCCTTGTTTTGCTCAAAATGACAATTGCGCACCCGGGGCGCTGTGGAGCCGTCCCCTCCCCCATAGGCCATGATACCCCCGCCGAAGGTGCGGGCGGTGTTGTGTATGAAATTGCAGTTGACGATATCGGGGTAAGCGTCGGTGTCGAAGCCGTCGATATACAATCCGCCGCCGCACCGCAGGCGGCCGTACGTCTTGGAAGCGCCGGTGTAAGTGGCCTCGCCGTCGCGGACGGTAAATCCATCGAGGACGGTTTGGGTATCCGGGGCGTACATGTATAGTACGTTATGGGAATTGTCGGTGCTATCGCCCGGCATACCGATATCGCCGCTGAGTATGGTGGGGAATTGTTCCCAGTCGCGTTCATTCAATGCGGTTTCCGTGCCGGCAAAACCGCCGTAGAGTTTTATGCCTGCCGGAACTTCGAAGGACAGGTTTCTGTCGGCGGTGTTGGTGGGGCGATAAATTCCCCGGGCCACCCAGATTTCATCGCCGGCGCCGGCTGTGCTCAGGGCATCCTGCAGGTCTGTAAAAGCATCGAGCCAGGAAGCGCCACTGGCAGCGCCCTGGGCGTCCTCGTTTACATACCAGCGATTTTGAGAAAACAACGGAGCGACGATCAACTGGAAAACGAAGAGTATATAAACTGATTTCATATTCATTTTTTTAAAAAGCGGCGCCGAACGCTGAACGGTGCGTTCGGCGCCGCAGGTAAGATGATGCTTGTGTGGTTTTAGAGTTTAATCCAGAATCCCTGGATTTTAGCGCCGGGAGAAATCACCTTCCAGATGTAAACGCCGGAAACGAGGGAGGCTGCCTCCTCAATTCGGAATACCTGGGAGCCTTGTACGAGGCTGACATCGCGGGCAAACACCCGTACGCCGTTCGGGTCGTACAGGGCAATACGGGCTTTACGCTCGTCGGGGCTGTCAACTCTTACCGACAAGGCCTCTGTGCCCGGATTGGGCGCGCAGCCGGCTGTCAGGTCGCCTGTGGCGACTGTAGGCGTCGTGAACCGGGCCGAAGGGTCCGGTTCATAATCGAGGTTGAAGGCTTTGCCGTCGGCGGCGTAAGCCAGTCCGGGCAGTAGGTCGTTATCGATTTGGATAGGCAGTTCGCCTTCCGGCAGGGGGGCTAAGGTTTTGAAGTGCAGGTAAAAGAGTACGGCGCCGGGTGCGATTACCAAGTCCGGGTTGTACAGGTCGGCAGGGAACCACAGCAGCCGGAGCCGGCCTTGCAAAGCATCGGCAACGTTGTAGTTGGCCTGGGTGAGGCCGGGCAGATCGCCGGCACTGGGGCTAAGCAGTTGAAGCAGGGCCGGGTCGAATTGCAGCGCCAGTTGGAAAGCCAGCAGGGTGTCGGCGCCGGTGTACACTACCGGCAGGGTGATGGTTTTTTCCACGCTTTTGCTTTGCAACTTCGGCCAGGAGAGCGGCGCGCGCTCCAGGGCTCCCGGACGGTTGGGCGCAGCGTTGCCATTCACATCGCCGACTTTAATGGCGATAAAGTCTGCCTGGTTATTATTGGGATCGTTGGGATCCAGGCCGTTAACAGTTTCCGGGAATATCGTTTGGAACGGATTGAGCGGATTGGGGAAAACATACGCTTTATCAACAAAGCGCCAAGAGGTATTATTAGGTAATTCCGTATAAATACCCAGGATCAATTTTCGCAACTCGACAATGTCGAAGGTAGTTACGCCATTCATTTTATTCGCATCCGCCGCAATCATCTTGTATGGTGTGCTTAAAATCTCAAGACCCAGAATATGCCTGTTAATCAACACCAGGTCAAAAGTCGATACGCCGTTGAGCGGGTCATTGTCTTTTTCTGGTCTGACAGTAAAATACTGACATTCCGCGCAGGGGCAAAACCCATATGTCCCGCTGCTACCGGTGTTCATCTGCTCGTCGGAGCAAATGGTGGGCGAGCAGGAGGCGGATTGCGGCTCAAGCATGACCGTTACGTCGGCCACGCCCTCCCCTGCTTCCGTCTTTAGGGTTCCATAGATATTCGGCGTACATAGTGGAATGTTTATAAAAGGCGGAATACCGGAAGCCAATGGTGGAATGCATAAATTCTGCTCGCCCTCTCTCCGGATGAAAAGTTCGGGTATGCCGATGCTTTGCGTTCCGCCACTAGCGGCCGATTGCCAACCTTGGTCCGGTACACAACCCAATACAGCCAGCCCAACCAAAGCCCAGCCGGCAAAAGTGCGAAAAGCGGCAACGCAAGCCGCCTGTTGAAATCGGTACGCATGGTGTTGTTTCATGGTGAAGGTGATTTAATAGGTAAAAAATCGGTTTTGTACAATAAGCAGCGCTTTGCCCGCGGGTGCGGCATAGTTTCTTACCGGTTGTATAAAGGGAAAAACTTCGGGATTAATCCGTCCCGCAGGTTTGCGGGAGCGACTTGCGCGGAAACAAATGTAAGGTGCCGGTTTTTCACTTTTTAGCTGTATGTTTAGCGTTAACAGGTTGTGCGGCAATCCCATTTTCCATAATTTTGATTGTACATTTGGGTCTAATCCTTTCCCTTTTTCTTTTCATTTCCAACTATCGATTTGCGGCCGTGTATCGCGGGCGCGCCTTGGATTTTTTTTAAAATATTAAAAATCAGAACCTTAATTCACTGAAATCATGAAATCAAATGAACAAACCTTCAGTATGCAAGTCGCCCAACCTGTTGTTAACATCTGCCGGATTGCCCTGATATTCCTTCTGGTCGGCCTGCAGGGAAATACTGGACTGGCGCAAGGCGACTGGACCTGGATGAAAGGGCTCAATGGCATCAATCAAAATGGCAACTACGGCGTAAAAGGCACAGCCGCACTAGCCAATACACCCGGGGGCCGGCAATATGCCGCCGGCTGTGCTGATGCTTCAGGAAATATGTGGTTTTTTGGCGGGCAGGGTTATCCGGCTTCGGGTTCTACAGCCGGGTATTTAAATGATTTATGGAAATACAACCCGACTACGAATATGTGGACCTGGGTTTCCGGAGATGATGCCATCAATCAAAATGGAGTTTATGGTGTACAGGGTACACCCGGCACTTCCAATAAACCCGGTGGCCGGTATTATGCCGAATCCTGGTTTGACGGCGCCGGCAATTTTTGGCTGTTTGGTGGCATCGGTTATCCGGAATCGGGCGGCTCGGGCTATTTGAATGACCTTTGGAAATACAATCCTTCCACCAACGATTGGACCTGGGTAAAAGGCAGCAAACTGATCAATCAGAGCGGCACTTTCGGCGCCAAGGGATCGCCGGCCCCGGGAAATACCCCCGGCGGCCTGATCGCAACTGCCGGCGGCGTGTTGCCTTCCGGGAATTTCTGGCTGCACGGCGGCAACGGTTATAACGGGTCAGGCAGTTCGGGTTACCTGAACGACCTGTGGATTTTTGAGCCCGGCACTGAACAATGGACCTGGGTGTCGGGCAATAATGCACCCAATAAGAACGGCGTCTATGGCACGCAAGGCGTTGCCGGCGCGGGTAACTACCCGGGCGGTCGCGACCGCACGGCAGGCTGGGCCGATGCCTCCGGTGCTATTTGGATTTTTGGCGGCGTGGGCTACCCGGAAGCAGGTGGATCCGGTGGTCGCTTGAATGACTTGTGGATGTTTGATGCTTCCGCAAATCAATGGACCTGGATGAAGGGCAGTAAGACCACGAGCCAATATGCAGTTTACGGTACGCAGGGCACACCGGCGCCGGGCAACACACCGGGCGCCCGGGAAGGTACGGCCACATGGTACGGCAGCACGGGAAAACTCTGGCTGCATGGCGGCGCCGGATTTACCGCATCGACCACCGGGCGCTTGAGCGATTTGTGGTGTTACGACCCATCGACCAACGAGTGGACCTGGGTAAAAGGCCCGAATACGCCCAACCCGAGCGGCGTGTTTGGAACACAGGGCACGGCAGCTCCGGGCAACTATCCCGGCGGCCGGGAAGGCGCCGTGGCCTGGTTGGATGCTTCCGAAAACCTGTGGCTGTTTGGCGGGGTTGGCCGGGGCATTAACGCCAATAACGGCTTTTTAAATGACCTGTGGGAATACGCCCAACCCGAACCGCCTACTGCGGAAATTGAAGCTTCCGGCAACGGCTACCCTATCGAAAACCGCTCAAATTCCCCCGGTACGGATAACGGAACGGATTTTGGGGCGGTGCCATCAGGTAGTGGTACGGCTACCTCTACATTCTCCCTGGGCAATGGCAGTACTTCCGCGCCATTGGAATTGACCGGCGCGCCGTTGGTTACCATCGCCGGATTGAATGCTGCCGATTTCACGGTGACGGCAATGCCGGGCACGCCAATTGCACCGGGCGGCAGCACGTCTTTCACCGTAGAATTTAACCCGTCGGCCCCCGGCTACCGCTGGGCCATTGTGATTATCACACACACAGACCTGCCCGAGAACCCATTTGTATTCATGGTGAGCGGTTTTGGGCTGTAGGGATTTTTTCGAAAAAACATTGCAAGTACGTAATTTGAAACGAGGCTTTCAGGCGTGTTCCGGGAACCCGGAAGTTTTTTACCTGATTTTATTTCCTTAAAATTACGCTCTCAATTGATTGTCACTCCAATACTTGCACATGGCAGCCAACCAAATAGAAATCATCCTGAGCCGGCAACTGGCCGATTGCCTTTCCATCCCGATCTTCCTGACCGACCCGGAGGGCAATTTGCTTTTTTACAATGAGCCAGCGGAAGAGCTCCTGGGGAAACGCTATGAAGAAACCGGCCTCATGCCTGTGGAAGAGTGGTCCACTATTTTTAAACCGATCGACGAAAACGGCAACCCCCTGGAACCGCAGGACCTGCCGTTGGTAAAAACCCTGATGCACCGGCGCCCGGCGCACGGCACATTTCTGATCGAAAGTTTACAAGGCGAACGGCTCAAAATATCGGTGACGGCGTACCCGGTAATTGGCCGCCCGGATCGGTTTTTGGGAGCCGTAGCTATTTTTTGGAAAACAGAATAACCATGGATATCACGATTTGGGGAACCCGTGGTTCATTGCCTGCACCCAGCCCCGAGAATAATTTTTTTGGCGGAAACACGTCTTGTGTCCAGGTGACCGAAGGCGATACCCTGCTGATCCTGGATGCCGGGTCGGGTATTCGCCGCCTCGGCGACAACTTCCCCGCCGGCGTTTCCCGGATCGATATTTTACTGACCCATCTGCACATGGATCACATCATGGGCCTGGGCTTTTTTCTGCCCCTGTACAACCCCCGAATGGAAGTGAATATCTGGGGCCCGACCAGTACAAAAGAACCCCTGCTGAACCGCTTGCAACGCTACCTCTCGCCCCCGCTTTTTCCCATACGCCTGCAGGACCTGCCCTGCCGCCCGAATATTATCGAAATCAACCACAGCGCGTTTTCAATCGGCAATCTGGCGATTCAATCCGCTTACGTATGCCACCCGGGACCTACGATCGGCTACCGGATCGAAAACGGGCATTCCGTACTGACCTATATGCCCGACCACGAACCGGCCCTGGGTTCGGCGCACTTTCCGGATGAGCCCGAATGGACCTCGGGGTATACCCTGGCGCTCAATGCCGATTTGCTGCTGCACGACGCCCAATACACTTCCGAAGAATACGCCCCCCGGGTGGGTTGGGGGCACAGCTCCATGGTGGATGCGTTGAAATTTGGTGCAATGACGGCTGTAAAAAAAATGCTGTTTTTTCACCACGATCCCTCCCATACCGATTCCTACCTGCGGCACCTCCTGAACAAAGCCGTCGGCAACCAGCAACTGCCTTTTGATGTGGCCATCGCGGCAGAAGGGGATGTGTTTACGCTGCCCTGATTGTTCAGGGGAACAACACCGGATTGAGCGGCGTGTCGATCACCGCACCGACCTTGGCGCCGGGGCACCAGGCATTCCAATCTGCCACCTGGTTTTCGTTCTCCGGTTGTTTCAGCAGCATGTCCTTGTCCATGTAAATGATGGTCATCACTTTCCGGGTTTCATTGGTGTTGTTTGCGCCGGCCCGGTGAAAAATCCAGCCGGAGTGGAAACTGATTTCCCCAACATCAAACGGCTCGATGATGTGCGGGAAATCGGTAACCCGCAATTTTTTAGTCATCACGGCCTCACTTTCATCGCCGATCATCAGATCGCGGCCCTCGACGACCCGGTGGCTGCCGGCGCTGAATTCGAGCGGCCCCATTTCAAGTGGTGTAGCTTGCAGGGGTATCCAGGCGGTGATCGTTTTGTCGGTCGCCAGCGGCCAGTAATACTGGTCGGCATGCCAGGGCGTGATGCCTCCGCGGGCTTCCTTGAACAGCGCCTGGTCGTGGTACAACCGGACACCGTCGACCTGCATCAGGTCGGCCGCCAGCCGGGCCAGGCGTTTACTGAAAATCAACCGCCTGATTTCGGGGTCTTCCCGCCACAGGTTCATCAATTGCAGGAATGCCCTGCCGTAGGTATCCCGTTGTTCAAGCGGCGTATCTACCGTGTTCAACCGGGCTACTTTCCGGCTGATTACGGTGTTGAAATGGGCCACTACATCCGGGTGCAAGACCTGTTTGATCTTGATAAACCGGTTTTTTTCAAAAAAGGCAATTTGCGCAGTCGTTAATGGGAATGGCTCGTTCAGGAGCGGTAGGAATTGCATAAGCGCGCTGTTTTATAAAACTTTCAAATTTAATTTTGGCTCATGTACCCGTTGAGTTGAGCAGGTAGCCAAGTGAGGGGTTGATTGCCAGTCTAATGTCGTCAACTTAGCAAGTTGGAACGCGGATGACGCGGATGTAAACAACGCTGATTGCCGCAGATTTTTTAAAAAAAAATCAGTGTAAATCCGTGTTCCCGCTGAAAGCGGGATCGGCGTCATCCG
>CAZAEZ010000018.1:0-111450 GCA_964484205.1 uncultured Saprospiraceae bacterium | reverse complement strand
TTCGATTTCGTAAACGCAATCAGGCATTCGTTAGAGGGCAAGCCCCCCTCCCCGCGGGGGGAGGGGATGGGGGTGGGGTTGACACGAGGCCGAAAAGTAAATTCAAGAACTTGTGTGTAATGGACAGGCCCAAAGCCGTAGGACGAGTAACCGCACAATACCCATCTCCATGCCTCCGTGGTGAAAAAAAACAAAAAACATCGAAGCGCAAGAGCAACAATACCGTCGCGGCATCCGCCATTCATTCCTGGGCTCCATGGGGGTCGCTGCCTTGCAATTTTTACAAATGCTGGTGTTTGCGCGTTGGGCGGGACCAACTGCCGCCGGTGATTTTGCCTTGGCGGCCACGTTCATGGGATTTCTGGCGCCCCTGGCGGAAGCGGGGATAAGTCAGGCGGTTATTCAGGCAAAAACAGTGCGGCAGGAACAACTTGCCGCGCTGGCATGGGTAAGTTTTGGCTTGGGGGCTGTGATCCTGCTTTTGCTGGGAATGGTGTCCGGTCCGTTGGGCCGTTGGTATGGCCGGCCGGATTTGGAGGGGCTGTTGCCGTTATTGGGATTGAGCCTGCTGGTGACGCCGTTTGGCACGATCCAGGGAGGTTTGATCGTCCGGGATTTTCGGTTTCAGTTGGTTGCGCAGATCGAGGTCGGGGTTTACCTGGCTGGTTTTCTGCTGCTGATCGGCTTGCTGGCATTGGGTTGGGGTGTTTGGGCGATGGCCTGGAGTTATGTGCTGCGCAACAGTTTGGCTGCGCTGGTTTGTTTGTGGCTTACCCGCCGGCAATACCCGGTGGGCTGGTTTCGGGTTAGTTCGTTGCGCGACGTTTGGCCCTTGCTCCGTTTTGGAACGTTTGATTTGTCGGCACGCTGGGCCGATTTTTTTGCCAATTATCTGGACAAACTGATCATTGGAAAGTGGCTTGGCGCAACAGCGCTTGGCTATTACCACCTGGCGTTCAGCCTGTTTGTGTTGCCGACCGCACGCCTGGGGTATGTGATTACCCGGGTCAGTTATCCTGTGTTTGCAAGGGTCCGGGATAATGCTGCACAACTACAAGCCTGTTTTCAACAGGCGGCGCAGGATGTGATTCTGTTGTTGTTCCCGGTGTATCTGGGCCAGGCTTTGTTTGCCGATGAACTGATCCGGTTATTGTATGGTCCGGAATGGCTGGCTGCCGCCCCTGTACTGGTCGCGTTTTCCGTGGCCGGCCTGGTTCGCACCTTGAATGCGGTATTTCCGCAGCTGACGAAAGGAATAGGGAAACCTCAACTGACTACCGTTTGGATGTTGCTTTGGACGATGGCATTAACGGGCTTTTTGGGGCTTTTTTTGTACTTGTCTCCAACGGCGGAGTCGGCGGCCTGGAGCAGGGTAGGCGCGAAGTACACGGTTGAACTGGCCTTGCTTTTTTTGTTGGGAAATTGGTGTGGTGTGCAAATCCGGCCGGTACTTGGCTATGCCGGGCGCTATGTGCTGGCTTTTTTGCCGATAGTGTTTGGGGTGATTTTAGCCGGACAAATTCCGCTGGGGTTCCGTTCAGAATTGATTTTGAAAATAAGTGTTTTCGGGGCCGGGCTGGCTATCCTGGTTTGGTGGAGCCCCTGGCGCGCTGACTTCGCACGGATACTGACAATTTTTGCAAGGGGGAAATATGAACCGGGTACGCAGGAGAAACCGGTTCCGTAAATATGCCGTCGGGCGGTGTCCGTCGAATTTAGGGGGCCGATGCAGCATATCCCATTTAATTTGCACCAAGTAGTAATTGCACATGAAACTTTCCGAAATCCAGTCCAAACTAAAAGAGCGGGTGGCCAAAGGCCTCAACTTCGGCATCGAGGCCGTCGAAGAGGTGATCGACCCGGCTTCCGAGCTGTTCAACGAGTTCATTCTGCTCAAAAGCAAGTACAACGACCTGATGTACATCTCCACGATCAATACCTTGCCCTACGAGCAAATTGAGATCGGCATGAACCGCCTGCGCAGCAATATTCTGGGGATAATCGATAAGATAGAAAGCCCGGGGTTGAAAAAAACAGTGGTGGAGTCCGATTTGAAAATTCAGGCGTTGCCGACCCGGCGCGATAATTTTTTCAAGTTGCTGGATATTCATTTTAGAAACCTGGAAGCCATCCACTACGTGAGTGTTTCGGGCGACGAGGAAGAACTGTCTGTCGGCCGGGCCGCCGTCTACAATTTTTATCAAATGCACAAACACCAATTCCGAAACCAAAAAGACAAAAACAGCCCGGAAGCCCTGGCAGCAGTTCAGGCGTATTTTCGGAATTATTTTGAGAATGAAACCGGCACGTTTGAGGTGTATTTTAAAAATATCCAGCACCTGTTGGGCTATACGCTGGACAGTGAAGTGGAACAGCAATTTTTTCTGAACACCATGCGTTCGCTGTTTTCGCGGTACGAACAGGGCCACATACTTTACTACACCTTGAGCGGGCTCAACCCGGCATTTGCCGACTGTGTCCGGAAAGCCGGTCTGATTGAACCGGATGTGCAGGAAATCCTGATCTCGGAAAACCACTACCGCGCATTTATTGATCCGGATGTCGGATGATATCAAAAACCGATGCAACCTTCCCCCAACGAAGGCTTCTATTCGACTACGTAATACAAAAACTATCAACCTGTCTCATGCGAAAAATTAACCTCCTTATTGCCTGCCTGCTCCTGTGCAGCTGTATGCAATTGCAAGCACAAACCCCCAACCGCGTTACCATCAAAGGTTCCATTCAGGATACGCTTGGCGCCGAAATTCCCTTCGCCACAGTGATGCTCCTGAACCCGGAGGATTCCACGCTGGTCAACTTTTCGCGCAGCGATGAAAAAGGCGGTTTTGCCTTTAAAAATGTGCGCAATGCGCCCTACATCTTCAAAATTTCCTACATCGGATTTATCCCGTTTCAACTGCATCTCCAGCCGTCGGAAACGAACGAAAACGACCTGGGCGTTGTAGCGATCAAACCGATCAATCAGCAACTGATGGAGGTGGTGATCAAAACGGCAAAAGCGCCGCTCCGTATCCGGGGCGATACGATCGAATACGATGCCACCACGTTTAAAGTACCGCCCGGCTCCACGGTGGAAGACCTGTTGCGCCGCCTCCCCGGCATCGAAGTGGATGCCGACGGGAATATCCGGGCGCAGGGCCAGGACGTCCGGCGCGTGTATGTGGACGGAAAAACATTTTTCGGCGACGACCCCAAAAGCGCCACCAAAAACCTGGGCGCCGAAACGATCTCGAAGGTGCAGGTGTACGACGACAAATCGGAACAGGCAAAACTGACGGGCATTGAAGACGGGAAAAAGGAAAAAACCATGAACCTGGAGCTCAAGGACCAGTACAAAAAAGGCTCCTTCGGAAAAATAACCGGCGCGGCGGGTACGGAAGACCGCTGGGCAGCCCGCGGGAATTACAACCGGTTCAACGACAAACAACAATTGTCGTTCATCGGCTACGGCAACAACATCAACGAAACCGGGGTGAACTGGGAAGATTACGGCGAGTTCAAAGGCCAGAACTCGTTCAACAGTTTTGACAACGGCGATTTTGGCTTTGGCGGCGGCGGCGGCCGGGTGTACTATTTCGGGAACGACGAAATCCTGAATAATTTTGACGGCCGGGGTTTTACCAAAAATTTCGGCGGCGGCGTGAATTATAATTTTGACAACAAAAAAACGAAGTACAACGGCAGTTACTTCTACAACGAAACAACCCTGGACCTCGACCAGTTTTCCCTGCGGGAATCGTTTTTGCAAAACGGCTCTTTCTTCACCGCCGATACGAACAGCCGAACCGAATTTCGCGGGAATCACAGTTTGGCCACCCGCCTGGAACATGAATTTGACTCCACGGATGTATTGATCGTAAAGGCCAACCTTCGCTTCTCCAAATCCGACAACAGCAATCTCCAGTCGCAATATTTTACCGACGCAACCGGCGAGCCGACGAACGATTTGTTTACCGACAACAGCGGCGACCTGAACTCCTGGCAACTGACCAGCGCCGCTATTTTCCGCCACCGGTTTAAGAAAAAAGGCCGCTCGTTCGCCATCAGCGGCGGCTACAACAACAACCAGTCGGACGCCAATGAGAACCTGTTTATTTCCAATGAATTTTACGATGCAACCAATTTTACCAACCAAATCCGGCAACTCAACCGGAACGACAATTCGACGGAGCAGGTAAAATCCAGCATGTTGTACACCGAGCCGCTGCACAAACGCTGGTACTGGGAAACTTTTTTCAATTTCAGCCACACCGGAAATGCCGTGAACCGGCAGGTGCTCAACCCCGAACTGAACAACGAGCGGATTGACGACCTGAGCATTTTTTATGATTATCGCGTCCTGTACAACCGGTTGGGAACCGATATCCGGTATTCCCACGAAGGGCTCAATGCCTCCCTTGGGTTGGCGGGCCAGCAACTGAAACTGAGCGGCGAATACGCGCTGGACCAGGACATGCCACTGCTCACCGACCCCATCGAAAACACGTACAACAACCTGGTGCCTTACCTCGAACTGAGTTACGAATTCCCGAACAACTGGTGGCTGAACACCGATTACAGTTACGGGATTTCCGAGCCGCGACTCAGCGATCTGCAACCGGTACCGATCGTGACCAACCCGGCATTCCAAACCCTGGGCAACCCCAACCTGGTGCCGGAGCGCTCGCACGATATTTCACTCAACCTGAACCACTGGAACCCGGCTTCGTTTGCCAACCTTGGAGTGGGCGCTAATTTCAGCAAGTTTGAAAATCAAATCGTGTACAATCAAACGATCGAGTACATCGACAGCGTGGGCATCCGCACCATTACACGCCCGGATAATGTATCGGGCGGCTACCAGTTCAATACGTACCTGTGGTCCAATTTTCCCATTATCAAAACCAAGTTGTCGTTGAATGTCGGCGGTAATATCAATTCGAGTCAGGCGCCGGCATTCGTAAACGGCGTGGAAAACGAAACCCGCAACAATGGGTACAGTATCCGCACCGGACTGACGCTCACACCAAACCAATCCCTGATCCTGAACGTAAGCGGAAATCTGGGTTTTAATAAAATTGAATATTCTATCCAGGAAACACAGAACCAGGATATTATCAACCACCGGTTAGGCGCCGACGCAAAATGGCAGTTTTTGTCGAAGACATTCCTGGAGACCAATTTCAGTTATATGTTTTACCGGAACGACCGTTTTGGATTTAACCAGGAAGTTCCGATCCTGAACGCCTCCATCCGGCGGTTGCTGGGGCCATCCAACCGATTCGAACTGCGTCTGGCTGCCTTCGACCTGTTAAACCGCCGGGTGAGTATTACCCAGCGCGGCACGCAGAATTACGTTACCCGGAACACGGCTACGACTCTTGCCCGCTATTTTATGCTGAGTTTGAGTTATAACGTTCGCGGCTATGAAGACAAAGTGAAAAAGAATGGTTGGTGGTAGACTGATCGAACCAGTATTTAAGTGAAATAATACAATTCTTACATAAAAGCACACAGGCATATAGTTCAAATAGTCGTTTAAATCAGGATTCTTGGCTCATATTCCCGTTTGGCTGAGTGGGGGAATAAGTGAGGCGGTGACTGGCAGTCACCGCCTCACTACCAGCCCGATGGGAATATGAGCCGGATTCTTTGTGTTCTATGTGCCTATGTGTTTGTTTAAAAAAAACACAATCAATATGACCGGAAAATTTCTTCAAAAGACACTACTCATACTTGCGATCCTGTTACATGCACAGTTGGTGGTTTCAGCGCAGGAAATGGAGGGCGAAATTCGTTACCTGCTGACACACAACTGGACCAAAAAAATGATGACGCTCGACTACCTGAGCCAGCAACAGCGCGACCGGATGGCCTACATGTGGGGTAGCCGTTCCGAGTGGAAAGCATACACGAATTTGTATTTCACCGCTACTCAATCAAAATACGAAGATTCGGAAGAAAGTGCCGAGCCGGAAGATGAGGGCTACTCCTGGCGGAAAGATGCGTATACGATCCGGCGTGATTTTGAAAAAAATACCGTATTCGATGAATTAACGGTGCTCGGGAAAACTTACGTGATTGAGGATTCGCTGCAATGCCAGGACTGGAAAATCCTCAACGACATGAAAGAAGTGGCCGGGCATGTGTGCATGAATGCTTTTTGGGAAGATAGCGTCAAGCAGCAAAAGATCACCGTCTGGTTTGCATTGGATATGCCCGCGCAGGTCGGCCCGGAACGGCTTTGTGGTTTGCCGGGCATCATCCTGGAAGCAGATATCAACGACGGGGCCTTGCTGATCACTGCCGACCGGATTCAACTGAAGCAGCTGACCGGCGAACTGGACGTGCCCAAAAAAGTGAAAGGCAAGCGGATCACCGAATCGGAATACCTCGAAAAAATTGACACGCACATCAAGGAAAAACGCAAGGCGGAAGAAGCCTGGTTTTGGGGGCTCCGGTATTAAATCAGCCGGGTTTTTTGATGCGCCAGACGGCTTGTTTTTGCGGTCCTCTGCCCTCGTTGGCCACCAGCCAGTGCTCGCCGTTCCACCAGCTGATGGACTCAAACTGGCGGGCGATCAGGCACTTGGGCAAGCGCCTTGCATGCCGGGCGCCTCGCAAAAAAGCATTGCCGGGGTAACCGGAAAAAAAGTATGCCGTTGCTTTTGTTGAGGGAAACAGCCCCCATTTTTTTCGGATAATATAACTGGTCAGCACAAACGTTTTGCCGTCGGGACTCAACGAAGCGCCGGTGACCACCCGGTTTTTCAGGATCAGGCTGTCGCGTAAAACAGCCACGTAGTTTCCGGGTTTTGCCGGCACGACGTAATGTTTGGTAATGCCGTTTCCTTTGAACACATTTTTTGAAAACAGGTGCAGGCTGTCCTGAAAAAACACCATGGCTTCGCAGTTGAAATTCCAGTCTTTCTGGTCGGCCGGCGGAAAAGCCGTTTGATCGGGATATTGAAACCGGATGGAATCCAGGGCGCCGGTTTCGGGGTGATAGCGGAAAATGCACAGGTCGCGGCGGGCATTTTTGTTATTTCCAAAATCGCCGATGTAGAGGTGCCCTGCGGCATCCAGGGTGATGTCTTCCCAGTCGCGGTTGGGAACGGGCAGGCGTTTGGTTTCCAGCAGTTTGCCGTTGGCGGGATCCACTAAAAACAATTCGGGTGGATTCCGGCTGTCGTTGACCAGCCAGATATATCCTTCCGGCGTACGCGCCATGCCGGATACTTCGCGAATCGCATCAGGCAGGGCGATGCGGCGGTGTGGTAGTTTTTGGGCAAAAACGGTTGTGGAAAATGTGATCGATAACAGGATAAATGCCGGTACAAGATGCAAACAGGAACGCATGGATTAAGGCTGGTTTTGTGCGAAGTGGCATTGGCAAAAGTCGTACCGGAAAAAACTGTTTTCGGGTGTTTTTCACCACGGGAGGCATCTTACTCGTCCTACGACTCGAAGTCGTAGGACGAGTAAGATGCCTCCGTGCGCTCCGTGGCTCCGTGGTGAAATCAACACGGTTTACAGTTTCACAAAGCGCGTCGTCCAGGCGGCGCCGTCTTTTTCAAAACGAATGAAATAGACGCCTTCGGCGAAATCCCGAAGCGGGAGTTCCAATTGAAGATTTGGTTGCCGAATCACTTGTTTGAGTTGGCCGGTGGCAGTAAAAATGCGCAGGGCATCGAAGGCAAGGTCCGTTTGCAGGCGCAGCATTTCCGATGCCGGGTTTGGCGACAACAGCACATTTGCACTAAAATCAGCCGCACGAATCCCAACCAGCGTACTGACATCCTGGGTATACCGGGGTGCAATTTGGTAACCGCCGGTATACGGATCATTGGTGTCGAACTGTCCGCCGATGCCGGTAAGATCGAAAGGCGCGGGCGGCGCAGGTTGGTTGAAAAGGTCGACGTCGTTGTCGATGCGCACCTGGATGGTATCCAGCGGATGATCATCCGAAACCATGTACACGCTGAAACCGGTGCCTACACCTGTTGTCCACTGCGCCTGGTCTACATAGCGCAGGTTGTTGATCCGGATGAGTTTGGACTCCGTGTTTTCGCCATGTACCTGAACAACCAGCGGGGTCACGAGCGGATTTCCACCTGAAACTTTCCAGAGGGTGTCCGGGAAAATTTGCAACAATCCGTTGAATTGATTTATGACGCCGCGCACGGTAATCTTATCGCCTTCGGTGACCGAATACCCAAAATTGCCGGTGAAGTTCAGGACCGTTATGCCGTCGTTATTGTCGTCGATCATGGTAAACTGAAGTCCGCCGGGCCGGAGGTTTACGCCGTAGGTAGTGGCAGAAAGTTCGCAATAGACGCCGGATGAGTCGGCCAGGCCATTCCCGTTTACATCGTTGATCTGGTCGATGGTGTATTGCGGATAACACTGCACGGTAATAAAGACCTGGGCTTCGTCGCAATCGCTGTTTTCGCAAACCTGATAGGTCAGCATGTCGCTGCCGCAGTAGCCGTTGTTGGAGGTGTAGGAAATCGTGTTATCCGGATTCACCGTTGCATTCCCGTTAGCCGGGTTGCCGGTGATGGTGACTACCGGAGCGCTTGCACCGGGCAGGTTGTCGTTTTGCAGCACATTGATGGCTACGGTTTCACCGGAGGGAACGACGGCTTCGTCGGTGATGGCCGTTACCCCGGTTGGGCAGCCGGCGGCGGCGCCTGGGTTGGCAAAAATTTCCCGGCCATTGATCGTCACACCGGTGGGCGTGAGGGCATCCTGCCAGTTTTCGGGCAGGAGGTTATCGGAATTGGGGTCGCAGAGTACCAGGGAGTTTCCGAGGCCGTTGGCGCCGGTAGGCCAGGGCGCCATATTCAGGTAATCGACGGAATCGATCAGCGTGCCGCTTGCGTTTACGAGCGCGATGTCTTCCCCGGGCGAGTTGGTCAGTGCGCCGTCCCAAATCAGGGGTTGGAAACCGAATACCGAAGAAAATGCCGATGCCGACTCGGCAATGACCAAATAAGCGCCGGGCGCGAGGGTGGTGCCGGCAGAAAAGGTATAGGTTACACCCTGAGAGAAGGACCAATCGGACAAGTCTACGGTATTCGCCGAGTTGTTGTAAATTTCAATGAACTCAAGCGAGTCGACGCCGCCTTCCGGGGGATTGTACATAATTTCGGTGATCACGATTTGCGCTGACGCAGCAAAAAAAAGCGTGAGGTTGCAAAGCAGTAGCAGTGTTAATTTTTTCATGTTTTGTAAATGGGTTTGCCGGTTTTGTAAAAAAAAGAACCCCCAAAAGTAACGAAAAGCCGCAAGCCTGCCAGGCCTTCAGCATTGGGAAGCCATCGCACTTTGTGGAATGCCATTTGGCGGAATGAATCCAAACCGGAATATTCGGACAGAGGGAATATTTGAATGCCAATTTCAACTACCTTGTTAGACAATATGGCGGGAATATCTATATGTCATTTATGCGCGGAACTTAACGGGAATTTAACACAGGCTGATTAATTTCGCCTTCGAATTTCCTTCTTTTTATCACTAAATCCGTTTAATGTATGATCACTTTTACTGTTAACAAACGGTTTTCTGCAACAGCAGGCAAGGCGCTTTTATTGGCTGCTTTGCTGCTTTGCGGATTAACCACATTTGCACAGGTAACTACCTCTTCGCTTACCGGCTCGGTTACCGACGCGAATGGAGAAGGGTTAATTGGCGCAACAGTTGTTGCAACGCACGTACCATCGGGTACCCGCTATGGAACAGCGACAAACGAAGCCGGCCGGTATACCCTGCCTGCTGTCCGCGTGGGTGGCCCGTTCACGGTGGTAGCCAGCTACACGGGGTTTGAACCACAAACCCAGCAGAACGTATACACCAGCCTTGGCACAGCCACAAACCTCCGGTTTGTGTTGCAGGAGTCCTCTACGTTGGTGAATGAAGTTACGGTTATTGGCCGGCGGAATGACATTTTCAGCTCCGATCGTACGGGGGCTGCCGTGTCTTACGGCGCCGATGCCATTAATACCGTCCCGGTTATCGGCAGCCGTTCAATCAGTGCCGTTACCAAGTTTACGCCTTTTGGAAATGGTAGCACGTTTGGCGGTCAGGACTCCCGCCTGAACAACTTCACCATTGACGGCTCTGTGTTTAACAACAGTTTTGGTTTGGGCACCGAGGCAGCAGCTGGTGGCCGTACCAACTCAACGGCAATTTCGCTGGATGCAATCCAGGAAGTGCAGGTGAACATTGCTCCGTTTGACGTGCGCCAGTCCGGCTTTGTAGGTTCCGGCCTCAATGCCGTGACGCGCAGCGGTACCAACGAATATTCCGGCTCGGTGTACACCTTTTTCCGGAATAACAGCGAAACGTTTAACGGCAATTCGGTCAACGGCAACCCCATCACCCTCGGTGATTTTAAAGAAAACATCTACGGCGCGCGTATCGGCGGCCCGTTGATCAAAGACAAACTGTTCTTTTTCGCCAACTACGAACAGGTGACTCGGGTAGAACCCGCGCAAACCTGGTTTGCCAACGGTTCGCCGAATGCGGCTGCCGGCGACCAGATTACGCGTGTAAATTACCAGGACATGGTTGATCTCAGCCGTTTCATGGAAACAAATTTTGGCTACAACACCGGTCCGTTCGAGAATTACGATGACGAAACCAACAGTAAAAAATTCCTGGTCCGTTTGGATTACAACCTGAACGACAAGAACAAACTGACGCTGCGCTACACGCATCACGATTCGGACGACTACAACATTATTTCCAACTCCCGGTCCGCCGGTTTCGGTGACCGCCGGACCAATGCAGATGCCATGAGCTTTCAAAACTCCGGCTATCTGATCCAGGATAATACCCGCTCTATTGTTGGTGAATGGAACTGGACGATCAACAACCAGTTGCACAACAACTTTATCATCGGCCTGGACAAACAAAATGAAGACCGCGCTTATGCCGGCGCCTTCTTCCCGCTGGTCGATATTCTGGAAGACAGCCGGACCTACATTTCCGTAGGTATGGACCCGTTCACGCCGGATAACAAGCTCAACTACTACACGTTCCATGCAACGAACAACCTGAGTTACTACACCGGCCGTCATACTATTACCGGTGGTGTAAACTATGAGTATTACAAGTCGAACAACCTGTTCTTCCCGGCTTCCAATGGGGTATATGTGTACGAATCGCTGGCTGATTTTTACGCAGCAGCCAACGACTACCTGGATAACCCGACCAACACCATGTCGCCGGTTGAATACGATCGCTTCCAGTTCCGCTATTCTGCTCTGGAGGGCGCCGCTTCACCGCTCCAGGTGCTGAAAACCCACCGCATTGACATTTACGGTCAGGACAATTTCCAGGTAAACGACAACTTCAAAGTGTTGTTCGGGTTGCGTCTGGGAACATTTTTCTATGAAAACACTGCATTGGAAAACCCTGTGATCTCCGGATTGAATTTCATTGATGTAGACGAAAACCTGGGTTACAAAATCAATACCGGTGAAATGCCGAAAACGCAAATCCTTTGGGAACCGCGTTTGGGCTTTAACTGGGATGTGACGGGCAAAAAAACCACGCAAGTGCGCGGTGGTACCGGTATTTTCACCGGCCGCCCGCCCTATGTTTATCTGTCCAATCAGATTGGTAACAATGGCGTGTTGACCGGGTTTATCGATGAGCGTGACGGGAACACCGTGAATTATCCGTTCCGCCCGGATGCCAGTGTGTTCATCCCGGCTACGCCTACCTTGCCTTCCACATTTGATATCGCCTTCACCGACGAGGGATACAAATTCCCGCAAGTGTGGAAAACCAACCTGGCACTCGATCAGAAATTGCCGGGCGGCCTGATCGCCACGGTTGAGTTTTTGTACAACAAAGATGTCAACGGCCTGCTCTACTTTGACGCAAACCTGGAGCCGTCTACCGGCGCTACGCTGAGCGGCCCGGATAACCGCCCAATCTTCCAGGGTTCCGGCAACGCCAGCCGGATCAACGACAATGTATCCCGTGCTGCCGTATTGTCAAACACAAACGAAGGCTACTATTTCGGTTCTACCTTCAAACTGGAATACCCCTCGAAATCGGGACTGTATGCCATGGCTGCTTATACCTACAGCCAGGCCAAGGACATGATGTCTGCCAGCTCGATTGCTTCGGGTTCCTGGACGAGTGCCCGTTCGGTCAACGGCAACAACAATCTTGAACTTGCTTACGCCGACAACGCTATCCCGCACCGCATCACCGGCCTCCTCGGTTACCGGTTTACCTACGGGAATGATTTCTTTGGTTCAACCGGTATCTCTCTTGGCTACGTGGGTGACCGCTTTGGCCGCGTTTCCTTTTCCGTTGCCGGTGACCTGAACCAGGACGGCGTTTCGGATAATGATCTGATCTACGTGCCGAACGATGCCAGCGAACTGATTTTCCAGGAATTTACATCCGGCGGCAAAACCTTCACGGTTGCCGACCAGGTGGCTGCGTTTAATGCTTACATCGCTCAGGACGAATACCTGAGCGAGCGCCGTGGCATGTACGCCGAGCGCAACGGCCGCGTATTCCCCTGGCTGCACCGTTGGGATTTGTCGGTTACGCAAGACTTCGGTCTGGTGATCGGCGGCAAACGCCATTCGATCCAGTTCCGCGCCGATATTCTGAATGTTGGTAACCTGATCAGCGATGAGTGGGGTGTGGGCAACACGCTCGTGACCAACCGTCCGCTGACCTTCCGTACCATTAATGGTAATGGCGTACCCGAGTATCGCATGGCTACGCAGGTGATCGACGGTGAAACGCAAATGTTGCGCAGCACGTTCATTCCGAGCACCTCGCCCAGCAATGTCTGGACGGCTCAGTTTGGCCTGCGCTACACGTTCAACTAAGTTTAGCGAACGCGTTAATTCGTAAAATTGCGGCAGCCGCATCGGATTCTTTCCGGTGCGGCTGTTTTTGTTTTTACTTTCGCGGCAGTTAAAAAACACTGTTATGAAACGATTTTTCCTGCTCTTATTCCTGCTCCCCAATTTGCTCGCTGCCCAGGGCGGCATGTGGCTTCCGCTTCATCTGGAAAAACAAAATGAAAAAGAAATGAAGGCCTTGGGCTGCAAGCTCGAAGCCGACGACCTGTACAACCTGAATAAACCCTCGGTAAAAGACGCCATCTGCCAGTTCAGCGGCGGGTGCACCGGCGAAATGATCTCTGCAGAAGGATTGCTGCTTTCCAACCACCACTGTGGCTTTGGCGCCATTCAGAGCCATTCCACCCTGGAACACAACTATGTGGAGGACGGCTTCTGGGCCATGTCGCGCGCGGAAGAATTGCCCTGTCCGGGCGAAACCGCCATGTTTATTGTGCGTATGGAAGACGTTACTGCGCTGGCGCTGCAAAATGTCACCTCCATGATGAACGAGCGCGACCGGCAGGCGCAGATTGATAAAAACCTGGCACAAATTCGCGCGAATACCAAAAAGGAAAAGTGGGAGGAAATCCTCATCCGGCCGTTTTACGACGGCAACCAGTATTTCCTGTTTGTGACGGTGACCTACACCGACGTCCGCTTGGTGGGCGCCCCGCCCAGCAGCATCGGCAAGTTTGGCGCCGATACCGACAACTGGGTCTGGCCCCGGCATACCGGCGATTTTTCCCTGTTCCGGGTGTATGCCGATAAAGACAATCGCCCCGCCGATTACGCTCCCGACAATCAGCCTTACAAACCCCGGCATTTCCTTCCCATTTCCCTGGGCGGCGTCAAACCCGGCGATTTTACCATGGTGTACGGCTTTCCGGGTCGCACGGATGAGTATCTCACCGCGGCGGCGATCGCTCAAATAGCCGATGTGCTCGATCCGGCCAAAGTGACCATCCGAGACAAAGCCCTGAAGGTGATGGACGGGTTTATGCGCCAGGACCCCGATATTAAAATTGCCTACATTGCCCGCTATGCCAGTATTGCCAATGCCTGGAAAAAATGGCTGGGCGAAATGCAGGGGCTCAAAACCTACAAGGCCATCGAGCGCAAGCAGGCGATTGAAGCCGAGTTTGCCCGGCGTGTCAATCAAAATCCGGGCTTGAAGATCAATTACGGCAATCTGCTGTCCCGGCTCAATCAGAGCTACCAGGAGATGGAAGCCTACGCTTTTGCCCGCGATAATTACCAGGAAATATTTTTGCGGAATATCCAACTCATGGGCCTGGCGGCCAGTTTGAACAGCTGGATCGGAAATTACGAGTCGGGCAACCTGCCCGCTTTTTCCGGCGCCATTGAGGCCCGCAACAAACGCATGGCCGGGTTTTACAAAGATTACCGGCCCGTGGTCGACAAGGCGGTATTCGCCGCACTCGCCGAGCATTATGCCCAAAAAATGCCGGCATCGTGGGGCGGTGCTTATGTGAAAGAAGCGGCGGCCAAACACAGCGGGTACGCGGGACTGGCTGCGCATATTTTTGAAAACAGCATTTTGACCGACCCCGAAAAATACACGACGGCATCTGCCGGCGACCCAAAAGCGTTTGGTGAACTCCTGAAAAATGACCCGGCCGTCGTTTTCTGGCGGGCGGTTTCGGAGCCGTATCAGGAGTTGGTTTCGCCTAAACTTCAGGAATTGCAGACCAATATCAACCTGCTCCAACGCCAGTATATGGCTGCGCAAATGGAGGTGTTTCCCGAAAAACGCTTTTTCCCGGATGCCAACGGAACCATGCGGTTGACCTATGGCAAGGTGAACGGTTACAGTCCGCGCGATGCCGTGATTTACGATTATCAAACGGACCTGGATGGCGTGATGGAAAAATATATTCCGGGCGATTATGAATTTGATGTGCCGCAAAAACTGATCGACCTCTGGAAAGCCAGGGATTACGGTCGCTATGCGAACCGCGAAGGTCAGTTGCCGGTCGGGTTCATCGGCACCAACCACACCACCGGCGGCAATTCGGGCAGCCCCGCGCTCGATGCCAGGGGCAACCTGGTCGGCCTCAACTTCGACCGGGTTTGGGAAGGCACGATGAGCGATCTGAATTACGATCCGGCAATTTGCCGGAACATCATGGTGGATATCCGGTATGTGTTGTTTATCATCGATAAATATGCCGGCGCCAGGCACCTGATTGATGAGATGAAAGTAGTAAAACGTTGATTTGTTGCGGTGTTGATTTGTTGATTTGAGTTAACCATCCCGGGAACTGGAAATTGCCACAAATTTTTTAGCCAACGAAATGTTGTACTCAAATCAACAAATCAACAAATCCACCTATCCACAAAAAAACATTCCATGGCACTCGACGAAATTTTGATCCACCTGGGCGAAGACCGCGCACAATATTTTCAGGCTGTCTCGCCGCCTGTCATTCAGTCCAGCAATTTTGTTTTCCCCGATTTGGCGGCCTTTCGCGCCGCCTTTTCCGATGAGCTGACGCACCATGTGTACACCCGGGGGAACAACCCAACGGTAGCCATTTTACGAAAAAAACTGGCGGCACTGGAAGGCACGGAAGACTGCCTGGTTTTTTCCAGCGGCGCCGGCGCCGTTGCGGCTGCCGTTATCGGCAATGTGCAGGCCGGCGACCATATCGTTTGCCAGCAGGCGCCATACTCCTGGACGAATAATTTGCTGCGCAAACTATTGCCGCGATTCAATGTGGAGCATACGTTCGTCGACGGGACCAATGTCGACAATATCCGGGCTGCCATCCGCCCCAACACGAAGGTGTTGTACCTCGAAAGCCCGAACACACTCACCTTTGATTGCCAGGACCTGGAAGCCTGTGCCGCTCTGGCAAAGGCGCACGGCCTGGTATCCATCATTGACAATTCGTATGCTTCCCCGATTTTTCAAAATCCGGCGGCATTTGGGATCGACATCGTCGTGCATTCGGGCACCAAGTACCTTAACGGCCATTCCGATGTTGTGGTGGGCGTTTTATGTGCCGGCAAAGCGATGGTGAAAAAATTGTTTGAATCGGAGTTGATGACCCTGGGGGGGATTCTTGGGCCGCACGATGCCGCATTGGTCATTCGGGGTTTGCGGACCCTGCCCTTGCGCGTTCAACGCAGCAATGCCGGCGCACAATACCTGATCGGGAAGTTGGACGCGCATCCGAAAGTGGAGAAAATCTGGTATCCGTTTCACGCCGATTTTCCTCAATTGGCTTTGGCAAAAAAACAAATGCGGGGCTGCGGCGGCCTGTTCTCCGTACAGTTCAAAACAGATTCGAAGGAAAAAATGGAACGCTTTGTGCACCGCATTGAGCGTTTTCTGATGGCCGTATCCTGGGGCGGCCATGAGTCGCTGATGCTGCCGACCATCGGGTTTTACCATATTCCGGGCAAACCCGCCCCGGAAATTCCCTGGCAATTTTGCCGTTTTTATATTGGCCTGGAGGACCCGGAGTGGCTTTGGGAGGATTTGGCGCGCGCCATGCAGGAACTTTAATTTGATTACCCCGGTTGTGACCCGACCAATTCGCGATGGTCTCCACCTGGTTTTATAGAACATACACGGGGCTTTAGTCGATTGCCGGCAACTATTTTTGCCCCAACCTGTTTTTCTTTGTCAAAGCAAAGAAGCCCATTCAAATTGATCTTATGCCTTCCAAGCATCCAACTTCTACTCAAAACGTGGCCGTTTCGCGTTCAGGAACTTTCCATTTTAGCTATTACCGCTCAATTGAATCCGCCAGTCAGGATTGGGATGTTGCAGCACCGAAGGACAATATTTTCCTTCAACGCGATTATCTGTCCGTTATGGAAAGTTATCCCCCGAAGGGCATGCGATTCGGCTACCTGGTGTTCTATCGCGGCGACCTGCCAATTGGCGTTGCGTTGTGCCAGATCAAGTTTTTCAAGGGCGATGACAATATCAGCGAGGAAGCGCACCAGAGTAAGGACCCTTGTTTTTTCGCCGGGCTTGCGAAATGGATGAAGCGTTGGGTGGCGGGCAGGCTGGCAGCAGACATCCTGATTTGTGGAAACATGTTGCTTACCGGGGAGCATGGTTATTGGTTTGACTATGACCAGATACACCCGGATAAAGCGGCGGTTTTATTGGAGGAAGCACTGAATTTTGTCTTGCACAGCGCCGATCGCTCCCCGGAAAAGATGCCTGTAATTTTGGTGAAGGACATAGAACCCCGGCACCGGCAACACGGGCAATACCTGGTCAATAAGAACTACGTTGAGTTTGAAATCCAACCGAACATGGTTTTGTCCCTTCCATTTCGGGATTTTGACGAATACCTGGCGGCTATGTCCACCAAATACCGGACCCGGGCCAAACGCGCATTTAAAAAAGCGGCCGGTATCCAAAAGAAGGAACTCTCTCTCAGTGATATTCAACAGGAGCTGCCGCGGATGTATGCCCTTTACCGCGAAATTGCCAATAATGCCGGCTTCAATATGGTGGACTTGAATGAACACTATCTGCTGGCGCTAAAACGCGATATGCCGGCGGTTTTCCGCATTTTCGGGTTTTATCAGGATGGGAAGTTGCTGGCCTTTTTTACGACAATCCAGAACGGCGCGGAATTGGAGGCACATTTTCTCGGGTATGACAAAGAGCATAACCATGAACTGCAGTTGTACCTCAATATTTTGTACGACATCGTTCGAATCGGGATTGAAAGCGGTAGCCACCGCATCGTTTTTGCGCGTACAGCCCTGGAAATCAAAAGTTCTATTGGTGCTGTGCCCGAAGACTTGTATTGTTATTTGCGGCACCGGAACCAACTTGTAAATAAGTTTACGGGTACCGTATTGGATTATGTCAAGCCTGTTGAAGAGTGGCAACCACGCCATCCCTTTAAAAACGACCTTGATCTGGAAGGTGATTAGGTCTTCTTTCCGCCGGGTTTTGCTTATCGGACTATAGCGAACTCCTGTACCTGGAGTCGCTTTTTTATTTTTACCCAGAGCAGGTACACACCCGGCGCCGGGCGATCGAGCCACACTTGCGTGCCGGCTGCGGCAAGATCCTTGGCATGGCCATCCCAAACGACTTTTCCCCCGATATCGGTTATCCACCATTCAGCAGGCGGCATGTCCTGTTGCGGGGGAACCGGGATTTTGGAGCGGACTTCAAAGTTGCCATAGTTGGGGTTGGGCACAATCCGGTAGACGATATCCCTGTCTGGGTCATTCGGGTCGGGTGTATTGTCAATCCAGATGATCGCATCGTTGGTGCAGGTAATAATGGTTTGGTTGAACGTCGCGCATGCCCGGTTCAGAATAGTTTGGCCGGGGGTGAGGAATGATTTCGGCCTTACGCTAAACAAGACAAATCCGACAGAATTATTACCGCCGCTGGCGCTGTCGGGAAGGAAAATGTCATCAAAATACCAACGGAGGATATTGCTGTTACCGTCTTGAATCAATTGATACGAATGGCTGGCGCCAAGCATGGTGAGGGAAGTGATCTCAAAACGGGGGTCTAAGGTGTCGCGCAAGATCACCTGATACGCAGTGTCCGGGCCGATGTTCTGAAAACGAATTAGATAACTCACAGCCGCACCTTCTGCTAATTCTGCCGGGGTGAATACAGCATCGCCGAGCACTTGAATATCATTTTGCGCTGCAAGTGTTTCGGAATAGCAAAGCACCGCCAGGGGCAAGATAAATTGACGGAGGCAGTTCATAAATAGTATGAATTAATTTGGCAAATTGGTCAGGGCGCCAATTTTTCAAAGGTCTAAGGTAGTGAATTTATCTTTGCCGCTTTTTTACATTAACAACCTGAACAAGTCGCTCAGAATTAATTGAATTAATGTCAGTTGGGAGCCGAGGATTTTTTCCGGCGGGTCCTTGGATTAGCCTATGCTGCGTTACCTTGCCGGCCAATTACCGATACTTACAAAAACACGTTTTAAGAATTTTCAACATGAAGTCAAGAAGGGCATTTCTCCAGCATTCCTTTTTCGGTGCGATGGCGGCGGGTTCTGCTGCGTTTTGGACACGCATCGGTGAAATGCCGGGAGCCTTGCGTAAAGGCAATTTCCCGGTCGTAATTGCAACCTGGCACAACGAGGATGCTGCAAAAGCAGCCTGGGAAATTTTGTCCGGCGGAGGGCGAGCGCTCGATGCCGTGGAAGCAGGCGCCCGGGTACCGGAAGCCAACCCTGAAGATTCCAGTGTCGGTTATGGCGGATTTCCGGACCGCGACGGCGATGTGACGCTGGATGCCTGCATTATGGATGAATTTGGCAATGCCGGCTCCGTCACCTGTTTGCAGCATATCAAACATCCGGTCAGTGTTGCGCGGTTGGTCATGGAAAAAACCCCGCACGTAATCCTGACGGCTCAGGGAGCCCTGGAATTTGCCCTCAGCCAGGGATTTAAAAAAGAAAATCTGCTCACCGAAACCGCGCGCAAGGCTTGGGAAGACTGGAAAGTAAAATCCGAATACAAGCCGGTGATCAATTTTGAACGGCACGATACGATCGGGATCGTGGCTATTGATGCGCAAGGCCGCGCCTCCGGCGCCTGCACGACGAGCGGACTGGCGTTTAAAATGAAAGGCAGGGTGGGGGATAGTCCGGTTATTGGCGCCGGGTTGTTTGTTGATGCGGAAGTGGGTGCAGCAGCAGCCACAGGCCTGGGCGAAATGGTTTTAAAAACCCTGGGTTCGTATTTTATAGTCGAAGAAATGCGCCGTGGCAAACATCCACAGAAAGCGGCCGAAATGGCCATTCGGCGATTAGCCGAAAAATATCCGGAGCAGGCGCGGGAAAACCAGGTCGGTTTTGTTGCACTGGACGTAAAAGGCCGTCATGGCGGTTTTGGTTTGCAACCCGGTTTTAGCTATACCCTTTTCCAGCAAGGCAAAAATGCGGCCTATGAATCGGGCAGTTATTTCCAAAAATAACCAGGCCCCTTGTGCAACCGAAGCGTTTTTCTGATTGAAAAACAAGTCGCACAAATGGGCCAAGGCTGTTTTCATAGCTGTTTTATTGTTTGAAAATCACGCTGGTGCTCGTCGAATGATCTTCAAATAGTACCCGGATGAAGTAGCTCCCCGGTGCTGGTATTTTATCGAACTGTAGTTGCCAGCAGGCATTGTTTTCCCGGTTCGTCCGAAGTGAAACCAGTCGCCCGGAGGAATCAAACAGCTGGATATTGGAAATCGACGTATTTTCATTTTCTGTTTTTATATGGCAAACCTGGTCGCTTACAGGGTTGGGGAATACCGAAATCAGCGGACTGTTTTCAGGGTTATGCACACCGGTAAGCACATTGATTCCCTGGCCTTCTATGATTTTATAAAAACTGTTTCCTGCCAACCCGGTAAACACTTCAACAAGCCCGGAAGGCCAGCGCAGCTCCAGGGAGTCAATGGCAGTAGCATCGGCCAGGCCGAAATGTTGCCGCAACTCGCTCTGACTCTGAAAGGAATTGTGCGCCTGGACGTGCCGGATTTGCCAGGTGGCCTGCCCATTCAGTTGTGCTTTCAAGCGCACTATGGCACCAATAGCCGACCGGTTGCTCTGTACGCCGTAAAGTTTGAATGCTGCCCAGTTTCCGCCGGAAGCAGGATTGTCGTTGCGGAATAACCCGCGCCCGGCGCCGGCGCCGTTGGTATAAAAATCGAGGTCGCCGTCGTTGTCGTAATCAGCCAGAGCCACTCCGCAGATATTTCCCGTGCTGCTGCCGGCAGTGATGCCCGAACTGAACGTCCCGTTTCCGTTGTTGCGAAACAAACGGACGGCAGGGGCCGCATCGGAGGTGATGAGCACATCCAGGTCGCCGTCGTTGTCCATATCCCCCCAGACATTCGCGAGGTGCCCGCTCTGCGTGGTGAATGGTGTGGTCATGGCGGCATAACTTCCGTTGTTATTGCGCCAAAACCGGTTGCTTGCCCCGTTGTAGTTGGTCAGGCAGATGTCCAGATCGCCATCGTTATCAAAATCGATAAAATTATAGGTTTGCCCGTCCTGAAAAGCATTGAAGGGTGCGGCGGTGAGGCGTTGCAGGCTAAACGTCCCGTTTTCCTTTAGCATATTTTTATAACAAAAGTCCGGCCCGGGTGTACCTGCCGGGCCGGCGCCGATGAAAAGGTCCATGTCGCCGTCAAGATCATAGTCGGCCCACGTGGGAATGGTGTACGGCGCCAATTGATTGGTAAATTCGTACCCGGTTACCAAACTGAAGGAACCGTCATTTTGCTGTTGGTACATCCGGCAGGGGAATGGCCCGGGGTTGTGGAAACCATTGGCGTGCACGAAAAGGGGGTCGAGCCGCCCGTTGTTGTCGACGTCGGCCAAGGCACAATCCCAGGCAGGATAATTAACCAGGCCGGGGAGATTGCCGGTTTCGAGCGTGAACGTTTGGTCCCCCTTGTTTCGGTGATATCCGGAGACCAGGTTGGCAGTGATGCAATCGGGGAACCCATCATTGTCGACGTCGCCCCAACTAGATCCCGAAGCGCCCTGTACGGTGCCTGCGCCATTCAGATCGGGAAGTTGGGTGAACTGCCCGTTGCCGTCGTTGCGGAATAACGTTTTGGGGCAGACAAACAGGTCGGGCAGGTTGTCGTCGTTCAGATCAATCCAGGAAACACCCTTGTACGGCGCCGTGTTGTTGATGAAGGAGACGGCAGGGTTTGCGGGGTCGGTTATTTTGGTGAAAGTCGGCTGGCTGCTTAGCGCCGGTGGCGCCAGCAGCATGAAAATCCAGAATTGTTTCATGTGTTTCGTGTTTGGTGTGTGTTGGCTTCAAACTTCCAATTTTGGCGGCCCCAAAAAGTCAACTCCGATAATATTTACCATTTTCTTCCGGGAATCCACTGCGGCGGGAACGGAACCCGGACTATTTTTGAGCTATGCCCGATCCGTCATTTTCCGCCTGGACCATTGTGTTTTTGATCGCCGCCGTGCAGGGCGTCTTTGTCGCATTTGCATTGCTGGTGCGCCGGCGCGGCCGGCGGTCGGCCAACCGGCTTTTGGCTGTGCTGTTGTTGTTGTTCAGTTTCACCCTTTTTGAATATGTGCTGTACTGGACCGGCTACATATATCGCTTTATGCATTTGGCCAACCTGAGCGCACAATTCCCTTTTCTTTTTGGCCCCTTGGTTTACCTGTACCTGCGTACGATTTACGAGCAGCGGGCCCCGGGAAGGCGGGACCTTTGGCATCTGCTCCCTTTTGGCATTGCCATCCTGCTTTATTTGCCGTGGTTGACACTGGATGCTGCCGCCAAACAGGAGATCACCCTTGGCCAAACAGGATTCCCGATCAGCATGGATGTGCTCCGGCTGCTGGTATGGACACGGGTGGCGCACCTGGTGGGTTATGCCGTTTGGAATGCCTGGTATTTGCAGCAACAGCCGAATGTCGGCAAAACGGCCCGGTGGGCAAGATTGATCAATGGTTTTTACCTGGGTTTTTTGCTGGCGTACACCGCCTATTTTGTGTTGGTTCGGTTTCCGTTTTTTTCACTTGCCTGGGATTATCACATCTCGGCAACCATGACCGCCTTTATCTACCTGATTGCCTATGCCGGGTACGTCCAACCCGCTGTTTTCGACGGCTTTGATTTCACGGAGCCCGGCGCTCCGGTAAAGTACAAAAACAGCAGTCTGACCGAGGAGGCCGGCCGCTCCCTGCTAAAAAAACTCACCGAACGGATGGCTGAGGAGCAATTGTACCGGAACCCGGAATTGAACCTGGATGGTTTGGCGAACAGCCTGGAGGCAAGCAAGCACCACGTTTCCCAGATCATCAACGAGCATATCGGGCTCAGTTTTTTCGAATACATCAATCAACTTCGAATTGAAGACGCCAAGCAATTGCTGGCAGAAACCAGCCGGAGTGATTTGCATGTGATCGAGGTGGCATACGCCGTTGGTTTTAACAACAAGGTTTCATTTAACAATGCCTTCAAACGCCTGACCGGCATGACCCCCACAGCCTTCCGGAAAAGCCATGCCCGGACCGACGACAGCGCCACCGGTCAGCCCGGGGCGGTCGAAACGCGGTAAGCATACCGTTGCGCTTTTTCCCTATTTTGCCTGCAAAATTGCCATGCCGGATGTCGATAAATTTCAATGGAACGGTCCTCAACCAGGTGCCAACCGAACTGGCACTGGCGCAACGCGCGCTGAATTACGGCGATGGGCTTTTTGAAACGATCCGGGTGTTCAACGGCCGAATTCCGTTGCTCGACCGGCACTGGCAGCGCTTGTCGGAGAGCAGCCAACTGCTGGGTCTTCGCGTTCCAGTCGGCTGGAATGCGCAATTTTTTGCGGAAGCGATTTTAACCATTGCTCCCGCAAATGCCCGCGTCCGGTTGTCCGTATGGCGGGAATCGGGTGGTTTTTACCGGCCTTCGGACGACCGGGCAAATTTTTTGATCGAAACGACGCCATTGGAGCAGTCCTGTTTTGGTTGGTCGCCAATTACACTGGGTATGGCCGAGGGGTTGCGGTTGCCGGTCGACACCGTGTCGAACTGCAAAACCATGAGCGCGTTGCGCTATGTGCTTGCGGCCCGGCAGGCCGCTGCAAAGGGCTGGGATGAAGCCCTGCTTTTGAACACTGCCGAACGGATTTGTGAGGCCTGCTCCAGTAATGTTTTCTGGTGGGAGCATGCACGCCTGTGTACCGTGCCGCTTTCGGAAGGGTGCGTGGCGGGCGTGATGCGGCATTTTCTGATCGAAATGGCCGCAGCGGCGGGTTATGTCGTTCTGGAGAAACCCGCTACTTTCGCTACCTTGGAGCAGGCCGATGAAATTTTTCTTTCCAATGCTATCCGGGGTATTGTTCCGGTGCGCAATTTTGCCGGTAGATCAGTGGATTCTGCCAAAACGCATTTACTTTTTCAGGAACTTGTCCGGCGAATTTGCACGGCGCAGTAAAGTTCATTAACCCGTACATACACAATTCATGAAAAAAATTCTTGTAGCCAATCGAGGTGAAATTGCCCTGCGCGTTATGCGCACCGCCCGCCGGATGGGCATTCAAACCGTTGCCGTTTACTCTGAAGCCGACCGGCACTCGCCGCATGTGCGTTTTGCCGACGAAGCCGTGTGCATCGGTCCGGCGCCCTCGGCGCAGAGCTATTTGCTTGCCGACAAAATATTGGAAACGGCAAAAAAGACGGGCGCCGAAGGCATACATCCGGGCTACGGTTTTTTGAGTGAAAATGCAGACTTCGCCAGAAAAGTGCAGGCGGCGGGTATCGTATTTATCGGACCCAACCCGAACAGTATAGAAATGATGGGCAGCAAACTGGCGGCCAAGGAAGCGGCAAAAAAATTCAATGTGCCTATGGTGCCCGGCATTGAGGAGGCCATCACCGATATTGAAATGGCCAAGGCGATCGGCAAAAAAGTAGGCTACCCGGTTCTGATCAAAGCCAGTGCCGGCGGCGGCGGCAAGGGGATGCGTATTGTTGAACGGGAAGCGGACCTGCAAACGCAGATGGAGCGCGCTGTTTCGGAAGCGGTTTCGGCTTTTGGCGACGGCGCCGTGTTTATCGAAAAATTTGTGACGGCGCCGCGGCACATCGAAATTCAGGTGCTTGGCGATGCGCACGGCAAGGTGTTGTATCTCTTCGAACGGGAATGCTCCATCCAGCGGCGGCACCAAAAAGTGGTCGAGGAAGCGCCCTCGGCAATTGTTTCGCCGGCCATGCGCCAGGCAATGGGCGAAGCGGCCGTGCGGGTGGCAAAGGCCTGCGATTATGTGGGGGCGGGTACCGTGGAGTTTTTGGTGGACGCCGATTTGAATTTTTATTTCCTGGAAATGAACACCCGCCTGCAGGTCGAGCATCCGGTCACCGAATTTATTACGGGCCTTGACCTGGTCGAATGGCAGATCAGAATAGCCCGGGGAGAGCCGCTGAGCCTGGAGCAATCGGATTTGCAAATTAACGGGCATGCCATCGAGTTGCGGGTGTGCGCCGAAGATCCGCTGAACGACTTCCTTCCGTCGGTCGGCAGGCTCGATCGCTATCGCGTTCCAGGCGGTGCGGGTATCCGGGTGGATGACGGGTATTCGGAAGGCATGGAAGTGCCGATTTATTACGACCCGCTGCTGGCCAAACTGGTGGTGCACGGCGCCACCCGGGCCGAGGCAATCCAGAAAATGAAAGCGGCTATTGCCGATTATGAAGTGGAAGGCGTTTCGACGACTTTGCCGTTCGGGCGTTTTGTGATGGACCACCCGGCCTTCAATACGGCCGATTTTGATACAAATTTCATTAAACACTATTACACCCCGGAGTTGCTGCTGGAAAACCGGCAAGCCGGCGCGGCGGTGGCGGCAAAACTGGCCCTGCATTTGCATTTGTCACAAAAGCGAAACTTGCGGGTGGCCGAACAAGTTGCCAGCCGATGGCCAACCCGTGCCAAATAACATCGCGTATGAAACAGAGCAGGATTTTACTTGTGGAAGACGAACCGAAGGTTGCTGCGTCGGTACGGGAGTGGTTGCAGGAGCAAAACTATCTGGTTGATATTGCACCGGATGGCGCTGTGGGCAGGCATATGGGCCTTTCGCAAGCGTACGATCTCATTCTGCTCGATCTGAATTTGCCTTTTGTTGATGGTTATGAGGTGTGCAAAAGCATCCGGGAGCGGCACCCGAAAGTGCCGATCATAATCTTGTCGGCGCGCGGGACCGTGGAACAAAAACTGACCGGTTTTGACCTCGGCGCCGACGACTACCTCGTTAAGCCCGTTGACTTGCGCGAGTTGCTGGTGCGCATTCGCGCGCAGTTGAAGCGGCAGGCGCCGGATTGGGATATTCAGGATGAAGAGCTGCTTAAAGTTGCCGACCTTGAAATCAATACGGCTTTTAAAACTGTTATGCGCTCGGGCCAGGAAATTGAACTTACCGCGAAGGAATACGCCCTGCTGGAATACCTGGTGCGGCGGAATGGCCGGGTGAGCTCGCGCAGTGAAATTGCCGAAAAGGTTTGGGATATAAATTTCGATACCGGCACCAATGTGGTGGATGTGTACATCAACTTTTTACGCCGAAAGGTCGATCGCAATTTTGAGCCCAAGCTGATCCACACCAAACAGGGTATGGGCTATTATTTAAAAGTCCTTTGAACCGGCACCGGGGCCTATCTGCTGCGCACTCCTATGAATATTCGGGCAAAACTTACCCTCCAGTTCTCCATCATTGTGGCCAGTATCCTGCTGTTGTTCTCGCTGTCCGTCTACCTGCTGTCCGATAATTACCGCCGTGAAGAATTTTACAGCCGCCTGGCCAGCCGGGCAATAACAACCGTGCGATTGCTCGTGACGGTCAAAGAGGTCGACTACGAGTTGCTCCGGATCATTGATCAAAATTCCATTCACCAGTTGTTTGAAGAGAAAGTTTTGGTCTTTAATGAGTCAAATGAACTGATTTACACCAGCCTGGACGATTTTCCATTGATCTATTCCGATTCATTGATCGCCCATGTCCGGGAGCAAAAAAGGGTGGAGTACACCGTGAATGAACGGGAAGCCGTGGGGTTAGTTTATACCGCGGCGGGGGAGAAATTTGTCGTTATCGCATCGGCATTCGACCGGTATGGCCGGAGCAAGTTGCAAAATTTAGGACAAGTACTGATCGCGGGACTCATTCTGGGTATTGGGATCATTGTGCTGGCCGGCCGGATATTTGCACAGCAAGCCCTTCGCCCGCTGGCAATTATGAATGCGGAAGTGGCCAGCATTACCGCCGGGAGCCTGAACCAACGCATACCCGGCGGAGAACAACGGGATGAGATCGGGCAACTGGCCCAAAATTTCAACTTGATGCTGGAGCGCCTGGAGGCTGCTTTTGCGATTCAACAGCAGTTTGTTTCAAATGCTTCGCATGAATTGCGAACACCACTGGCAGCCATTTCCAGTCAGTTACAAGCCACCCTGAGCAAAGAACGCAGTGGCGCCGATTACCGGAAGGTGTTGCAGTCGCTGGTCGAAGATGCCCGTACGCTGACCGAACTGACGAACGGCTTGTTGGTTTTGGCACAATCGGGCATCGACAAGCAACGGGCGTTTTTCAAACCGGTCCGGGTGGATGAAATAATTTTTTCTGCACAAACGGAACTCCTGAAATCCAATCCAACCTACCAGTTTCAGATCGAATACGCCCAGTTTCCTACGGATGACAGTGCCTTGCAAATCCTGGGAAATGAGCAACTGCTCCGGACGGCTTTTTTGAATTTTATGGATAACGCCTGCAAGTTTTCAGCAGAGCACGCCGTGCATGTCATCGTGGGTTTTCCAAAAGGCGGCACTATTGAAATTTGTTTTGCCGACGAAGGTCCGGGCATACACCTCGATGAACAGCTGAAAATTTTTGATCCGTTTTACCGGGCTTCCGAGACGTCTTCAGGGGTTCGGGGCCATGGCATCGGCCTCTCCCTATGCCACAGGATTGTACAGTTGCACAAGGGAAGCATCCGCCTGGAATCGCAGGTTGGTGAAGGCAGCCGGTTTTATGTCAGATTTCATACCGGAAGTTAAAAGCATGTTGGGGATTTTCTCACCGGGCCGGAATTACTTCCAATTCGGCTTCTTTTGCTTCAATAAATTGCTCCTGCAAAATTTGCAATCCAAGAATGTGATTGAGCAATGCGTCTTTCCGAACCAGGGATACGGGGTTGTCGTCCTGCTCATAATCGGTTAAGAATTGCTTGAGCCGCTGGACATCAAAAATGCCCGCATTTTCGATTTTCCGGGTGGTTAAAAACCGGTTGATCAACAACTGCACGGCTTGCTGCTTAGCTTCGGAGGTATGTGCCGGAGGCGCCATAAAAGCAAACTTTTCCCGCTCATACAGGGCTTTTGGAAGGATGTGTCGCATGGCTTCGCGCAGCACCCATTTCTCGATATTTCCTTTTATCCGCAGGTGGGGCGGAATAACCTTCGCCACCTCGGCAACATGATGGTCGAGAAAGGCCGGGCGGCTTTCCATCGAGTTCGCCATATCAACCCGGTCGCCGCCCCAATTCAGTATCTGACATTCGAGCATGGTCTTGATCCAGGTGTACTGCGCAACGTCGAGCACGTGCCGGCCTTCCAGCTGTGTTTTGTCAAACGAATTTGCAATGGCCTCAACGGGGTCGTAGTGCTTAACCTCGGCCAAAAGGTCGTCGTGCAGGAGCGGCCGTGCCAAGGCCAGGGTTTGAATCCAGGACTGAATCCACGACGGTGTAAATCCGCACGCAGCATCCAGTGCCGGATGCGAAACGGGCGACTCGGCCAGAATAGCGCCTTTAAAAATGGCGTTCGTTGCTTCCAGTTGTTTCAAATGATCGGGCTTGCCGGCGTAGGCATGCTGCAGGTAGTCCCGCTTGAATGCCGGATAACCGCCAAACAATTCATCCGAACCTTCGCCGGTGACCACCACGCGATAGCCGCAGGCATTCACCCGTTTGCTCATGCACCATTTGGCGACGCCCAGGGTATTGTAAAAAGTGCGCTCGGCATGGTACAGGGTTTTGATGTAATTCTGGCCGTACAATTCGTTTGCCGAGAGGCATATTTCTTCCTGATCGGCGTCCGTGGCTTTTGCCATTTCCCGGGCGATAGCCGATTCGTCGTACGCAGCATGGTCAAAACTGATGGTGAATGCCTTTACCGGCGCCTGTTGCATGGATGAAGCCAGGCCCAACATTGAACAACTGTCGATGCCCCCCGAGAGGTAGCACCCGACCGGCACATCGGCTTCGAGGCGCAGGGCTACTGCCTCCAAAAGCTGCTCCTTGACCTGGCCGATATGAAATGCTTCCGGCTTGGTGTTGTCGCGGTCGGCATCTCTGGGAAAATCCATGTCCCAGTATTGCTTTTCCTGCACGTCGAAGCCGTTTTTTTGCTTTTGAATGATCAGCATATACCCGGGTTTCAAGGCGTGAATGCCTTCAAAGGCACTGGTGCCCGGCACCATGGTGTGCATCAGCTGGTGCAGGATGCCCTCCTTCGAAAAACGGCGCGGAACCTGCGGATGCGCAAACAGCGCTTTGATCTCCGATGCGTAAAAAACGCCCTCCTGCCCGATATGGTAAAAAAGCGGCTTGATGCCAAAACGGTCGCGCGCCAGAATGAGCCGCTTGTTTTTTTTGTCAAACAAGACAAAGGCAAATTCACCCCGCAAATGCGAAATAAAATCAAGGCCGTGTTTTTGAAAAAGCGGCAGGGCAATCTCGCTGTCGGATTTTGTTTTAAATTTAAATCCTTCCAGCCGGAGGTTGGTTCGGATGCGTTTGTAGTCGTAAAACTCACCATTGACCGTCAGCACGCATTGGTTATCCATGCTGTAAAGTGGCTGGTCGCCGGTTTCCAGGTCGATGATCGATAGCCGGGCATGGCCCATAGCCAGGCCGTTTTCATGATCCAGGTGGTAACCAAAGCCGTCGGGGCCCCGGTGTTTCAGGCGATGAGTCATTTTTGTAATATCCAGCGCAGCCTGTTGTTGCAGGGGTTTGCGCATCCAGAATCCGGTAATTCCACACATACAATTATTATTTTTTAAAGTTTGTCGAAGCCAAGGTTGTGACGATCTGTTCTGGAGACAGATTTTTTTATTTTTTTGACAGGATCGACATGATTTTGCTGGATTAAACGGCCATAGGCCGTTTAATCCAGTTTTTTTCCTGTTAATCTTGTCTATTCTATTTCATGGTCACAACTTGCGTTAGTCACTTAAAGGGATTTGTTTTTTCGGCAGGCGATCAAAACGGTTCAAGACGGCGATCATCAAAGCTTGCCGTACGAAGACCGCTCCATGGGCCTGCGTAAAATAGAGGTTGTGGTGCGTGCCGTCGAGGGTCGGGTCGAGCTCGTCGAGGCGGGCCAGCGGGTGCAACACGACGGCATCCGCTTTCAGGTTGCTGTCGCGGTCGAGCTTATAGCGGGAGTCCAGGGTTTTGTAACTATCGCCGAGAAAAGCAATGGAGTTCATGTAGATCACATCGAGATCGGACAACACCTCGTTGATGTCGTTTGACAGCGTAAACGAAATGCCGGACCGCTCCAGCAGTTGTGCCAATTCGGGCCCCAACGGATCGGCCATTTCCGAAACGATAGAAATTTTCCGAATGCCCGATTTAAACAAAAGCGACATGCGTAAAAAACTGTTTACGGCGCGCATGCTGCCTGGCGTACCCAGGATGCCCAGATGAATTTTGTGCTTGGGTTTGACCTGCGCTGCTTTCAGTTTGGGTTTCCATTTCAAAATGGCAAACCAATCAGCCAGCGCTTGCGTTGGGTGCTCCCCCGAGCCATTCCCGGCATTGATGAGGGGCAAACGAAGATTTTTCGTGATTTCATCCACCGCATTTGTTTCCGTGTGGCGCATGACAACCAAATCGCCGTATGCGTTGAACATTTCCCCGATGTCGGACAGCGACTCGCCCTTGGCCACGCCGGTGACCATGCCGGTTGGTATGCTGATGATTTTCCCGTCGAGCCGTAAAACCGCACTTTCAAAACAGAGGCGGGTGCGGGTACTGGCTTCGAAAAATGCCGTAATGATTATTTTCCCGTCGAGCGGATGGCTTGCGGCGATTTCGGTCGTTTCCAGCAACGCAGCAAACTTGCAAAGTTCCAGCACGGTTTTTTTGTCAAACTGATCCACCGACAGGATAGACCGGCCGACCAGTTTTTTAAGAATATTCAGGTCGATGTAATCTTTACCGAGAAATTTTTCCGGGTCGGGGTACAGCCCTTCGGAATCCAGCGGATTTTCGTCGGGCCTGTTCGATGCCGGTTTTAGTTTTTCTGTTACCATAGTTTATTTGCTTTTAAGTCGTGCAGGAGCATGCCGACCAGGCTTATTGCTCCGATGCTCATCAGCATGAGTGCAGTCAAAATCAGAAATTTGAAAAGCGGTTGTGGAAAAAGCATGCGTATGTTTTTTTAGCGGTTTTGGGTGGATTGGCTCAGGTTATTGTTTTTGATTCATCCAGTTTTTCCCAATCGAAATTGCCGGGTTGAAATTTGGCAAAAAGCGTGGTGACGACCATGGAAACCGCGGCGCCAATCAGCGAAGCCGTATACCATCCAAGTTGGAAATAGGCGGCAAGGCCTGTGGCTGTACCGAGTACCATGGCCCACAAGGCGCCTTTTGCGGTGGCTGATTTCCAGTAAAGTCCCATTACGATGGGGTAAATCGTGCTGGCAACCATGGGGCCTGCGAAAAACAAAACCGTGGCCAGGGTGCCAATCCGCGGCAAACAGACCAGCCAGGCCAGCAAACCAAGGCCCGAAATAACCAGGATGGAAACCCGGCGAATTTGTTTTTCGGTGGCGCCCGGCCGGACCATGCGTTTGTAAACATCCTCGATGATCAGATCGGAAGTTGCGGCCAGGAGGCTGTCGATGCTCGATGCCAGCGAACAGAAAAACACCACGAAAACGATGATGGCGCCGATGCCGCCTAAAATATGCCCGGCCATCAGGGGCCCGACCATGTCGGGGCTGGTAATGTTTACCCCCAGCGAACCCCCGGTGAGGGCAATAAAACCGGCGGCCACAGGCACCGGCAGCCAGAACAAACCCGCCAGTGTGTATGCTTTTTGTCCGACACCTTTCCGCATGGCAAATGCCCGGCTCCACCAGACGTTGCTGTGAAAAACCTCGCCGATGCCGAACAGCAGGTTGTTGAAAATAGCCATAATTGCCGCCGGCAACAGCATGTCGATCAGCATGGGTTTGTCTGTTTGCAGGTCGGCGTAAACCTGTTCCAAATCAACAGTATATAAAACCGCGCCGCCAACCACCACAATTCCGATTATGATGATCAGCGACTGAATAAAGTCCGTGCCGATTACCGCGTACAAACCACCAAAAATCGTGTAGAGGATGCATACAAATAAAATCACGCTCATACCGATTTTATAGGGTATTCCGGCCAGCGCGTTCATCAGAATTCCGCCCGCCATGCCCATGCTGATGAGCCAGGTGAAACCATAAAAAATAGAGATCAGAAGGAAAATGTACCAGGTGTTGGCGCCGTACCGCAGGCGAATGAAATCGCCGCTGGTATATCCTGTGGGCATCAATTGTTTGATCCGTTTGGCCAGGGGAGCAAACAGGAAAAGGCCGAAAGCGGCAGTGGAATACGCAATCATGCCCCACAAGCCGAGTTGCAGGGCAAATTGCGGCGCCAGCATCGTCGTATTGGAGGTGATCCAGGTTGCCATGGCGGTTGCTGTTCCAAATGCCAGCCCCACATTGCGTCCGGCAAGCATGAATCCGTCCATATTTTTAGCCTTGCGCCCCCAGTAAAAACCCAGGAATATCCATACTGCGCTCAAAATGGCCATCAGGAGCCAGCCGGTTGCCGGCGAAAGAATTTCAGACTGGTGTTCCATACATGCTAACTTTTTGGGGTGCGCACGCGCCGGCTGCCGCGCACAACAATGCCAACAGTGATTAGGAAAACCACGGCGCCCAAACCAAACAGGGCAAACGCCAGATGGAGTGAATGGTGTTTCACTTGTACCTGCAGCGGCGCCGACCACTGCCCCGGAGTGTTGCCGTGTATCGGGAAGGCCCGTACCCGAAAGTAATAGGTCCCGTTTTTATACCCGGAGCAGAACGTAGCCAGATCCGGCCCGGAGTAGAGGGTTTTGGCCTGGTCAAAAGTGTTGCTGCCGGATTGCTGTACTTCGTAGGTAAGTGTGGCATGCTGCTGTTCGGCCGGATTGACAGTCCACTGTAATTTGAAATAACCGGACTTGGTCAATTGCCCCGAAGCGTTTTCAAAATGCGGTGTGGGAACCGCGCCCGCCCACCGGGCAATACTCATGCACACCAAAACCAGGAACAGGGCAGGCGTTCCGGGTTTTACAGGCCAAGGATTGGCGTGCAATAAAATTTTTCGATCAAATTGTTTTCTATAGAAAATAACTAGTCTGAATTAATGCAATTGTGCGCGATCTGCTTTTTTTCGTATTGATTGCGGCAAATCGATGCTAAATTTTTGCTGGAGAGCAAAGTTACTAAAATATATTTTCTATAGAAACAAAGTGAGATCGGCCCGGGGAAAGCACGGCTTCAGTTGCCGAGTTCCTGAATGGTGATGACAGGAGAGGCCTCCAGGTCTCCGGCCTCCATAATTTGGACCAGGAGGTCGATGTTTTTATTCAGTTCTTCAATTTGTGTGTCCGACAAGCCGGATAAATGTTTGGACAGTTTTTCCTGCAAAGTTACCGGCGAGTGTTTCAGAATGTCGACGCCTTGGGCGGTGAGGATAATATCACTGACGCGTTTGTCTTCCGGGTTGGTCAGCCGGGCAGTCAGGCCTTTGGCCTCCAGCCGGGCCAGGATACCGGAGATGGTGCTTGCATTTAACTTGATAAAATCCTTCAGTTGGCCGGCAGTAGCCCTGTAGCCGGGTTGTTCCGACAAATATTTCAGGCATAGCAGCTGGGGAATACTGATGCCGTATTGCTTTTCGATGCGCTTGCTTTCGAGGTTTATGGAACGGATGATTTTGCGCAGTTTAACCAAGATTTCGATGTAGTCCATGTAGATGAAATTGCCCGGGATTTTACGTGTCGATTTATGCTTCCTCAAGGTATTTAAGCCGGTTTAAATGCCGCCATTTTTGTTTTAATTTTCTTTTAATTTTCCTTTAATGCGGCTTTAAAACCCGCGTCTGCACCTTTGTTCCGGTAATCAGAGAACGGATATCTTAAACCGGTTTCCCTGAAATCCAATGTCTTATGTGCAGTCTGAATTCAGCGGGTACACTACCCGGTAGATGGCTGTAATCAACGCTGACAATTCGCAAATATGGCCTTTTCTACACCCGTACTTTTCCTTGTTTTCAACCGGCCGGAGCATACCAGACAAGTGTTCCAACAAATCCGGCGCATACGCCCGACGCAGCTGTTTGTAAGTGCCGATGGCCCGCGTGCCTCGGTGGCCGGGGAAGCGGAAAAGTGCGCGGCAGTTCGGGCCATTATCGATCAGGTGGATTGGGACTGCACCGTGCATACCAACTTTTTACCGGAAAACCTCGGCTGCCGAAAAGCCGTGACTACCGGGATATCCTGGTTTTTTCAGCATGTGGAGGCGGGTATTATTCTGGAAGACGATTGTTTGCCGGGCGATTCTTTTTTTACATACTGCGCCGCCTTGCTGGAAAAATACCGCGACGACGACGATGTGTGGCACATTTCCGGGTCAAATCCCTGTGCCCGGCAAATCTCACGGGAGTCGTCGAGCTATGTTTTCTCCCGCTTCCCATTTATCTGGGGATGGGCAACCTGGCGAAGCGCCTGGCTCCGGTATGATCCGTTTTTTTCGGGTTTGGATGAATCCTGGTTGGACAAAACCAGTGGATTTTCGGCCATTTCGACCAGCGCTACGGCACGCATGTACCTTTTCGACAAGTTTGCAAGCACCCGGAATGGTGAAATTGATACCTGGGACTACGCCTGGTTTTATACCATTTTGAACGGCCGCGGCGCTTGCCTGAACCCAACCACCAACCTGGTCCGGAATATCGGTTTCGACCAGGAGGCCACCCATACCCGCAGGCGGGTTATAGGACAGTTTCCTCAAGTGAAGACCGCTTCCATGCAGGAAACTTTGACCGATCCCGCCGGGCGCCACCCAAATCCTGCACTGGAGCGCGCATTTTTCCAACATTCACAAAAAAGTGACTTGGGATTGGCGCTTCGGTACCTGGCTCCGCATTTGTTTTTCAAGCATATCCCCCCGCCCAAACCGTGGTTCAACCCGGTTGGGATGAAAACATTTTTTACATCATGAGTTAGTGCGAAAATTCTGGAACACATTTTTTTAGAGCCCAAAGGGGCTCACCAAATTGCGGAGTAGTGGATAGCGTTCCATTGCTCCCAATTTTTTTTACCAAACAAATCCGTAGTCAGGCACTTCAGCCTCAATTACTATCTTCGCAAAAATGCCCTTGGCTGAAGAATGCTGGAGAAAACACCCATGCTACTCAATCCGGATTTCCGGTATATTTTGGACGCGCTTGAAAAAGGAACGAACAGTATGTTCGTGACCGGGCGGGCGGGAACCGGCAAAAGTACCCTGCTTCAACTTTTCAGAAATACTACGCGGAAAAAAACGGCTGTACTGGCGCCCACCGGCGTGGCGGCGCTGAATGTTTTGGGGCAAACGATCCATTCTTTTTTTGGCTTTCCGCCCCGGATCATTACAGCCCAGGAAGCTGCAAAGCGAGTTTCCCGGAAGGATAAATTGCGGCTCTACCGAAACCTCGAGGTGCTGATTATCGATGAAATCTCCATGGTTCGGGCGGATGTGCTGGATGCCATAAATCTGTTTTTACAAGTCAACCGGGAGGATATCCGGCCGTTTGGCGGCGTCCAACTTGTACTTTTTGGCGATCCCTTTCAACTTCCCCCGGTCGTGACGAACGACCCGGTCGAAAGCGCCTACTTCCACGATTATTACCGGACGCCCTATTTTTTCTCGGCTAAGGTTTTTCAAGAACCGGCCTTTCAAATTGAAATGCTGGAGCTGAGCAAGGTATACCGCCAGGAGTCCCGCCACTTTTTGCGCTTACTCGAAGCGGTGCGGGTGAATCAACTGGACTATGATGATTTGGAAGACCTGAACGAACGCTGGAACCCCGATTTCCAGGAGACTGACGGCTATATCACGCTCAGTGCCCGCAATGCAACGGCCGACAGGATTAACCGGACCGCCCTGGAACGCCTTCCGGAACCGGAGCAGGTATACCAGGCGGAAGTAAAAGGCCAGTTTGACCCGTCGCTTTACCCTACGGAGGCTGCGTTGAAATTGCGGGTCGGCGCGCAGGTCATGTTCGTTAAAAACGATCCGGAAAAGAATTTTGTAAATGGCACCATTGGCCGCGTCACCGAATTAAAAGCCAACCAGTTAACCGTCGAGGTGGAAAATTCCGTCGGCAAAACCCGGGCGCTGGTGGTGACGCCAATGGACTGGGAAATAATCCGGTATACTTCCGGCGCCACCGGTGATATTGAAACGGAATCTATCGGTTCGTTCCGCCAATTTCCGCTTAAACTGGCCTGGGCGATTACCATTCACAAAAGCCAGGGCAAAACCTTTGACCGCGTATTGATCGACTTGGGGGCCGGCGCCTTTGAGCATGGGCAACTGTACGTAGCACTGAGCCGCTGCCGGACGCTGGAAGGCGTGGTGCTGCGCAAGCCGGTTCGCCCACAGGATGTTATTACGGATGAGCGCGTTGTGGATTTCTTTACCCAAAACTTTCAGTGACCATTTTAAACACCGGCGTATTAAGACAAAAACAATTCAGGGTTAATATCTACCTGCTATTCCCCCTTTTCAACCAGATCAACTTAATTTTGCAAAAATCACTTTTTCAAAACTCAAACACCATTATCTATTATGACTGTTAAAGACAAGTACCAAAGTGTGCTGGCACTCGGCGAAAAACTGAACGTACAAGGGGGCAAAGTCGAAGAAGAAAACGGCGTGCTGAAAGTTTTCGGTACCGTTGACTGCCAGTATGAAAAAAATCAGATTTGGGATGCAATCAAAGCTGTCGGCGGTGAAAAGCCGGCGGATATCAAGGCAGATATCCGGGTAGCCAACACCGGCTACTATGCCAAACACACCGTTTCCAAAGGCGAAAGCCTCAGCAAAATTGCCGAGCATTACTACGAGGACATGATGAAATACAAAGTCATCTTTAATGCCAACCGCGATATCCTGGACAATCCGGATGTGATCCACCCCGGACAGGTTCTGACGATTCCGAATGTTTAAAATTAATGAACCGAATAAAAAAACGGCTGCCGGGACATTCTGGTGGCCGTTTTTTTTTACCGGGTTGCTGGCGGCCTGTTGTTCAGGCACGCCGGATGCCGGCAGCAGCCCGGTACAAGGCTTCGGTTTCAGAAGAAGGCCGCATATTGAGTTTCTCCTTCAAAACCCGCTCGCATTCGTGAAACTGCCGGACGGCTTTTTCTTTTTTGCCCAGTGCCAGGTAGCAGGTCATGATTTTATTATGAACAAATTCGAGGCAATCGTCTTTGTATAACATGCTGCGCAGGGTTTCCAGCGCCGCGTCATATTGCCGGCTTTCCAGCTGGAACGAGCTCAACACATCCAGCGCGTGAAAATATTTTTCGGTAAATTCTTCACGCGGCCAAATCGTCCAATCTTCCTGCTGAAACTCTTCCAAAAATTCAGCGCCCAGTTGGGCTGCCATTTGGTACCATTGGGCTGCTTTTCCGGTTTTGCCGTGGCGTTCACATTCTTTCCCTTGATAAAACGCCTGCATAAAAGCGCTTGTGTCGCTGTACAGCTGCAGGTTCGGGTTTATAAAAAAATAGTCGTTCTGAAAGCAAATAACCTCTTTGTTAATATGCTTCTCCAGGAATTTACGCAGGTTGCAAATTGCCACATTCAGGTTGTTTTTGGCGCAGTCCGGATCATGATCCGGCCAGAACCACCGAATGATTTTATCCCGGTGAATATTGGCGGGGGCATGGAAAAACAAATAGGCGAGTAAAGAGCGTTGCCGCGCCCCACCGGGCAAATCAATCCGGCGGCCTTTTTTGAAAAGCCGGAATGTGCCCAGAAAGCAGGCTGAAATATCCGCGTTCAAGTCGATGGCCGCAGGCTTCCAGCCCATTAAGGCAGCGTTTGGCAAAAAGCGCAGGCTGTGGTTCTGCGGGTTGGGTTGTTCAGCTTTTACATACGTAGACGCCATTATGCCGAATTGCTCCGCTGACAGGGGCATCAGCAGGCAATCCGTTAGACCGTGGCGATAGGCCTGTACCAGGTAGGAAGGGCTGGGATTGCATGCCGTCAGAATAAGTGGGAGTTGATGGTACAACCGGCGCAATGTCCGGATACGTTCTAAAGTCGCCTCCGATTCGGTGGCAGCATCAAGAACAACCATGTGGAACGGCGCCAGGTAATCCAAACGCTCGGTTGGGTATTTTTCCGGGACAGTGGTAAACTCGATGTGCTGGAGGTCCGGAAATTGTGCGGGGTCGAAAGGGAGGTTCGCCTTTCCAATAATGACAATTCGGGGGGGAGTCATGCTAAGAACGGTGTTTGGTTAATTGGATATCAGCTGCAAGGCAATTTGCAGCTGATCTCAGTTTATTCAGGATTAAAACCGGCGTGTTTTGATCGAAATGCTTACCGTGTCAGTCGGGCAGAAATGCAAAAACTCAACACTTAAAAGCAAGAATTTTGTCTTTCGGCAAAATTTTTGTTCAAATATAACGAATTTTGAGTAGAAACCGAGGTCATCAAACACACACACGCATGTTTTTAAATTTTAATGCAGCATCCGAAACTCCCCGCCACACCTGTACTTCAAAACGCCAGGGCGACTGGATAATCTTTTCATGCCCGCTCTGCCCCGGTTATGAACGCCGCATGAACCTGCAGACAGGGGCAGTTACCGTTCAGGATGGTAATGATCCCTATATTTTGCATGAGGGCTTCTTTGTACCTGCCGGTTTGGAGAACACGCATTCTTTAGCCAATTAACAGATCAAATTTTCACAAAAGTTGTAGCCAGCCTGTCCCCCGGACACAATGCCTGACCGATTTAGTTCCCTGTTTGAGCCAAACAGCGGCATTAAGGTAATAGGTGCCGGTTGCGAGTGTTTTTGTTTCTACCTGAAGTTTTATTTGTCCGTCCGCTAGCAGTTCCCCGGGCAGGTTGGATAGTGTGCATTGCTCATCAACGTCCATTCGGCGTGCTGAAACCGCACTGCTTTCGAGGGTATATGCTGAATTTGCCGGTAGCGGAGTATCTGTTTGTAAAATCAGGTCGACCGTGCTTCCTGTCTGGTTTCTACTGACAACCGAGGAGGCTGATGGCCTGGGAGTGATATGTGCCGGAAAGGTGCTGATCTCCGTCTCAGATTGATGGGAATCGGTGTTTCCATCAGTTGATTTATCCCCAGTGTTTTTCCGGATGAGTTGTGTTTGCAGGAACTCCAGGATTGCGGTTGAGTCCAGACCTTCAAAACTGGCGCACTCTGTAGGGGCATTAATATTTTCAATTCTGCCGGTGAAACCTTTTTCCGATGGATAAAAAAACAGGCGAAAGGCATACCGGAAGGGTTTTTCGGATGGTTTTTCGTTTACCGGTGCGTATTCAGGCTGAGCCGCTGGTGCAGACCCCGAATCGACAACCGGGCTGGCTGCCGAGGCAACATTCAACAAATAGTGCAACAATTTTGTGGCGACCTCTTTTTTTGAAAAATTGCGGCTGCGGGCAAGCTCCTGATGGTTACCGGATTGAATAACAATTTGCCAACCTTCCGGCGATTCGACTACCCGCCCCCGTTTCCTTTTCAACAACCGGATGGTTGTTTGCAAACCGCGTTGTGCCGATTCTGCCGTTGCATAGGGTTGGCTGAACAGGGCGGCCTGCCCTTCTACATCATTGCCATGGAAACGCCAGCACTTGTGCCGGGTGTCTTCAAAAACCTCAAATCCGGGCTGTTCCGAAGGCGACTTCTGCGAGAAATCGTATGCGTCTTTTTTTTGCGTTTTCATTGGATTGATCATTTGGTGCGTGTAAACAAAATGGCTACAGAAGCCCCATTCCGGGGCCTCTGTAGCAGTGGCATTTGTGCAGTGCTGCTTAGTTCGAAAACACCTGAAGAAAGCCCAGGTCGGCAAAACCGGCAACCGGAATCGGGTTGTTCGTCGGGCCGAGCATGTTCAGGCTGAACACAACACGATAAACACCTTCCTGAAGCCCTGCCGGAATGGTGATGAACGGCGAATAGGCTGTCGGGCCAACGACCGGAATGTGGTTCACCACGGAGGTGTAAACACCGGGGTTGGCTTCATTCTGCCCCATTTGCTCCAGAAAAATCCGGCAAACGTACTTGCAGCCGCCCATGAGCGTGGCGAGCGGGCCTTGAGTGGTCCAGCTCACATTTACGCGGAGGCTTTGGTCGGTAGAGAGGATACGGTTGGTTGGCGTGTCGCCGGCAAAGGTCCAGATCGGCGTGCCGTCGGCGCTTTCGGCGCCCAGGGTTACATTTTCATTCAAAATCTGAAAGCCTGCATTGAGTTCGATTTCTGCATTAAAGGCTGGCATAGTTGAATTGGTTTTAACAAGTCGGACCCTGAACAGGACTCAGCAACCGTTTTCGGGTTTGCGCTTGTGGGTTTAACATGGTTTGTAAGGGAGCCAAATGAATGGTTCGAATGGCTGCGCTGAATCGCAGTACAAGTATCGGCGGGCCCACTTAAGCTTAAATAAGTTGGGGGCTAATTTTCGCTTAAAAGGCGATTATTTTGGAATTAATGTCCCTTTCTATCGCGGTTTGGCAGCGAAACGGCCTGCCTTTTGTCAATTTCCTGCAAAATGCGGTGGGCGAGGCGCAATGCCTCAAAGCCATCCTGCAGGGAAACCGCCGGCGTTTTGTTGGAGCGAATACACTCGGCAAATGTTTCCAACTCCACCTGAATCGCATTAATGGGCAGGGTGTCCGGCATTTCGAGGTGCAGCCATTTTTTGCCGGCATTGGGCGTTTCAAATTCCATCAGGTTGTCGAGGGAGGGGAGGTTGGGGTCGTGTTGGTCAAACAGGCGAACGATCTGCGTGCTTTTATCCAGGAAATCAAGGCTGATGTAGGCGTCCTGCTGGAAGAGCCGCATTTTTCGCATTTGTTTCAATGAAATCCGGCTGGCCGTGAGGTTGGCCACACAGCCATTGACAAATTCCACCCGGGCATTGGCAATGTCGGGGGTCTGGCTAAGCACGGCCACGCCGCTGGCACTAACGCGCTTGACAGGCGACTGAACCAGGTGCAGCACCAGGTCAAGATCGTGGATCATCAAATCGAGAATAACCGACACCTCGGTGCCTCTGGGCTGAAAAGCAGCCAGGCGGTGGCTTTCGATAAACATGGGGTTCAATGGAATATCGCGGAGGGCCAGGTAGGCCGGGTTAAACCGTTCGACATGCCCGACTTGTACCGTTACGCCGTAGTGGGCTGCCAGTTGGAGCAACTTTTTGCCCTGCCGGATCGTGTCGGTCACCGGTTTTTCAATGAAAACATGCTTGCCTGCCCGTATGGCTTTGGCCGCCAGTTTGAAATGTTCGGGAGTCGGCGTGACGATGTCTACGGCATCTACTTTTTGTAACAGACTGTTGACGGAGGCAAACCGGCGTACGCCGTACTGCGCTGCCGCCGCTTCGGCATTTTTATCATTCGGGTCAAAAAAACCGACGAGTTCCCAATCGTCTGTGGCTAAAATGCATTTGAGGTGAATCTTGCCGAGATGCCCGGCGCCAAATAACCCAATCTTCCGTTTTGTCATAATCTATCTGAAGTACATCAGTACCGCTCCAAAAGCTGTGATCAATCCAATCAGTACGGAGGCCATTTGAATGGAATACCGCATGTGCCGGATAAAGGTCTCGATCTCGTTTTTGAACTGCGGGTATTTCGTCAACACCTCCGCTTCAAGTTTCTGCCGGTTAAAAATATGTGCCGCACCAAATTGCACCTTGTTGCGCACCAAAACACCGTATACCTTCAGCACCTTGGCCCGGAAGTACAGGTTGACAAACAACATGGCAATAAACAGTCCGATGATGATCGAGATGAGCAGGATGTACATGGCGCAAAGGTAATACGGAGTTGCGAATACGGAGTGCGGAGTTGCGAATACGGAGTGCGGAGTTGCGAGTACGGAGTGTCCATCATCGCGTTGAATAAAAATTTTTCGCTTGTCCGTCTCAGACAAAATGCACCGCATTTTAGCTCATCGGGAAGTTGTCCACTCCGTACTCGCAACTCCGCACTCCGTATTCGAATTATTTCCGCTTGCGCTTTTTGTAATTCTCCAGCACAAAAGAGCCGAGGCCCTGGAGGGAAGAATAAAACGCCTTGCCGTTGTTTGCCTGAGTGAAGGCCTCCACAAACCGGACCAGGTAGGGGTCGCGGGCGATCATGAAGGTGGTGATGGGCACATCCAGTTTTTTACATTGAAGCGCCAGGTTGAGGCACCGGTTGACAATTTTGCGGTCGAGGCCGAAGGCGTTTTTGTAGTACCGCTTGCCCAACTTGATGCAGGTAGGTTTGCCGTCGGTGATCATAAAAATCTGCTTGTTGGGGTTGCGCCGGCGTTTCAAGATATCCATGGCAAGTTCGAGGCCGGCGACAGTATTGGTATGGTAAGGCCCAACCTGCAGGTAGGGAATATCTTTCAATTCGATTGGCCAGGCATCGTCGCCAAAAACCAGGATATCCAGCGTGTCCTTCGGAAACCGGGTTTGGATAAATTCCGCGAGGGCAAGCGCTACTTTTTTGGCCGGTGTGATCCGGTCTTCGCCGTACAGGATCATGGAGTGCGAAATGTCGATCATCAGCACCGACGACATTTGGCTTTGGTAATACGTTTCATACACCTCCAGGTCATCCTGCGTCAGGTGAAACTCATCGATGCCATGATTGATGTATGCATTGCGCAACGAGTTCGTGACGGCCAGGTTTTCCAGGCTGTCGCCAAACTCGTACGGTTTTACATCGGAAGTAAATTCGTCGCCCTGGCCGATAAAACCCGTGCTGTGCTTGCCGCTTTTGGCCTTTTTTAAGTCGCCGAAAATATCATCCAAACTTTTTTGCCGCAGGCTGATCTCCAGTTTTGAGGTAGGACCCAGACCTCCTTCACCGTTTCCGTCGCGCCGGATATAACCCTGTTCTTCCAGGTCGCGTATAAAATCGCCAATGCCATAGTCGGGTGTGGTCAACTTGTACTCCTTATCCAGCTCGGTAAGCCAGGCCAGTGCTTCCTCCACATTTCCGGAAGTGTAGAGCATCAGTTCCTGGAAAATTTTGAACAACCGGTCAAAAACAGACTGGTTGGGATCGGGAGTGTATTCTGAAAAACGAAAACCGAGCATGGAACGAGTTTGGATACGAGCATGTTGGGGATGCACTTCTCCGAACAACAATTATCCGCACAAAGTTTAATCGGTGATGATTTTGATACTTTGCTGTTTTTTGCGTTCGGCAACCAGGTCAATCTCCTGTTCGCGGGTCCCGTCAAAAATTAAAACACGTGCAGTATTAGGTTCCGATTTGCCAAAATCATCGGCATACACGGTCAGGTAGTGTTCTTTCCCCGGGGGAAGTTTGATCTCGAATTCCTGCGGCTGCGAACGGAGGTAGAGGTGGTCGATAACTTTTTCTTCGTTCAGGTACACCGAAATGATATCGCCGTCTTCTACCTGGCTGTCCCAAATTCGAAGTTTGATGGTGCGCGCTTTCACCTTCACGGTTTCATTTACTTCGACGCTGCGGCCGCCAATGGTTTCCGGTTTTACTTGTTTTTGGACTACAGGCTCCGGTTTGGGCTTTGCCACGGGCTTAGGCGCCGGTTTAGCGGCTACGGGTTTGGGTGGGTCTTCATCACAGGGGAGTTTGGCGGAGCCGCCAAGGCGAATGCTGAAACCGGGCCCTCGGGAGGATACATTGCTCACCAGGATGACATATTTTTCACCTTTAATAACGCGCAATGGCGCCAGCCAGGCATTGTCGCCGGGGTCGGAACAACCGGCATCTTCACTGGCATCGCGTTCACCGTCGCGCAAGCCGGTTTCACCCATGCAAGGGCTGGAGAGCGCATTCTCGCTGCGGTCGCCGGAAGCCATGCAGCGGACGATCTGTTTTTGGGTACAATCGCCATTGGCCGGGAGTTTGAACACCACAAAATCGATGTCGTCATCAATTTTGTGTGGGGTAATGACAAAAGTCAGGTTGCCGGATTTTTCAATTTCAAATTTTATCCAGGCAGAATTTTCCTCCGCCTGACCAAAATTTTCGCCGTTCATAAAACAGGCAATGAAATCAGCCTCGTGGTTGTCCGAGCCTTCGCCACCAAGTTTATTAAAATGGTAGGCTTGTTTTTTACAAACATCAAACGCCGTGGCGCAATCGGCATTGGCCTGTGCAACCAGGTATTGTTGCGCCATGAAGAAAAAGGAAAAAAACAGGAATAAACGTTGCATTTCGGGAAGTTTGCGGTGCATACACGGTCTTGAAACGACTGAACCGGGTAAAAATGTTTTCTACTCCCCGCAAATTTCGATCATTTACCGGAAAAACAAGGCAGATGACAACATGAGACATCTCGAATTTTCAAAATGACTTCGGAGAAGTCAAATATTTGTAGATCAGGTATTTGAAGAAGTGCTCCGACCTCGGAGAGGTCGAATATCCAACGCGCAATTCAATCAGATGCAACCTCTCCGAGGTCGGATAACGTGAAGCCGCAATTCATTTCTACAAATATTTGACCTCTCCGAGGTCATTTTTGCACAAAAATTAGGGATGACTCATGTTGCATGAAATGCCATTTGTATAAATTTTTTAACCTCGCATTACCGGGCTACACTGAGTTTGACCACACGGGCCACCCCGTTGAGCATGTTTTCCAGCCGGACAAAATATACACCCGGCGGTACGGTATTCACGTCGACGTAAAACCGGTTGTCGCCGGCAAAAACCTGCACGGCGTTGTTGGACACCACGGACCCGCCAAGGCTGTGTACGCTCAGGCGCGCCGGGAAAGATTCTGCTGTGTTGAACGTAATTTCAGCGGATGCATAAGCCGGATTCGGAAAAATGCTGAGCTGCCGCAATTTTTCGGGCCGCGCATCCACGATAGTGGTGGAGCCACCGTAGTAGCATTGCGGATCAACCACATACCCGGCGCCAACCAGGGGCAGTTTTTGATAATCCTGGAACATCGTTTCCTGCATCACCCAATCGTTGGCGCCAAGCCAATCCTGCAGCAAGGTGGAAAACACTTGCCGGTAGTCATGCTGAATGCCTTGCAACTGGTTTCCATTGGTCAGGTTGCCCAGGTCTACGTTGGTGCCTGAAATGCCGGGGTTAGCCGTTTTTCCGAAAATGTACATTGGCGCCAACGTGCCGTGGTCGGTGCCAAAAGAACCGTTTTCCACCGGCGAGCGCCCAAATTCCGAGAAGGTGCAGGCAATTGCTTTTTCCGCAATGCCCATGGACTCCAGATCGTCCAGGAATGCCTTGACTGCTTCGGAAAGATTTTGCAGGAGCGTAGCATGGGTACCGACGGAAGTATCGCCCGAATCGACCTGCGCGCTGTGGGTATCGAATCCCCCGAGCGAGCAGAGGTAAATTTTGGTTTTGCAACCGCCGCGAATAAGCCGGGCCACTGTTTTTAACTGGTTCGCCAGGCCGGTAGCGGGATAGCTGCCGGTATTGGTGCCGGCATTGAAAACATCGGTGATCCGCTGGGCGTATTTGTTTACACTTTGTTCGACCGACATGATGTAAGCCAGTTCCTCGCCGTGATCGCTGTCGGGGATGTTCAGGATAGGCGCGCCGCCGATCGTTTGCACCAGCGAGTAGAACCCCGCGGGATCCTGGCCGGTCAGGTTGATCGCGTTTTGGTGTTCGGTTTCGGTGTGAAAGCCGAGGGATGGGTTGGAGTCGCCCACCTGAATGCCCAGCGGGTCGGGCATATCCGGGGTAGGTGCGCCTTCGACATCGGGGAAAAGCGCCTGCATGGAGCGGCCCATCCAACCCGATTGCAAATTGAAATTGTCCGGCGAACCATCGCCGCCCGTCAGCCACAAATCGGTGCTTTTGAAGTGCGACTGATTGGGCAGTTGGTAGCCAACAGCCTGGAGTACGTTGACCCAGCCCCGGTCGTACAGTTCTTTGACGGCGGTCATGGCCGGGTGCAAGCCCACCCGTTTATTGTCCTTTACGGTGGTGTCCAGATCAATATAGGCAGTATCCAAAATGCGGGTGGTAGGGCGCAGGTTGGCGTAGGTATCGTATTGGGCAATGGGGATGAGGTTGTTTACACCGTCGTTGCCGCCTTTTAACTGGATCAGAATGAGCGCGCGTTCCTGGAGCCCATCACAGTCGGCAATGATTTTTGCGATTTTGCTGTTGGCAAACGGTTTCATATTAAAACCGTTCACAACAAAAGAAGAGACTCCGGCAGCCGGAAGTATTTTTAGAAAGTTGCGACGTTTCATTTTATTGAGCGATTGAGTGATTGAATGATTGAGTGATCAAACCGACAGGGTTTGCGCTCAACTCAATAGGTTTGAAATTCAGGTGAATACATAATTGCATTGAGCAATTTCTCAAGCGGAATCCGCACTTCGGTATCGTCACCTGTGTCCAGGTAATTCTGCCACTCATAGGTCCAGTCGGCGGGTGGCAGATTGTCTAAAAATACGTCGAGGTAAAAATAATTAAAGCGGTCGTTGTCAATTTGCTCGGGCAGCAAGTAGTTCAGTATGTCCTGCACCAGGGCGTATGGATCGAGCGGGTCGCTAAAAAAGCCGCTGTTGTTGACCCAGGGAACGATATCGAGCCGGAAAAACAACGAGGCATTCGGAGTAGCGCCATAGTTCATCCGGCCGGTTGTCAGTTGTTTCGGAAACTTATAGCGCGCGATAATGGTGCTGGAATTAAACCATTGGCGGTTGTATTCGGGTTCCTGGTAATAGCCCGGATAACCGGCAACATCATTCGGGTAAAATAATGGCAACCCTGCCGGCAACAATACCCGTTGAATGATCCCTGTGGAATACAGCCGCTGATAGTGCTGTGTGGGATCGGCAGTCGGACTTGGAATGGGGACATTGAAAAACGAAAGCATCTGAAGGGTGATCTCCAGCGGCGACTTGATCAGGCCGCCAATGATTTCATCCGTGTTGTCCGAATCGTCGGCATCATAAAAATGCTGACTTTGCAATAATTGCTTGAGCACCGGTTTGATCTCGTAATTGCTGATCCGGAAAGTGGTGGCCAGGGGCGTTATAATATCATTTTCGATTTCCGGTGTGATTTTGCGACTGACAAACCAGCGGTACAACCGGCGGCAAAAGGTGCGGGCGGTTGCCTCCTGATTGAATACCATGGTCACGAAGTCATCCAGTTCGGTCCACATGGCGTTGGCGGTTTGGGCGCCGGTGATTGTTGTTTTATTGAATTTATCGCTAAATTCCTTGTTCGCCTTATCATGCTGGTTGATCACCACATTGCCCCGCGGAATATTGGTTTCCGGGTCTAGCATATCCCGCTGGTTTCGGACCCTGAAGCCGGTAAATACCCGGGCAGCCTGCGCAATATCGTACTCGGTATAGTTGGTGTAGTCGTCCGGTGCAATTTGCGGGCCTTTGCCAATGGTAAACAGTTCAAAAAACTCGCGGGCAAAATTCTCGTTCGGGTTGCTGGCGGTATTTTGCTGGTTGTTCAGGTAAACCAGCATGGAATTATCGGTCACAATTTTAGTCGCCAGTTTTTTAAAATTGCCCATGGCGCCCCAGCGCAACAGGCGGAGGTAGTCGAAAAACTGCGCATTGCCGGAAGCATTGGCCGTGACAATCAGGTGCTGGTGCATGAACAACACCATTTTTTGGGTTACCCCCGGGTCGTGGAGGGCCTCATTGACCCACCAGGCCATCACATAGCGCCGGAGGGTATTATTGTCGGATGGGAGCGCCAGGCCGGACGGAATCAGCCAGGTGGTGTTTTCGACCGGGTCGGAATTGGGGTTGTCATACACCGGCTGGTCCATCTGAAGCGGCGGGCTGATCAGCAAATTGGCAGCCGCCTGGCTGGCAGTCATCCCGGCCAGTTCGTCAACTTTTGCTTTGGTAAATCGGAAACTGGCGCGGCGGAGCAAATGGGCTGCACGCCGTTGCCCTAAGGCGCCTGATAAGGGTGTAAGGGAAGCCATGAAGTCGGGTGTCTGTTAATAGTGAAAAAATAGTGGGCAAACAGGCTGTTGAGCGATTACCCGGCTTTGACGTTTTAGCCTTATAAAGGTTTAAATAAAAAGTTAACGGACCAAACTTTTGTTTTTGGGCTATTTGCCCGAATCGGGCTATTATTCCGGTGCGCCTGATCAAAAAAAAATAGCAGCGTTAAAATTTTTAACACAAAAAACTACTTTTGTGAATCCCCACGGCAGACCTGCCAGTAATTAAATTGGTAATTCCCACCTACACTAAGCCAGATTCTGTAAACTTTTTCCTGAATATGCCCAAGGAAAGACCTCGGTATGCTCCGAAGCCTGATTAAGTATTTGTACCGATGATCATTTTCTAAATTTTTTAAATCCTCTTGTGTTATGAAAAGAAACCTAACGTTTCTGCTTGGGCTGTTTCTTACTGTTAGCTTGCAGTTTACAGCCGTTCAAACCTCAATTGCACAAACCCCTGGAACGGATGGCGATGGCTTTGTCCTGGAGATCGTTTCGCCTTCGAGTATTGCGCAACTCCTCCAAAACACGTTTAACGAATGTGGCTGGGTTGAAGCTACTTTTGGCGGCGAAATCACGGAAGAACTCTGCGGCGAAGTCGTTTGGGCAACTCCCGACTCCCTGGGCTGTACCGCCCTGACACCCGGTAGCCTGACCGACAAAATTGCCTTGATTCGCCGTGGCAGTTGTGATTTCAGCGCCAAGGTGTTCAATGCCCAAAAAGCAGGCGCCAAAGCGGTAATTGTGGCCAACCACTATACCGGCCAATTCGATCAGGCTTGTGCCACCTATGTTGACGCAGCTACCTTTTTTGGCGGTATGTCGGGTGGGGTCAATGCGGATTCCGTGACGATCCCTGCTGTGTTTATTCAGCGCCAAACGGCCGAACAAATTTCCGGCGTACTGGATGCCGGAGGCACCGTAGAGGTTTGCTTTGGCTTCCCAACCATGTTTTCACCTACCGCCGCTTATCACTACGCCACACCGGTTTCGCAGGTGGATACGCTGGATCATATCGGTGTTGTTTTTGTAAACCGGGAACCCACCACAATTTACAATGTTGGTCTTAGGGCTGTGGTTGAAGAGCCGGATGGAAATATGGTGACCATCGACCGTACGCTCGACTCGGCCGAATCGGGTGTGGATAATCTCATCTACTTTTTCCCGGCGTATGTCCCTGCCGCTATTCCCGGTAAATTCAAAGTGACCTATTCCAACGATGTGTACAGCAGTGCGCGGGATTCGGTTGTTGCTTATTTCGAACATACGGAATACACCTACGCAGTAGACAATCTGGATATCGTTCCGGGTGGAGCCGCAGCCGATGCAGCAACTTTTGCAGCCGCCAATTTTTTCACACAGTATGGCGCCATGTGCCTGACGAATGAATCGGGCGCTGTGGCTACTTACGCAACGTTCGGACTGGCCAATGCAGCTGCAATCCACAGCACAACCGGCACCCAGGGTGAAAACGATTTGTTCGTGTATTTGTACGATGCCGATGTCGACAACGACGGCGTCTGGGAATTCGCACCCGGCGCAGCTTCGTTTGATGACCTGGCAGCCGGATTGGTCGGATTGACGGTATACGAAATAAAAGGCACGGAAGGCGTCGACAGTTTATTTTCTGTTCCGATCGCCGACTTGAATGACCCGTTTAAGTTTTCGGTAACCTTGAAGCCCAATCACCCGTACTATGTTTCGGTTTCGTATGATGGTGTAATTTCAGGACTCGGTGTGATGCCGGCTTATAGCTTTACGAACAAAATTGAGTATGTAGACCCCTTGTTCTTCACTACGCCGCTGTTTATTGATCAGATGTATAGCGGTTGGGCAAACGTCTCACAAATCTTGCGCCTCCAGTTGGAAGGTTTCGATCCGGGAAATACAATCAATACAACGGTTGCCAAACTCGATGTAAACATCGAAATGCTGCCCAATCCGGCAGTGGATGTGTTGCGGGTGAACCTGGATTTCGGCAAACCGACCAACACGGCGGTAGTATCGCTGATGAACGGCCTCGGCCAGGTGCAGCAGTCTGAACGCCTGACCAATCTTGAATCGGGGCAGGTGCGCTTCAACGTCGGCAATCTGGCTTCCGGCACTTACCTGCTTTCTGTGCGGACACCGGAGGGTGTTGCCGTTGAAAAAGTTATGATTTGCCACTAAATTATTGGCTCATGTTCCCAGCAGGCTGATAGTGAGGGGGTGACTGCCAGTCACCCCCTCACTATCAGCCTGCTGGGAACATGAGCCAAATTATTTTAAGCGGTGAATTCCCCGGCTTGCTAATTGCAGAAGAGCCATCCCAAATCCGGGATGGCTCTTCTTTTTGGTTAATTTCCGGGAATCGAATCAATAAGGCTGCGGATGTAAGGCGTCTGCGGATGCTCAAACAACTCCTCCGGATGCCCGATCGCTTCCACTTTGCCCCGGTTCATCACCATCACCCGGTCGCACATTTGCCGGATTACACTGAGATCGTGGGAGATAAAAATCAGGGTCAGCCCGAATTTTTCCTGCAAATCCAGCAGCAAATTCAGAATGGTAGCCTGCACGGAAACATCCAGCGCGGAAACGATTTCATCGCAAACCAGCAGCTTGGGTTGCAGGGCCAGCGCCCGTGCCAGGCAGATGCGCTGGCGTTGTCCGCCGGAAAAAGCCCGGGGAAAGCGCCGGGCATGATCGGCCTCGAGCCCGACAGTTTCCAGCAGTTCGACTACTTTGTCGGCACGTTGCCGGCGGGAGGCGCCCAGTTTGTAGGCGGCAATCGGTTCGAGCACCGCATCGCCGATGGTCATGCGCGGGTTGAGCGAAGCGTAGGGGTCTTGAAAAACCATCTGGATTTCGCGACGTACCGTTCGGAAACTGGCATCGGGCAGGATATTCAGGTTTAGTTTTCGAAACCACACCGTCCCTTCCTGTGCCGGAAGCAGGCGACTGATCACTTTTCCCAGGGTGGTTTTTCCGCAGCCGGATTCGCCAGCCAGCCCAAATATTTCACCCGGGAAAACTTCCAGACTGACCTTGTCGAGCGCCTGGTGCCAGCGGCTCGGGCTGCCCCAAAAATGCCGTTGAACCGGGTACCGAACGCTCAAATTCGTTGTTTCCAAAATCGGCGAACGGGCATAAATGTCTTTCCGGCTCCGGTTGATTTCGGCATCGGAAACCGGTATGGTTTTGAATTCCGGTTGTTGCAATAAATCGGGAATAGTGGCAAGCCGGTGCACCTTTTGCTTCAACGACGGCCGGCAGGCGACCAGTCCTTTGGTGTACGGATGCTGCGGATTTTTTAATACCTGCATCACCTTGCCGGTTTCGACAAGCAGCCCTTCCGACATTACGCCTGCGTAGTCGGCAATTTCGCCAATTACCCCCAAATCGTGGCTGATGAACAGCATGGACAGGTTTTCCGTTGCTTTCAACTCAATCAACAAATCGAGAATTGATCGCTGAACGGTGACGTCCAGGGCGGTGGTTGGTTCGTCGGCAAGCAACAGGTCCGGTTTGCACGACAGGGCCATGGCGATCATCACCCGTTGTTTCTGGCCGCCGCTCAGCTGGTTTGGATAAGCCTGAAAGATGCGGTTGGGGTCGGCAAGTTTTACTTTTTCAAACAACGCGTACGTTTGGTCGCGCGCTTCGGCAGCCGTAATTTTTTGATGTAGCCGAATGGTCTCGGTGATTTGATTGCCGCAGCGAAAAACCGGGTTGAGCGCGCTCATGGGCTCCTGAAAGATCATGGCGATCCGGGAACCCCGGATTGAGCGAAGCCCGGCAGGGGACAGTTGTGCCAGATCAATGGCCGGCGCCTGCGCATTCATTTTTTCATTTGAAGGCGAAAAAAGGATGTTGCCGGAAACGGCGGCTGTTGGCGGAAGCAACTGCATAATGGAAAGCGCCGTCACCGATTTTCCCGAACCCGACTCGCCGACCAGGCCAAGGGTTTCACCCGCCTGGATTTGCAGGTTTAACCCTTTGACGGCTTGTAAAACACCTTGCGGTGTTTCAAACTGAATATTCAGATCCTTGATTTCCAGCAGCATGGTGGTGCGCTTAGTCCATCGTGAGCAGACAACCGTTGTCCTGCCAGTCGACGTTGATATTACTTTTTTTCAAAAGCCAGTTTACCAGGTTTTTTCCAAGGAGTTGCGCCCGCCAGCCGCTCAGCAGGGAAGTGTCGAAATCGCCGCCCGATTTTAGTTTGTTGAATTCACCTTTGGGCAGCAGCAGCGCCGCGCTGATCTCGTGTTGCAGGCATTGATGTTTGACAAAATGGTACACCAGTTCCATAGACCAGGCCTGATCGGGGTCGTCGGGCGCCGGTGCGGGCAGGGCGTTTAGCCAATCAATTTCGGTCTGGTGCGGTTTGGTTTCCCAAAGTTGTTTCCACTCGGGCAGGAATTTTCGCCAAATACCCTCCGGCATGGTACGGTTGGCGCGAAAGGCCTGGTGGCCGTCTTTGATCGCCCGCAAAACGGTGTTGATATGCCGCGACTGCAACACGGCTTCTTTCGGGATATTCAGCGCCGCTGCTTTTTCGCGCCGCCAGTTAAAAATGCGGAGCAGGAAAACTTTGCGTTTGAAATCCAGCTGATAAATGAAATCGTTAGCCAGTACTTCTTTGTACGGGTCGACGTGATAGCAGTCGGCAGTTTCCCATTTTCTGTTTTCCTCACGCGCCCATTCCTCGCGCTGCATGGCGCGGAGTTGGTTCGTGAATTTTTTGTGGAGCGCCGGCAGGTATTTTACATCTTCAACAGCGTATTCCAGCGCTTTGGGGTCCAGCGGACGGTCTTCCCAGTTCGCAACGGTGTGGCTTTTGGCCAGGGTAATGCGCAATTCGCGCTCCACGATTTTGCCGAAACCGGCGGGGTAGTTGTACCCGACAAAACCGGCAGCGATTTGCGTGTCGAAGGTGTTTTGCGGGACGGTTTCGTACAGCGTGTTCAACAGCCGGTAGTCATTGTCGCCGGCATGGGTGATTTTTAGTATATTCGGATTGCTGAGCATGGCCAGGAACGGAGTCAGATCCGCAATGCTCAGCGTATCGATCAGGTAAATGTCCTTTTCGGTAACCACCTGAATCAGGCATAAAATCGGGACGTAGGTCTTTTCTCCGACAAACTCCGTGTCAAATCCAATCCAGCTGCTTTGGGCTACCGATTTCATCGCTTGATTAAAGTCGGCTTGTTTATCTAAAAAATGTATCTGATAATTCATGAGCCAAAAGTAGGAATCAAACGTTTATGTAAAAGAAAACAAGACTGCATCTTTGCAGCGGTAATTTTTAATTTTCTTTGACTCAACCATTTCCAATACATATACCATGAAAAAAATTCTCGCTGGAATTGCTGTCGTGCTCATCCTTTTTGTGGGTGCCATGGCTGCATTGCCTTATTTTTTTAAAGACGAAATTATTGCCCAGGTTAAACAAACTGCCAATGAAAGCCTGACGGCAACCCTCGATTTTCAGGATGTAAGCCTTTCCATTTTTCGCCATTTCCCGCAACTGGCTATCGGCCTGGAAGGCCTCGAAATTACCGGGACCGGGCCGTTTGAAGACGTAAAACTGATCCAGTGCAAACAAATGGACGTGGCCATCGACCTCTGGTCGGCCATTTTTGGCGACCAGATCACCATCAAAGGTTTTTACCTGACGGAACCTAAAATCAAAGTGTACGTGCTGGAAGACGGCAGTGCCAACTACGACATCACCAAACCCGAACCCGAAGCGGCGCCTGCCGAACCGGCCTCCGGCGGAAAAATGCTGCTGGAACGCTACGCGATCACCAACGGTGAAGTAATCTATGAAGACCGCATGCTCAACATGCGCGCTGAGCTGACCGGCCTCAATCACGAGGGTTCCGGTGAATTCGATGCAGATATTTATGACCTGGTGACCAAAACCGACGTGGAAAAACTTTCGGTGAACTACGAAGGCATGCAGTATCTGCGCAATGCAAAGGCCAACTGGAATGCAACCATCAACGCCGATATGGGCGCCATGAAATTCACGCTGAAGGAAAACGACCTGCAGGTCAATGCCCTGAAAATGATGGTGGACGGCTGGTTTCAAATGCCCAACGACGTGGACTACCTGATGGACCTGAAATTCGGTACGCCGCAAAACACCTTCAAGAGCTTTTTGTCGATCATTCCCGGCGCTTACACCCAGGACTTTGATGGCGTGAAAGCCGATGGCACGGTACAGTTTGCCGGTATGGTGAAAGGCAAATACAACGAAACGACGTACCCGGCTTTCAAAATTGATTTGAAAATTGCCAACGGCAACGTCAAATACCCAAGCCTGCCACTTGGCATCAGCAACATCAACGTGGATGCCTCGGTGAACAGCCCGTCCAGCTCCCTGAATGCCATGACGGTGAATATTCCAAGTTTTGCCCTGCGCATTGGGTCCAACCCGATCGAGGGCTATTTCAACCTGAAAACACCGGAAACCAACCCGACGGTCGATACTAAAATTAAAGGCACCCTTAACATGGGCGAACTTTCCAAGGCATTTCCCATGGAAGGCGTGCAGGAACTGTCGGGCCTGATCAAAGCCGACGTAGTGGCCAAAGCCTCCATGAATCAGATCGATGCCGGACAATACGAGCAGGTGAACATGGCCGGTAATTTTAACATCCAGAACATGAATTACCGCGCTGCAGGCATGCCAACCGTCAAGATCAATACGCTCAGTGCGAGTCTTTCACCCAAATTCGTCGAGCTGCAAAACTTCGATGCGCGCCTGGGCAAAAGCGATATCCGCGCTTCGGGCCGTATCGATAACATTCTGGCCTACTTTTCCACCAAAAACACCATGACGGGCAACCTGCAACTGCGCTCGGGTTATTTTGATGCCAACGAATGGATGACGGAAGAACCCGCCGCCGACGAAGGCAAGGTGCCCACGGCAAGTGCCGAAGTAACCGAACAGGTTTTTGACCGTTGGGATTTCACGGTTGATGGCGAAATCGGGAAGATGGTGTACGAAGATTACAACATGAATGACCTGCGCCTCAAAGGCAATTTTACACCAAACAAGATGACACTCGATGATTTTGGAATGACCATCGATGAAAGCGACATTCGCGGGAACGGCCGCATTCTCAATGCCTGGGATTACCTGTTCGACAACCGCACGCTATCCGGCGTGGTTAATCTGAAATCCAACTTCTTCGACCTCAACCCGTTTATGACCGAAGCCGCTCCCGCCAGCGAAGCCGCCCCGGTGGAGTCGGTAATGCTTGTTCCTGAAAACATTGACATGACCATCAATGCCGACTTTGCAAAAGTCCGGTATACCAACATGGACCTGACCAACCTGGATGGTCAGATCGTTGTGAAAGATGCCGCCGCGCGCCTGAATGATTTTACGGCCAATGTGCTTGGCGGCGAGGTAGCCATAGCCGGGCAATACAATACCCAGAATCCGGCAAAACCCATGTTCGATGTAAATCTGGCCATGATGGACATGGGCTTTAAATCGGCTTTCGAAAACTTCATGACGGTGCAGACCCTGGCGCCGATCGCTCAATATATCGACGGCAAATTCAACACCACACTCTCCATGAGCGGCTTGCTGGGCAAGGACATGATCCCGGATTTTACCACCTTGTCGGCGGCTGGTTTCCTGGAAACGCTGAATGCCGTGGTGCGGAACTTTAAACCGCTGAGCGAAATCGGCAGCAAGCTGAATGTCAGCTACCTCAGCGGCCTGGAACTCCAAAATACCCGGAACTGGTTTGAAATAAAAGATGGCAATGTTGTCGTCAAACCCTTCGATGTGCAAATGAAGGATGTTGCCATGAAGATCGGCGGCTCGCACGGCCTGAACCAGGACATGAACTATCAGATTCTGACCAAAGTGCCGCGCAAGGCACTGGAAAAAAGTGCGGTGGGCAGCGCCGCCAACAGCGGCCTGAAATGGTTGTCGGGTGAAGCCTCGAAATTTGGCGTAAACGTCGCCCAGGGCGAATTTATCAACGTGCGCTTCGACCTGACCGGCAATATCAAAAATCCGAAACTGGGCTTCAAAATTCTGCCCAGCGACGGCGAAAGCACCATCCAGGAGGAAGCCTCCGATGTGGCCAAAGCTACCCTGAACCAGGCCAAGGATTCGCTCCGGAATGTAGCGTCGAAGGAATTTGAAAAAGCCAAGGAGAAAGCTACGGCCACCGCCGAAAAGGCGCTGGATTCCGTGAAAACCGTAGCGACGCAAAAAGTGGATGAACTGAAGGACAAGGCAGTTCAGGAGGCCGGCAAGGTAGTTAATGAAGAAGTGACTAAAAAAGTAGGTGATGAAGCCGGTAAAAAAGTGGACGAAGTGCTCAACCAGAACAAAAACACCGAAGAGGTGAAGAAAAAACTGGAAGAGTGGAATCCGCTTAAAAAGAAAAAGAACAACTAAGATCAACAGGCCGGAGCATGGACAGTTTGGTCGATAGTTGATCATCTGGTCCTGCTTCGGCCATTGTTACCGCCGTCCCATGCACATTCCAATCTGGAAAAAATGGCTTTCTCAAGTCTACCCACTGACACTGGAAACAGCCAGTTCGGACCAAAACCCCGAACTGGCTGTTGTGCTTGACCGCGGACGTCTGCAGTTGCTGAGCGGCAACGCCATTTATTCCTGGGACGACCTCTACCACAATTTCTCGCTGGCTTTTGGAACCATTGACCTGGACGACGCGTCGATTGAAAACGTCCTGGTGCTGGGCTTTGGCCTGGGCAGCGTGCCCTTTATTCTGGAGAAAATTTTCGACAAGCACTACCGCTACACCGGCGTCGAATGGGACGAAACGGTGGCCGCACTGGCTTCAAAATACACCTTGCCGCGCCTGCGCAGCCCCATCGAAATTATTTCCGCAGATGCAGGAGTTTTTGTTGAAGTTACCCGGCAAAAATTTGACTTGATCGCAGTCGATATTTTCGAAGACGACCACACACCGGTACAGTTTGCGACGGTTGATTTTTTACAATCCTGTGCGAAGCGGCTAAGCCCTGGCGGGCTGCTGATGTACAACTGCCTGTACAATACCCCCCAAAATGTGCGCAAGACCGGCCGGTTTTTTGAAGATGTATTTTTAAAGGCTTTTCCGGATGGCTGGAAAATAGATACCGGCGGCAACTGGATGCTGGCTGCCAGAAAGCAGAGCGCTTAGGGCGTAGGGCTGGATCACACGTGTTTGCCTTTGGTCCAGCCTTTTTTACCGAGAAACCGGGCGCCGCTTTCCTCCGCGGGCCCTTCAAGGGAGGTGCCCATGCTGTCGTTCCAGCGGTTGAGGTAGCCGAAAAGGGCGATTACACCCAGCATTTCCACGATTTCTCCTTCATCCCAATATTGGTACAGGTTTTTGGAAATGGCTTCGTCCACGCCATTCGGTATGGTTGATGCTGCAATGGCAAATTCCAGAGCGGCGCGTTCGGCCGCTGAAAACGCCGGGTGGGTCCGGAACTCCCAGATGTTGGCCAGTTTTTCCGCTTCGGCGCCGTAGCGCTCGGCGGCCCGGATGGTATGCGCCTGGCAATACCGGCAACCGGCCGTCATGCTGGCCAAATAACCGATGAGCCGTTTCAAGGCACTGGTTACGCGGCCTTCATTGGCCATCACGGCCTTGTTCAGTTGGATAAATGCGGTGGCAATGGCCGGCCGCCGTTGCATGGTGAGGACGCTGTTTGGGCAAAAGCCGAGGGTTTCATTGAAAAATTCAGCCAGTTTGGCAACTTCAACATTGTGGTCCGGTGCGAGCGGCGTAACTAAGGGCATGGAAGAAAATTTGAAATTTTAAACAGGAAGGTTTGCCTGGTATTTGAGCAAAGATTGAAGAAAGAATTCAGAAATTTGTTAAAAAAGACGCTATGAAAATTGAAAACGTAAACGATTTCCTGGAATACTACAGCAAGGTGCGCGCCCGCACGCGGCGGGTAATTCTGCTTATTCCGGAGGCCCAACTTGAATGGACGTACCAACCCGGAAAATTCACCCTGGGCGATCTGGTGCGCCACATTGCCGCCATCGAACGCTGGCTGTATGCCGAAACGGTGCACGGCCGACCTGCCGCTTACCAGGGCTGCGGGCCCGAACTGGCTTCCGGGAAAGCGGCGGTACTCGATTATTTCGATGCCATGCATGCCGAGTCGGTAGCCCTGTTTCAACAACTGACTCCTGCACAACTCGAAGCCAAAGTGAGCACCCCGGCCGGGTATCCGATTACCTGCTGGAAATGGTTGCGCCTGTTGCCGGAACATGAAATTCATCACCGCGGACAAATTTACCTGCACCTCAACCAACTCGGTGTGGCTACACCGCCGCTGTACGGATTGAGTTCGGAAGAGGTGCTCGAACTTAGCCACCTTAAGCCATGAATGTGCATTACACTACCGTTCAACATGAACAGGAAATTCAGCAGATCCTGTCCCTGCAAGCCATAAACCACCCGGCAGCCCTGACGGATACGGTTATGCAGCAGGAGGGATTTGTGACCGTCCGGCATGCGCCCGACGTTTTGCGCCACATGAATGCACTCTATCCCTCCGTGATTGCCGTGGATGGTGCGCAGTTGGCCGGCTATTGCCTGGTGATGCTCCGGCAGTTTGCCGAGGCTGTACCGGTACTTTTGCCCATGTTCAACCGGCTGGAAAGCCTGCGTTGGAAAGGGAAACCGCTGCGCGAAAGCCGTTGGTTTGCAATGGGACAGGTTTGCGTGGCAGCGGAATACCGGGGTCAGGGCGTTTTCGACGGGATGTATGCCAAACTGAAGGAGCACTGCCGGGCGGATTTTGATTTTGTGGTCACCCAGGTCGCTGCACGCAACACCCGTTCCTTGCGCGCACATGAGCGCGTCGGCTTCGAAACGGTTGAAATTTATCCGGATGCAGCCGCCGGCGAGACCTGGCATGTTATCGCCATAGACCTGTAAGCAGGCAGGCTACTCTTCGTCTTCAAAATAGACTTTGTAGTACTTTTTGCCTTTCTCGTCGTCGAAACCCCGCTCGATGAGATCGCGGCGACCGTGCACGTAGATGTGGAAATTCTTGTCCAGTTTGATCACAGATTTCAACACCTTGAATTCTTTGCGCACAGCGGGTGGGCTGATGTCGAATTTATCTTCCAACGGCACGGCATACGCTTTGGCATACTCATCGCGGAATTCGCGGAAAGCTGCCTGCTGTTCCTCCTCCGGGAACAGCGTTTCGGCATAGTTGTCGAGTTCAAACTCCTCGTTTTCCTTGAAATAAAGCCCGGAACGGTAGAGCGCATCCAGTTGGTCGGCGCGGTCGAGGCCGAATTTGTGCGGCAGGCGTTCATGGATGAATTCGCCGGAGAGGCTGATGTAATGCCGCGTGTTGAAGTAGTTGTCCTCGATCGGGCGCAGGCGCAAAAACGCGTCTTTCCAAAAGGAACGGTCCCCTTTTTTCGAAACCGTATCGACCGCGCAAACGCGGTAGCCTTCCGCCTCATCCAGGTTAAAAATGAGAGCTGCCGTTTCCAGTTTGCCAGTTGGAATGCCCTCCAGCACATTGAGTGTGAACGATTCCGCAGTGCGTTCCACTTTCAGGTAAGGGTCTTTGGTTTGAATTTTCCACAGGCCGATGGCGCTCGCGGGTTCGCCCGCCAGCAGCAGATCATCAAAATAACTTACCAAAAACTCACCGCCCTGCACCCGCGCATTATCACAGTGCTCGTACAACAAACCTGCGAGTTCACCCGCCATATCCGGCAATGTTTCCGGGTCGTTGAAAATGTTCATGCAACATTGGTAAACCTGGTGGTTGCTGACATCCTCCTCGTGAAAGAAGTAAAAAAACTCGGCCGATTTTTCAAACGGTTTCAGGAACGACCCGATCAGGAGCTCGTGGGCCAGATCGTGTACCGGCACCAGCGTTTGTTTGGGAATACTGACCCCTTCGTATCGGTTTTTATTGCCCACCCAAGTAATGGCCAGGCGACGGAGGTTTGCGGAAGCAATATCAAGCATACTGTTAGAAGGTTACGGGTTAGAAGGTTGCCGGATCGGGAAAGATTTGGCACATTTGCCGGCCAAAATTACGCTGCTGCGTCCTCGGCGCGAGCCTAAAAGCCGCAAAGTTTTCCACAATCCGCAAATTTATTCCAACCCTCTAACCAGTAACCAGTAACCCTCCAACCAGTAACCTTCAAACGTTGCCATGCGTATCGCCGTCAATACCCGATTTCTGCTGCCCGACAAACTGGAGGGCCTGGGCTGGTATACGCATGCCTTGTTGCAGCGGATGGTGTTGAGCCACCCGGAAGACCAGTTTTTCTTTTTTTTTGACCGGCCGTTTGACCCCGCTTATGTGTACGCCGAAAACGTTACGCCTGTCGTTTTATTCCCGCCGGCGCGGCACCCGGTGTTGTGGTATGCCTGGTTTGAATGGGCTGTGCCCCGGGCGTTGCGGCGCTGCAAGGCGGATGTGTTTTTTTCACCGGATGGTTACCTGAGTCTTGCCAGTTCCGTGCCTACCGTGATGACGGTGCACGACCTGATTCCCTTGCAGCATCCCGAACAGGTACCGTGGTGGTCGAGGGATTATTACCGGTATTTCATTCCGCGGTATATCCGCCGGGCCAACCGGGTAGTTGCTGTTTCTGAATTTACCCGGAAAGTGGTTTTAGATGAAATTTTCGGCGCCGACCCGGCAAAAATTACGACGGTGTACAACGGGTGCCGCTCGATTTTCCGGCCCCTGCCGGCCGTGGAAAAACAGCCGGTCCGGGATGCGTTTTCCGAAGGGGCCGCCTATTTTTTTTATAGCGGCGCCATACACCCCCGAAAAAACATTCCCGGGCTGATCCGCGCCTTTGACACCTTTAAAAAGCGCACCGGAGCACCGGTAAAACTGCTTCTTGCCGGGCGCTTCGCCTGGGAAACGGGCGCTGTAAAAAACGCGTTTCAGGAGGCTGCTTTTCAGCGCGACATTCATTTTCTGGGTTATGTCAGCGAATCGGATTTGGCTCGCCTGACTGCCGGCGCTTTGGCCTTGGTGAATGTATCCCTCAGTGAAGGATTTGGCTTGCCGCTGGCAGAGGCCATGTATTGCGATACACCGGTGCTTTGTTCCAATACGAGCGCTTTGCCCGAGGTAGCCGGCGATGCGGCGCTTTTGGTCGACCCACATTCGGTACAGGCCATATCGGCGGCGTTGGGAAAACTGTTTTCGGATGAGTCGTTGCGCGCACAGCTGGTTGCGCAGGGGCGGGAACGACGCAACCTTTTTGACTGGGATCAGGCTGCTGAGCAGGTTTATCAGCAGTTAAAATTGGCCCGGAACTCGTCCTGCGGCTTCAAGCCGTAGGACGAGTGTTCCTGCGGTTGATTGCTACACTTCGCACAAATTTCCACACTTCAAACCAGCCAACACAAATCCCCGCGGTTAAAGCGCATAAACCCAATTCCGACCATTCCAGGGGTTCCATTTTGAACAGATTATTTATCCAGGGAATAAAAAGCACGGCGCCCAGGATCAGCATCGCGATCCCCAGAATAAACGGGATCATCCGGTTTTTATAAAAGATGGTTTGCGCGATAGTGTGCTCAAAGGAGCGGTTGACCAGCGTAAGAAAAATATTGGAGAGCATCAGGGTGGTAAATACGAAAGCGCGGGTTTTTGCCTCGCTGGCTCCCTGATTGACGGCATAATGGTACAGCGCGAGAATACCTGCGGTGATCACGAGTCCCTGAATGATGCTCAGACCAAGTTCCATGCCGGAAAACAGCGGGGCATTGGCAGCCCGCGGTGCTTTTTTTAAGATACCGGGCTCAGACGGCTCATTTTCATAAGCAACCGCACAGGTAGGGTCCATGATCAGTTCCATAAAAATGACGTGGATCGGGGCAAGCATGTGCAGGTAGGTCCAGCCGAATACCAACGGGAGAACAACCACCAATACGATCGGTACATGGATGCTGATGACATAGCGGATGGCTTTGCGCAAATTGTTGTAAATCTTCCGCCCGAGTTCGATAGCGGTTACCATTCGATCCAGGTTGTCGTCGAGCAATACCATGGACGCGGCGCCTTTGGCTACTTCGGTACCGCGCCGGCCCATGGCTACGCCGATTTGAGCGGACTTGAGCGCGGGGCCGTCATTGACGCCGTCGCCGCTCATGGCCACTACTTCGCCGTTGGCTTTCAGCGCTTCCACCACCCGGAGTTTTGCGTCGGGAAACATGCGCGCAAAAACGGCGGTTGTTTGGACCGCTCCACGCAGTTCTTCCGCGCCCATTTGCATGACCCGTTCCCCCGTGAGCACCGTTTCCTGGTGCCGCAATCCGCTTTGCCGGGCAATATTGAGCGCCGTTTCGGGGTAATCGCCGGTGATCATTTTCACCTTGATGCCTGCTTCGTAAAAATGGTTGAACACGCCCTTGATATTTTGCTTGGGTGGGTCGAAGAGCGCGATCAGGCCTTCGAATTGCCATGGGAAGGCGTCCTGGCTTTCCGGAAATGCATTGCCCGGCCAATCGGCGCCGGCCACACCGAGTATCCGGTAGCCATTGGATGCGAGATCGTGTGTTTTTTTGAAAATCAGGGTTTTCGTCTCGTCATCGAGGTTGCGGCAAACCAGCACAATGCGTTCGACGGCGCCTTTGGTGGCCACGATCTGATGGCCCGCAGCATCGCGGTAAATATGGGTCATCATGGGCGGTATACCTTCCAGGGGATATTCATGTGCCATGGAAAATGCCGGGCGCCGGTCCGTTTTCGTTGCTTTGGCGTATGCGGCATGAATGGCTTTTTCCATGGCGTCGAAGGGCTCCGGTTCGCTGGCCCACATGGCGTATTCGAGGCACCGGCCACGGCCACCCATATCGGCCACTTCGGCAACCGACATCCGGTTTTCGGTGATCGTGCCGGTTTTGTCCAGGCAGATGACCGTGGCGGAGCCCAGGCTTTCCACTGTTTTGGGTTGTTTGACCAGGATATTTTGTTTGGTCATGCGGTAGGCGCCAAGCGCCATGAAGGAAGTGAACGCCACAGGGATTTCCTCGGGGATCAGCGCCAGGGCAAAGGCGAGCGAAAAGATCAGCGCAGCAGCAATGGCGCCGACGTAGTAGAAATTTATACCGAAAACAATCAGGAAAGCAATCAAGCCGGCAAACATCATCTGGCGGACGAAGCGGTCGATCTGGCGTTGCAGGGGTGTAGACTCCGTCTCAATTGATTCGATCGACTGGCCTAGTTTGCCAAACTCCGTTTTTGCACCGACCGCGCGCACTTGTGCCTTACCCATGCCGGATGCTACGACAGTACCCTGAAAAAGTTGGTTTGACCCGTCCTCCGCTGTTTTGTTTACCGGCAGCGATTCGCCGGTCAGGATAGCCTCGTCGACGCTGAGGTCGTGCTGTTCCAGGACAATGGCGTCGGCGGCAAGGCGTTCGCCTTCGGCAAAAAGCAGGATGTCGTCTACAACCAGGTCTTCAGTTGCTATGGACAATTCCTGGCCGTTGCGCACTACGTTTACTTTGGGTTGGGCAAACTGGCGCAGGGCTTCCAGTGCTTTTTCGCTGCGGTATTCCTGAATGATCTCGATGGCGACTACAAAACAGATCGACGCGACCATGAGCCAGGCCTCGGTATTGTCGCCAATGGCGAAATACAGCAGGCAGCTCAGGACAAGCAGTAAAAAAATCGGTTCGCGAAGTACTTCAACGAGAATGTTCCAGAATTGGCGTTTGGGACGCAGGTACAGGGTGTTGCTACCGTGGCGTGCGCGGCTGGCTTGCACCTGGGCATCGGTTAGTCCGTCGAGTGGTGTTGAGTTTGCCAAAACAGAGCGTGTGTGTTTTCGGTTAAATCCACTTGACGACGCTGCCTTCCGGCTGGTGGCTTACTTCAAGCAGACTGGGAAAATAGTCTTTTTGGCTGTCAATATGGGATACAATATAAATTTGCCGGAACTGCTCCTGCAAGTAGTAGAGTGCCAGCATCATTTCGTGCCGGCGCTCCTCATCCTGGCTGCCGAAAATTTCATCGAATGCGAGAAATTCCACCCCCTGGGCGTTGCCGCTCAAGTCCATGATGGCCTTCGTGATCGCAATGCGCAGGCAAAAATTTGCCAGATCAATCTCGCCGCCGGAGAACCGTTCGATAGGGTAGAGGATGCCGCCGTCGGCAATGGCAAAATCAAAGTTTTCGTCCACCTGAATGCGTTCATATTTGCCTTTGGTGATGCGGCTGAACAATTCGCTGGCTTCGCGGGAGATGCCCGGGCTTACCTTTTCCAGGATTTCCGTTTTGAACTGGATCAGCAACTCGCTCAGTTTTTTCAACAACTCCACTTCCTCCAGTTTTGAGCTGATTTGCGCCCGGATATGTTCGTCCGCTTCCAGTTTGCCGCGTGCCCGTTCGATCTTGTTTTGGTGTTCGAGGCTGCTTTTTTCCAATTGGCCGACTTGGCCGGACTGTGCAGAATAGGCCTCTCCGTATTGCGTGAGCGTATTTTTTGCGGTTTCGTAGCGCGCAGGCTGGTAATCGGTTTTGGCCAAGGCCGCCTGTTGGTCGCGTATGGCTTGTTCCGTTTTTACCATGTCGGCCTTGGCTTGTTGGAGCGCTTTTTGGGCCTGCGGAAGTTCACGCAGCACATAGGCCTCTTCGTTGGTAAATTTCAGGTATTCCGGCTCGGTGGCTTCCACCCGGCTTTTTAGCGCGTTGTATTTGTTTTCATCAAAATGCACTTCACCGATTTCCTGGAGGATAGCCTGAATTTTGGTCGCCTGCGCTTCGTATTTTTTAAAAACACCCGCTTCGTACGTTTTTTGCTTCGCAAATTCTTGCAACCGGGTTTGCTGCGCAAGCAATTCCTGGAGTGATTTCGCTAGTTCGCCGTGCTGCCGGCGCAATTGAAGTCCTTCTTGCCGAACGGATTCCTGCTGCTGCTGAAGCATCTGCATTTCTTTGCCCTGCAGGGCTTCGATTTCAAGGTTTAGTTTTTCAAGCACCTGCTCATAGGCGTTTAATACCGGTTGAAAGCAGGTTGGGCAGGTGCCTTCCTTGCCAATTTGTTGCAGGTCTTTGATTTTGCTGCGGCGTTCATCCACCCGTACGGCCAGCGCATCGATTTGACTTTTTACCTGGCTGAAGGCCTCGCGTTTTTGTTCGATGGCGGCTTCCAGCGTTTCAACCGACGTTTTTTTCTCCCGGATTTCCTGCTCGGTCCGTTCGGCATTTGCCAGGAGGCCCGTGAGCTCGGCCAGGCGTTCGCGGCTTTGTTGGAGCGAGGGCTTCAGCTCGGCCAGTTGGTCGCGGTTCGTTTTTTGGTTGAGGTATTTTTGCCGGTCGAGGGCCAGCTGTCGCAGGCTTTTTTTGTCGCGTTCGTACGATTCGAATGTCGCCTTTTGCGTCTGCAACGCTTTTTGCTGGGCTTCCAGTCCTGCAATTTTTTCCTTCAGATTCTCGCGCTGGATGCGGTGCCCTTCCAGGCGCTCCTGCAATCGGCTGAGCTCCTGCTGCGCTGCCTGGAATTGTTGTTGTTTTTGGGCTTCCAGCTCGAATTTTTTGCGAGCCGCCTGATAATCTGCCTCAACGGCCTTCAGATTTTTCCGGGCCTTTTTCAGCTGCTTAGCCGTTTTTTCGAGCAGTGTGGTTTGCTCCGCAATGTCGGTTTCCAACAGGGCGGCTACTTCCGGATCGAGCAGGTTTTGTTGCTGGCCGGCAATCTGATTGATCAGGTCGCGGGTGTTGGTGTTCATACGGGCCTGCACATCGTCGAGGGTGTCGAGGCCGATCATTTTGCGCACCATGCGTTTGCGCGCCTCACCGGTGGTGTCCGAAAGTTCGGATAACTCTTTTTGCCCGGAAAATACCGAGCGTTTGAACGCGTCCCGCTCCATGTTCAGAATCCGGATGATCTCCTCGTTCACCGGGGCCACTCCTTTGGCCACCAATTCATTGTTTTTGAACAACTCGGCGCTCACCGCCATGGCTTTGCCGCGAAAGCTGCGTTCCACCCGGTATTCCGCCGGTCCGATGGCAAACTGCAATTGCAAAACCACAGTGGCTTTCGGGTTGGCAAAGGCCGAGCGGATCAGGTTTTTATTGCTTTCATCTTTGCCGTACAGGCAATACAAAATCGCTTCAAACAGCGTCGACTTGCCGGCGCCGTTTCGGCCGATAATGCCTACCAGCCCTTCCCGGAACTCCAGTTCGAGCTGTCCGTATTGCTTGTAATTTTCAAGATGCAGCGTGCGGAGAATCATGTTTTTGCAGAGCGCTGATATTTATTTTAATTCATGAAAAAACTGCCCGGCTTTTTGGACCATTTTCCGGGCCAACTCCGTATTGTCGGCGTATTTCTCCCGAATGTAATCGGCAAAAATCTGGTCGAGCCGGTCAAACTGGTCGGCATCCAAATTGCGCACAAAACTCCGGTCGGAAAACGAACGCCGTTTGGGCAACAGTTGAAAGCATTCCGGGAACTGGTTTCGCAGGTGGATGTTCGAAAGTTCGAGCGACTGCTCGATTTTTATATCGTTGAAAATGACCGAAAGAATGGCGCCGGTGGTGTCGTGCTTTTGCTGGAAAAGATCAATTTCCGCCTGAATATCGGCCACTGTTTTTTCCTGGCATTTTTGAATCTCCAGTTTCAGCCAGGGGCGTGCCGGAACGGCCTCGAATGTCGTGGAACAGCTGCCGTCTGCAGCAATATCCAGCAGGATGAAGCCTTTTTCAGAATCAATTTCCGTATCGCTCAGCCGTTCCAGGGAGCCGCTATACCAGGCATTCGGGTGCAGGTCAATTTTTTGGTAATTGTGCCAGTGCCCCAGGGCCAGGTACTGAAAACCGCTTAGTTTTTCCTGGAATGCCTCGGGAAAAATTTGCTCGCCGTACTCCTCCATCAGAAAACGCTTGCCCAGGGAGGTGTGCAGCATCAGGATGTTGAATTTGCCGGGTTGCGGCTCCAGGCGTTCCAGTTGCTCCTGCAAAATGCGGGTGTCGTTGATGTGGGGCAGGCCGTGGATGACCACCCCGTCCAATTCGGCCGATTCCCAGGCTTCGCCAAAAAATGGCTGCACGCAGGGCAGGCTTCCGAAGGCGCGCAAAATGGGGCTGGTGTATACCGTTTTGGGGGTTTCGTGGTTGCCGGCAATGATGAATACCGGAATGCCTGCATCGCAAACGCGGCGCAGTTGTTCGAGACCAAAGGTCAGGGCGCGGTTGGACGGGCTGGGCCGGTGGAAAAAATCGCCGGAATGAATTACTGCATCGGGTTTGATCTCCAGAATCCGGTCCACCGTATGTTCAAAAACGGTGTACAGGTCCTGTTCGCGGGCGTTGATCCCTTTTTCATTGACCACATCGAAAGCCTGAAAGCCAAGGTGCGTGTCGGAAACATGGAGAATGCGCATTTTGGGTTTGTTTTTTGCAAAAATCCAAAATTACGGCGAATTAACTTTTTTCATCTGTGCTGACGCGTTCGAGGAGCGCCATGTAAAATCCGTCGAAACCCTCATCTTGCGGCAAAATTTTGCGCTCGGCAATAAACCGAAAGTCTTTCCCTGCATCAGACGCCAAAAACGCCTGCACCTGGTCTTCGTTTTCCGAAGGTAAAATGCTACAGGTGGCATACACCATGCGGCCGCCCGGTTTTACGATTTGGCAGTAGCCCTGCAGGATTTCCTGTTGCGTTTTTCGAAGATTTTCGATGTGCTCCGGGCTAAGTTTCCATTTGCTGTCGGGGTTGCGGCGCAACACGCCGAGCCCGCTGCAGGGCACGTCAAGCAGGAGCCGGTCGGCGCTGTTGTAGAGCCGTTTGATCACTTTGCGGTTTTCGATCGGCCGGGTGTCAATGTTGGCAATACCGGCTCGGCGGGCGCGTTGGCGGAGTTCGTCGAGCTTCCAGGCCTGGGTGTCCAGGGCGATCAGTCGGCCTTTGTTCTCCATGAGGGCTGCCAGGTGCAGGGACTTGCCGCCACCGCCTGCACAGGCATCGACGACCCGCATACCGGGCTCCGGCGCCAGGAACGGAGCCACCAGCTGGCTGCTGTAATCCTGCAATTCAAACAGTCCGTTTTTGAATGCTTTTGTCCGGAAAACATTTTGCCTGCGCTCCAACTCCAGGGCGTCCGAGTCGCCAACCGGATGTGTTTTAACGCCTTCCTTTGCCAGTGTTTCCTGCAGGGCTTCCCGGGTTGTTTTCAGGCGGTTGGAACGCAGCACGACAGGCGCCGGCCGGTTGAGCCAGGAAAGTGTATCGCCCCAGCGTTCGCCAAGTTCAGTGTTGCCGAGTGCGTCCAGCCAGTCGGGAATGCTTTCGCGAAGGGGGCGTTGGGCTTTCAGGCTTTGGGCTTTTGCCCGGATTTCCGCCGGGTTCAGGCCTTCAAACTCGGCCCAGTCGGGGAAAACCGGCTGCTCGTCGGATGCTTCTTCTGGTGCTTCGTTTTTTAATTCGGCAAGTTTCCGGTGCAGGTCCTTTTGCTTGCCGGCGGCCTGTTGTTCGGAGGCAGGCGCCAGATTAAAAGTCAGGCTTAAATAAATGCCGATAATTTTCCAGAAGTCGGCCTCTGTTTGTGGTTGTTTGCCCAGGATTTCGCTGTAAAGCCGGTAGTTACGAACAATTTCATAGGTGGTTTCGGCGATGAATGCGCGGTCGCGGCTGCCGGCTTTAGGGTTTTGCCGGAGCGTGTATTCGATCACTTTATCGGCATAACGCTGCTCGATAAAAATGTCGACCAGCGCCTGTGCAACGGCGCGAACTAAAATTGGATGTAATTTTTTTGCAACGGCGGTCAAAGCGAATCCGGTTTCAGGCAAAGGTAGGCCATCGCCGCTGATTCAAGCAGCCGGAATCCCTAACTTGCAACCCAAATCAGCCGATGTTTCCATGAAATTTCAAAATGCCATCGTACGTATAGCCGGTCCGCAGGGTGAAAAGCAGTACTTGCTGGTGCCGGGCCAGGCCAATTCTTTTGAAGAATTGCATGTTGATTTTCAATGCGTTGAAGACAATTCGGGTTGGCGCTACACCATTTTTTTGCATCCAAAAACAGATTTGACGGTGCTCGATCTGGTTGTCGAGTTGGCCTGTCCTCAGGCCGATTTGTTTTTTGCCAACGGCTATCAATCGTGGAGTGAAAGCCGGCTGCTTCCGGTGCAAGCCGAGATTCCGCGTTTGCGAAAAGTTGCCCGTCCGGTCATGGGGTATTCCGGTGATGCGCACATCAGCGGCATTCCGCATGGCGCCGGCCAATTGCACGCCTGGTCATACACCTACGTGGTCGGGCCGGATGGCAAAACGACCTACCTGGGCTCACTGGCTGAAAACACCGGATTTACCTTGTTTTTATTTGATCAGGTAAACAAAACCATGGCGGTGCGCAAGGATTTGCGGGGCTTGCATCTGGCCCATTCGTTTCCCGGGCTGGACTTCTGGGTCGGGCAGGATGTGCAACGGCTTTTTGCCGATATTGATTCAAGCCGGTTGGAGCAGGCGCCGGCACTTGGTTGGACCAGTTGGTACCGCCATTTTACCAAGATTTCGGAAAGCATAATTTTAAAAAATACAGCGGCGATAGCCGAAAGCGGCTTGCCGTTCCGGTATGTCCAGATCGACGATGGCTGGCAAACGGCCGTGGGCGACTGGCGGTCGGTTAAGCCGACTTTTCCCAATGGCATGGGGCCGGTTGCCGAGGCTATCCGGGAGAAAGGGCTGGCGCCGGGGCTTTGGCTGGCGCCTTTTGTCGCGTCGGCCAGGTCGGAACTGGTAAAACGGCATCCGGAGTGGTTGTTGAAAAATGCGCGGGGGCGCGCGATTCGTGTGGGCTGGAATCCGTACTGGGGTGGTTGGTTTTATGCGCTGGATTTTTACCATCCGGAAGTGCAGGATTACCTCAGCGGTGTTTTTCATGTGATTTTGGAGCGCTGGGGTTTTGAGTTGCTTAAACTGGATTTTTTGTTTGCAGTTTGTCTCCAGCCTCCGCGGGAAAAAACACGCGGGCAGGTGATGCATGATGCGATGGAGTTTTTGCGCCGGCAAATGGGCTATCGGACTATGCTGGCCTGCGGGGTTCCGCTGAGTGCCGCTGCCGAAAATGCCGATTATTGCCGGGTTGGCGGCGATGTGCACTTGCATTGGGAGCACCGTATGCTTGCTTTTTTGCGGCATCGCGAGCGGGTGAGCACCCTGGCGGCCTTGCGCTCGGTGCTGGGGCGCTGGCACCTGCATGGGCATGCCTTTATGAGCGACCCCGATGTGTTCATTTTGCGCGAGGATCACCAACACCTTACGCCGGTGCAGCAGAATACCTTGCTGATCATCAATGCATTACTTGGCGGGGTGTTGTTTACTTCCGATGATGTCGGCACGTACACGCCGGAGCAGCGCAGCGAACTGGAAGATGCCCTGAGCTGGTCGGGCAGCCCGGTGCGGGCGGTTACCCGGCTGGATTCCGATGTGTATTGTATTCTGGTTGAAAAATCGGGCGAGCCATTTGCGGCCTATTGCAATCTGACGGCAAAACCGGTAGGGGTATCTACAACAAAAAACGGCCGGATTACCCTCCGGCCGTTTGAAACTATGATTTTGAAAAATTAGTCGCCGGGTTAATTCCAGCTCATGTCTTCCGGCATGTCGGAAATGATCTCAAAAAGATCGCCTTTGGTGTACATGACATGGCGCCACAAATGATTGGGTTTGAATTTGAAAATATAATTGGCGTTCATGTCGCCGGGAACCCAGGAGCCAAACTTCAATTCTTCTTTCAGTTGACCGGAAGTCCATCCGGAATAGCCCACAAAAAATCGAATGTTTGCCGGTTGGATCAGTTGTTGTGAAATCAGGAATTTGAGTTGTTCAAAATCGCCGCCCCACCAAACGCCCTCTGCAATTTTTACGCTGTCTTCCAGCATTTCTCCTAAGTCGTGGACGTAATGCAAGGTGTCTGTTTGGACCGGGCCGCCGTAAAAAATTTCAGCTTCAAATTTTGGGAAATCCGCCATCAGGTCATTGATTCCCATGTCAATATTCTTGTTCAGGATAAACCCAATGGTACCTTCCTCATGGTGTTCGCAAAGCAGGACTACGGAACGCCGGAAATACGGGTCAAGCATAAATGGCTCGGCAATCAGCACTTGCCCACTTCGAATCATCGTGTTTGTTGCCATATCAAATGTTGCTTTTCATTTGCCAACCAATGTATGGAAGAAATTATTTTAAAAGCAAGCCACGCCGGAGGTTTTGTTGCCGGATAACTGCGGAATAACGGTTTTGAAATTGGCCCGGCGTTTTTGATTTTACAAAACGTCGGTGCTTACATCCGGGTTGATCTTCCGGATCATTCCCCGGAGAACAGCAGCGCCGCCGCCTACTTCGATAAACGTTGAGATGCCGCTATGGATCATGTTTTCAATGGTTTGCGTCCAGCGAACCGGGGCCGTGAGTTGCGCGATGAGGTTTTGACGGATTTCCTCCGGGTCCGTAACAGGCCGGGCATGTACATTTTGATAAACCGGGCAAACGGGTTTCTGAAACGGCGTATTCCGGATGGCTTCGGCCAGTTCGTCCTGTGCCGGTTGCATCAGCGGCGAGTGGAAGGCGCCGCCCACGGCGAGCACGATCACGCGTTTGGCGCCTGCTTCCTGAAGTCTGGCGGCGGCCAGTTCGATGCCTTTTTTTGAACCGGAGATGACCAGCTGGCCGGGGGAGTTGTAGTTTGCCGGTACGACTACTTCATCGGTGATGGCCGCACAGATTTCTTCGACTTGGGCATCCTCCATGCCAAGTACGGCCGCCATGGTGCTTTCCGTTAGTTCGCAGGCTTTTTGCATGGCAAATGCGCGTTTGCTGACCAGTTGCAGCGCATCGGCGAACGACAATGCTCCGGAGGCGGCCAATGCGGTGATTTCGCCGAGGGAATGCCCGGCTACCGCATCGGGGCGGAAGGCGTCGCCGGCGATGCTGGCCCGGACGATGCTTTCCAGGAATACGGCCGGTTGCGTAACTTTTGTTTGAGTCAGGTCATCTTTTGAGCCGGTGAACATCAGGTCGGTAATCCGCCAACCCAAAATTGAATTGGCTTGCTCGAAAAGTTGCCGGGCGCTGTCATTGGAATCATACAGCGCTTTGCCCATGCCTTCAAATTGGGAGCCTTGTCCCGGAAATACGTATGCTTTCATGCGCGAATTGGATAAATCTGCTCTGGGTTGTTCCGAGGCAGACTATTAAAACTGGTTATTTATTCAAAAATAGTTGTTGCAAGGCTTGCCAGAGTTGCCGTTTTCGGCCGTTATCCGGTTCAAGAATCGATACATTGTCGGCAAAAAGAAAGCGTACGCCATAAAAATTAACCGGTTGGTACAGGGGGCAATCAAGGTTCAGGCCCAGTTGTTTTGGCGTAAAGCCAAAAACCAAAATACTTTCGGCTTGTTTAGTTTTTGCCAGAGGCAATACAGGCAGCTGCTCGCCTGCCTCCAACGCAGCAAGGAGCGTGTCTTTTTCCAGATTTAGCCCGGCTGCCAGCAATACCTTATTCAGAAAATTTGTATGTTCCAGACCTTCCGTTTCCTTTAAAACGACGAGGGCAACGCGTTTTGCGAAGCCTCCTTTTACCCGGTTCAAAATGGAATCTTCCGGAATTAAATATATCAAGTCGGTGTCTGAAAACATGGCGTTATTTGACCAAATCAATGACAAGAAGTTTTTGCCGCTTTTTTTAAGAAAAAGTATATTCGCGCTAATTATTGCCAATGATTGAACAATAATTTGGCAAAAGCAAAAAATGCCAATTTGATTTGAAATATAATTTTAACTTGCTACAAAGTTACGTAACTTTGCACGACCAAACCAATTGTAATATTTGTCCTAACAAATTAAGACTATGCCAATGCAATACACGATTCCTGTGACCCGGACTACCGAATCCCGGCGCTCGAGTGTTGACTTCCAGAACCTCCCGTTTGGGAAGGTTATTTCCGACCATATGTTTGTTGTGGAATTCGATGGCGAGAACTGGATTGACCCCAGGATTGAACCTTTTCATAAACTTGAAATCTCCCCGGCTAACCTGGCCCTTCACTACGGACAGAGTATTTTCGAAGGCATGAAAGCCTCCAAGTGCAAGGGTGAGCCGATGCTTTTTCGCGCAGAAATGCACGCCCGGCGGCTCAATATTTCCGCAGAGCGGATGTGCATGCCGAAAATTCCTACCGAACTTTTTTTGCAGGGCTTACATATGCTGATCGACCTGGACCGCGATTGGATTCCGGAACAGGAAGGGTACTCCCTGTATATCCGCCCGATTATGTTTGCCACGGATGAATACTTCGGGGTGCACGCTTCAAAAGCATACAAGTTCTTGATTTTCACCGGCCCTGTCGGCCCGTATTATCCGAAACCCGTAAAACTGTGGGTCGAAGAAGTGTTCACCCGTGCGGCATTGGGCGGCGCCGGTGAGGCAAAATGTGCCGGCAACTACGGCGCTTCCCTGCTGCCGACCCAACGTGCCAACAAAGCAGGCTATGATCAGGTGATGTGGATGGACTCCATCGAAAAGAAGTATGTGCAGGAAGTTGGAACGATGAATCTGTTTTTTGTAATGGACGGCAAGGTGATCACGCCGGCTACAACCGGGACGATCCTTCGCGGTATTACCCGGGATAGTTTTCTGCGCCTGTTGAAAGATTGGGGCTATACTGTTGAGGAACGCTTGTTGAGTATTGCTGAAATTGTCGACGCATACTGGCGCGGTTCCTTGCAAGAGTGTTTTGGCTCCGGTACGGCAGCGGTGGTGAGCCATGTGAGTGAAATTACCTGGCGGGACCGCAAACTCGAACTGCCGCCGGTAGACGATGAACACCGCCCGGTTGGCACACGGCTTAAAAACTACATCAACCAACTTCGGATGGGACGCATCCCGGACGAGTACGGCTGGCTGGATTCCTGTACCGATGCCCTGAAGAATGCGGAGGTGCAAGTACCGGTGCTGGAAGAAGCCACTGTTTAACTTCATTAGGCAGAAATACTGCAGGAGAAAGGGCGTTCGATGAATAATCGTACGCCCTTTTCTTTATGTTTCGCATTATTCAAAGCAGATTTTTATGCACATTTAAACATATGCTGTCATGATTGCCAACACACCTGAACCGCCGTATTATGCCGTCATTTTTACCTCTGTTCGCACAGATGCCGACGCAGCAGGCTATGCCAAAATGGCGCAACGCATGCTTGATCTCGCGGCTGTTCAACCCGGATTTTTAGGTGCTGAATCGGCGCGCAACGAAATCGGAATTACCGTTTCATACTGGCAGAGTTTAGACGCCATCCGGCAGTGGAAGGCCAACTCGGAGCACTTGCCGGCACAAGCGCTTGGGCGATCAACCTGGTACCGGGAATTTAAAACGCGTATTTGTTTGGTCGAACGCGACTATGGTTTTAACCGGTGAACGGTTTCGGGTAGGCCCTTACAATAAATACACGCCAAAACGGACTAACCAGATACCCGCCAGTACGGCAGTGGCAATCACGACACCGCGCATGGACAGGTCCCAGCGGCGGCGGCGATAGATATTCAGCGGAATCAGGTTGAGCGCGATAGCCACAATTGCCAGCGTACGTTCCCTGAAGTTGGTGGAAAAACCCTCTCCACTTGCCGCGCCTTTCATTTCCAAAAAACCGAAAAGGTTGTACAACAACAGGAATCCAAAAAACGGCAGTAATACCCCGAATAGCAGGCCCGCCCAAATTTCATTGCGATTGAACATGGTTATGTGCTTAAAAATTCATCAACTGGAAACGCCATTCATCTGTTCGAGCTTCCGCATGCGTTCCATGCCGGGATAGTCCGTCAGGTCGTGCATGGAGGGAACAACCGATATGTACCCGTTTTCCAGGGCCCAGACGTCGGTGTCGTTATTATTATCGTCGTTTACAAATTTGCCGGTCAGCCAGTAGTACGGCTGGTTGTTCGGATCGCGGCCCTCCATAAATTCTTCCACCCAACGGGCGTTTGCCTGCCGGCAAATCCGAATGCCGCGCAGGGCGTCGGCAGGTAGTTTGGGAATGTTCACATTGAGTAGTTTTCCTGCCGGAAAATTCTGACTCAGGGCGTAACTTATGATATGTTTTATCCAGGGTTTCCCGGGTTCAAAGTCAGCTTCAAAACTGTAATCGAGCAGCGAAAAACCTATGCTGTGAATACCCTCCAGCGATGCTTCCATGGCGGCGGACAATGTTCCGGAATAAAGAATATTAATCGATGCATTGCTGCCGTGGTTGATTCCGGAAACGCAGAGGTCGATTTGCCGGTCTTTCAGCACTACATGTTTGGCGAGTTTGACGCAATCTACCGGGGTTCCGGAGCACTCCCAGGCTTCAATGCCCGGAAAAACCTGGACATGCTTGAGCCGCAAAGGGTCGTGCATGGTAATAGCGTGCCCTTTGCCACTTTGGGGTGAATCGGGCGCCACGACCACCACTTCGCCAAAACAACTGGCTGCCTCAACCAGCGCCCGGATGCCCGGGGCCACAATTCCATCATCGTTGGTTACTAATATCAATGGTTTTGCCATGTGTGCAAAGGTACTACCTGGCGGATACTCCTGGGTGACGAAAGGGTTTGTTTTCTCCGTTAACAAATTTGTATTTCACCATAATTCAATACAATTTGCGTTACTAAATAATTGGAAATACTCTGTTAATTCGTTGTTTTGCAACCTTGCTGGAATGTTGTCTGGCTTGTTGCCGGGAATTATGGATATTTTGCCTTAATCTTGCAGGTAGTTCGGATACATTTCAAAACAAAAAAAACAAAATTTCCAACTAACCCGATTCTTCAATAAACAGCCAGTTATGAAACAAACCTATTTCACCCTGCTGAGCCTTTGTCTGGCCGGAACGCTTATGGCTCAACCGCTGTACCTGATGTACAACGCCTCCTGTATGGATCAATTGGAATACAGATATGTTTACTCCGGCACTTCCGTTGTGGCCTATTCGGTCAATCCTACCGCTAATGAGCAATATATTTTAACTACTGGCTCGGGAGGAATCAATTCGCCTTCGCTACCGCCTAATACGGTAAGCTGCAAGGATTTTAAATTTACCGATCAATTTTTAAACGAGGTCAATAACGTAACCAAACAGGTATATATCGTGCTGCAACAAACGCGCGGATACTTGCTGGTGCCGGTTATTTCCGCCACGCAGGTCATCCGCAGCGGGACCTACTATCTTTACCGCGCGCCAAATTATTCCTTTGCCATTGATACCTCCAACCTGGTTTATGAAAGTAATATCGCTACGGGCAGTTCTACCTGGTATATTTACTTCAACGGCTTGAAAATCAGGGGTTGCTTTTATGAATATGGGTTCAAGCGCGAACCCACAAAGGTGAGCCAGGAACGCTCGGAGTTTGATTTCATTCCGGGTATCGGGATTGCCAGCGAACGTACCGGAATGACGGCAGTGGAAGCAGAAAACAATCAGTACCGGCTGATAAAAGTGAATAATATGGCGCTGGAAGACTACATCAATTCCAAATGCCAGGGCAGAATGGCCAACACGAATACACCGCCGTTATCAACGTATACGCCAGAGGTGACGTACGGTACCGGGACCGATAAAGAAATATACTCGATGCCCGATTATGGCCCGCCCCCACCCAATACTGGTGCCGGCACAACGCTTCCCCCTTTGGTGAGCTGCCCGGAACTTCCCGGCGAAGGCTACCATATTGTTCAGCCTGGCCAGACGTTAAACAGCATTTCACGGGCGTATGAGATTTCGGTAAAATCACTCATCTCCTGGAATAAAATCAAGGACCCGGACCTGATCCTGGTTTGCCAAAAAATCTGGCTGCGCAAACCGCCAACCAATACGGCCGATGTCGTCTATAAAGGTGAACTGGCTTCAAAAACGCAGGACGGCCCGGTGGCTCAACGGCAGGATATGTACTGGAATACGAGCGTAACCTATGCGGCGGCGCCGTATTCACTTACGCAACCACCGGCAGCCACACCGTATACCCCTCCGGCACAGCCCTTGGTTCACACGGTGCAGAAAGGAGAGACCTTGTACGGAATTGCCCAGCGCTACGGCATTTCAGAGGCAGAAATGCGCAGATTGAATAATTATCCGGCCACGGGTACTGTTTTGCTCCAACCCAGTATGCAGGTATTTGTGTCGGATTGTTGCCCGAGCCAAAATACGCCAACAACAATTCAGCCGGTGACGCCGACAAATACATCGCCGTACCCCAACCTGAATTCCAAACCTGCAGCGCTCAATCATCCGTATTATCAGCCACAACAACCGGCAACAACCAATCCGAACACGGGCGTGCTTCCTGATCTATACAGCACCCCGACAACTACACAACCTGTCGCTCCGGCAACCTACAATCAGCCAACGACGACAGGTACCCAGCCACAGCCGTCCACGGTCAAAAAGCCGACCTATTTTCAAGAATACATTGTTCGACAAGGCGATACGATCAATTCAATCGCCATAAAATTCAGCGTAAATGCACAGGAACTGGCCCTTGTCAACAACAAGGAGCCGAATGAAACCCTGATCGCCGGTCAGCGTTTGCTGATACCCCGGAACTAAGGCGCTGAGATCAAAGTTAAAACCCGAGCGGGCCCGGCATCGAATTTGCCGAGCCCGCTTTTTTGGCAGCAGTACTGTTTTTTAAAATACCAGCCGAAGTGTTCCGGAAAAGTTCCGTCCGGCCTGCGGGAAAAAACCCGCCTGGTGATAAACGCCATTTCCTTCCAACCGCACGTAAGGGTTGTCGGGGCGGGCATCATACCCGTTGGAAAAATACCGGTAAACCCAGCCGTTCGATTCGAATTGTGCATTCAGCACATTGTTACAGGCAAAAAGGAAGCTTAGTTGATTTCCAAAAACGTTGTTCAGGTCGTAGTTGAGCCGGATATCTGAAAAGAAGTACGCGGGTAGGGTAGTGTTTTCATTTGAGGTATTGTCCAGGTATTGCCTGCCGACATATTTTCCGGAAATGGACACTGCCAAATGGTGCTGTTCAACAACGGAAAATATATCCCATTGGATTTCACCACGCGCCACAACCGGCGGAGAAAAAGCCAGGTCTGTGTTTTGGTGCCGGATAAGTTCCTGCTCCCCGGTATCCCAGTTGTCGAGGTATTCTTCAAATTCCGAAACTTTGTTTCGGCTTACAGCGACATTACCGAGAAAGCGGAGCGCCGGAATGGGTTGAAAACTGGTTTCAAGTTCAAGGCCGGCGCGATAACTTGAAGCGACATTCGTGCGGATATACGCGCCCACGTCATTTATCCGGCCGTCAAGCACCAATTGGTCGCGGTACTTCATGTAAAATAAATTGACGGTAGTTTGCCATTTCTCCTGTTTCCATTTCAAACCGGCTTCCCAATCGTAGAGGGTTTCCGGCCGTGGCCGGGAGTCGGGAGTCGATTGCGTGTAGTCATCCCGGTTTGGTTCCCGGCGCCCAATTCCCCAGAAGGCATAGGCAGTGTACCGGGGGCTGAATGCCCAGTTCAGGCCAAATTTGGGGTTGAAAAAATGTAACCTTGCCGTTTGTGTTACGGCGGTCTGAAATTGATCGTACCCCAAAAAAGTATACCGGACCTGGCGGTATTGAAGGTCGGCAAATGTGGAAAGCCCCCGCTTGAAGTGCAATTCTATTTTTCCAAAAACATTCCCGTCGTATTTGGCTGCTGTGTTGTCGTAGTAGCGCGCGTCTTTGGAAATGCCGTAATCGGCCCAGATCACTTCGCCGTAATGCCGGCCATCGTACCGGCTAAAAGCACCGCCCAGGATAAATTCCGGGGCAGCCAAAAGGGCCGGCGGATTGATCGCGGGCGCCCATTTCAGGGCAAACGTTCCGCCGTAAAAATGATTGTCAAGCCAGCGCCGGCGGATCAGATCGGTTTGTTCCAACAGACTGTCCTGGATAAGCGGGGGGGCAAACCCGTAATCCTCAAAATATTGATCCGCCTTGTACTGTTCATAAAAACCGAACCCACGGGTGTAATGCCCATTAAGTTGGATCTGCAAACTATTGGAAAGCAACCGTTTGTAATGTGCTAAATAGTGCCGTTGGGTATAGTCGTCCACCTCGTTCGGGTAAGGCACCCCCGGTTTTTCAGTGCCGGCTGAATTGAAGGTGCGCAGCGCCGGATTATCGAGGTATTGCGCCGGCAAGCCATTCCAGGCCTGGTATGTCTCTTCATGTCCGGACAGTGTATGCAAGAGGATGGATTGCCGGTCGTCAATATAGGCCCCGGACAAGTGGTACGATTTCAGATTAGCTGTTGCCCGGTCTACGTAGCCGTTGGAATTAATTTGGGATAATCGTCCGGAAAAGGCCCATCGCCCCTGAATCAGGCCTGTCCCGAATTGCACGGCGTGTTTCCGCGTACCGAAAGATCCCAGGGTATTGGTGATTGTGGCATTTGGCAACGGGTCGATTTTGGACAGGTCAATGTTGACCGTAGCGCCAAATGCGCCTGCGCCGTTTGAACTGGCGCCGACTCCTCGCTGGACCTGTATCTCTGCGGCGGAAGCGGCAAGGTCGGGAAGATCAACCCAGAAAACGCCCTGACTCTCGGCGTCGTTTAGCGGGACGCCGTTGATTGTTACATTGATTCGCGTTGGGTCGCTTCCCCGGATGCGCATGCCGGTGTAGCCGATTCCGTTGCCCGCATCAGAATTTTCCACTAAGGAAGGGACGCTGGTTAACAACATTGGAATATCCTGGGCTTGATAAAAAGTTTCCAGTTTTTCCTTTGAAAAATTGTTGTGCGGAACCGGAGAATTCTCCCCGGTACGGGTTGCCTGAATAACAACCGTTTTCAGGACGGTAGAATCGGGGACCTGGTTATTTTTTTGTGAAAACAAACAAGCTGGCGCTGCAACAACAAGAGCAAATGCTGTTAAGCGCGAAGAAAAAAAGAAAACATGCATGAACATTCAGGTTTACGTAAACATCCGTTTCCGAAGGGGTTTTGGAAACGTAGTGATGTCACTACCCGTCTCAATTCCCTTTCCGGCATGACCCGGACAGGTTCGATGGGTGTAATCTCAGCCTCGAATGCAATTGTGGTCTTTATCTGACCATTTTTTACATCAGGGCACCCCAATGAGTGAAAACTATGGCAAAGGTGTAAAAAGTTTTGTGACTTGCGAAATAGCCTGCTCGAGCCGTTGGTTGTGCGGGCCACGTAAAACCGTGTAGGCGGCGCCGGTTTTTTTTAACAGGTTTTCGTACCAGTCGAATAAAATTTCACGCTGCCCGGAATTTTCCCGTAGTGGATCGGCTTGCCAGGGGAAATCGGGTGCACACAGGAAATACCAGTCAGCGGGCTTAGGATGCAAATATCCCTTGGCCCAAACCCAGTTCCCGTTTTCAGGTTTGCCAAAGCGAAAATGCTCCCAAATTTGAAGCACAGTCCAATCCGTGTCGCAGAAATAAACGGCGCAGTTTTGCCGCGCATGCCAGGATTCCCATGCCTGCTGACCTTTTGCAATTGCGGCGAGGTCGGCTCTGGTATAGGCGCGCGCCAGGTATTCGAGGTAATACCGGGCAAATTCCGGCGCCCAGTTGGTTTTAAAATGCCGGGCGAGCGCTTGGGCGATAACAGACTTTCCGGACGACTCCGGACCGGTGAGCACAATTTTTAAAGTATGTTGTTTGATGTCCTGCATGTTTTAATTTCAGTCAGTCCCCAGTATTTTTGCCCTGTAAATATTCAGTATGCACGATATAGAACCGCATTTTCGGTGGCGCGATAGTTATATTGCTTCAAATGATGAACGCTCGCCTTTTTTCGGGCGCCGGTACAGCGATTTTTACGATACCAATAAACTGTATAACTTCTACCTCCATCCGCAATGGGATGAGTTTGGGTCATCGACGTTGTACGCCAAAATTCTTTTTGCAGACTATGATCAGGGCTATGCGCTTATTGAATTGATCGGCGAATGGAATGATGCGCTGCACAATGACATTATGTTTCTGAAGCGTGAAATTGCAGATATTTTGTACAAAGCAGGCATCTATAAATATGTGTTGTTCTGTGAAAATGTACTCAATTTTCACGGATATGAAGATGATTATTACGCAGAATGGGCCGAAGAGGTTTGGGAAGAAGGTGGCTGGGTGACCTTGATCAATACCCGCGAGCATGTCCAACAGGAGTTGCTGGATTCGCACCTGCAACAATTTATCAACTTTGGCGCGGCATTTAACGACATCCAGTGGCATACTCAAAAGCCACAGGTTGTTTTCCATTTGATTGAAGCCATGGTCAACGGGGAGGTAAAGCGCCTGGTTGGATAGGGCGGCTAATAAAGATTTAACGACCTTTGTCCCTGCTCCTAATTTCAGATAAATGGCCAGCGAAACAGCAACACTCAATTCTTCAGAGCGGGAAATTCCTTTTCGATCCGGATTTATCAATATTATTGGCCGACCCAACGCGGGGAAGTCGACCCTGATGAATGCGCTTGTCGGTGAACGCATGAGTATCATTACCCCTAAGCCGCAGACGACCCGGCACCGGATCATTGGAATTCTTACCGGGCAACAGTTTCAACTTGTTTTTTCAGATACCCCGGGGTATGTGCGCGATCCGGCATACAAGATGCACAAGGCAATGAACCGTTTTGTGGAAGGCACCCTGGAAGATGCCGATTTGCTGCTCCTGGTATTTGATTTAACCGAAGAATTGGATGAGGCGAACCCGATGCTGGAAATGGTAAAAAAAGCGAACATCCCTGTTGTTTTGGTGCTCAATAAAATAGACCTGGTGAAGGAACAGCGTATCCAGGATGTGCAAAAGTGGTGGGAAAAACGCACTTCAATTGCAGATACGATGGCGATTTCAGCGCTGGGTTCAACAAATACCGACAAACTTCTGGAACGTATCCTAAAATACGTACCGGAGGGCCCGCCGTACTATCCCATTGATCAGCTGACTGATCGGCCGGAGCGGTTTTTTGTGTCGGAAATTATTCGTGAAAAGATATTTCTCTTATACGAAGATGAGATACCCTACTCCTGCGAAGTCGGGATCGAATCATTTCAGGAATCTACGACCAATGCCGGAGAACCTATAGCCAGAATACGGGCCATTATTTACGTTTTACGGGAAACACAAAAAGGAATACTTTTAGGGAAACAGGGGCGGTCAATCAAGAAGTTGGGAACCGTGTCCAGGTTGGCTATCGAATCGTTTCTGCAAACAAAAGTTTTCCTGGAACTGACCGTAAAAGTCCGGAGTAATTGGCGCGATGATGAACGGGCGCTGGAACAGTTCGGTTACAAATAAAAAAAGACGGCAGGATGTTAACACCCTACCGTCAGAAATATAACCCCAAAAAACCTAAGTCAAAGATAAAACCCTTCGCAAGTTCTGTGCAAGTATTTTGATGAAAAAATTTGAGGCAGGCACAAATATTCTTGGAAACCATCCATACGGCCTTCAAAATAAGGTTTTTCGCAAAAAAAAGTCCCTCCCCGTTCATCAACGGAGAAGGACGTCATCAAAACACGCTTCATTTTAAACCTAAATGGTGTAATCGCCTCAAGTTAAATGCGATCTTTTTGACATTACACCTATCTGTTTATTCAAATATGGTTTTCAACGAGGGCAACCCTTACAGGGTAAATAATGCGACAAAATTAGGCGCAAAGTTTTTTTAAAACAAGAAAAGTACAAAAAAACACGCAATCCTGAATTCCCCGGCTGCGGCTTCAAAATGGTAGTGATTGTTGTTAAAAAAATATCATTCTGCTTATTCATTCTGCTATATGCATTCAATTCTAATACGTAATGCCCGCTTGGTCAATCGCGGGAAAATTCGGGAGACGGATATCTTTATTCAAAATGGTAAAATTGAACGGCTTGGGACTTACGGCGGCAATCAGGCCAATATTGAACTGGATGCCGGCGGCAATTTTGTCATTCCCGGAATAATTGACGATCAGGTGCATTTCCGGGAGCCCGGGCTTACGCACAAAGCCACCATCGCAACAGAAAGCCGGGCAGCCGTAGCGGGCGGTGTTACTTCTTTTATGGAAATGCCCAATGTGAATCCGCCTGCTACGACCCAAGACCTGCTGGATGAAAAGTACAGGATCGGCGCCCGGACGTCACTTGCCAACTTTTCTTTTTACATGGGGACTACGAATGACAATTACGAAGAAGTCATGCGTACCGACCCTAAGCTGGTATGCGGGATTAAGATTTTTATGGGGAGCAGTACGGGCAATATGCTGGTGGATGCCCCGGGTACCCTGGAGCGCCTGTTCGCGAATGCGCCGATGCTGATTGCCACACATTGTGAAGATGAATCAACGATCCGGGGGAATATGGCGAAATTCAGGCAGTTGTACGGGGATAACCTGGAGGCATCCATGCATCCTGAAATTCGCAATGTGGAAGCCTGCCTCAAATCGTCATCGCTGGCCGTTGACTTGGCGAAACGCCATGGTACACGGTTGCACATTTTGCATATTTCTACCCGGGATGAACTGGCTTTGTTTGATAATACAATCCCGTTAACGGAAAAAAAGGTCACCGCTGAAGTATGTGTGCATCATTTGAAATTTCATGTCGGCGATTATGCCCAATTGGGCAACCTGATCAAATGCAATCCGGCTATTAAAGAGCAGATACACCGGGATGCCTTGTTGCCGGCTTTGCTCGATGACCGCCTGGACGTGGTGGCAACCGACCATGCACCGCACACGCTGGAGGAAAAATCCCGGCCTTACCTGGAGGCGCCTTCCGGTATTCCTTTAGTGCAGCATTCCCTGAATGTGATGCTTGATTTTTACCATGCCGGCCTGATCTCCCTGGAAAAAATTGTCGAAAAAATGTGTCACGCGCCGGCGCAGGTGTTTCAGATGCATCAGCGTGGATTTCTGGACGAAGGGTATTGGGCCGACCTGGCTATCGTGGATGTAAACCGGGAATGGACGGTAACACCAGCCAGTTTATTATATAAGTGCGGCTGGTCTCCGTTTACCGGTGCGACTTTCCGGGGAAAGGTGCTGACCACCATCGTCAGTGGACACCTCGCCTGGCATAACGATCAGATCAACGAAGAAAAAATGGGGGAACGCTTGTCCTTTGATCGATGATTCCCACCGCTTGAGCCATTTTTAAGTAAAACTTACTTTCAGGGTCAGCTGATTTCCCAAATAAACAGTGAACTTTGCCCGCTTTAAATTAAAATCTTGCCCAAAGTGGCCGCGCTTTCGGGCTCAACCCTACCAATATTTTTATGAAAGAAGTAAAAAAATACCTGGATGCCAACCAGAAGCGCTTCCTCGACGAACTGCTTGATCTGCTCCGGATCCCGTCTATCAGTGCCGACCCGGCATACAAAAATGACGTCGCTAAAATGGCCGAAGCCACAGCAAAACATTTGCGCCAGGCGGGCCTTGAAAAAGTGGAAGTGCAGGCTACAGCCGGCCACCCGATTGTGTATGGCGAAAAAATGGTAGATCCGAATGCGCCTACCGTATTGGTTTACGGGCATTATGATGTACAACCGCCGGATCCGCTGGAGTTGTGGAAAAACCCGCCCTTTGAACCGGTGGTTAAAAAAACCAAACTACACCCGAAAGGGGCAATTTTCGCGCGGGGCTCCTGCGACGACAAGGGCCAGTTTTTTATGCATGTCAAAGCGTTGGAAGCCATGGTGGCTAAAAATGCCTTGCCCTGCAATGTGAAAGTCATGATCGAAGGGGAAGAAGAGGTTGGTTCCAAACACCTGGAACAATTTTGCAAGGCAAACAAAAAGAAACTGGCTTGCGATGTCGTACTGATCTCAGATACCAGCATTATTTCAAACGATACCCCCAGCCTGACGGTTGGCTTGCGCGGCCTCGCGTATATGCAGGTGGAAGTGACCGGTCCGAACAAGGATTTGCACTCCGGCGTATACGGTGGAGCTGTCGCCAACCCGATCAATGTGCTTTGCGACATGGTCGCTTCCCTGCACGACAAGAAAAAACGGGTGACGGTCAAAGGATTTTATGATGATGTAGAAACCCTAAGTAAAAAGGAGCGCAAGCGCCTCAACGAAGCGCCCTTTGATGAAAAAACATACAAAAAAGACCTCGGGGTGAATGGTTTGATGGGGGAAGACGGCTATACCACGATCGAACGCACCGGCATCCGGCCGACCCTCGACCTGAACGGCATTTGGGGCGGGTACACCGGCGAAGGCGCTAAAACGGTATTGCCGTCTAAAGCCTTTGCCAAAATTTCCATGCGCCTGGTTGCACATCAGGACCCGAAAAAAATTGAAAAACAATTCCAAAAACATTTTGAAGCACTGGCGCCTAAATCCGTCACCGTTAAAGTAACCGCCCTGCACGGCGGCCACCCGGTAGTCATTCCAACCAATTCGATCGAATATAAAGCCGCTGAAAAAGCCATGGAAAATGCTTTCGGAAAAAAGCCGCTTCCACAACGGGGCGGCGGCAGTATCCCCATCGTTGCCATGTTCGATCAGGTGCTGGATGCCCGCTCTGTGCTTATGGGTTTTGGGCTGGATTCCGATGATATTCACTCGCCTAACGAGCATTACGGCTTGTTCAATTTTTATAAAGGCATTGAAACAATACCCTATTTCTACCAATATTATGCAGAATTGAAAAAAAGCAAAAAGGGATAAACGCCGGATTTTTCTACAAAACTTTTAAACACATTTATCTAACAATCAATATCTTGGATTGACATGAAAAAAATGATTTTGTTTTTTGTGGCTGTACTGATCAGCCTTGGTCTGGAAGCCCAAACAAAACTTGAAACGATGCAGGACAGTGCCAGTTATGCTTTTGGCGTGCTGGTCGGTAAGAACCTACAGCGCCAACTGCCCGAAGGGCTCAATGTAGACCTGATCATGGCTGCCATGACCGCCGCCTTGAAAAATGAAGATTTGGCATTGGATCAGCAGACCGCTACCCAGTGTTTCACCACGTTCAATACCGCTGCACAGGCGAAGGCTGAAGAGAAAAATAAAGCCCAGGCAGAACAGAATAAGGTAGCCGGCGAAAAGTTTTTAGCCGAAAACAAGAAGCGCAAAGAAATCATGGCTACAGCTAGCGGGCTGCAATACGAGGTGCTGAGCAAGGGCGCCGGCACAGAATCGCCCAAAGCTACCGACCGGGTTCGGGTACATTACCATGGCACAACCATCGACGGCGGTATTTTCGACAGCAGTGTTGAGCGTGGAGAGCCCATCACTTTTGGCCTCAACCAGGTCATCAAAGGCTGGACGGAAGGGCTTCAGTTGATGAAAGTCGGCGACAAATTCAAGTTTTATATTCCGGCCGACCTGGCTTATGGCGACAACAGTCCGTCGCCGAAAATTCCACCGGGATCGGTGTTGATTTTTGAAGTCGAACTTTTTGATATTAACCCGGAAGATTAGAATCCTTTGGCAGGAGGCTGTTTTTAAAGTCCGAATCGTAAGTCGTATATCGGCACTCGTAAATTATAAAACGCCTCCTGCCATAAACTTTACCCGCCCACACCACCTTGCCATGCAAAACCTGCACTATCGCGTATTTGCTTTCCTTCTGGTTTATGGCATGCTTAAGTTTTTTGGCGGCTCCTTCGGACAACTGGTGCTGTATCCCGTCACCTTATTGGTTACGTTTCTGCATGAGTTTGGCCATGCTATGGGCGCTTTGCTCACCGGCGGCGGTGTGGTGAGCCTGCAAATAAATGCAGATGGAAGCGGCTATACCGTCACCCGTGGGGGCAGCCAGGCCGTGGTGCTGATGGGGGGCTATCTGGGAAGTGCCGTTTTAGGCAACTTGTTGTTTCGCATCGGCGCACGGCACCGGCAACTCACACACCACACCTTACTCGTTCTGGGCGGCCTGATGTGCATAGCGGCCTTGTTCTGGTTTGAATCGCTGGGTAGCACGGTGCTCTTGCTCGGGTTTGGATTTTTGCTCGGTTTTATTGCCCTGCGGACTACCTGGGACCAGGATGTGCTGATGTTTTTAGGCCTGGCGGCGGTGCTCTATATTATCCAGGATTTTGATGTGGGGCCCGCCAGCGATCTGGCGATGTACGAACAGGTGGTTGGCGTATTCCCATCCCAAATTTGGATGTACATCTGGTTGGGCCTCGCCGGGCTGTTGTTTTTTTGGAATTTGCAGGCAGTGTTCAAACGATAAACGCTGCCGAAGTAAGGCATGGCGACTTATGTTGATCAATAAAATTTCACTTCGGGGGCTGACCACAGTAGTACTGGTTTACATGGTGTTTGCCTTTGGCTGGTGGGCCGTACAACTTTGGCGGGAAAACGATCGGGTTTTTAACCTGTCGGAAGAATTATTGGAACGAAAATATGGCGGCCCGAACCGGGGCATAAACCTGACGGAACTCCGGGCAACCGCAGAATTCAAGGAGCTGGTTCAACGCAAGGAAAAACATCAACGAATGATCCTTGCCGAAGGTGTTTTCTTTACCCTTTGCCTGGGTTTCGGCTTGTATGTCATTAATCGCGCGGCAAAACGCGAAGTCGTGCTCGCCCGCCAACGCCGAAATTTCCTGTTGAGCATCACCCACGAACTGAAATCGCCCATCGCATCCCTTCGGCTGACAATGGAAACGCTCAGCCGCCGCACGTTAAACCGCGACCAGCTGGAAACACTCTGCAACAACGGCCTGCGCGATGCTACCCGCCTGCAAAATCTGGTGGAAGACTTGCTGCTTGCAGCCCGCCTGGAGGACAACTGGAGCCCACACCCCGAACCGGTCGACCTGCTGCAAATCGCGCAGGATTGTGCGCTCAACCTGAAAACCCGGTTTCCCAAAACCGATATCCGTATTGATATTCCTGCCGAAGGCGCGTCCATACTGGCAGACAAATCCGGGATGACGGCCGTAGTGCAAAATCTGCTTGAAAACGCGGTGAAATATGCCCCGGAAGGCACATCCGTGCAACTCAGTGTGCAGCAGGTACAGGGCAAAATGCAGTTAGTGGTTTCCGATGTGGGCATCGGAATTCCTAATCATGAAAAAACAGCAGTTTTTGAAAAATTTTACCGGATCGGCAATGAAGAAACGCGCCAAACTACCGGTACCGGCCTGGGGCTCTACATCGTCAAACAGGTCGTGGAAGCACACCAGGGCAAGATAACCGTAACCGATAATCGGCCTTCCGGCACCATCTTTACCGTTGAGATTTGAATACCATGAAACCAACTCCAGTTGGGAATGCATACGAACAATTGATTGCCGACCTCACCCCGCGCTATGGCGCCGGTGAAGCCCGCAGCATTGCCCGCATTGTTTTCGAAGATGTTTTTCAAACGCGAAATCCGGTAGCCCTGGAGTTGAATGCAGACCAGGAAAAACGCTTCCTGGATATCCGGGATCGCTTGCTTTCCGGCGAGCCCTTGCAATACGTGCTCGGCCAGGCGGATTTTTATGGTTTGAAATTCAAGGTCGGCCCGGCAGTGCTGATTCCGCGTCAGGAAACCGAAGAACTTGTTGCCTGGGCTTTGGGTTGGCTGAAAAAATGCGGGATTCAAACGCCGGCGGTTTTAGATATTGGCTTGGGAAGCGGCTGCATCGGAGTTACGTTAAAAGCAAAATTCCGTAACCTGCAATTATTTGGCCTCGAAAAAAGCCCGGAAGCCCTGGCTGTGGCCACTGAAAATGCTGAAAATATTCTTGGAGAGGAATCCTGGACATTCGTTTGTGCCGACATAACCGACTCCGGGGCATGGGCATCGTTGCCAAACCTGGACCTGATCATCAGCAACCCGCCGTACATCCCGTTTTCAGAGAAAAAAATAATGCCGGAGCACGTATTGAACCACGAACCTGCTCTGGCCTTGTTCGTTGACAATGCTGACCCACTCCTGTTTTACCGGGTCATTGCACAATTTGCCTTGCAAAAACTAAACCCGGCAGGGGGCCTGTTTTTTGAAACCAACGAATTTAATGCGAAGGAGGTAGCCGGCCTGCTTGCTCAGATGGGCTTCGCAGTTGAACTTCGCAACGATTTGTCCGGCGCCAACCGCATGCTGATGGCCCGACTTTTGAACGCGCAAACACCAAAGTGATACACAAAACAATGTTCGATACAACCAAAAAAATAGGCATACTCGGCGGCGGCCAATTGGGCAAAATGCTTTGCCTGGCTGCTGCGCCCTGGGATTTCAAAATGTGCGTGCTGGATGCCTCGCCGGATTTCCCGGCGGGCCCCTTTTGTGCCGAATTTACCAGCGGCGATTTTAACAATTACGACGATGTGTTGGCTTTCGGGCAAGACAAGGACGTGCTGACCATTGAAATCGAACACGTGAATACCGAAGCCCTGCATAAACTGGAACAAGCCGGCAAAACCATTCACCCCGCCCCGGCAGTTTTGGATATTATCAAAGACAAGGGCCTGCAGAAGGAATTTTACCACAAGCATGCTATTCCGACGACGGAATTTCGATTGTTTAAGGATGAAAAAGCGCTGCTCAAGGCCATTGAAAAAAAGGAATTGCATCTGCCGATTGTCCAAAAAACACGAACCGCAGGCTACGACGGGCGCGGTGTGGCCGTTCTGCGTACCGAAGCTGATTTAAAAACCAAACTTCTGGAAGGGCCGTGCCTCGCGGAGGCGCTTGCACCCATTCAAACGGAACTGGCGGTAATCGCAGCCCGAAATGCGTCCGATGAGGTGCGGGTATTCCCGGCGGTTGAAATGGACGTGCACCCGGAAGCCAACCTGGTCGAGTTTTTACTTTGCCCGGCACGCATCAGTCCGCTGGTCGCCGCACAGGCTGAGGCGCTTGCCGAGCGGGTCATCCGTGCGTTCGATATTTGCGGGTTATTGGCGGTGGAACTTTTTTTAACTACCAACGGCGAATTGCTCGTCAATGAAGTTGCTCCCCGCCCGCACAACAGCGGACACCACACGATCGACAGCGCCGATACCAGCCAGTTTGAGCAGCACCTGCGCGCAATCTGCAACCTGCCCTTGGGAACAACGGAACAAAACACCCCGGCGGTTATGGTCAATTTGCTCGGCGAACCCGGGCACAAAGGCCCAGTGCAATATGACGGCGTGGCGGAATGCCTGGCCATGCCCGGTGTGCATGTACATTTGTACGGCAAAGCCTTAACTTCACCGTTCCGAAAAATGGGCCATGTGACCGTGACGGCCCCAACGCTCGAAGAAGCCGTTGCCACGGCAAAAAAAGTCAAGGAAACGCTGAAAGTCGTTTCCGCCACCTAAGTCAATTTTTAAATTTAAACTCCCGATGGTTGCTATTATCATGGGCTCCGATTCAGACCTGCCGGTCATGCAAAAAGCCGCCGATATCCTGACCGAATTAAAGGTGCCGTTTGAGATGACCATCGTGTCGGCGCACCGCACGCCCGAGCGGATGTTTCATTTTGCAAAAACTGCGCGTGAAAATGGTTTCCGGGTGATTATTGCCGGAGCAGGCGGCGCGGCACATTTGCCCGGAATGGTGGCCGCTATTACGTCCTTACCGGTTATCGGCGTGCCGGTGAAATCGTCCAATTCCATAGATGGCTGGGACAGCATTTTGTCCATTTTGCAAATGCCCGAAGGGGTGCCTGTTGCCACTGTGGCGCTCAATGCAGCACGCAATGCCGGAATTTTGGCTGCGCAAATTCTCGGAACGGGCGATCCCAAAGTTCTGGATCGGGTAGCAGCCTATAAAAAAAAGTTGGAGGAGCAGGTGCTGGAAAAAGCGCGAAAACTCGAAGCCTGAAGCGGGATTTTACGGCCCAATACTCCAAGCCTGGGAAAGTCCGACATTCCACTGACTTCAGGCTTTCGGAACCAGTTTCTTGATTTCCGTTACAATATCCGCATACGCAGCATCCGAATTCGGGAAATCCGAAACCGTGCGGTTCATCGTGGGTAGCGCCCGCAGTTTTTCCAGTCCGGTTCCATCGATATCCAGTTTTTCAATAAAAATCGGGATAATGCGCTTTCCGCTTTCTTTAGCTTCCAGGATCAGGTGAAACCAGGTTTCGGTGTTGAACAAATTGGGGGTGATCAAGACCAGCACGTAGTCGGCTTCGGTGATTTTCGTTTTTGCCAGTCCGGCAATATCCTCGCCAACCTGAGCCTCATGCACATTGTAGAGTTCAATTTTTTTGGTTGCTTTCAGGATAAATAAATGCCGCTTGAGGGTCTCGCAGTGCGGTGTATCCTGGGCGTCGTACACCACGACAAATTTCGGGATGGCATTGCCGGTAGTTGCCGCAGGGGTTGCTACTGCCGGTGTTTGCGGTGGTGCTGGGGTGGTTTCAGCCGGTTTGGCCGATTCGTTGCCCGTCGAAGGGGTATTGTTCGCAGCCGTAGGCGCAGTAGCGCCGCCACCGTTCAGCACTTGAAAAATCTGTTCGAAAAGTACGCCCCGGTTGGCGCCGCGCCGGTCGCCACGCGCATTGATTTGCAGGCCTCCCTCGGCATCCGTTTTGCCGGCGTGATGAATGGCAACTACTTTCCAGTCTTTGTTGAAAACCGGCGAGCCGCTACTGCCCGGTTCGGTGTCGGTGGTGTAGTACACGTGTTGGTTCCAGACACCGAGCACCTCGTTGGCATTCAGGGCAATTTGCTTGTCCTGGCCTTTCGGATGCTGGATAATTGTCACAGGCTCGCCAACAGTCGGGATGGCGCTGGGGTCAAACTCCACGTAGCCCCACTGGCTCAAGGGCGAATCGGGTTTGTCGATAATTTTGATCCGGCTGAAGTCGAACTGATCGGGGGTGCTGGTGGCAAAATCATTGGGGTCGAGGCGATATGCATTCCGGGTTTTGGTAGCGCCGTTGGCGTCGATTTCGTAGTTAAATTCGATGCGGGCGTCCCGGGCGACTTCTACGGAAGGGATGACGTGGTTGTTGGTGAACAGGTAGCCCTCCTTCGTCAGAAATCCGGTGCCCAGTTCGCCATCCGAGCATACCACCCGGCAAACTGCTTTTGATGCTTGCAATGCTTTTTCCAGCCAGTTGATTTTGAGCAGGTTGCTTTGCGGGCCAATAATTTTTTCAAGGCGGGCTTCATCGGGCACCTGGAACTGGTAGGTGGTTAAGCTTCGGATCTTGGCGTCGCGCTGGATACGTTTGGGCACTTCTTTCATCAATTCCAGCAAGCCAAATCGTGTGCGGGCTGAAATGCGCGAGAACTCTTCAAAACTGATCATGCCCCGCTGGAACATCTTGTTGGCTTCCTTGAAATTGCCGGACTGCATGATGATATCCTGCCGGATGCCGGCCTGGGTTTGTTTATCCAGGTCTAACAGCGCGTCGAGGGCTTTGTCCACTTCGTTTTCTTCCAGCAGCCCCTCGATCGTTTGCAGGTAAATTATTTGGGCATTTTGCATAGGACATTCGGTGATCTTGATGTGCAGTTTGAGTAATTAAGGCGGGCGTCAAACCAGGCGTTTGTGCCAACTGCCGGCAAACGGCGCCAGCCAGTTTTCTTCCAAATCGCGTTTGGTTGCTACCAGCGTGTTCACCACCAGGGTATCGTCTCCAATCCCGGAATTTTGAACTTGCGCACTGAACTCCGGGCGGTCGGCAAACTGCAAACGCCCGTCCTGCACCCAGGCAAAACGCATCCGCTCAAACAGGTCGACCCCCAGTTGTGCACCCAAGGCCTCCAAAAAGTGGACCGATTTATCGATCGAACAACCACTGGCGCCGGCCTGGGATTCGTCGACCATCAAAATGACAAACTGATTTTGAAAAACTTCAGCCACGGCTTTTAGTGCGGCATTGTGTGCGGTCCATTGCCGCACAAAACCGTCAAGCGCCTGCTGCGCAGCCTGAGCTTCCGCTTCATTGAGCGGGCGGTTTGCCGTATACACCCAAACACGGGATTCCGGCGAAAAACCGGCCGCATTTGAAATCTGAGGTGTCAGCGATTGCGTATTTTTTAACGTTGTGGTATTCATGCGATTGCGAAAAATTACTTCATGTTATTCAGGATAAGTTCCGACAAATCATAAACCAGCACCTGCTCATTTTGTTCCTTTGCTTTCAGGCCATCCTGGAGCATGGTGATGCAAAACGGGCAATTTGCGGCCACAACTTCGGGTTTGGTACCCAGCGCTTCTTCCACGCGTTCCAGGTTGATGCGTTTGTCGCCGGGCTCATCTTCTTTCCACATTTGTGCCCCGCCGGCGCCGCAGCAGAGGCCGTTTTTGCGCGATCGTTTCATTTCCACCAGATCCACGTCGAGGGCTTCGAGCAGTGCGCGGGGCGCTTCATACACCTCGTTGGCGCGGCCCAGGTAGCAGGAATCGTGGTAGGTTATCCGTTTGCCTTTAAAATCTCCGCCTTCTTTGAGTTTCAACCGGCCGGATTGGATCAATTCCTGCAGGAGTTGGGTGTGGTGCACCACCCTGTAGTTGCCGCCGAGTTCGGGATATTCATTTTTTAAAATATTGAAGCAATGCGGGCAGGCGGTCACGATTTTTTGCACCTGGTACATGTTGAGCGTCTCAATATTCATCAGGGCCGTCATTTGAAATAAAAATTCATTTCCGGCTCTGCGGGCGGGATCGCCCGTGCAGCGCTCCTCGTTGCCGAGTATGGCAAACTCCACACCCACCTGGTTGAGTATTTCGCACAGGGCTTTCGTTACTTTTTGTGCACGGGCGTCAAAAGAGCCGGCACAACCCACCCAGAACAGAATTTCCGGTGTACGGCCTTCCGATTGATATTCGGCGTATGTCTTTGCAAGCATATGAAATGTAGTTTCTTATTCGTTGCGCCAGCTATCCCGGGCTTCCGACATGGCCCAGGCGGCGCCGTTGTTTTCAATAGCGTTGAACATCGGCAGCCAATCGCTCGGACCTGCCGACAGGGTAAGAATTTCGTACCGGCGCAGTTGTAAGATTATTTCCAGGGGGTTGATCAGCACCGGGCAGGCTTCCACACAAGCGTTGCAGGTAGTGCAGGCGTGCAGCTCTTCGGGGCTGATCCGGTCGAACAAGCTTTTCCCGTCATCATAATTTTCGCGGGTGAATTTTCCCGACGCCAGGTTTTGACCCACTTCCTCCGCGCGGTCGCGCACGTCCATCATGATTTTTCGGGGCGACAGTTTTTTTCCAGTGATATTGGCCGGGCAGGCAGCCGTGCAACGCCCGCATTCTGTGCACGAATAGGCTTGCAGGATATTCAGCCGGTTTAGGGAGAACACGTCGTTGGCGCCAAATTCGGGAAGATCGGCAGCGGCATTCGGATCAGGTTGATCGAGGCCCATCATAATGCGCACTTCTTTCTGAATTTCCGGCATGTTCGGCATTTCCCCATTGGGAACCAGGCGGGCAAACCAGGTATTGGGAAATGCAAGCAAAATGTGCAAATGTTTGGAATACGGCAGGTAGCATAAAAAGCCCAACACCGTTGCCAGGTGCAACCACCACCCGAATCGCTCAATGGCCACAACGGCACCGTCGCTCCAATTGCCAAATAGTGCCGGCCCAAGCCAGCTGCTCACGGCAAATGCGCCGGTAGTGGGATAGTGTTCCACACCCCGTGCCTGCAGCACCTTGTCGCCGCCATTCATGCAAAAAATGCCAATGATCAGGATGATCTCGCCAAGGAGAATCAGGTTGGCATCGCGGGAGGGCCAGCCATTCATTTCCGGTTTACGAAAACGCGGTACCCGGAGCAGGTTGCGGCGCGCCAGGAAAATGATCGTGGCTACAAATGCCAGCACGGAAAGCAATTCGATAAAACTGATAACGAAGGTGTAAAAACCACCAAGGAATGGCGCAAAAAAGCGGTGCGAACCGCTCAGGCCATCCACGAAAATTTCAATGAGTTCAATCTGGGTGATTAAAAAGGCCACATAAATAAACAGGTGCAAGACGGCCGGGAGTGCGTTCTTGAACATTTTCTGCTGCCCGAAAGCGACCAGCAGCATATTGCGCAAGCGTTCGGCATACCGCCCTTCGTGTTGCCCGGCTTTGCCCAGGTGAATGTTCTGCCAGACCCGGCTGTAGCCCTTCCAGGCAATCCATCCCGTTGTGGCCAAAACTCCCAGAAAAAGTATCGACTGAAGCATAAAAAATCGTTTTGCAGGCGAAAAGTACTGCGTTGATGTACCTTAGCACAATAATAAGACGAGAAATATGAAAATACTGGATGACCGACAAATTCGGCAAAAAATCAAGCGCCTGGCGATTGAAATTTTGGAGCGCCACTTCGGCGAACCCGAGATTATTTTGGCCGGTCTGAACAGCAATGGCGTCGAATTTGCACAGCTGCTGCTGGATGAACTGACACCGATTCTTCCGGAGGATATGGAAATTACACTTACCCGAATCAAACTTAATCCGGCCAATCCACTGGAATATGCGCCGACTATCGAGTTGACAGCCAGTCGGCTCCAAAACAAACCGATCATTATTGTTGATGATGTGGCCAACACCGGCCGGACGATTTTTTATGCCATTCAGCCTTTGCTGGAATTGTTGCCCAAACAAGTCGAAGTTGCTGTGCTGGTCGATCGTAAACACAAATCTTTTCCCATAAAGGCCGATTATGTAGGCATGTCGCTGTACACGACGATGCGGGATGATATTGACGTGCAAATCAGGGGTGGGGGAGAAATGGCGGTGTTTTTGAAGTAACACCGGCCTCTGGCCGGTGCTTTTTCGCCGACTACCAGTCGGCGTTACGTAGCCAACCGGGCTTTCCGCGCTCTTTTCTGGTCGGCATTGCTTTCATACACACAATACTGGTCGTACTTGGTCCGGTCGCGTTCGACCCAGATATCTTTTCCAATATCGCACAGGACGATCAGCTCGTCATAAATTTTGTTGCCTTGATCAACCCGGCGTTCCACCGCAATATCCCGGTCGTGCAACTTGTCCTGCTGGATATTCAGCGCTTTTTCAAATTCGGTGCAGGCGTTCAGGATACGCTGAATAATATTTTCATTCACGCCGACATCGGCCAGGAAATCGATTTGTGCCCGGGCCACACGGGCAACGCGACGCCCGCAAAACAGGAGTTGGGGGTCGCTCATGTCGCCTAGCTTGGCCGTGCCGAATTTCCGGTAGCGCCCCGTCCGGTCGTGAAATTTCATGGCGACCCGGGTCATGAGCGAGCGAATTGCCGTGCGCAATTTATCTGCCGCCTGGTTTTTCTTTTCCGTGCAGATCATCTGGTCACCGACCATTTCGTCGTCATCCGGCAGGTTGTGAAACTGGGTGCACATGGTTTTAAACGATTTCAGGCGCTCGATACCGTAGCCGTATTGCTCGAAAAACTCCATATCGCGGTGGGCGTTGCGGATGGCTTGCACGCAGGTGACGTATAGTTCGGGGTCAGATACGTTGTGTTTGCGGTTGCCGGCTTGTTTTTTCATAGTCGACGGGTGGCCGCACCGTTGGATTGATGCGACTTCGATTTGGTGATTAGTTAAGCGCTAAATTTTTTGTTTAGCTAATTTTATTCGGCGTGTTGTTTGGTATTTCTTGTTAATCAAAGCTTTAACGCCGCTGTGATTCCGAACAAAAATAATTCGTTTTAAAATTTCGCACAAGAATTTGACACAAAAAAATTATTTCAATTTACTATTCCAAAAATTTCTCAACTGGTTTTCAACAAAAAGTAGGAAGAAAATAACCGGCCATTGCTGCTATTTTTACCAATGAAATTTTGAGGCTCACGTTCATTATTCACGGAGAATCATACGCAAGTGTGGGCGCGACTCGAAGTCACACCCACACTACAACCCGTTGGAATATGAGCCAAGTTTGAAGTAAAATCCAGCATATGCGCAAACCATTTTTTATTCGACTCTGGCTGTTTGGCCTTCTAATCGCCGGTTCGTGTGCGGGGCAAAGCCCGGTACCTGCAAGCGCTTCGGCAAACCCGGATTTTCTTTTTTCCGAATATTCGGTTGCTCAACTTCAACGGGGGTATGCCGATGGGGATTTCTCTGTCCGGGAAGTCGTGCAGGCTTACCTGGACCGGATTGCAGCCATTGATGATTCCGGCCCCATGCTGAATGCGGTAATTCAGGTGAACCCGGACGCGCTCCAAATCGCCGACAAGCTGGATGCCGAACTGAAGGCCGGGAAAAGCCGCGGACCCTTGCACGGTGTGCCGGTTTTGCTAAAAGACAACATTGATACCCATGACCAGATGGAAACGACGGCGGGCTCCCGCGCGCTGAAAGGCTCCCGGCCGTTGCAGGATAGCTGGGTGGCGAAAAAACTCCGCGAGGCCGGCGCCGTGATTCTTGGAAAAACCAACCTGAGCGAATGGGCTAATTTTCGGAGCGACATGTCGTCGAGCGGGTGGAGCGGCGTCGGCGGACAAACCAAAAATCCCTATGTGCTGGACCGGAACCCTTGCGGCTCCAGTTCAGGCTCCGGGGTAGCCGTATCGGCAAACCTGTGCATCATTGCCATTGGAACGGAGACGAACGGCTCCATCATTTGCCCGGCAAATGCCAACGGAATTGTGGGGATCAAACCGACGGTCGGTTTGATCAGCAGGGCCGGCGTTATTCCGATTTCCCATACCCTCGATACACCCGGCCCGATGGCGCGCACGGTTGCGGATGCCGCTACTTGCCTGGGCGCATTGGTGGAAGACCCAAAGACAAAATTGAGTGCGGGAATTGCATTTTCCGACTACACCCGATTTTTAAAAAAGGATGGTCTGAATGGCAAGCGGATTGGTTTGTTTAAACAGCCGCTCGGGCGGCATCGGAAAGTGGATAGCCTGGTGATGGAGGCGATTGAACTGCTCAAAAAACAAGGCGCAGAGGTGGTGGAACTCGAAAATATTTCTGAAACCAATGTCGGCGCTGCCTCCTTTGAGGTAATGCTCTATGAGTTCAAAGATGGCCTGAACCGATACCTGGAAGGGCTTGGCGCCGCTGCACCGATAAAAAACCTGGCGGATTTGATTGCGTTCAACAAAGCTGATTCGGTTGAAAATATGTTCGACCAGGAATTGCTGATTCAGGCGCAGGCTAAGGGTGACCTGAATACGCCGGCATACCTGGAGGCTTTGGAAAAAATGCTGACGGCTTCCCGGACAGACGGACTCGACCGGGTTATTGCGGAAAATAAACTGGACGCCATCGTTGCGCCATCCGGGGCGCCTGCCTGGAAAACGGATTGGGTAAATGGGGATCACTTCATTCTCGGCAGTTCTTCGCCGGCAGCCCGCGCGGGCTATCCCAACATTACGGTGCCGATGGGTTTTGTGGATGGTTTGCCGGTTGGTTTGTCCTTTTTTGGCAGGGCCTGGTCGGAGCCGGTGTTGTTGGAAATTGCTTTCGCCTACGAGCAAAGCACCCGGCACCGGAGGCCGCCGCTTTTTCTGGAACACTAGGCCGAAAAATCACTTCTCCTGTTTCAGCGCCTCAATGGTACTTGCTGGCAAATCGCGCAAATCCAGGATCATCAGGCCGTCCAGGCAGTCGGAAAAATTCGGGTCGACATTGAAGGCAATAAATTTGGCATTTTGCTTCAGGTATTGCCGGAAAAGCACTGGCACCTTGAAATGGGCAGGTTCGATGGCTTCGACGAAACTTTCCAGGGCATCGAATTCGCCGTGCAACATTTCGGCCAGCAGCCGGGTATTTACCGATTTGATTTTCAGGCGGAACGGCTTGCGGGGACGGACCAGCTTCGCCAGTTTGCTATCGTAGCAAAACCGTTTGACAAATTCCACAATGACGCTTTTCGACACATCGGAAAACTCCTTGCTAATGCTTACCGGGCCGTACAGGTAGCGGTAATTCGGGTTGGCAAGCAGAAAATTCAAAATACCCTTCCACAACAGGAACAAGGGGAGCCGGTGTTTCTGGTAGTCCGTAACCACGTAGGATCGGCCCAATTCGACAGCCTGTTGAAGGATTGGGAAAAAGCCGGGTTTCATTTTGAATAAACTGTGGGTGTAAAACCCGGTCACCCCAAAGCGCTTGAAGATCAGATCGCCCTGGCCCAAACGGTAGCCTCCGGCAATGCGTTTTTCTTCCCGGTCCCAGATGATCAACTGGAGGTAATACATATCGTGCTCATCCAGGTCGCGGGGTTGCCCGGTGCCTTCGCCGGCCTCCCGGAAGGTTTGCTCCCGGAGCCGTGCAATTTCAAATATGGCATTTGGCAAGGCTGAAAACGGGGCAACGTACACGTCGAACTGCCCACGCGCGGCAATTTTATATTCGGGTTTCAGGGCCTCCATGTCGGCGATCACCAATTCGGGATCAACGGGGTAGGCCAGCGGTTGTAGTTGCGTGGGTTTGTCGGCTGTAAAATGCTCGGGCTGAATGTCGAACGGAGAGCCCAGGGAAAAGATTTTCGCTTGCAGGAATTTGCCCCAGGTCCGGGTGCTGTCAAACAAGGCGATATCTTTTGGGCTGATTGGATTTCCAACCCGCACACTAACGCGCAGTGTTTCTTCGAATCTGGAAAAGGTTTGGCGGGTCAGTATTTTCCGGAAAATATTGCCGTTCAGATTTTCAGCGCTCAAGTGGATGGGCACAATAGGCTGGCCGACTTGCCGGAGTTGTTTGAGCACTTGTGCGCGCAGTAAATTTTTTCCCATGTTCACCAGGGGGTTATCGGAAAAATCGAGCGCCAGCCCGATCGGAATGTTTTTTTGCAAATATTTGGCCGCTTTCTTGGCAAAATTCAGCCGTAAAAAACGGTCTTCCAGTTTCCCGCGCTGAGGCAGAATGGACAATGGCCGCAACGTAAACGCCGGCGGAGTGGGGTAGGGATGGAGCAATTTTACGGTATCCACCTGGGGCGCGAGCAAACTCAACAATATCCACTCGTCCAGCCCGGACAATAACCGGTTGCTGACAAAAACTGCCACGGGTGTTTTGGCCAGCAGTTTCTGATCGTACGGTTCCAGTTCCAGCTGCACGTTGGCTTCGGCAAGTTTAGATTGGGCCAGGGCGTATATCTTTTCTGCACGCATAGTGGTTGATTTCGAACAAAAGTCTGAAACTACACTGAAATTGTCATGTAAGCGTCTCAATCTGATTCACTTTGTGCCAACTTTTAATGGCTTTCCATATTTTCGCCACAGCTTTACGCGTTCTAGTTCCAATTTTGGCGCCCCGGAACGACCCAATGCTCCCCGTCCGGTTTCATACGAGTAAACATCATCCGGACGAGCTGTCCTTCAAAATCGAAATACCTAGCACTATGATCCTTCGGAAAGGCATTTCCCTATTTTCCCTGCTTCTAACACCATTTTTGCTGCTCGCGCAGCAATCAACCGTATTCACCGAGGCAAATTTGGCTTACAAACGCGGGCTGGATTTTTATAATCAGCATTTGTACGGCCTGGCGCAAAAAGAATTTAAAGAGGCCATCGAACTGGTTCGGCCCGTCAATGAACCGGAATGGCGCTCGTTGAAAACCAGCGCAGAACTGTATCACGGCAAATGTGCGGTGCGCCTCGAACAACCCGAAGCCGAAAAGCAGGTTTTCGACTTCTTGCGCAACCAGGCGCCCTCCCCGCAGGCAAGTCAGGCCGCACTCGAAATCGGCGACTATTATTTCGACAAGAAAAAATACGACCAGGCACTGGAGTATTACGATATGGCGCCTACCGACGCCGCTTCCGGGGCGTTGCGCGACGAGATTCGCTTCAAACAAGGCTATAGTTTTTTCGTCACCAAGCGTTTTTCGCTGGCCAAGACCGCCCTGGCGGGCATCAAGGAAAATACGAGTAGCGAATGGTACTACCCCGCCAATTACTACTACGGTTGCGCCGCTTTTTTCGAAGGCTATTACGACGACGCAGCCAAGGCATTTGTGCGTTGTGAAAATTCGGAGCAGTACAGCCGCTACGTGCCGTACTACATCACGCAGATTTATTTTGCCAAAAAACAATACGATCTGGTCATCTCATACGGCGGAGCAAAAGCCAAGGATGAACGCCTGCGTAACCGGGCTGAACTGAGCCAGCTGGTTGGGCAGGCTTACTTTGAGCGGGGCGATTTTAAAAATGCCATGCCCTACCTCGAATTTGCGGCGACGAACGGCGCCCGTCTGCGGGCATCCGACTACTACCAACTTGGATATGCCCAATACCAAAACGGGTACTACAAACAAGCCATCGAAAATCTGGAACAACTAAGCAAACAAGACAGCTTGCTGGGTCAGAACGGCATGTATCACCTGGGTGATTGCTACTTGCGCACCGACAACAAGTTTGCCGCGCGAAACGCCTTTGGCAAAGCCGCAAACATGAATTTTGACAAATCCCTCCGGGAGGATGCCCTGTTCAATTATGCCAAACTAAGCTACGAACTGAAATACGACCGCGACGCCCTGATCGCCCTGCAAGGCATTCCGGCCAATTCGCGGTACTACGAAGACGCGCAGGCGCTGATGAGCCAGGTGTTTCTCAATACCCGCGACTACGACCGGGCTATTGCAACGCTGGAAGCCGTACAAAACCGAACGCCCAGGCTAAATGAAACCTACCAGCAGGTGACCTACTTGCGCGGGTTGCAGCTGTACCAAAACAACCAGAAAGACGAGGCGCGGCGGTTTTTCAATAAATCGCTGGAAAACCCCGTCAATCCGCGTACAGCCGCACTGAGTTCTTTCTGGCTGGGTTCCATTTCAAATGAAACGGAAGAGTACACGTTTAGCCGGAATCACATGGGTTCCTTTTTGGCGCAGGCTAAAAATTACCGGGACCTTCCTGAAGAAAGCAGTCTGATGATGGGGCAATACATTCAGGGATACAATTACCTGAAATTAAACGATTACAACAATGCCTTGACTAATTTCAAGGCTAGCATTGACGGTATAAAACGAGACATCAACAATATTCAATCCCCGCAAATAAAATCCGGTGTTTTGGGGGACGCCACGTTGCGTGCCGGCGATTGCCATTTCAAACGGAATGAATACCGGAACGCGCTGACCTACTACGACGAAGCCATTGCTAAAAAATATGACGGTTTCGAATACGCGTTGTATCAGAAAGCCATGATCAAAGGGCTTCAGGGCAACTCCCTGGACAAGGTTATCCTGCTGGAAGAATTGGTCACGAAATATCCAAGCAGCCGCTACACCGACGATGCGCTTTTCCAAATGGGCGATACCTACACGGAGATGGGCCAGTTAAATCAGGCAATTGCCCCGCTCAAACGCCTGGTTTCGGATTTTCGCGGGCGTTCCAATTTGATCAACCAAGCCTTATTGAAACTCGGTCTGATCTCCTATAACCAGGGCAATACCAACGCTGCCCTGAATTATTACAAGCAGGTATTTTCCAATAACCCCGAAAATCTGGAGGCAAAAGACGCCCTGGCTGCCATTGAAGAAATTTATGTGCGCGATTTGAACCGGCCCGACGAGTACTTTGCTTTTTTGGAAACCGTACCCGGTTATAATATTAACACGGCTGCCAAAGACAGCGTTACATTCTACTCGGCTGAAGTGCAGTTTCAGAACGGCCGGTACGTACAAGCCATCGACGGCCTGACGAACTACCTGGCCCGCTACCCGAACGGACGTTACTCGCTGGATGCCTATTACCTCCGCGGAGAAAGTTATTCCAGCCAACTGATCAGCCGCTTCGATGTGGCCCAGAAAGACTACGCCACGGTGGTCGAACGCGGACCGAGCAAGTATTACCCCAAAGCGAGTGAAAAAGCCGCCTTGCTGGCCTATAACTATACCAAAGATTATCCTTCCGCCCTGTTATACGCCCGAAAATGGGAAGAGTCGGCAACGACGGAATCCTCCCGTTTTGAAGCGCAGGTGCTTGTCATGCGAGCGGCGTATGCAACGAAGAACTCCGCCGTACTGACCGAGTATGCGCAAAAGGTAGCCTCCTCGCGGATGGCATCGCCGGAGCAGGTGGCTACGGCCAACTACTACCTGGGAAAACTGGCGTACGATAGCGGCGACTTCGCCCGCGCTTTGCCGTATTTACAACGCGTTACGCAAAGTTCCACCACAGAGATCATGGCAGAAGCCTATCACCTGCAGGCGCAAATCCTGTACCGCCAGCGCAACTATGCGCAGGCTGAAGATTTGATCGGAACCGCCAATCAGGCCAGTGCGGGCTACGACGACTGGATTGCGCGGAACCTGATCCTGCTCTCCGACGTGTATGCCGACCAGGGGGATAAAAACAGCGCATCTGCAGCATTGGAAGCCGTATTGGAAAACTTCAAAGGCGATCCGAAAATCATCAATGAAGCTCGGGAAAAATACAATCGTCTCAACGGCATTAATCCAAACCAACCGGTCCAACCCAGCGGCACCAAAGGCATCGACCTGCTTGATATGGACGAGGGGAATTAGGAAAAGTTTTCCTCCTTGTTTTCGGCACACCTTTTAACCTGTATTCAGAATCAAAATAGAATGAAAAAAATAGCGCTCTTCGTTTTTATCCTTTCGGCGACGGCTGCCACATTGGTTGCCCAAAATGATCTGCCGACCGAAAGTGTAAACATTGTGAAAGACTTCGATGCCCGCTTGCTGGAGTCCAACAAAATTAATGTTCCACCAACCTTGCCACCCCTGGATACGACCACCAAACGCCAGGACTATCTGGTGCCGCCCAAGCCGCTTACCATCACGTATGATGCGCCAACATTGCGCCCGATCGGTATGAAGTCGGGGAAGCGGGAGAAAGAATACAACGGGTATGTAAAAGCCGGTGGCGGGGTGCCCTCATCCATTTACGGCGAGTTGGGTTATGCCTTTCAGTCCGGTGAAAAATTTGACGGCAAGGCCTGGGTCCGCCACCACGGCGCCAATAAGAAGTCGTTTGAAAACCAGCGCTTTTCAAACACCGATGCCTTGCTGAACGGCAATGTTTATTTGGATAACAACCTGGCCATCGAAGGCAATGTTGGGTATACCTATGACCGGGTGCATTTTTACGGATACGACCACGACTCCCTGCAGTATGAGGCCGATCAGGTTCGGCAGGATCTGAAAACCTTGCGGCTCGGAGGCCGGTTCTACAATGCCGAGCGCACGGATATGGACCTCAATTTTTCTGTGGCGCCGAATTTTTACCGTCTGGGGGATTACTACTCCAATCATGAAAACGGTTTTGACCTGGATATGAATGCCACGAAGTGGTTTGCGGAAAAGCACCCGTTGAGCATTTCAATCCGGACAGACTTTACAACCTACAACGATACGGCCAAGCAAACCCTGAATAACATTTACCTGCATCCGACATTTACGTTCCATGCCGATTTCCTGAACCTGAAAGTGGGCGGCTTGTTTGCCAGCAACCGCGACGAGTTTACCATTTTCCCGGATGTGGAAGTCAACCTGCGCTTGTGGGGCGATGGCCTCCAGATTTTCGCCGGCGCCGACGGTGATTTGCGCAAGAACAATTTCCAAAGCCTGAGCAATTACAACCCCTTCATTCAGATGCGTGGCGTCGACCTGCGCAATACCGAATGGCGCCAATATTTTGGTGGCGTACGCGGCAACCTGGGCTGGCTGGAATACCAGGGGCGGGTGCGGTATGGCAAGGCGTATGATCTGGCTTTGATCCAGACAAATTTTGATGCTTCCGGGCGCCCCGGCGTTACCCGCTTTGGTGTGGTGTACGATTCAACCAATGTATTCGGGATTCAGGGGACGGTTAAACTTACGCTTTTGAAAAGCCTGGTTTTGTCCGGGTCGGTCAGCCAACTCGTGTATGATCTGTACAACGAAGACGAGCCCTGGGGACTGCCGAGCATTGAGGTGAATGCCGGCGCGGTATACACGCTGTTGGATGGGAAGGCTACACTGAAAGGCGAATTGTACCTGGCAGACGGCATCGCCTTTCTGGACCGTGAAAACCTGCCGTACTATACCGGCGGCTTGTTTGACCTGAGTTTTGGCGGGTCGTACCGGTTTACCGACAATATTGGCGTATTTCTCGATATAAACAACGTGTTGAACAATACCCGGGAGCGCTGGCTTGATTATCCCATGTTTGGGATCAATATCTTGGGCGGGATAACTGCGCGGTTTTAATTCACCTGCACCAAAAACTTGTTTTTCTTCCCATTCTCCACCATCAAAAAACGGCCATGCAGCAAATCGGCCGGCGAAATGCTGACATCCAGATTCGTAATTTTTTCCTTGTTGATCGAAATGGCGTTATTCTGGATCGCTTTTTTTGCTTCGCTGCGGCTGCTCAGGATGCCGGTGTGTTCGCTTAAAAAATCCAGGATGTTGCAATGGTTTTGCACAATTTCGATGGCCAGTTCCGGGGCGGGAATTTCCCCGGCTACCTGGGAAAGCGTGCGTGCATCGAGGCTGCGGAGTGTTTCAGGTGCTGCTTTCGGGTTGAACAGGAGTTGTGAAACAGCTTGTACGGCAGCAAATTCTGCTTCGCCGTGTACGCGGGTTGTTATTTCTTCGGCAAATGTCCGTTTGATCAACTGCATATCGCCGGTGGCTTCCAGCGCTTCAATTTCGGCGCGGGTTTTCAACGAAAAATAGCGCAGGAATTTGGGCAAATCGCGGTCATCCGCATTTATCCAAAACTGGTAAAAACGGTATGGGCTGGTCAGCTCGGGATCGAGCCAAATATTCCCGGAAGTGCTTTTCCCAAATTTGGTGCCATCCGCTTTAGTCAGCAGTGGGGTAACCACCGCGAAGAGTTTAGTTTCCGCAATCTTTCGGGCCAGTTCAATGCCGGCGGTTATGTTGCCATATTGATCACTGCCGCCCATTTGGAGCGTTATGCCGTGTTTTTGGTTGAGCAGGACGAAGTCATAACCTTGCAATAACTGGTAGCTGAATTCGGTGAAAGAAATTCCGGATTCCAGTCGCCGCTGGACACTTTCTTTGGAAAGCATGTAATTTACCGTGAGGTATTTTCCCACATCGCGGAGAAAATCCATCACGTTCATGCCGGCATAAAAATCGTAGTTGTTGAGGATCAGCGCACGGTTTGGCGCATCGGAGTGTGTGTTTAGCAGGCGCTCAATTTGTTTTTGCTGGAAAGCGGTGTTGCGGTCGAGTTCCTCGTAACTTTTTAGTTCACGTTCCGAGTCGCGGCCGCTGGGGTCGCCGATACGGCCGGTTGCTCCACCCATCAGGGCTACGGGTTGGTGCCCCGCGCGCTGCAAAAAAGTCAGGAGCATAATTTGCACGTAGTTACCGATCGTGAGCGATGGGGCAGTCGGGTCAAAGCCGATGTACCCGCGTATTACGCCGCTTTTCAAATGTTCTTCAACGCCGGGCGTAAGTTCGTGTATCAATCCGCGCCAGCGGAGTTCTTCAAGAAAATCCATAGTGGCGGCAAAATTAGATTTGATTTGCAAGAAATTGCCTGCAGGAAAGCAATTCCTTTAGAAAATCTTTCTCCAGAATCCCGACCTTCGCAGGCACCTATGAATTTTCCATTTTTCCTGGCACGCCGGATTGCTTTTTCCGGGAAACAGAATTTTTCCCGCTTTATCATTCGCATTGCGGTTGTCGCTGTTGCGCTCAGTGTGGCGGTGATGATTGCTGCGTCGGCTTTTATTGCAGGTTTTAAAACCGAGATCAGCCGCAAAATTTTTGAATTCTGGGGGCATATCCACATTTCCGATACTGCCTATTCGCTCTCTTTTGAGCCGCAGCCGATAGACCGGGACCAGGCATTTTACCCGTCGCTGGATACGATTCGAAAAATTCAATATTCCGAGCCCGAAACGGTACTTGGCTATGAAACCGGCCGTACCGTGGCCGGCCACTCACACGGCGGCGTACGGCACATTCAGGCATTTGCCCACAAACCGGGCATTATCCGGACCAGGTCGGCCATGGAAGGAATCCTGCTCAAAGGGATCGGCCCCGACTTCGATTGGAGCCACCTCGATCCTTACCTGCTGGAAGGCAAGCCTTTTAATTTTGCAGATTCGACAGCATCCCGGGATATTATCATCAGCCGCCAAACGGCAGATCGCCTGCAGGTGGGTGTTGGCGACCGGTTTATCGTCCATTTTGTAAAGGAAAACGAGCAGTTGCGCCGGCGTTTCGATGTGGCGGGAATTTATAAAACAGGACTGGAGGAGTACGACCGGAAATTTGCACTCTGTGATATCCGGATGGTGCAGGATTTGATGGGCTGGGATGCAAACCAGGTGGCCGGGTTTGAGGTTTGGCTGGATGATATTCGTGATCTTGAGTTGTACAATGCGTATATCTACGACGAAGTGTTGCCGCCGGATCTCTTGTGTGTGAGCATTCGGGAGAAATTTCCCGCCATTTTTGAATGGCTTGATTTGCAAGACTACAACGAGGTGGTTATCCTGGGGCTGATGCTTGCTGTGGCTATCGTGAACATGATCACGGCACTCCTGGTGTTGGTGCTGGAACGCTCCACTATGATTGGTGTGTTAAAAGCCCTGGGTGAGACGAATGGCCGGATTCGCCAGGTTTTTTTGTACCACGCTGCTGTGATTACGGCTACCGGGATGTTTTGGGGCAATTTGTTGGGGATCGGCTTTTGTGTACTTCAGGACCGGTTTCATTTTATCAGCCTGAACGAAGCGGATTATTACCTTTCGTATGCGCCTGTTGCGCTAAACTGGCTTCCCTTGCTGCTGATCAATCTGGGCACCTTGCTCATCACACTGCTTTTTTTGCTGCTCCCGTCGTTCGCCGTGGCAAGCATTTCACCGGTTCGGGCGATCCAGTTCAAATAGCGGATCAGCGCCAGGGGCATTATTGCGGGTAAATTTTCACCCAAAACTCTGTTTCCTTTCCCTCTTCGCTGTGGAAGCCAATTTCGCCATTCATGAGCTCGACGTAGCGTTTAACAATGTAAAGCCCGAGCCCCGTACCCTGGATGTTGGTCGCGTTGGCTGCCCGAAAAAAACGGCTGAACAGATGCTTTTGATCCGCTTTCGGAATGCCCATTCCCTGATTGAAAACCTGGAGTGCAATTTCAGCAGCGGTAACTTTGGTATAAACGCGGATGGTTGTGTTTTCCGGAGAATATTTTGTGGCGTTGGAGAACAAATTGAGCAATACGTGCTTGAAAAGCCCGGAATCAAGCATGGCTAATGCCTGGCCTTCGTGCTGGTGTTCCAGTTCCTGACCTTCCTTGAGCAACGGCTTTATCTCACTGTAAACTTCGGCTACAAGGTCTGACAAGGAGGTTTCCTGAAGATTTGACTCTGTTTTGCCTTCTTCCAGTTTACCCAGCGACAGGAATTCCGTCAGGATCGTATTCAGGTTATTGACCGCTTTTTTTATACGGGAGCCATGTTTTTTAACATTCTCAAAATCCAGCCGGTCGGCATACGTTTCGATGAGTGCGGCGGAAGACAAGACGGTGCTCAACGGGGTGCGAAATTCGTGGGAAGCCATCGAAACGAAACGGCTTTTTAACTCGCCCAACTCCCGTTCTGTTTCCAGGGCCAGGGCCAGTTCATTTTTTGCTTTCTCCAGATCCTTGGTGCGTTGATGCACCTTTTCTTCCAGCGCTTCATTCAGGTTTTGCAGCGCTGCAGCCAGCTTTTCGAGTTCCTTATTTTGCCGGATAACCCGCTGCTCGTACTCCCTGCGTACGGTATTGTCCACAATAAATGCCATAATAAACTCGCCGGCTTCGGTCCGGAACGGGCTCAGGCTGACTTCCACAGGAAATTCAGAACCATCCTTGCGCATGGCATACAAATCCAACCCGGTTCCCATTGCCCGTGCATGTGGTTTTGTGCGGTAGGTCGTCCGGTGGTTTTGATGTATTCGAGCCAGGTTGGTGGGAATCAAAATTTCCACGGGTTGGCCAAGCAGTTCTTCTGTTTGATAACCAAATAATTTTTCGGCAGCAGGATTAACCCGAACAATCTGGCCATTGAAATTTGTAACTAAAATCCCATTGGTTGCGTATTGAAAAAGTGCCTGAAACTGCTTTTCCTGGACCGACTCGTCTTTCCGCATCGACAAAATGGTCATTACGAGAAACACCCCCGTCCAGATACCGGCAATACTGACAACTCTGGAAAACAACAGCTGCTCAAAAGGCGTTTGTGAGCCATTTTTATGCTGAATAAATACCGCCAGAATAGTTAATACGGTTGAAATGATGCCCAATAGCAGCACATCGTTGCGCTCGCTGAAAAACAGTCCGAGGATGATTACCAGCAAATACGTGAACGAAATATTGCTGTCTTCCACAAACCAGGTATCCAGAATGAAAATGCCGGCTGCGAATAAGCTGATAAGAAATACAGGTGGAACACCGAATCCCGATTTTGAAGCCATTTGAATTCCTGTTTTGCCCAAAAGTAGCAAGAATCGCTATCTGTCCGCCCTGCCGGCAATAGTTTGGCAAAAAAATAAGCCACGCGCGATTCGTGCATGGCTTATTTGTAAGTGCAGTAACTCTGCCCAATGTCAGAAATCATTTTTCAAACAGCCTGGCGGACCGGCAATCCTTCCTTTTCCCATTCAGTCAGGCCGCCATCTACAATTGTTACATCGGAATACCCCTGGTTTAATAAAAAGCGGGCTGCTTCATCGCTGCTGTTGCCAACTCTGGATACCAGAACGATCGGGCGATCGATCGGCAATTCAGCATACCGTTGATTCAATTCACTGATCGGCATGGTAATAAGGTGGTTAATGTCGATCGTCTTTTGTGCGCCATTTGCCGGCTCCCGAACATCAACTAATAAATGTCCGCGAACATAAGCGGCATATGCTTCACGGGGTGAAATGCGGCGAAGTCTCTCCATGGTAAATGTTGTTATTGAAGTGATATAATTTGCAAAAAACGCTCATAAATATACGAAATGTTTTGCGTACAGCCAATAGTGGCGTTTTTGTTATTTTTAATGTTTTGTAATTCGATATAAAATATTTTAGAGAAGGGCTTTTTAAAAAATTTTGCTGCCTTTCACCGGGTGTTATACCGAATTTGGTTCTGATTCGGGAAAGGCAAAATGCACTACCTTTGCCGCGCAATCACGAACTACACAAACAAATTTTCATGAAAGAAGTATTCATAGTTGCGGCTGTGCGAACGCCAATCGGCAGTTTCGGCGGGTCGTTGTCGTCAATAAGTGCAACCCAACTGGGGGCTAATGCCATTAAAGGCGCCCTGGAAAGAGCAGGGGTACAGGCCGAGTGGGTGAATGAGGTGCTTATGGGCAATGTTGTCAGTGCCAACCTCGGCCAGGCGCCCGCCCGGCAGGCCGCAATTTATGCCGGTTTGCCGGCCAACGTGCCCTGCACCACGATCAACAAAGTATGCGCCTCGGGCATGAAAGCCATCACTTTTGGCGCCCAGAGTATCATGCTTGGGATCAATGACATCGTTGTGGCCGGCGGCATGGAAAACATGTCGCAAATCCCCTATTACGTGCCCAATGCCCGCTGGGGTTACAAATACGGCAATGCCGAACTGGTCGACGGCCTGGCCAAAGACGGCCTTGTTGATGTGTACAATCAAAAAGCAATGGGTGTTTGTGCAGATGCTACCGCCGTCAAATACAACATCAGCAGGGAAGCGCAGGATGCTTTTGCCATCGACTCCTACAAGCGGGCGGCAGCAGCTACGGAGGGTGGTTTCATGCGCGCTGAAATTGTGCCCGTGGAAATTCCGCAACGCAAAGGCGACCCGGTTCTGGTCGGCGCGGATGAAGAATACACAAAAGTACAGTTTGAAAAAATTCCCGCCCTGCGCCCGGCCTTCACACCGGATGGCACGGTTACAGCGGCCAATGCCAGTACGATCAACGACGGGGCATCTGCATTGATCCTGGCCAGCGCCGAAGCGGTAAAAAAATACGGCCTGAAACCGGTCGCCAAAATTCGCGGATTTGCCGATGCCGAACAAGCGCCCGAGTGGTTTACCACAACGCCGACAATTGCTGCGCCGAAAGCCCTGAAAATGGCCGGTGTCCAACAATCGGATATCGACTTTTTTGAAGTGAACGAAGCATTTGCCGTGGTGACCATGGCTTTCGAACAGGTGCTCGGTGTGCCGCACGACAAAACGAATGTTTTCGGCGGCGCGGTGTCGCTCGGGCATCCGCTGGGCGCTTCCGGAGCACGTATTGTGACGACGCTGAACAATGTTTTGCAGCAAAAAGACGGCAACCTTGGACTGGCCGCAATTTGCAACGGCGGCGGCGGCGCAACGGCCATCGTAATCGAACGGGTGTAAAACCGGGCTATGAGTATCCGCGAAGGCCTTCAATTTAAAAGCACCATTCGCCAAACCGCGCTCCTCGGAACGGCTGTCTACACGGTACTCCTCGTGTTGGCAGCCGTTTTTTATTTGGAACGGATGGCGGTGCTCGACATGGCCTTTCAAACTTTTCAAATCCTGCGCACCGGGAGTCTTCAAATCCAGAGCGGTCGTTTTGGCGCTGCCGGCACCCAATTTTTTGCCTGGGCCGCCCAGGCCATTGGCCTGCCCCTGAAAGCGGTTTTATACAGCTATTCGCTGGGGCATGTTTTGTTTTATTTTTTGATTTTCCTGGGCATTACCCTCGGACTCCGGCAGTGGAAATGGGGCTTGGTCCTCGTGCTGCTTTCCACGCTGATGACAACGCACACATTTTACTGGCTGTCGGAGATGCCGCAGGGCCTGGCCTTCCTGTTGCTGGTTTTGGCCTGGCTGGATTACCAAGGGGAAATAAAAGCCGTCCGGTGGTGGGCGTTTCCGGTGTTGATTGCTGCGCTGGTCACGGCCTTTTATTTCCACCCGATGGTGCTGTATGCCATGTCGTTTTGCGCTTTGTTTGTGCTTTTGGAGCAACAACGTAGTTTGGGAAACAAGGCGCTTTTTTTACTTG
>CAZAEZ010000017.1:99917-115456 GCA_964484205.1 uncultured Saprospiraceae bacterium | reverse complement strand
TGAGTGATTGAGTGATTGAGTGATTGAGTGATTGAGTGATTGAGTGATTGAGTGATTGGGTGATTGAGTGAGCGGCAGGTAGCCTGACAAAATATCGGGTCAAAAGTACGAAATACTACCCCACAGCACCGAACATCAAATCTGTTTCAAACAAGTTCCCTAGGCTCAGGGCACAATCACACAATCACTCAATCACTCAATCGCTCAATCACTCAATCACTCAATCACTCATTGCCTCCCCCCGCATGCCGCAGGCAATTCCTGGGTCAAATAGAGATCAATTTGTTCGCCGACCCGCATGGTGCCTTCGACTTCGTAGGGTGGCGTTTGCCGCCACACGTAGGCCGACTGCTCGTCGTACACAGTGGCGTCCTTGATCACAGCGCCGATACTGAGGTTGCTGCTGGTGATCAGAAAACGGGCAGCATCGTAGGTTTGACAAACACAGTCGGGGATTTCAACCGTCAGCGTGACCTGTTCGGAAACGATAAAGTCGATGGTGGCGCCCATTTCCACCTTGAAGCCGTAGCGGATGTCCTGCGTGATCGTATCGCCCCGGTACAACACGGCGACAATGGTGTTCGGCGCCAGTTTGGGATCGGCCATCCGGGCCAGTATGCGAGGTTTCAGGCCCAGGCGACTGATTTTTCGGCTGTACAGGTCGTAGTCGTCGCTGCCGACCAGTTCCGGCATTTTGATGATGTCCGGATTGTTTTTTGTAACGGTAAAATAAATGGCCCGGCCTTCTTTGACGCGGCTTTCCGCTTTTGGGTTTTGCGCCAGCACCTCGCCAGGCGGCCGGCCGGGTACGTAAATGGAGTCGTTTATGATGTATTCAAAATCGCGACTTTGCGCCTTCCGAACGGCTTCCCGGATACCCATGCCCACATAATTCGGCACCTGCAAACTTTCCCCGTGATTGGTATAACATTTCAGCCACCAGAATGTCAGCAGCAGCAGGCCGGCGAAAAACGCGATCAGGCCCAGGCAGTTTTTAACAACAAAAGGCGCGGTAAAAAAACTGTACAATTCAAATCCAAGGTGGCGGATCTTCAACCAAATTTTTTGCATCATAGGAGGTACAGGGTGGGTTGCCGACGGTTTAATTTTCACAGGGCCTTTTGCCAGGAATCCCGCAAAAGTAGGCCAAATAACAGGAAACTGAACCGGGTTTTATCCGGCATTCCGTTTCTTTGCCTCCATACCCAATTTCTCAATATCTCAATATCCCAACGCAACATGTACGAAAATCCGCGACTCATACTCGATTCCTCCAACCCGCCCGAACCCGGCCAGATCGTTTGGCGCAGCCCGAGTAACCTGGCCATTGTAAAATACTGGGGCAAACACGGGCGTCAACTCCCGCGCAATCCCTCGCTCAGCCTCACGCTGACGGCATCCTGCACCGACACGGCACTGGGGTATGCCTTTAAAGAAACCGCGAACAATCAGATTGACCTGGAATTCAAATTCCACGGCGAGGAAAACGAAGCCTTCCGGGCCAAAGTGCTGGCATTTCTGGAAAGCCTGGAGCCGCAGTTTCCGTTTTTGCGGCAACTCGAACTGACCATTCAAACCGGCAATTCCTTTCCGCATTCTGCCGGTATCGCCTCCTCAGCGTCCGGTATGTCGGCCCTGGCGCTCTGCCTGTGCACCTTGGAAGATGCCTTGTTCGGCACCCTGCAGGAGGAAGATGCCTTCGATGTTAAAGCCTCCTACATCGCCCGTCTGGGCAGCGGCAGCGCCTGCCGCTCCATTTATCCATACGCCGCTTTGTGGGGTAAAACCCCGGCGGTGGCCGGCTCCTCCGACGAATTTGCCGTGCCGGTGGAAGATTTGCTGCACCCCACATTTAAAGATTTTCACGACGATATTCTGATCGTCAGCACGTCTGAAAAATCGGTCAGCAGCCGGGCCGGCCATGCGCTCATGGAAGGCAATCCGTACGCCGAGGCCCGGTACAAACAAGCGCAGTCCAGATTGACCACACTAATTGAAGCCCTGCGCACGGGCGACCTGGAGGCCTTCGGCAAAATCGCGGAAGACGAAGCCCTGACCCTGCACGCCCTCATGATGGCCAGCAACCCCTCGTACATGCTGCTGCATCCGAATTCGGTGGCGCTGATTGAAAAAATCCGCGCTTACCGCGCCGAAACCAAACACCCGGTCTATTTCAGCCTCGACGCCGGGCCCAACATCCATTTGCTGTACCCCGGCTCCATCATCAGTGATGTGCGCGGATGGATCGAGGAAGACCTGAAGGAGCATTGCGTGGACAATTGGTACATTCAGGATTGGGTGGGCGAAGGCCCGGAGGAGATTTGAGATGTTGATTTACGATTTTGGAATTACGATTTACGAATTACGATTTTGGAATTACGAATTACGATTGATTCACCATTCCGGCATAGGTATGTTTTCAATTTACTTGAAAACTGTGCGTAGGTGAGAATCTATCCAACCTCCGAATGGTGAACCAATCGTAATTCGTAAATCGTAATTCGTAAATCGTTTACCCGGGAATCCGTCCGATTAATTGCGTTGCCCGCCAACTGGCCTTATCTTTGCAAACCTTTACAGGTTTTCAATTCAAAATTCCCCTGCAACGCGTGCATAAAAAAACGTACATACCGGTACTCTGGCTTTGGATGACAGCCCTGCTGCTCTCCACCGTGGGTATCAGTGTACAACAGCTGTACTGCTATTGTTTGGGTGAAACGGCCGTTTCCGTGTTCCTCGACGCCGAGGACCCCTGTGAAACATCCTTTTCGGAAGTCGCAGATCCATGCTGTTCAGCCCTGGTTCCGGAGTGCTGCGCACAGGAAAGCCTGCAAGCCGAAACAGCGCCTTGCTGTTCTCAAAAATCGGTGAAGGTCTTTTTGTTAAAAACCGAATTCACCGTTGCACAGCCCTGGCAAAAGGCCTTCGACTGCCCGCTCTGGGCCGATGAACTGCCCGGCTTTTTACGTTTGTACCGGCCGGTAATCTGCGATGCTTCTTCAGCCAATACCCTGAAAACAGACCCTCCCCCTCCCCTCTCCGGCCGCCTGATCTGCCTGCGGTACGAGCGGCTCCTTTGTTAGATGTAACGCGAACCTCCGGTTCGCTCCAAAATTTTCCCGTATTCCAACAGGTACTGCCCCCCGGCACGTACACATTTTCGCAATTCAACATTTTTTGAACACTACGTGCATGCCCTGCATGTAAACATTGTTCGCGTTACATCATGAAGAAACAACTATTGCTGATTCTGATAGCTGCATCGGGCGTTGTGAACGCCCAGCAGTCCTCCAAAACCATCTACGGCATCGTTACCAACGAAAAAGAAGAACTGCTCATCGGCGCTACCGTGCAATGGGCCGGCACCGGTATCGGCACGATTACCGATACTCTCGGCCGGTTCTGGATACCGCGCCAGGCCAAAGCCGCCCAACTCCAGGTAACCTACGTCGGTTACGACCCCGCCCAGGTAGAAATCCTGCCCCACGAAGACAGTATCTGGGTCGAGGTGTTGGGCATTACCCAAATTCAGGAGGTGACCGTTTCCGGCGACCGCTTCGACACGCACGTATCCACACTGGACACGCGCAATGTCGAGAGCATCCACCGGAATGAACTGCGCAAGGCGCCCTGTTGCAACTTGTCGGAAAGTTTTGAAACCAACGGCGTGGCCGATGTCACCTACTCGAATGCGCTCACCGGGGTAAAAGAAATCCATATGCTGGGGTTGCGCGGGATTTACAGCCAGTTCATGGTGGAAAACCGGCCTACGCTCGGCGGGATCGCCACACCTTTTGCTTTCGAGTTTATCCCGGGCACCTGGCTGAACGGCATTCAACTGGCCAAGGGCGCCAGTACGGTAAAAAACGGCTATACCGGCATTACCGGCCAGATCAACACCGACCTGGTAAAACCACACACCGATCTCCCCCTGTTTATCAATGCATTCACGTCTTCGGAAGGACGCGGGGAACTGAACGTGCACCTGAATAAAAAAGGAAAAGGAAAAGTGTCCCACGGCCTGCTTACCCATGCCAGCATTGTGGAAAACAAGTGGGACATGAACGACGACAATTTCTACGACGCCCCCAACCGGCATCAATTAAACGGCCTGTACCGGGCATTTTATGAAGGGCCGCTCGTTTGTGCCCAGTTTAATGTGCAAGCCCTCACCGACCGCCGAACCGGTGGTCAGATTCGCCCGATCGACGGAATTCCCGGCCTTTTCGGCGTGGACCAGCAGAACGACCGCGTGGAGGTTTGGGGCAAGATGGGCCGCAAAAATCTGTTCGACAAACCCTACATGGAAATCGGGAACATGCTCTCCGCTTCCTGGCACCATACCGAAGCCGTGTACGGCCCCAACCGCTACCGGGCCACCCAGCGCTCGGTGTACTGGCAATCGCTTTTTGAAACCATTGTCGGCACTACCGATCACAAGGTTGTTTTCGCACCATCCGTGCAGCACGACGACATAGACGAAACAGTCAACGAGGGCGACCTCAGCCGTACGGAGACGGTCCCGGGCGCCATGGTCGAATATACCTACAGCCGCCCGAACCTGGACATGGGCATTCCCGACCTGGTGGTGGTACTCGGTGGCAGGGTCGACTGGAACAGCCGCTTCGGCTGGTTTGTCACGCCGCGCCTGAGCGCGAAATACAATTTCAGCGTCGAAAGTGTCGTGCGCATCTCAGCAGGCCGCGGTTTCCGCTCGCCCAACCTGATCGCCGAAAACATCAGCCTCCTGGCCAGCAACCGCCCCCTCCATTTCGCCAACGACCTGAGCTACGAGGAAGCCTGGAACTACGGCATCAACTTTACCCAAAACTTCAAACTGGCCCGCCGCAACGGCAGTTTTAGCGTCGACCTCTACCGCACCGATTTTCAACAGCAAATCCTGGTGGATGTGGACCAATCGCCGACCGATGTCTTTTTCTACAACATCGACGGCAAATCGTTTTCCAACAGTCTGCTGGCTACCCTCCAATACGCGCCGATACCTGGCCTGGATGTTAAGCTGGTGTACAAATGGAATGACGTGCGCGCCACTTTTGCCGACGGCCAAACGCGGGCGCTCCCGCTCGTCGCCAAACACCGCGGGTTGATCACGCTGGACTACACCACCCCCGACAAAAAATGGATGTTCAACACCAACGTTCAACTCGTGGGTCCGCAACGCTTGCCGGATAATTCGAAAATACCGCACGAATATGCCCACGATTTTCACCGGGAAGAAAGTCCGGTGTACGGCCTGTGGAGTGCCCAGATCACCCGGAGCTGGAAAAAGGTCGAGTTTTACCTCGGCGGTGAAAACCTCACCGGTTTCCAGCAACACCAGGCAATCATCGCCGTGAATGAACCCAACAGCCCCTATTTCAACGGCTCGCAACTTTGGGCGCCGGTGATGGGGACGGTTGCGTACCTGGGGGTTCGGTTTTCTTTGTCTGGTCTGTAACGCGAACTGTTAGTTCGCGTACATTTTTCCCCGGGTTTCAGCCTGGGAAAAGCAGCCAACGTAGTCGAAACGCAACCAGCATCTGGTACTTTGCCGTTGTTGTTGGCGAGGTGGTTTTGGTTTAGCCACACACTCCGCCGTTGTTGTTGGCGAGGACGCCATAGCCGTCAGGCTATGGCGAGGACGCCAACAACGGCAAAAAAATCGGACGCAAGTGTCGGCGTGACGGCGCGTCCCGCCGACACGACAGCCCGGTTGGATATGAGCCGTTTAGTTTTGCCCCAACCAAAATCCCGCGCGGATTGGGAAAAATCGCCACCAATAAAAAAAGCCCGTACAAGGCCGTCGGCACGGCCAAAACAGCAAGCAACGTCTTTGCCAGGCCCATGTACTCGTGCGCTTTCAACCAGAGGCTACCCAACAAAATTGCGGCAAGCCCTGCCAGCATCAAAAACCAGATGCCGGAATTTGACGAAGAGACGGAGCCGTCGGCAATTCCGATAAAAAAGAAGACTATCGCCACCAGGGCTGCAATGGCATCTATACTCCAAAGTATCCAAAAGATGATCATGGCTGAACAAGACAATGATGAGTGATGAGTAACAACGGTTTAGATCAAATTCATTACTTAAAATTCGGCGCCATCAAATTCAAGTTGAATGGCGGTGACCGAATACTGCCCGGTTTCCCCGTTTCATTCAATTCCCCCGGGCAGGCTGCTTTTCAAGAAAAATCTGTTTACAAATATTTTGCTCCGGTTGATAAATCACAACAATGTGTCCATCCGGATCAGGTTCGGTTGACATTGTATCCTTTACCTGTAAAAAATAGGGAAACCAGTACCGGATCGCCATGGGGTCCTGCTCATCCACTTGTTCGCCCACATATTGCTTTGTTTCCACAAAAAATGGTTTTTGCAAATGTTTATCCGCCCATTCCACAGCGCGCCGGCTTGCCGTATCCAGCCAGGCCGATGCGCGTTTGGCGCGCGGATTTACCGTAATCAGTTTTTTTAACTCCTCCATGGCATGGATCGAATCGCCTCGGAACCGCAACACAAACGTACAGTTGTCCTGCTGCCAATGGCTGCTTTTCAGGCTGTGCACCATGGCCGGGGGCAGAATTTCCCGGTAATCATCGTCCCGGCTGGCAGGCTCCATGAATAGCATCTGAAATTCCGTTTGCGCAGTGTGTGGCCAAACGTCGAGGGCTGCCGTTACCGCAGCCAATGCTTTTTCCCGAAATGCTGCGTCGGACTCGGTAAAAACCCAGATGTCGGCCAATGTACCATCCACGCCTACGGAGACAAGCAGGTTTCGTTTTTCCAATTCGGCATACAAACTCCGGGCTGCGTTAACCTGGTTCAATGCATTTCGATAAGCGGTTTCGACCGTTGTTTGGGAAAGCCCACCATCCTCCGGAGCAGACCGGTCCCAGGTAACGGTGAACTGGACGGCCGAATCTGTTTTGGAGGCCAGCACCACGCGAAAGGTATTTTTATCCGAGCTGATCCATTGATTTTTGGCGTACGATGTTTTTAAAACTTCAAATTGGCCGGGAAAGGATTTTTCCAACCAGGTACGTACCGCCTGCGTCGTTTCATTTTTCCGGGCGCAACCAAACAGAAAGAACATAAGGAAACAGGTAAGGGCCAGTGCCGTTTTTCGATATTGTGCCATGTGTTTTGCAGCTGCTCAGCGATCCAGCCATTTTTTAAACCCCGGCGCCTTCTCCCGGCTGATGTCGACTTCAATTTTCAAGGGCGCCTTGAGCGTAATGGTTAGTTTTTGATTTTCGTGCGGGCGAACACTTTGAATGGCATCGATGTGGATAATAACCTGGCGGTTGGCGCGGAAGTACATTTTCGGATCAAGCAGTGCCTCGATCTCCTCCAGGGTATTGAAGTCGAGCAGGTAGCGATCGCCGGCGAAGGTGTACAGGTAATTCAGCTGTTCCCGGGCAAAGCAGGCTATTTCCGCAGTCGGGATCGGCACCCACTGGTTGCGCAAACTGGCGATAAATTTTTCTTTGTATGCCCCGCTGCCTGCCGACTCCGGGTTTTGCAGCATGCGCAGCAGCTCGGGCCAGTTGACCGGTTCCACCTGTTGGCGGCTAACCATGGACCGGCAGCGGTCGATCGCCTGCCGGAGGTCTTCTTCGTCTACGGGTTTGAGCAAATAATCCACCCCGTTGTTTTTGATGGCACGGATGGCATATTCATCGTAGGCCGTCGTAAAAATCACCGGGCATTTGAGCTGATATTGTTCGAACAGTTCGAAACTCACGCCGTCGCCCAGCTGGATATCCATGAAGATCAGATCGGGTTCGGCATTGTTCAAAAACCATTTCCGCGCCGTTTTCAAACTGGGCAAATGTTCCAGCACGGTCACATCGGGCGCTACCTGGGCGATCTTATGGCGCAGTTCGCGAGCAATCAAAAGTTCGTCTTCAATGATGAGGGCTTTCATATTCCGGCAGGTAATTTTTTGAAAAAACAAGGATCAACGCGGGGACAACAACGGGATTTGCACGATGAACAAACCGTTTTCTTCCCCCGTTTTCAGCGGTTTGTCGGTCAGGTATTGGTACAGGGAGCGCAATTTGTGCAGGCCCTGTTTGTTGCTGGTTTCTACAATGCTTCGCCGCTGGATGGTGTTGCGCACCACGAGGTAGCCGTTTTCCGTAACGATCTCAATCCGAAGGGGTGCATCCTCATCCAGCGTATTGTGTTTGAGGGCATTTTCCAGGAGATTTTGCAGGGTTACCGGCACAATTTCGTGGTTTAGATACGCTTCGTCGATAGCAAAATGCACCTGCAGGGCATCGCCAAAACGGGTGTGCTGCAGGTGGATAAAATGCCGCGCAAACTCGATCTCATCGGATAACCGCACCCGCTCATTGTCGGGGCTTTGCAACATGTAGCGGTACATTTTGCTCAGGGCATTCAAAAACTCGCCTGCCTTTTGCGGCTCAAACCGGATCAGGCTGCCCAATGAGGCCAGCGAGTTGAACAGAAAATGCGGATTGAGTTGTTGGGTCAGGTTTTCGTACTGCACCTGGGCTTTTTCCTTGGCCAGCGCCTGGGCCTTGCGTTCCAGTTGCAGCAAGGCCCGCCGGTACCGCAACCGCCGCAGGGCAAACCAGGCGACCAGGGCAAGCAACCCCAAAATCAACAAACCCCAAAACCAGTTGGAGCGGTACCAAAATTCCCCTACCCGGATGCGGAGCGTTTGTTCCGGCACCTCCCAGTTGTTGGGGTCGGTGGTTGCTTTGTACCGGAACGTGTAGTTGCCCGCCGGCACATCCGTGTAGTTTGCCGACCGCTCGCGGGTGTAGGTCCATTGCTGGTCGAAGGGCTCCATGCGGTAGGCGTACCAGGTCTGGCGCGGATTGCCGAAGTTGAGCGCCGTCATTTCCAGGGTAAAAAAATTCTGTCCGGGCGGGAAGTAAATTCTGTCGAGCGCTTCATAATTCAACGCCGCATCGAACGGCCGGTTGAACACGCGGACTGAAGAAAGCAGCAAGGGCAATTCCGAATTTCTCGGGGTGTATTTTTCAGGATCGAACAGCACAAAGCCCCGGCGGGTCGGGAAGAGAAAATTCCCGTCGGCAAGTCGGCAAGGCGGCATGTTTGAAAATTCATCGGTTGGCAAGCCGTCGTGCACATTGAAGCGGCGGATATGCTGCCGGGTGCTATCGACCAGCAACAGCCCCTGCGAACTGCCGACCCACAATCGGTTGTGGTGATCGGTGAGCACACCGCAGGTCCGGTTGGCCGGCAGGCCGCGTGCGCGGTCGAAATTGGTAAAATGAAAGGTGGAAACGTCAATTGCCGAAAGCCCGTTGGATGTGCTTGCCCAAATGGCCCCGTCGGGGTCCTCGGTGATACTGTGTACAAAATTGCCAATGAGCGTGGAGTCATTTTCCGGTATGCGCTCCCAATGTTTGGCATTGCTTTCCGTTGGGTTAAAACAGATCAGCCCCCGGCCATCGAGGCCAAACCAAAGCAGTCCCCGGCTGTCTTCAAAAATACAGTGTCCGAACAATCCCGCATAAAGACCCAGCACCGGATGTTCCCGAATATTCCGGGCTTTGGTTTCGCCTGCCGGCAAAAAATAATGCCCGTCGCGGGTGGCGCCAAACCAGATAGTGCCGCGGCTGTCTTCCGCAATGGCCAGGAAATAAGCCTGGGGCAGGCCGTCTTTTTCGGTCAAAAATTCCATGCGGCCGGTTGCCGGATGGTAGCGGTTGACCCCGGTTGCCGTGCCGATCCACAGGCGCCCCTGCTTGTCGAAGCAAAGGGCGTACACGGAGTTGTCGTGCAGCAATTTTGGCTTTCCTTTCCGGTTCAAAAAACTGCGGTACCGACCCGTACGCCGGTCATATTGATACAATCCGGAACCCGTTGCCATCCAAAGCGTTCCATCGGGTGCTTCCACCGCTGCCCGGGCCCAGTGGCTGCCTTCGTTGTTTTCATCCCGACCGGGCAAAAGTGTTTGGAACAAGTTGCGGTCGGGGTGAAACCACGTAGCGCCGATACCGGACATGCCCAGCCAGACAAACCCGTTTTTGTCCTGAAAGGCACAGGTGATATTATTTCCGGGTATGCTATTCGGCAGGTTAGGATTATGGTTGATAGTATGGAAGCGGTCGGTTTGGGCATCGTACAATGCCAGCCCGGCCTGCCCGGTTGTTGCCCATAGCCGCTGTTGCGTATCCTTAAAAACTGCTGTTACCATGTTGGGTAAACCATCCGAAGCAAACTCCAGATCGCGGTACACCCGGCATTCCTGAAAAGTCAGATCAGTGCGAAAAACAAGGGTAGGTGCATCGCGGGAAGTCAGCCACACCGTCCCGTCGTCCTGTATCCGGATACGGTGGATGCGGTGGCCGCGCAAGCAGACAGGCAAATTAACCGAAGCAGCCTTTTTAGTGCGCAAATCCAGCAAAACAAGGCCGGTATCCCGAGCCATGTAAAGTGTATTGCGGAACAATTGCATTTCCCAGATTTGTGTGCTCAGGAGCGGGTCGGCCTTGGGCTCATCCCGGTAAAAGTGCAGGTTCCCACTTTTTGTATCCAGTTTAACCAAACCCTGGCGGCTGGCAAGGTGCAAAATGCCCGGCGCTGTTTCGGCTACCGGGCCTGCCCAGAAAATCTTGCCGGCGCCGTATTGCCGGAATTGTTTTTTCGAAAAATCATACTCCATCAGGCCGTGCAAAAAGCAAATCCAAAGGCGCCCGTTCGAATCGCTGTAGATGTAGCGCACATTGCTGGGCAGGATGGTCGTACTGTCGCCATACTGGTGTTCAAAAGTTTGTACGGTGTAGCCGTTGTACCGGTTCAGTCCATCAGGAGTGCCCAGCCAAATGTATCCGTAGCGATCCTGGCCAATTGCCCCGACGTTGCCGGAAGTCAGGCCCTGGGCGGTGGTTACCGTTTGAAAAGCGTAGGATAAGGGTTGCGCCCGCACTGTCTGAGCAGCACAAATCAGGAAAATGAGCAAACAGTGCAGGCGCAACATGGTCAAGCCAATAATTTGGTTTACTGATATTTATGAAAAACCGTGTAAGTGTTTCCGCTGCTGAACGACAAGGCGTTGGGCACCGGGTAACCTTCCGCATCGAAGGTATAAACATAGTTGACATACCAGCTCACTTTCCCGTCGCGGAAACCGGTGTATTTGGAGGCCAGGTGCTTGTTAATCGTTTGTCGTGTGTTCAGCCGCTTCGATCATAGTCGTGCTGATTAATTTGTACAAGATTGTCCAGGCCTCGGCAACAGGGGGTGTCCAATCGTCGCCCAGGCCGGATTCCAGTGTCCAGAGCAAGGCGGCGCCGACGTGCTGGTAATGTTTTGGTCGAACGCCATATTGGACGTGCCGCTGCGCCAGTTCGGTCAGTTCCTGTTCCAGGTTGTCCATGTGGTCAAGTCGCATGATCATGGCGTGCAGGGTTGCAATCAGTTTTTGGTATTGGCCGCTCATATCTTTTGGGAACAGGCGCCGGAGTTCGGGGTGATCCAGAAAAAGTTTGCTGTAAAACAGGTCGCCCACTTGGGTTTGATCCAGGTCGCGCAGGAGGCGCCAGGAGTTTTTGACCAATGTGATCTGTTTTTGCGTCATGCTTTTTTATTCCGGTGTTGTATCCCGTTTGTTTGAATGGAACAAAAGTAGCGGAGCCATTGAGCGGCGGCAATTTTTTGAATATGAAGCGGGGCAAATTTAAAATGAAGCGGGCCGTCGGGGCGATCGCGAGCGAGGACACGGGCGACCGCGAAGGCACGGGCGACCGCGAGGACACGGGCGACCGCGAGGGTCGCCCATGTGCCACACGGACGCCCGGCGCCACGCGGACAATCGCAAGGACACGGGCGACCGCGAGGGTCGCCCCTACAACATGGTGGTAAAGGAATCCATGGTTCTGTCGATGTTTCATATTGCTGGAAAATATGCATGTGCCGCTTTCTCGAAATGTGGGTTTCACCATATTGTAAAATTGACCATCCTATGGTGTCCTCCTTCACTTTCCGCGATGCCGTAGGGGCGACCCTTGCGGTCGCCCATGTGTCAAACGGGCGCCCAATGCCAAACGGTCGCCCGCACCCTTGCGGTCGCCCACGTGGCGCCGGGCGACCGCAAGGGCACGGGGCGTTTTAAAAACCTGTCAGGTCAAATTTGGATCAAAAAACACGCCGCCGGGCGGCGTGTTTTTTGATCCAAATTTGACCTGACAGGTTAGGAATACCCAATCCAACGTATTGAAATACAAAGTTTACAGGCTTAACTTGCCTGCTGAAATCAACCCGTCATCCCATGAAAAAAATCGCTACCCTAATCCTACTCGCTTTTTTCACCTTCACTCAACTTGCTGCGCAATGCAACCCCGACACGGAGTCACCGGTGGTGGTGGCGGTGCAGGGCTTGACAGTTACCTGGTTACCCAATTGCTTCATCACGCTTTGGGCCACCGATTTTCTCGATACGCTAAGCGACAACTGTACCCCGGGCGGTCAAATTGAGTTTGCGATACGCAAAGCCGGTACCGGCGCCGGTTTTCCCACCAACCCCGACGGCAGCCCGCAGCTGTTCGTCCAGTTTTTTGCTTGTGAATTGGGCGCAAATATCGTGGAGCTGTGGGTGCGCGATCTGGCCGGCAATACAGGCATGGATACCGCCGAGGCGTTTGTATGGGATAATAGCGGCGCCTGCGACTGTTTTCATAGTAGTGTCAATGCCTGTACGTTCACCGTTTTCGACGAACCCATCGAAGAGGTACGCTTCGATCTTTGCGCCATCCACCCGGCCTTGCCCGTGCATTGTTTTTCCGAAACAGCTGCCTGTGCCTATTTTAACGGCATTACATCCGGCGCCGACGTTACACTCGTACTTTCTAAAAATAACGACCCGTTGAACGGCGTATCCACCTTCGACCTGGTGTTGATCAACAAACACATCCTGGGCCTGCAACCCTTCGACCAGCCCTACCAGTTTATCGCCGCCGACGCCAACAACAGCCGAACGGTTACGACTTTCGATATGGTTGAATTGCGAAAATTGATTTTAGGTTATTACACAGCGCTCCCAAGCAATACATCCTGGCGGTTTTTGCCCAAAGATTATGTTTTCCCTAATCCGGCAAATCCGTTCGCAGATCCCTTCCCGGACACAGTCACCATCCCGGACTTCTACCAATGGAATATGCAGGTCGACTTCACCGGAATAAAAATCGGCGATATCAACGGCAATGCGGTATCCAGTTCCCTATTTATCCCGGATGAACGCGCGGAATCAATACTCCGACTGGAAGATGCCTTCCTCCAACCCGGCCAAACCACCCAAATTCCCCTGCATTTAAGCGAAGCCCGGGAACTCCTCGGTCTGCAACTCGCCCTCGAATTCGACCCCGCTGCGCTGGAAATTTCCAGCGTTGCGCTCAGTGAGCGGCTGACTTCGAGTCAGCCGCTCACTCAGAACCAATTTTACGCCCAGCCCCAACCCGGCCTGCTCACCCTCAGTTGGGACGATCCCACGGCCCCTGCACTGCCCGCCGGCGCGCCCGTTTTTTTCGTAGAAATCAAAGCCCGGCAAGCGCTCCAACTCAGCCGCGCCCTGCGCCTTCAACCCGAACGCCTCCGCCCGGAACTTTACACTTCCGCCGGAACAACCCACCGCCTGGCCCTCGATTTTTCGGCTGCGCCAAAAATTGACCAAACCCGCATTTTCCCGGCTGCGCCAAACCCGGCAAACGGGCCGGTGCACATCCCCGTGGCGCTGGCCGAACCCACCAACCTGCTGCTCGAAATTTTTGATCTGAACGGAAGGCAAATACACCGGCAGGAATTTCCCCTGAACGCCGGTTTGCACCGCCTGGAAATTCCCGGCGCCGTGTTGGCCGGTCATCGCGGCGTGTTGCCCTACCGGGTGGTGGCGGGCAATTTGATTGGATTTGGGAAATTGGTTTGCCCGTAGGGACAAAACCTGTCAGGTCGGATTTTTGAAAAAAAACAGGCCGCCCGGCGGCTTGCATTTTTTTTCAAAAATCCGACCTGACAGGTTAAGGGAACTTTTCCAAACGCAGCCCGGTTTTGCCCCACGTAAACCAATTCCCATCATGCGCTTCCTCAGGCAACATACGATTTGTACTTGGGTCGCCTTTTTCAGGTGACCCGGTGTGCTGCACGCACGCCCGACAATTCAATTTCAATTCAGTAAAATTTTTCAAAATTATGGCCAATCGCACGGCACGTCTCCGTCGCGAACAGGAGGCGTATGCTCAGGAATGCCTGCACAAGGAGGCATTCCGCAAATCCAAACACCAACAGCGGCTGCGACGCTCCGCACACCGCCTGCAACCCGCATTGGAGCAGCAATTGTACCTCCGGGAAGCAGAACAAAACCGGTTGCTGCGCAGCTTGCTGCGGCGCAAATCCACACGGGAAACCTTCGGCAACAACCACGGGTTCTTCCTGGCCGTATTGCACTGCCTGGGCAGCGGCCAGCACTGGCGTGCCCTGAACAGCTGGCGCGCACCACGCAGCCGCCGGCCGGCCCGGGTATTCGACAGCCTGGCCCGGCATGTGCTTATCCGGTTTCCGCTGCCGCCGGCCCTGTACCGGGCTGTGTTGAAAACAGCCACCGAAGCCGACGAGGTGAACTACCCCGTGATCAACTGGTTTCTGCACGTGGCTGCCGGCGACAACCTGAGCCGGGCGCCGGGTCTGCCGTTTGAGTTCACTAAAAAAGCGGCGCATTTTCTGGAACAGGCGCCGGAAACGCTCAGCATCACGCAGGCGATGCGCTGGGCGCAGGTGCGCGCCATGGGCGGACCGGTGGAGGCGGCCCAAGCATTCGCCTGGGAACTGGACCAGCCCTTCGGCGATTTTGAAGCGGAATGGACGGCGGTTATCCGCTTCGTCGTTCGGTACTGGAAAGCAGACTATGCCGAACGGGTGCCGCGCATTGTGGCCTTTGTGCGCCACCAGCGCGTGGAGCCCTTGGTTATTCAGTTGAGCGACATTCAACAAACGGTGGAACCGCTGTACCCGGACTTTGATATCCGGCAGGCTTCCGAGCAGTCGCTGATGAACCGGGTAAGCGCCTGGGAGGAGTACGTGCAGGCCGCAGAGCGCTCCATCGGGGTATTGCCATTTCCCAAAATGGGCATGGAGGACTCCTATCTGATCCTTACGAAATACGGCCTCGTGCACATCCGGCGAGTGAAAAACATCCTGGAATTGCTGCGGGAAGGTGCGATCATGCGCCACTGCGTAGGGGGATACGGGGCCAACTGCCGGGACGGTTACTCCAGCATCTGGAGTATTCGTATGGAAAACGGACGCCGCCGGCTGGCCACGATTCAGCTCGGGCGGAACAAGCAAATTTTGCAATTCTATGGTAAGGCAAACAGCCGGCCCGGCCCGGAAGCAGAAGCAGCGGTTGATTTGTGGGTAAAAATGCCGGATGTCAGGCGCCTGTAGGGGCGACCGCAAGGACTCGGGCGACCGCAAGGACTCGGGCGACCGCAAGGATTCGGGCGACCGCAAGGATTCGGGCGACCGCAAGGATTCGGGCGACCGCAAGGA
>CAZAEZ010000017.1:99668-99817 GCA_964484205.1 uncultured Saprospiraceae bacterium | reverse complement strand
GATTCGGGCGACCGCAAGGATTCGGGCGACCGCAAGGATTCGGGCGACCGCAAGGGTCGCCCCTACAACATGGTGGTAAAGGAATCCATGGTATTGTGGATGGTTCACATTGCCGGCAAATATGAATGTGCCGCTTTCTCGAAATGCGG
>CAZAEZ010000017.1:0-99568 GCA_964484205.1 uncultured Saprospiraceae bacterium | reverse complement strand
CACACCCTTGCGGTCGCCCACACCCTTGCGGTCGCCCACACCCTTGCGGTCGCCCGCACCATCGCGGTCGCCCCTACAACATGGTGGTAAAGGAATCCATGGTACTGTGGATGGTTCACATTGCCGGCAAATATGAATGTGCCGCTTTCTCGAAATGCGGGTTTCACCATAATGTAAAATTGACCATCCTATGGTGTCCTCCTTCATTTCCCGCGATGCCGTAGGGGCGACCCTTACGGTCGCCCACACCCTTGCGGTCGCCCACACCCTTGCGGTCGCCCACACCCTTGCGGTCGCCCACACCACCAGCATACCGTGTGTTTGCGTATTTTGCCCCAAAATTTTAAACCATGCGTTACGCCCTCCTTTTCCTGTGTTTGCCGCTGTCCAGCGGACTTGTTTTTTCCCAAAAAAACGAATTGGTATTCGCCTCGAACCCATGCCTGACACCGGATAGCCGCACGGTGATCTTCAGTCTCGAAGGCGACCTTTGGAAGGTGCCAGCCACCGGCGGCCCCGCTACGCGCCTGACCGCCATGCAAGGCGATGAATTGTACCCGCGCGTTTCACCCGACGGGCGCTGGATTGCCTTCACCGGTGCACAGTACGGCAGCCAGGATGTATACGTGATGCCGATTGACGGTGGCGAAATCCGGCAGTTGACCTTCCACGAGGCCTTCGACCATGTGGACAGCTGGTCCTGGGATTCGCGTTTTGTGTATTTCACGTCCAACCGCTATAACCGGCAATCGGGCTACAAGGTGGCTGTCGACGGCGGCACACCGGTACGCTTGTTCGGGAACTATTTCAACACCGTGCACACGGTCGTAGAGCACCCCGGCAGCGGGGAGTTGTTTTTCAATGAAACCTGGGAAAGCAAATTTCAGGTGAACCGCAAACGCTACCAGGGCGCCTACAACCCCGACATTCAGGCATACAACCCCAAAACACGGGAGTTTAAAACCTACACCGACTGGCCGGGCAAAGACATGTGGTACAGCATCGACCGGCAGGGCAAAATCTATTTTGCCTCCGACAAAGCCAACGGGGAGTACAACTTGTGTGAATTACGACGCGGAAAAACGGTGGAACTCACCAAATTCCCGACTTCGATCAAAAATCCGCAAGTGAGCGCCAACGGTGAAAAAGTAGTTTTTGAAAAAGATTACCAACTCTGGCTCTACGATGTTGCCACTGGAAAAAGTTCAAAACTGCAAGCGCAGTTTTTTGACAACGGGACGCTGGAGCGCGCGCAGGATTTTCAACTCAAAGGCGCCATCGAACGCTTCGACATATCAGCCGATGGGAAAAAACTGGCCCTGGTAGCCCGGGGGCGGCTTTTCGCTGCCGATGTGAAAGGAAAATTTGTGGCTGAACTACCCACAAATCCACGCGGGCGCGTGCTGGAAGTGCGTTGGCTGGCCGACAACAAAACGCTGTTGTACAACATGACCAACACCGACGGCTACACCAACTGGTACACCATCGCTGCCGATGGTTCCGAAGCCGAAATCCAGCGGACAAATGTACCCCGCAACGAGCGGGACCTGACGCTCAACCCCGAACGCACCAAAGGCGTGTACCTCAGCGGACGCGACGAAGTGCGGCTCATCGAACTGGATTCTACGTTCACAACGTCGTTGGTAGCCAAAGACGAAATTTGGGGCTTCCAGAACCCCGAACCAGGCTTTTCGCCCGATGGGGCCTACGTGTATTTTTGCGTGCGCCGCAATTTTGAACTGGATATCATAGCCCACCACCTGGCCACAAAAACCACGGTCAATCTCACCGAAAGCGGTGTCACCGAAACTGCGCCGTTTTGGTCGCCCGACGGCCGCTGGATGTATTTTATCGCCGACCGCCTCCGGCCGGGTTACCCCTACGGATTGGGCAACGCCAAACTTTACCGCATGCCGCTGGAAAAGTTTGACGAGCCTTTTAAAAGTGAAAAATATGCGGAACTGTTTGCTGCGCCCGATACGACGAAAGGAAAAGATGCCAAAAAGGATTCGGTGAAAATCAGTACCCCCGAAACCATCGACGCCGCCGCGATCCGTCCGTTGATCGAACAAATCGGGCCGGATTTCGGAACCCAAACAGACGTTTACATTACCCAAAAAGAGGATAAAACCACCGTGCTGTTCGCTTCCAATCACGGCGAAGGGGAATTCAACTGGTGGAAAATCACCTACGAGCCGTTTGCAAAGCCCAAGACCGAAAAAATCGAGGGCGCCAAAACGGCAAACATGCAATTGGTGGAAATCAAGGACAAACTGTACGCCTGTTTCGGCGGAAACCTGTACACCGTAAACCTGGACGGCAAAAAAGTGGAGAAGATCGATATCGATCAAACATTTCGCAAAAAACTCGCCGATGAATTCAATCAGATGTTTTACGAAACCTGGGCCAACCTGGAGGAGAATTTTTACAATGAAGATTTTCACCAGACCGACTGGCCCGGTATGAAAACCCGTTATGCCGGCTTTTTGCCCCAACTCCGCACACGCGACCAACTGCGCACGCTGATCAATGATATGCTCGGCGAATTGAATTCGTCGCACCTGGGCTTCCGCTCGTCCGGGTCCGAGGAGCAGATTTTTTACAAAACCCAAACCGCCGAAACAGGCATTATTTTCAACGAAAACGCTCCCTACGAAGTCGCCTACATCGTCAAAAACAGCGCTGCCGACAAAAAAAACATCGATCTGCGCCCCGGGGATATCCTGGTAACTGTCGATGGCCGGCCGGTCGACCCGGCTGCGAACCGGAATCGCTATTTTACCCTGCCCTCCCTGGATGCAGAAATGACCCTCCGGTTCCGGCGCGATACGTCAACGTTTACCATTGCCTTACACCCGCAACGGACCGGTGCGCTCAACTCCCTGCTCTACGACGAATGGATCGACAACAACCAGCGCATCGTGGATGAAAAAGGGAACAAACGCATTGCCTATGCCCACATGCGCAACATGGGCGGCGGCGAACTGGAAAAATTTTATATCGACATGAACACGGAAGCCTATGCGCGCCAGGGTTTGATTCTCGACCTGCGGTACAACACCGGCGGCAATGTGCACGACGACGTGCTGCGTTTTCTCAGCCAGCGCCCCTACCTGAAATGGAAATACCGCGAAGGGGCGTTCACCGTCCAGTCGAATTTCACCCCGGCGGCCTACCCGATCGTGCTGCTGATCAACGAGCAATCGCTCAGCGACGCGGAAATGACGGCAGCGGGATTCAAACAGCTGGGTTTGGGCAAAATCATCGGCACCGAAACCTACCGCTGGATCATTTTTACCTCCGGCAAACGCCTGGTCGACGGTTCGTTTTACCGCCTGCCTTCCTGGGGATGCTACACGCTGGACGGGAAGAACCTGGAAAAGGAGGGGGTGAAGCCCGACATCGAAGTAAAAACGACGTTCAAAGACCGGTTGGAGGGACGGGACCCGCTGTTGGAGCGGGCGGTGTAGGTGGTGAACCGGGGGATGAAATTCATCCCCTTTCTGGTCTATTTTTCAAAAAACGGCCCCGTTGTGGCGAGGCCTTTTTTTGAAAATTCGACCTGACAGGTTTTGTATCCAGAACTACGCTCCCTCCAACGCCGCTGCACCGCCAACAATCTCACCCAATTCGGTGGTAATCGCCTCCTGGCGGGCTTTGTTGTAGTTGATCCGCAGATTCTTGAGCAGTTCCTCGGCGTTGTCGGTGGCGCTGTCCATCGCGGTCATCCGGGCGCCGTGTTCACTGGCGTGGGTATCGAGCAGGGTTTTGTGAAACTGGAGTTTCAAAATACTCGGCACCAGGGTTTCCAGCAGTTCCTGCTTGTCGGGTTCGAAAATATAGTCGGCCCGCATTTTTGACGTGCCGGTGCTTTCCAGTTTGGCTACCGGCAGCCATTGTTCCACGGTCGGGAACTGCATGGCGGCATTTTTGAAACGGCCGTACACGATGTCGATGGCGTCGTATTTTCCGCTGGAAAAAGCATCCATCAGCGTTTGGGCCACCTCGCTGGTCAGTTCATATTCCAGGTTGCTGAACAGGCCCATGTGCTCGGTTAGGAACGTCATGTCCTTGAACCGGCGGCGGAAGTAGTCATTTCCTTTTTTGCCGATAAACAATACCGAAACGTTGCCTTCGGCGCGTTGCTGCGCATATTTTGCATCGATATGCGCCAGCGCTTCTTTGTTGATATTGGTGTTGAAGGCGCCGCAAAGGCCGCGGTTGGAGGTCACCACCACAACCAGCACTTTTTTAGCCGGACGCGCTTTGCCGAATTTGGTTGAAGCGTCACTGCCGAGGTTCGACAGGATATTCGACAACATGCGATTGAGCCGGTCGGAATACGGGCGCATTTGCACGATAGCGGATTGCGCCTTGCGCAATTTGGCCGCAGAAACCATTTTCATGGCTTTCGTGATCTGCTGCGTCGAGATGACCGACTTGATGCGTTCGCGTACTTCTTTTAAACCACCTGCCATATCAGTGCGTGATTGGGTGAGTGAGTGATTGAGTGATTGGGCGATTGAGCGGAGAGTGATTGAGTGATTAGGGCGCCATTCATTGTGGGCGTAATCACTCAATCACTCAATGTTACTTATACTGCCCGGTAAGGCCGGCAGCCAGTTCTTTCACTTTTGCCAGGCTGGCCTCTTCGAGTTTGCCTTTGCGGAATTCTTCCAGAATTTCGGGCAATTGCTGCTCCATTTTCATCAGGAAGAGTTCTTCAAATTCGCCGACTTTTTCGAGGGGCACGTCGCGCAGCAGGTTGTTGGTGCCGAGGTAAATGATCGCTACCTGCTTTTCTACCGTAACCGGGCTGTACTGGGCCTGCTTGAGGATTTCCACGTTGCGGGCGCCTTTCGACAAAACGGCCTGGGTGGCGGCGTCGAGGTCGGAACCGAATTTGGCAAAAGCCTCCAGTTCGCGGTATTGCGCCTGGTCGAGTTTGAGCGTACCGGCGATTTTTTTCATCGACTTGATCTGGGCGTTACCCCCTACCCGGCTCACGGAGATACCCACGTTGATCGCGGGGCGCACACCGGCGTTGAACAGGTTGGATTCGAGGAAGATCTGCCCGTCGGTGATGGAAATCACGTTGGTCGGGATATATGCCGACACGTCACCGGCCTGGGTTTCGATGATCGGCAGTGCCGTCAGCGAACCGCCGCCTTTGACCAGGCCTGCCTCAACGAGGCTGGGCGGCAGGTCGTTCATGTTGCGGGCTACTTTTTCGTCGCCAATAACTTTGGCGGCACGTTCGAGCAAGCGGCTGTGGAGGTAAAATACATCACCCGGGTAAGCCTCGCGGCCCGGTGGGCGGCGCAACAGCAGCGATACCTCGCGGTAGGCCACGGCTTGCTTGGAAAGGTCGTCGTAAATGATCAGTGCCGGACGGCCGGTGTCGCGGAAAAACTCCCCGATCGCCGCGCCGGCAAAAGGTGCGTAGAACTGCAGCGGCGCCGGATCGGAAGCCGAAGCGGAAACGATCACCGTGTAAGCCATGGCGCCGTATTCTTCCAGCGTGCGGGCTACCTGCGCTACCGTGGAGGCCTTCTGGCCGCAGGCAACATAAATGCAGAAAACCGGCTCGCCGCGCTCGTAAAATTCTTTTTGGTTGATAATGGTATCGATGGCAATAGCCGACTTGCCGGTCTGGCGGTCGCCGATGATCAGTTCCCGCTGGCCACGGCCGATGGGGATCATGGAGTCGATAGCCTTGATACCCGTTTGCAGCGGCTCGCTTACCGGCTGACGGTAAATTACCCCCGGGGCTTTGCGTTCCAGCGGCATTTCGTATTTCTTGCCGCCGATCGGGCCTTTCCCGTCGATGGGTTCGCCCAGGGTGTTGACCACGCGACCGACAAACTCCTCGCCCACTTTGATGGAGGCAATGAGGCCGGTGCGCTTCACGATGGAGCCTTCCCGAATGCCATCGGAGCTCCCCATGAGTACCACACCCACGTTGTCTTCTTCGAGGTTGAGTACGATGGCACGGGTGCCGTTTTCAAATTCAACGAGTTCGCCAGACTGTGCGTGGTTGAGGCCATACACGCGGGCGATACCGTCGCCGACCTGAAGCACCGAACCAACCTCTTCCAGGTTTGTGTCGGCGCCGAAGCCGGACAATTGCTGTTTTAATATTGCCGAGATTTCTTCCGGTCTGACGTCTGCCATATCTTATTGAATAATTGAGTTGAACGTTAAGATGGTTGGAGGTTTCTGGTTAGAGGGTTTCTGGTTAGAGGGTTTCTGGTTGGAGGTTTCTGGTTTTAAAAATTGCCGGGAAGGTGGTAAACCTTCTAACTTTCTAACCAGTAACCTTCTAACCTCATTAAAATTCTCTGATATATTGATTTTTCAAAAAGTCGCTTCTCAATTCAGCCAGTTTGTTGGCTGCGCTGGCGTCGTAGCGCTGGTTGTCAAATTCCAGCACAAAGCCGCCGATCAGTTTGGGGTCGACCGCCACTTCCAGGTCCAGATTTTCGGTGGTAACGCCACTGGCCAGTAGTTTTTTCCGCAGGTCGGCCAAAACGGCTTCGCCAAGCGGGGCGGCACTGGTTACCCGGACGGTGGTAATTTTTTTCAGGATTTTATACTGGTTGCCAAACTCGGCAGCAATTTCCGGCAAATACATTTCGCGGCCTTTGGTCACCAAAAGATTCAGGTAAGCCATCGTGAGCGTATCCATTCTGTCGCCAAAAAGGGCTTTGAGCACAGCCATTTTTTTATCGGCATGCACGATCGGGCTTTTCAGCAGCAGGTACAAATCGCGATTCTGCGTTGCTGCTTTGAGCGAATTTATATCGTTGTGCACCGGCTCGAGCTTGTTCTGTTCAATAGCCAGTTCAAGCAGCGATTTTGCGTAGCGGGTTGCAATTCGGGTAACGGACATTCCCTGTATAATTTTGGGATTTACGATTTAGGATTGGGTAAATCGCAAATCGTAAATTAGTTGAGTTTGATTTGATCGACCAACGACTTGGCGTAGGCTTCCTGCTCGGGTTTGTTCCCCAATTCTTTGAGGAGCACCTTTTCAGCGATTTCAATGGCCAGTCTGCCGGCGCTGTTTTTGAGATCAACCAGTGCGGCCATTTTCTGGTTTTCGATATCCTGGATGGCGCTTTCCACCTTGCGCTTGTACTCTGCATTAGCGCGTTCTTTGGCTTCGGCGATAATTTCGTCTTTGGCCTCCTTGGCATCCTTCAGGATGTTGGCGCGTTCTTCACGGGCCTGGGCCAGCAGTTTTTCATTTTCTGCCTGCAAATTGGCCATTTCTTCGCGGGCCTGTTTGGCCTGGTCGAGCGCCTCCTGGATATCCATTTCGCGTTTTTTCAGCGATTCAGCGATCGGCTTGAACGCGAAACGGCTCATCAGGAACCAAAAGGTCAGAAAAATAAAGGTCGTCCAGAACAACAAACCCGGCTCGGGCCGGATCACGGAAAAATCTCCCAGAAACAACATATGTATTTGCGAATTACGATTTACGAATTACGATTGGTTCAACGTTTGGGGAGGGGTAAATTCGATTTTTGGTTTGACTCCGCCGGAGCGGCTTTCACCTAAGCGTTCGATTAAAAAATGATTTACAAACCACAGAAATACCATTTGCGAAATCCAAAACAATCGTAAACCGTAAATCGTACTTCGTAAATCAAAATGTCCGGGTCGTTGCGTCGCCAACCGCTTCGCGCCGACCCGGAAATGCATTTTTTTAACCGGCAGCTTTTACGAAGAAAGCCAATACCATCGCTACCAGGGCAGCACCCTCAACGAGGGCGGCTGTCAGGATCATGTTAGCGCGGATGTCACCCAAAGCTTCGGGCTGACGGGCAATAGCTTCTACCGCTTTACCACCAATTTGTCCGATACCAATACCTGCTCCAATTACGGCAAGACCGGCACCAATTGCTGCATAAGACATGTGTATAAATTGAGTTTATGAATAATCTTGAGGGTTATTGGGGTCATTTAAGGTCATTATTAGTCATTGGGATCATTGGAATTGAAATGGTGAACACTCCGTATTCCGCACTCAGTATTCCGCAATCCTAGTGATGCGCCTCTTCCACCGCCATACCGAAATAGGTAGCCGAAAGAATAGTAAAAATGTACGCCTGCAGGAAGGCCACCAGCAACTCCAGCGCCATCATGAACAGCGTCAGCGGAATAGAAGCCACCAAACCCATGATCGAACCGCCGACGCTTTCGCCGGCATTTCCGAAAATAAAAATCAGGCCTACGAAGCTGAGCACCACAATATGCCCCGCAGCAATGTTTGCAAACAAACGCAGCAGCAGGGTGAAGGGTTTCAGCAAAATGCCCAGTATCTCGATTGGGGTGATAATGAATATTTTCAATACGGCCGGCACACCGGGCATCCACACGATGTGTTCCCAGTAATGTTTGTTGCCGCTGATCGTCGTAATGATAAACGTGAGGATGGCCAGCACGATGGTCACTGAAATATTGCCGGTCACGTTGGCGCTACCCGGGAAAAACGGGATCTGGCCGATGAGGTTGAGGCCCAGGATAAAAAAGAAAATGGCCAGCAGGTAGGGGACGTATTTTTCGTATTTGGGGCCGATGCTGGGTTTCGCCACCTCGTCGCGAATGAAGGTGATGAAGGGCTCCAGGAAATTTTGCAGGCCTTTCGGCGCCTGTCCGCGGCGGCGCACCGAAGCGCGGGCTGCCGACCAGAACAACACAAACAACAGAATTGCCGTAACCAACATCGTGAACACGTTGCGGGTAATCGAGAAATCGTTGAAACTCGTGACCCCGCCGCCCATCAATCCGCCGTCGTAGGTGGTTTTGGCATCCAGCGGTTCGCATTGGCCGTTGACGATGGCGTTGTACCGGGTTTTTGTTTTGCCTTCGACTTCAATCTCTTCGTGGGTGTAATCGCTGATTTCAAATTCGCCGGAAGCGTAGGCCGGATTTTGCAGGCGCATCACGCTACCGTGCACCAGTACATAGCCGTCTTTGCTGCGGGTACCGTTGCCGTGGTGGTGCGGGTCAAACGCCGCGGTGGTCGTCAACGTCCAGCCATGTCCGGGTGCATGTAAAATACAGGGCAGATGCAGGTACAGGTCGCCCACAATGTGGATGGCATTGGCATCGGAAATGTGGTGCACGGCCACGTCGCCGGCGTTGAATTCCGGCTCGATCGAAAGCGAATGGCCGCAGGGGTATTCATGCGTTGCGCTACCCGCAGCGTGCTCCGTTTCTCCGGCTTGTGCCGAATGGTCGGAAGCAGGTGCATCGTGGTTGTCCTGCGCAAAAACGGCAAGATTCAAACCACTGAAAATCAAGACAATCCAAAATTTACGAAAAGCTGTCATATCCACGTCCGGAAAGGCTCTGTTGAAATCGGCGGCAAAAGTACGACGTGGAATCGGTTTTAAGAAGTCCAAAAAAGTATTTTTCCAAAAATAATGAGGAATCCGGGAGGAATAAACAGGGGCTTCGGAATTTAATTTGGAAAAGCAATTTCAAATAGCGGGCGCCGGGTTGCAGACCTGCGCGACATGCGCACCTGCCACAAAATTATAGATGGTGCAAAACACCCATCCAATGTACCTTAAAAGAAAGAATCAATGAAAACTCAGGAAGGAAACTACCCCAACCAGGATGGTGAACACTCCGTATTCCGCAATCCGTATTCCGTATTCCGTATTCCGCACTCAAATCAGTACATCATCAACTTCCGGCCGGCGATGCCGAATGCCGTTTCCAACTGGTAGGCATACATGCCCGGTTCGGGCAGGTCGGTGCGGTGCAAAACAATGTGATTTTCGCCTTTTTCAAACGTGCCGGCAGTGGCGTACACTTCCTGACCCTGGCTGTCGTATACCCGCAGGGTAACATCCGTGGCGGCAGGCAGGCTGAACCGCACTAAAGTCATTTCGATAAAGGGATTTGGCGCGTTTGACATCAATTCCAGACCGATATCGGCTATCGGCTGGCCTTGATAGGTATGCATGGGTCGACTACTCATAAGATTATGGTGAGAATATGGATTATTGAATGTAAACGGTTCATTTCAAAACCTGTGCCAGTTATGCCGCATGGTTGTTAAGCAAATCAAAAAGCCGGGTTTTCCCGGAGTTCCTTTAACCCGGCATGGGTAGCCGTTTCTTTTTTACCGGCCCGAAATTGATCTTTGCAACAACTTGTCCGCACAACGCCATGGCCAATCCTACCGAACATACCTACCACATGCACCTGTCCGGACAGGTGCAGGGTGTCGGGTTCCGGCCGTTCGTCTGGCGCCTGGCCCGGGAATTTGGTTTGCAGGGCTGGGTAAACAACACTACCGACGGCGTCCATATTTTGTTCAATGCCGACGAAGCCGGCGCCGCTGCTTTTTCAAAAACGCTGTTGGCGCAAGCACCTGGGCTGTCCGTGATCACCAGCCACAGCCTGCAAAAAGTTGAAAAGCAAGTTTTTTCCGGTTTCCAAATCATCCACAGCGCGTCGGACGCCACGCCCGATCTGCTCCTGACGCCCGACTTCGGACTCTGCCACGACTGCCGCCGGGAACTACACGACCCGGCCAACCGCCGCTTCGGCTACCCCTTCATCACCTGCACCAACTGCGGCCCGCGTTTTTCCATAGCCACCGGCCTGCCCTACGACCGCGAACGCACCACCATGCAGGCATTCACCCAATGCCCCGACTGCCTGGCCGAATACAACAACCCCGCCGACCGCCGCTATTTTTCACAAACAAATTCCTGCCCGGTCTGTGGCATCCAACTCGAATTGATCGATGCCAACGGCGCCAAACAATCGAACCCGCTCAACACCGCCCTGCACTGGCTCCTGGCCGGCAAAATCCTGGCGGCCAAAGGCATCGGCGGCTACCTGCTGCTCTGCGACGCTACCAATGCCCGGGCACTGGAAACCCTCCGCAACCGGAAACACCGGCCTGCCAAACCGTTCGCGCTGTTGTACGCCGACTTCGATGAACTCGAAGGCGATGCGCTGCTTCATCCGGACGAAAAAAGACAGTTGCAAAGCCCACAGGCCCCGATCGTGTTGTTGCCCCTTCGGGAAAAACCAGCTTCCGGCTTGTGTGCTGCATTGGTGGCGCCCGGGCTCGCTCAAATCGGAGCCATGCTGCCCTACGCCCCCCTGCTCGAACTTCTGGCCCGGGGCGCCGGCCGGCCGCTCGTGGCCACCAGCGGCAACGTCAGCGGCTCCCCCATAATTTTTGAAGACGAAAAAGCCCGGCAGGAACTCCTCAACATCGCCGATGGTGTGCTTGCCCACAACCGCACGATTGCCATTCCGCAAGACGACAGTGTGCTGCGTTTCAGCCCGGTGCACCGGCAAAAAATCGTTCTGCGCCGCTCCAGAGGCTACGTGCCGACTTTTCTTTTCTCAAAAAAAACAACCCAATATCTCAATATCCCAATATCCCAATCCAAACTCGCCCTCGGCGCCACCATGAAAAGCGCCTTCGCCTGGCAACACCGCGGCAACCTGTACCTCAGCCAGTACCTCGGCGAACTCGGCAGTTTTGATACGCAGCAGGCTTTCGAACACTGCCTGCAACATTTCCAGGAACTGCTGCGCGAAAAACCGGCCCAACTGATCGTCGACAAACACCCCGACTATTTTTCCACCCAACTGGGCAAACGGCTCGGCCGCGAATGGAACATCCCGGTGCTGGAGGTGCAACACCACGAATCCCACTTCGCTGCGGTGCTCGCCGAAAACGGGTATTTTAAAACAGAAAAAAAACTGGAACAACCGGTGCTCGGCGTCATCTGGGACGGCACCGGCTACGGCAACGACGGCCAGGTGTGGGGCGGCGAGTTTTTTCGATTCGATGGCGCCGACATCGCGCGTGCCGGCCATTTTGAACCTTTCGATTTTTTACTGGGCGATAAAATGCCGCGCGAGCCGCGCATTTCCGCGCTCAGCCTGGCCCGGCTTGCGGGTATTTCGCCGGCACAACTGCCGGCACAATTCGCACCGCAGGAATGGGATTTGTACCAAAAAATGCTGACGCGCGGCGGGCTGCTGCTGCACACCACGTCGGTCGGGCGCCTGTTCGACGGGGTGGCTGCGCTGTTGGGACTGATTTCGGTGTCCAGTTACGAAGGGCAGGCCGCCATGTTGCTCGAACAGGCCGCCGCGCGTTTTTTCCAAAAAAACGGCCTGCACTCGGCAACTGCCTTTGCGCTGGAAACACCCCACCCCACCCTGGCGCCCACCGGCGCACTGGTTCGGAAAATTGTGGAAGACCGGCATTCGAATGCCGATGCAGCGCGGGTGGCAGCCCGCTTTCACCGGACGCTGATCGAACTGATCCGCCACCAGGCCCGGCAGCACAACTGCGCCATACTGGCTTTCAGCGGCGGCGTTTGGCAAAACGGCCTCCTGGTCGATCTGGCCATCGAGCATTTGCAGCCGGAGTTTGAACTGCTGTTCCACCGGCAGGTATCGCCCAATGATGAAGGGGTGGCGTTGGGGCAGCTTTTTCGCCAGGCTTAACGTGAGTTCGGGCAATATTCGACCTCTCTACCGGCGTGCAGTGAATAGTATATTTGATCGCACCCACCCCTTTCGATTGTACAGTTTCCTCGCTGCGCTTTCCGGCGATGCGACAATCAGCGGAACGAACACGGCTTTCGATTGTACAGTTTCCTCGCTGCGCTCGGAATGACAAGGCCTCGATGAAGAAGCTGGGGGGCGAAAATTTGGGAAAAGGGAGCCTTACGGCGCCCCCCAGTTTTGGCCCCATGATATCCCGCAGTAGTTGGGCTAAAGGGGAAGGGGCGACAAAATGTTGCTTAACCGTTATTTACCGCCCCTCCCATTTTTATTCAATGCACCTTGTCATTCCGAGCGCAGCGAGGAAACTGTCCGTTCGAAAAGGGGAAGGCAAAAGCCATGTGAATATTACCAATCAACACACGCCGGTAATGCGGTCGAATATGGCTGACGATCAAAGTGTTATTGCCCGAATCCTCGCCAGGCTTAACATATCCTCGGCAACTGTTCCCCGGCCAGCATGTTCACCACGCGCCGCCCGCCGATTTCGCTGTGCAGCACGACCTGGCGCGGATGGGTTTCCACGATTTCTCCGATAATTTGAGCCGCCGCGCCGTAGTCCAGTTTGCGCAGCCGGTCGAGCACCGCACCGGCAAACTGCTCCTCGACCACGGCAATAAAAACGCCCTCGTTGGCCACGTACAGCGGGTCGAGGCCCAGCAATTCGCAGGCGCCGCCGACTTCCTCCAGCATCGGAATTTGCCGCTGGTGTATTTCCACACCGCATTGCGCGTCCCGGGCGATCTCGTTGAGTACCGTAGCCAGGCCGCCGCGTGTTGGGTCGCGGAGCAGGTGGATGGCCGGTCCGAATACGTCGATAAGTTTTAGGATACTGTGGTTCAGGTTGGCGGTGTCGCTTTCGAGCGTGGTCTCGAATTCGAGCCCTTCGCGCACGCTCATGATGGCGATGCCGTGGGTAGCGATAGGCCCCGACACGATGATCCGGTCGCCGGGTTTAACGCGATTCATGGAAATATTGGCTTTAGGGTGGATCGCCCCGATGCCGGTGGTGTTGATAAAAATTTTGTCGCCCTTACCCCGCTCCACCACTTTGGTATCGCCGGTGACGACCTGCACGCCCGCCCGTTCGGCGGCAGTTTTTACGCTCATCAGAATTTCCCAAAATTCCGTCATCGGCAGCCCTTCCTCGAGGATGAAGGCCAGCGACAGGTATTGCGCCACTGCGCCGCACATGGCCAGATCGTTGACGGTGCCGTGCACGGCCAGCTCGCCGATATTCCCGCCGGGAAAAAAGACCGGCGACACCACGAAACTATCCGTGGAAAACGCTGTCGGGCCGGTAAGTTGAAGCACCGCACCGTCGTGGTGGGTGTCGAGCAGCGGGTTTTTCAGCACGCCGAACACGCCCGCTTCGAGCAGTTTATTGGTCAGCAAACCGCCGCTGCCGTGACCGAGATTGATCACGTCGAAGTCGAATTTTGGCATCGGGCACTGGAGATTCATGGTTCCAATTTTTGTTCGCTATTTTATTCAACGGCAACCGTTTCCGCCATTTTATGAAAATGATAATACGCCGCGCAGGCGCCTTCCGACGACACCATGGGCGCTCCCAGTGGCATGGCCGGCGTGCAGCCCTTGCCAAACTGCGGACATTCGTAGGGTTTTTTTATGCCTTTCAACACCTGGCCGGCAATGCACTCGGTACTCTCAGGGGCCTTTTCCAATTGGATATCGAATTTCCGGCCGGCATCGTAGGCCGATAGCCCGGGGCCTATTTCCCAGCCGCTGTTCGGGATGGTGCCGATGCCCCGCCATTCGCGGTCGGCCACGGTGAACACCTGGTCGATAACCTTCCGGGCAGCCGGATTGCCCTGCGGCTGCACCACGCGGCTGTACTGGTTTTCTACGCGGTATTCGCCGTGTTCCAGTTGGCGCACCGTCATCAGGATGCCCTGCAGGAGGTCGACGGGTTCAAAACCGGTCACTACGATCGGGATGCGGTATTTCTCGGCCAGGGGGTAGTATTCGTCCATGCCCATGATGGTGCACACGTGTCCGGCGGCCAGAAATCCCTGAATGCGGGCTTCGGGGTCGTTCATCACGGCCTCGATAGCCGGCGGCACCAACACATGCGAGGTCAGGATGGAATAGTTTTTTACATTCAATTGGTGCGCATGCACCACCGACATGGCATTGGCCGGCGCGGTGGTTTCAAAGCCTACGGCAAAAAACACCACCTCGCGGCCGGGATTTTCCTGTGCGACTTTTACCGCTTCCAGCGGCGAGTACAAAATGCGCACATCGGCGCCGGCAGCCTTCGCCTCCAGCAGGCTTTTCCGCGAACCCGGCACCCGCAGCATATCGCCGTAGGAACAGAGGATCACCCCTTTTTCTTCGGCCAGCCAAACGGCTTTGTCGATCATGTGCAGGGGCGTCACGCAAACCGGGCAACCCGGGCCGTGCACCATTTGCACCTCCGGCGGCAACATTTGCAGGAGTCCGTTTTTTACCAGGCTGTGCGTTTGGCCGCCGCAGACTTCCATGATGGTCCAGGGCCGGGTGACCGTTTGCCGTATCTCCCGCACGTATTGTTCCACGAGTTCGGGGTTGCGGTATTCGCTGATAAATTTCATGGCGCTCAGCTGGTTAAATTTTCGACAATGACCTGCATGCCGTAGCCGACACACAGGAGGGAGGAAAGCAGCGTCAGGCCGACCTGCAAGGTGCTGTTGGTGGTGATCTTTTTTGAAAACGGCAAGCTGAACACGCCGCTGGCCAGGAGCATCCCCACGATCGAGCCCAGGCCAAATACCAGCAGGTATCCCATCGCAGCAGCGGGCCCGGGTATCTGGCTCATGACCAGCAACACCAGGGCGCCGCTTCCGGCCAGGCCGTGTACGAGCCCGATGCCATACGCCAAGCGGTGGCTTTCAGGCCGAGGGGCAAACCGGAGTGTGCCCGTTGGTTGGTTGTCGTTGAACTTTGCTGCGCGAAAAGGCGCCTTTGCGGCAGATTGCCCGGCTTGTTTTTTCCTGAAAAAAAGATCGCTCAGGTGAACATGCTCCCGTGCAGCGCCACCGTTTTTCCACAAAAAACGCATACGCAACAGGCCCAAACCGACCAGCATGGCTCCTACGGCCGCTTCAAAATAATGGAAGGTTTGCTCCGTGATGGCCACCTTGCCGATCAGGATCAGCAGGCCGATCAGGAAAATGGTGGACGTATGCCCCAGCCCCCAGGCAATACCGTCTTTGATCGCCAGCCAAACCGAGCTGCGCCGGGTAACGATGTTGCTGACGGCCAGCAAATGGTCGGCTTCGAATGCATGGGTAAATCCCATCATGGCGGCAAAAAAAATCGGGAATGCTACTTCCATGGCGTTAAAACTTAGGTACCGGCGTCTGGTTCCAATTCGTCCAGTTCGCCGAGTTGTCTCAAATATTCAAAGGTGATCTTCGCCTCTGCTTCATCCACCATGCTGATGGCTGCGCCCACATGCACGAGTACATAATCACCCACCCTGGCATCGGGCACCATGCTGAGGTTCACCTCGCGCAAAATCCCGCCGAAGCTGACTTTACCACTGCGAAAGGGGTTGTCGGCATCGGTGGTTATGGCGGTTACTTTTCCGGGAATTGCGAGACACATGTTTTCTTAGTGATGAGTGATGAGTGATGAGTGAATGATGAGTGAGGGGGTGACTCGGAGTCACCCCCTCACGGAGTCACCCCCTCACTGCCATGCATGCGAAAGCCAGGCATACCAACCGTCCATACCGGCGCCGGTGGTGGCCGATACTTCCAGGAATTCGAGGTTTGGATTCACCTGGCGGCCATATTTTTTTAATTGTTCCACATCAAATTGCAGGTAGGGCAACAGGTCGATTTTATTGATCACACACAAGTCGGCGGTGTGAAACATATCGGGGTATTTGATGGGCTTGTCTTCACCCTCCGTAACGCTGATCACCACCACCCGCCGGCCTTCGCCGAGGTCGAACATGGAAGGGCACACCAGGTTGCCGACATTTTCGATAAACACCAAACTGTCGGTTGCCGGCTGGAGTTCGCGGATCGCCTGATGCACCATGTCGGCCTCCAGGTGGCAGCCTTTGCCGGTATTGATCTGCACCACCGGCGCCCCGCCGGCGGCAATGCGCTCGGCATCGCGGGTGGTTTGCTGATCACCTTCAATTACGTAAAACTGCTCCTTGCCGGCCCGGTCGGCCAGGGTACGTTCCAGCAGTGCCGTTTTTCCCGAACCCGGCGAGCTGACGAGGTTGATGGCCCGGATATTCCGCGCTTCAAAAAAGCCCCGGTTCCGCTCGGCCATGCGTTTGTTTTTGTCCAGGATATCGCGCTCCAGTTCCACCAGGGTTTTCACCGGAGGCGGCGGTGTTTGAACCCGGACTGCCGGTTCTTCCGGCACTGCGACAACCGTTGGTTCTGCCTGGGTATCGAGTGCCAGAGCGGCAAACGAAGCGGGCTTAAGTACCGGTAGCAACGTTTTTAATTGATGTCCGTTGCCGCTGCAACCGCAAGTAGCGCACATAGCATTGAGTGATTGAGTGATTGAGTGATTGAGTGATTAATTTTTAGTCTGCGGTTTTTTGGGGCCTTTGGGATCTGTCAACCCCACCCCCATCCCCTCCCCCCCAGGGAGGGGGCTTCCACCCAATCTGAATTTTGATTGGAATGAGGGCAAACACCCCTCCCCCCGGGGGGAGGGGATGGGGGTGGGGTTGACACCAGCGTAACCGTTTTTATCCGCAATTCCTCGCCCTGGGTAATGTTCAAAAAATGCGAACCGCAATCCGGACAGGGATCGTAGTAAAAACCAATGTTGAACGATTTGCCGCAGTCGCTGCAAACGGCTTTTCCGGGCAACTGCTCGATCCGGAGTTTGGTATCCGCCAGGGGAGTATCGCCCACAGCGGCCGGCCAGAGAAACTCCAGGGTGCCAAGTTCCACACCCGCCAGTGCACCGACTTGAAGTTCGATCGAATCCACCGCACAAGTTTCTGCACGCTCATGTACCACAGCCAGCGTGGATTCCAGAATGCTTTGAATGATGGAGAGCTCGTGCATACAGGGTAAAGTTTTTACAAACCCAAAATTCCGGGGATGCGGAAGCCTTCCGGATGATGAGAATCAGTTTAATAAGTGATCATGCTCAAAGGCCGAATCATATTTGTAAAAATAACTTTATGGCCGAATCGCACACCTTTTGCTCATTTTCTATCAAAATCAATTTTTATGGCACAACGTCCGACGCGTACGAGCTACTACGAGGAACTCCGGCAGCGTGGATACTCCCGGCGCGACTTCATGAAATTCTGCGCCACCATAGCCGCCTACCTCGGTCTGGAAGCATCTGGTGTAGGCCAGGTGGTACAGGCGCTGGAGAGCAAACCGCGGATTCCGGTGATCTGGATGCACTTTCAGGAATGCACCTGCTGCAGCGAAAGTTTTATCCGTTCCTCCCACCCCATTGTCGCCGATATCCTACTCGATAAATTATCCCTGGACTACACCGAAACCCTGATGGCCGCCTCCGGCCACCAGGCTGAAAAGTGTATGCGGGATACCATGGAAAAATACCACGGGGAATATGTCCTGTGCATCGAAGGCTCCGTCCCGACGGAAGCCGACGGGGTGTACTGCATGATCGGCGGCCGTACCTCGCTCGACATCCTGAAGGAGGTCGGCGCCGGCGCCAAGGCCGTGATCGCCTGGGGCAGTTGTGCTTCCAACGGTTGCGTGCAAGCGGCCAAACCCAATCCGACCGGCGCAACGCCCATTCACAAGCTCCTGGGCGGCGTACCGATCATCAAAGTGCCGGGCTGCCCGCCCATCGGCGAAGTGATGGCCGGTGTTTTGGTCCACCTGATCACCTTTGGCCGCATTCCGGAACTCGACCGGATCGGGCGCCCCAAAGCGTTCTATTCCAAGCGGGTACACGACACCTGCTACCGCCGTCCGTTTTACGACGCCGGCCTGTTTGTCGAAACCTTCGACGATGCCAATGCTAAAAAAGGCTACTGCCTGTACAAAGTCGGTTGCAAAGGGCCGAGCACCTACAATGCCTGCGGGGTGACCAAGTGGAACAACGGCACGAGTTTCCCCATCCAGTCGGGCCACGGCTGCTTCGGCTGCTCGGAAGAAGGCTACTGGGACGCCGGCGGTCTGTACGTGCGCAACCAACCATTCCCGGGCTTCGGCATTGAATCGGATGCCGATGAAATTGGCACGGCTGCCGCGGTGGCCACCGGGGTAGGCATTGCAGCGCACGCAGTCATGACGAATGTGCGCAAGAAAAAACTGATCAACAACCTGATCAAGGAAGGCAAGGACGCCGACAAGGAACTTTGACCGGAATACGCTCCAATTTTCCTGAATCATTTTTAGAAAAAACCGGGTCCGGGTTGGCAAAATCCGGGCTTTCGATAAACTTATAATTTATGAGCGAACGCATTGTTGTCGATCCGATCACCCGCATTGAAGGCCACCTACGGGTTGAGGCCGATATCCGGGACGGAAAAATCGTCGATGCCTTTTCATCCGGAACCATGGTCCGGGGCATCGAAAAAATCCTGCGGGGCCGCGACCCCCGCGATGCCTGGGCTTTTGTCGGCCGGGTATGCGGGGTATGCACGACCGTGCACTCCCTGGCTTCCGTACGCGCCGTGGAAGATGCCCTCGACATGGTCATTCCACCCAATGCCGAACTGGTGCGCAACATCATGTTCGGCACCCAGTACATGCACGACCACGCAGTGCACTTCTACCACCTGCACGCCCTCGACTGGGTGGATGTGGTGAGCGCGCTGAGCGCCGACCCGAAGGAGGCTTCCACGATCGCGCAAAGCATTTCAAACTGGCCGAAAAGCTCGCCGGGCTATTTTTCCGACCTGCAAAAACGGCTGACCAAGTTTGTGGAAAGCGGCCAGTTGGGCATTTTCGCCAACGGCTACTGGGGCCACAAAGCGTACAAACTCCCCCCGGCTATAAATCTCATCGCCGTGGCGCACTACCTCGAAGCGCTCGAATGGCAAAAGGAAATTGTGAAAGTGCACGCCATCTTCGGCGGTAAAAACCCGCACCCCAACTACCTGGTGGGCGGCATGGCTTGCAGCATCGGACTCGATGACGTGAGCGCCATCAACGCCGAACGCCTGGCCTACGTGGGGCAGTTGCTCGAAGATGCCCGCGAATTCATCAACCAGGTGTACATCCCCGACCTGCTGGCCATCGCGCCTTACTACCTCGACTGGGGCGCCATCGGCGGCGGCCTGGGCAATTACCTGGTGTACGGCGACCTGGGCACCAACGGCTACCGCGACCCGTCGACGTACAAATTCCCGGCCGGCGCCATCCTGAACAAGGACCTGAGCCGGATTCATGAAGTAAACATGCGCGACGACGCGGAAATCCAGGAATTTATCGACCACTCCTGGTACGAGTACCCGGGCGACGCCAAAGGCCTGCACCCCTGGAAAGGCGAAACGGAAATCAAGTACAGCGGCCCGAAACCGCCGTTCGAGCACCTCGACACGGATAAAAAATACAGTTACCTGAAAACACCGCGCTGGAAAGGCCATGCCATGGAGGTTGGCCCGCTGGCGCGGGTGCTGGTGGGCTATGCCAGCGGCCGGGAAGATTTCAAAGCCGTGGTCGACAGTACCCTGCAAAAATTGAATGTACCCGCAGCGGCCTTGTTTTCCACCCTTGGCCGCACGGCGGCCCGGGGGCTGGAATCCATCCTCGTGGCCGACTGGACGCTGGAGTTTTACGAGCAGTTGCTCACTAATATCCGCAACGGCGACACCCGCATGGCGGCTATGGAAAAATTTAATCTGGACAAATGGCCGGCCAAAGCCCAGGGCGTCGGGCATACCGAAGCCCCGCGCGGCGCACTTGGCCACTGGATCGTGATTGAGGATAAAAAAATAGCCAACTACCAGCTGGTGGTGCCGACAACCTGGAATGCCTCCCCGCGCGACGGCGAAGGCAAACAATCGGCATACGAATCGGCGCTGATGGACACCCCCATTGCGGATGACCACCAACCGCTGGAAATCCTGCGTACCATACACTCGTTCGATCCCTGCCTGGCCTGTGCCGTACACCTGTACGATGAAGACGGCAAGCAGGTTAGCCGGGTGCGGGCGCTTTAGCTCTTTGATTACATGATTGCAGATTACATGATTACATGATTTTAGAAGTAGTTCACCTTGATTAGACAGATGAAACGTTCCGGCTTTTATACACGAAATAATGAGCACACTACGGTTACTTCTTCAATCATGTAATCATGTAATCGTAAATCATGTAATCAAACCTCACGTATACGTTCAACGAACAACATTCACCTATGTCCACACATAATTTACGTCGCGTATTTGTATGGGAACTTCCCGTCCGGTTTTTTCACTGGCTCAATGCGCTGGCCATTGTGGTTTTGTGCGTAACGGGATATTTGATCGGGAAGCCCCCGGCACTCATGTCGAGCGGGGAAGCGTATGAGCGGTATGTCTTTGGCTGGATACGGTATATCCACTTTGTGGCGGCATATATTTTTTTGTTCAACTTCATTTTCCGCATTTATTGGGGCTTTGTCGGGAACAAGTACGCCAACTGGAAAAATTTCATTCCGACGAACCGCAAGTATCTTCAGGAAATTTGGCAGGTGATCAAAATCGATATTTTTCAGATGAAAGGGAAAGAGCACCTGGCCGTGGGGCACAATGCGCTGGCGGGGTTTAGCTACTTTTTGGTGTTCATCCTTTTTGCCGTCCAAATCTTTACCGGTTTTGGTTTGTACGAGGCTATGAGCCAGTCCTGGATTGCGGGCCTGTTTGCCTGGGTACCGGCCCTTTTTGGCGGCGATTTTGCCTTGCGGCAAATTCACCATATCACCATGTGGTTGTTCATCCTGTTTTCCATCGTGCATATTTACCTGGTGTTTTACCACGATTATGTGGAAGGCCGGGGCGAAGTGTCCTCAATGGGCGGCGGCTGGAAATTCATTGAAGAGGAAGCATTTCTGAAAGATGCGGAGGAAGAGATTTTGGAAAAAACAAACGGATAAAATATGGCAGTTCCAAGCAACACGACCAAACGCACCCTGCTGCTCGGAGTGGGTAACTACCTCATGGGCGATGAGGGTGTGGGGGTGCATATCGCCCAGCAATTGGCCGAAACGCTGCCGCCTGCCGGGGTAGATGTGCTCGACGGCGGCACGGGGGGCTTTCACCTGATGGGTATCCTGGAACAGTATGACCGGGTCATTCTGGTGGATGCCACGCTCGACGGCCGGCCCGCCGGTACCATCCGGCTGCTGGAGCCCCGGTTTGCGTCCGATTTTCCGCGCTCGCTGAGCACGCACGATGTGGGGCTGCGCGATGTGCTGGAGGCCCTTCAGGTGACCGGAAAAATGCCCAGGGTATCGCTGATCACCATTTCCGTGGAGGAATTGCAGCCGATGTGCATTCAGTTGTCGCCGGCCGTTGAGGCTGCCGGCCAACTGGTAATTGCACAATTGCGTACCTTGTTGGAGCATTGGGATACAGCACAAACTTTCAAGAAAAATCAACTAAAATTATGGTTCCCGACTGGCTCATCCAGCTACGCGAATTCATTAGTCAGCCCTGGCCCTGGTGGGTAGCGGGGTTGATGATCGCGTTGATCATGTTCCTGCTTCTTTGGTTTGGTAAAAACTTCGGGATGTCGGAAAATTTTCGTGTCATGTGTGCCGCAGACGGTGCCGACGATGTGAACGAGTTTTTTAAAATTAACTGGCGCGACCAGGAGTGGAATTTGCTGGTGGCGCTGGGCGCTGTTTTCGGTGGGTATATGGCTTCGCACTATTTTGCAGCACCCGACGGTGCAGTTGCGCACGTTTCGGCGGCGACCGTGGAAAGCTTGCGCGGCTTAGGCCTTCAGTTTGAAAACGACCAGGTTCCGCTGGTACCCGATTGGTACAGTTGGGAGGCAATTTTCAGTTGGCGCGGGGTGCTGATGATCATCGGCGGCGGTTTTTTGGTGGGCTTTGGCGCCCGCTACGCCGGAGGTTGCACGTCCGGCCATGCCATCAGCGGGTTGTCGGCGCTGGAGTTGCCGTCCCTGGTTTCGGTCGTTGGTTTTTTCCTTGGAGGGATGACGATGACCTATTTGATTTTTCCACTGATTTTCGGGCGCTGAAGCCCGTTTACCAATAAAACTGAACTGCCATGCGCATGTCGCGGTACATACTCGTTGGGATTTTGCTCGGATTCACCCTCTACAAATCCGAGGCGGTATCCTGGTTCCGGATTTTTGAAATGTTCAATTTCCAGTCGTTCCACATGTACGGTATCATCGGCACGGCGGTGGTCGCCGGCATTCTGATCGTGCAATTTATTCGCCGGTACCACCTGAAGTCTGTCACCGGGGAAGAGATCGTGATCCCGCCCAAGAACAAAACTTACCCGCGGTACATTATCGGCGGCTTTATTTTTGGCTTAGGCTGGGCCCTGGCCGGCATTTGTCCGGCGCCGATGTTCATCCTGCTGGGAAGCGGGTACACGGTATTGATTTTGTTCCTGGCCTCGGCCATGGCCGGCACATTTTTCTATGGCGTGATGCGCAAACGTTTGCCGCATTAAAAAACCGTTGGTTAATCCGATTCCCGCCGTATTTTTGTAGTGAAAAGCGGGATTAGCTCAGTTGGTAGAGCGCTAGCTTCCCAAGCTGGAAGTCGCGAGTTCGAGTCTCGTATCCCGCTCCACAGAAAAGAGGCTGTAGCCTAGCAGGCAATTTCAAATTTTCACCACGGAGGCCACGGAGTTTAATGCTCCGTGGCCTCCGTGTTTCGTATGAGCGGACACTCGTCCTACGACTTGAAGTCGTAGGACGAGTAGGGTACCTGCCTCCATGGTAAAAAAATATTCTACGGCGGGCATTTTAGATTTTTCTCTTTTGATACAGCCGCTTATTTTTCAACAATGTGGAAAACCACTCCCATGCTCTTCCGAACAGTTTCTGAGGCTGTTACCGGCCAGGCAACGCGCACGCCGGCCTGCCGCGAGTGAAGTCAAAAAAATTACAGAAAACGCCTGAAGTAGCCAAATCCCTCCCCTGTGCACTCCCTATTCTTCGCGCAATTCAGGTACATTCATGGTATTGTATAACCCAGTCCATTTTTTATGAAAAAAATGCTCCTGTTGCTCGCCTGCCTTGCAATACTGCTAACAACCGCCTGCCGCAAAGAAGATTGCATTAATGGCATACTGCTGGATGTAAAAACCAACGAGCCGGTTGCAAATGCCAGAATTACCCTTGGTCACGATTACATCGATTATGGTTCGCTTATCCACACGTTCCCTGTGGTATATTCCGATAAATCAGGCAAATTTTCTTTTTCATCCAGTGAGGACAACAGCGCAATCATCGGTGTTTTATATATTGATGCAACCGGCTATTCCGAAGTGTTTACAACAGAGCGTACCGATGGAGATTGCGACGAAATCGTTGTGCGGATGACTCCGCTTGATGGCTTATTTTACCTGACCATAACCAATACAACCGGAACGCATGATTCAATTTATGCCGAGGTATTTAATAAGTGCCGGTTCCGGAATCATCTCTACTCGGGAGTGACCCGTGTTACCCCCTACCCGTTGACCCTCCAGCCAGGAGAGTCGTTTAACCAGGTAATTTCAACTTGTGTGCAGGATTCCTCAGCGGTGCGCTGGAAATTTTCCAAAAACGCTCCTTGGTTCCGGATTGATTCGTTTTGGGTAGATTCTAATGCGCCCATGTCTCGGGAGATTTTGTATTGATTTTCATAGCACCGGGGGTTCTACAAGCAACCAATCACAGGTGCTGAAGCGGTGTTTCGGCAAGCGGGTTTACAAGGAATCGATATAGAAATACATAGTCATCAACTTAGAGCACTTGAGGGCTAAGCACTTATCAAATTGAACTTTTCAAATTAGACTTTTGACTTTTTGAGTATCAATTTCGGCTCTGGAAGTTTCTTTTAAGTCAAATTTGAAAAGGTTAATTTGAAAAGTCAAAAGTGTACAACCCCTCAAATTGCTGAAGTTTTTGGCTAGCCCCCAAACACCCCCGACGACAAATACCGGTCGCCGCGGTCGCAAATGATACAAACGACGAGACCTTCGTCCAAATCTTCCACCAGTTTTGCCGCCGCCACCGTGGCGCCGCCACTGCTCACACCGCCGAAAATGGCATCCTCCTTGGCCAGACGCCGCATCATGGCGATAGCCTCATCGGAGGAAACATCGATGATGCGGTCTACGCGTTCCGGTTCGTAAATTTTGGGTAAAAACTCGGGCGACCAGCGCCGGATACCGGGAATGCTGGAGCCGTCGGTGGGCTGTACGCCAATGATCTGAATGTCGGGGTTTTGCTCCTTCAGGTACCGCGATACACCCATGATGGTGCCGGTGGTGCCCATGGAGGAAACGAAATGGGTGATTTTGCCACCGGTATCGCGCCAGATTTCCGGGCCGGTGGTGCGGTAGTGCATGCCCCAGTTGTCGGGATTGGCAAACTGGTTGAGCATCAGGTAGCCGCCGCCGGCTTCCATTTCTTCGGCCAGCTGACGGGAATATTCGATGGTGCGCGCCGCTGGGGTGAGCAGCACTTCGGCGCCGTAAGCCTCCATCGTCTGGACGCGTTCGGCAGTGGAGTTGTCGGGCATGATCAGCGTGATCTCGATGTTGAAAAGCCGTGCGATCATGGCCAGTGCGATGCCGGTGTTACCGCTGGTCGCTTCCACCAGTTTAATCCCGGGCTTGATGGCCCCGCGGTCCAGCGCGCCCTTGATCATGCCGTACGCTGCGCGGTCTTTGACGCTGCCGCCGGGGTTTTGCCCTTCCAGTTTGCCAAAAATTTGTACCCCCTTTTTTTGTACGGCGTGGCGGATTTCAGCCAACGGGGTGTTGCCGATCAGGTCAGAGATGGTGGACATTTTTCTGTTGACTTTTTTATGGTGGGGAGGTATTGGTCATTAAGGGTCATTAAGGGTCATTGAGGTCATTAGAATGGGGGGAAGGTGTGGGAATTACACACAAAGTCAGAAAATTAGATTTCCAACAACTGGGATACTTGTTCCTTGAGGGGCGCCAAATGGTTCTTCCAAATAGCCCAAATAACAGTGTTATCCATACTGTCATAGGCATGAATGATACGATTTCTAAACCCCACAATTTGGTGAAGGTGTTGAAGTTCCGGAACGCCCACAATGTTTCGGTATTGACTTGCAGCCTCTCCAATAATTCCGAGCTGCCGCTCAACTGCACTTTGCGTTTTCAGATCGCCCTGATACTGCTCAAATCTATCAATACCGACCATAAAGATTTCGATGCGGGCAATTGCGGTCAGGATATCAGACAAGTACTTCTTCGCTTGCTCCGTCATAAACAAGTACTTTGGTGGCATCGATTTGCCGCTTAAGGTAAGGGTTCTGCACAGCAGTATCGGAAAGCAAGTCTACCGGGCGATTGAAAAGAGCTTCCAGTTCATTCCACAACTGAAGTATATTTTCGCCGCGCTCCAGCGGGGGCAATGTATTCATTTCCACAAAAAAATCTAAATCGCTGCGTTCCGGGTCAAAATCCGCAGTCACCGCCGAACCAAAAAGATACAGGTTGCGGACGCCACAGGCCCGGCAGGTTTTGGCAAGTTGATTGCGAGATTTAGCGAGTATTGGAAGGAATGTTGCCATTATAGTTACAAATGTAGGGAAAGTTAGGCAGCCAGGAATTGATTATTGCAAGACTTCAGCCAACCATTACTACCGCCTGAGCACTATCTGGTACCCCGCCGGCCGGTACACGGTAAATAACCTGACCTACGACCTCAATGGTAATATAAAAACCCTAAAACGCCGAGGGCTCGTCAGTGGGACAAGTACGTTTGACTATATTGATAACCTCACATACTACTTCGACGATACCGCCCGACCCGACCGGCTCACTCGCGTAGTGGATGCCGCCAGCGAGTTCGACGAGGATCAGGAAGTCGTGGCCTATATCGGCGACAATTTTCATCGCCGTATCTTGCCCTTCAATCTAAAAAAAGGAGCGTTTTCCCAATAAGTCCGATTTATTTGGAGTTAAGGTTACCGCTTAATTTGCTATCGCTATGAAAACAGTACAAAACTTCTTCCTGTTTTGTTCAGGGGTGGAGCATTCCATCCTGAACGAATGTCCTTCCGACCGCAACAAATATATGGGCATTGGCGCTACGGTGTTTTTCACCGGCGTGCTGGCCTTTTTCTCTTCCGGATACGCCTTGTACACGGTGTTCGAATCTTGGTGGGCGGCGGTTGCATTCGGGCTGATCTGGGGCCTGATGATCTTCAACCTGGACCGCTACATCGTCATGAGCATGAAAAGTTACGGCCGCTGGTGGCGCGACTGGCTCGTGGCCCTGCCCCGTTTGGCACTGGCGGTACTCCTGGCGCTGGTCATTTCCAAACCGCTGGAGATGAAAATTTTTGAAAAAGAAATCCAGGCCGAACTGGTACAAATGGAGCAGGAGGTGTTCAAAAACCAGGAAGACAAAGTCAAATCCCGCTTCAAGGGTCAACTCAACGCACTCCAGGCTGAAGTGGCCGCCCTCAAAGCCGAAATACAAACCAAAACCGAAACCCGCGACGCCCTGGCCCTACAGGCTGTTCAGGAAGCCGACGGCACCGGAGGCTCGGGCCATAAAAACCTCGGCCCGATCTACCGCGCTAAAAAAGCCGATGCCGACAACGCCCAGGCCGAACTGCAACGTACACTGGCTGCCAACGAACCGGCTATCCGCGAAAAAGAAGCGGCCATTCAGGAACTGTCCACCACCGTCCAAACGGAAATTGCCGCGCTCGAACGCTCCCGCTACAACGGCCTCGCCGCCCGCATGGATGCCCTGGGGCGCCTCACGGAGAAAAGCCTGCCCATTTTATACGCCAGCCTGTTCATCACGCTGTTGTTCATCGCGATCGAAACGGCTCCGATTTTTGTGAAACTGATCTCCTACCGCAGTCCCTACGACTACCTGCTGCATCAGCATGAGCACGTGTTTGAAATGGCCAACCTGGAAAAAACCACCCTGCTGGCAAACAAGGTGAACAACAAACTGAAATTCGACACCGATACCGGCACCCACCTGATCAATGCCAGCATCCTGGCGGAAAAAGCGCTGATCGACCACAAACTCAAGGAAAAACTGGAAGAGCTGAAAGCCAGGCCGTTCAATTGGAAACTGGGGAATTTTAAGAGCTGAACTCGAAGCGGGAAGAACCTGAACCGCTCGCGCAGCAAGCGGGGTTGTTTTTTATCTCGGGGGGCGCCTTACCCGTCCACGGCTTGGAGCCTGCCCCCCCCCAACGAACCGTCTGCGTTGGGGGCGTTGCAAGAAAGTATTTTAAGAAGAAAATTGATTTGCGGTGGATTCGCCGGTATTTTTGGACACTTCTATTTTTCAAAAATAACCTGCGCATGAAATCAGCCTTTTTACCCTGCCTTTTTTGCTTTTTGCTCACCGCCGACGCATTCGCGCAAAACTGTAGTTCCGCCATTGGAACAAAAATCATGGATACGGGCAACGCCCTTGAGCAAGCCCAGGATTTCCTGTGGACGTCCGACGGAGAAATATTGCTCACGGGTTTTACCAACAGTCCCGCCAGCGGAGAAGACGCTTTTTTGATAAAAATGACGCCGGCCGGCGCGGTAACCTGGGCGTACACAATCGGAGGGGCTGCTGATGAACGCATTCAAAAAATCAAACAATGCGCTGATGGCGGGTTTATCCTGAGTGGTAGATCCAACAGCTTCGGTTCGAACTACAGCATGTTTCTGGTTAAAACCAACAGTGACGGCGCCATATCCTGGGCGCGCACGTATGACCACCCGATGAGTTCGGAAGGCTTTGATGTGATTGAAACCAGCGATGGCGGTTTTGCCTTTGTGGGTTTTGTGAACGGTATTGACAAAACCGGTGTGGTGCGCACCGATGCCCTGGGGCAGCCCATTTGGGGGAAAGTACTCGACGGCAGCAGCAACGACTATTTGTTCGCCCTGGCAGAAACCGCCGACGGGGGGCTCATAACTGCGGGATCCGGTTTTTCATTTTCATCCGGGTTGCAGGATTTTTTGCTGATCCGGTTTGCCGACAACGGCAATGTGCTCTGGCAGCGCCAACTGGGCGCACCCGCGGTGCACGACGGTTTGTACAATTTAAAACCCACACCCGACGGTGGTTTTATCATCACAGGCAACACCTGGGAACATTCCAACGGCCAGTTCAACTCGGTGGCTTTGCTGAAACTGGACACAAAAGGCGAGCTGATCTGGGCCAAACAATACGGCGTTGAAGGCATTGCAAACTCTTGTTTCGATATTGAAGTAAACCCGGACGGCAGCTATTTGCTGGCGATCAATGAACACCAGGATGGCCCGCGGGATTATCTCGCACAACTCGACGCGCAGGGCAACCTGGAATGGGCACGCGGGTTTGAACACCCGTTCAAGGTCAAATTTTTCGGCGCACAACGCAGCGCGGACGGCTGCCTTGCCGCTGCCGGCAGAATTGAGGATGAAAACGGGTCCGACAATATCATTTTGTGGGATGCCGACAGTTCTTCCTGCGCCTACACACCCGATGTGTACACCGACGATCTGCCTTTAACCTTGAAAACTGCGGCTTTGAATGTGGTAAACTGGACAAGTTCAAAAACGGTGAACCCCGCTGTAAGCACCCTCGATTTGCAGGTAAAAACAGCTTGTAATTGTGTCTCCCCCGTATTGAATCTCGGGCCCGACATCATCCTGTGCCAGGACAGTACCCTGGTTTTTGACGCCGGGCCGGGGTTTGCCAGTTTCCTCTGGCAGGATGGCAGCACGGCCCAAACATTCGCCACTTCAAGCGCGGGTATTTATTGGGTGGAAGCCGTGGACACCTGCGGCATCACCCAACGGGATACCGTGCTGCTCACGCTCAGCTTGCTGACCGATATCAAACTGGCCGACACCAGCCTCTGCGCCGGCGAAAGCTACACGCTTTCCCTGCCCGGATTCGACACCTACGCCTGGGCGCCCGCCGACGGACTCAGCTGCACCGATTGCCACACGGTGACCATCCAGCCGGCTCAAACCACGACCTATACCTTGCTGGCTACCACCGGAAGCGGCTGCATATTGGCAGATACGTTTACTATTGAAGTGCTTAACCCGGGCCCAATGCTTGATCTTGGCCCTACGGTTATCCTTTGCCAGGATAGCACGGTCGTTTTCGATGCGGGGCCGGGCTATGTCGCATACCTCTGGCAGGACGGCAGCACCGGCCAAACATTTGCAGCGTCAACTTTCGGCACATTTTGGGTTGAGGTCACCGATTCCTGCGGAATTACCCAGCGCGATTCCGTGGACATCACCCCCAGCCTGTTAGCGGATATCAAGCTGGCCGACACCACGTTATGCGCCGGCGAAAGTTACACGCTCAGCGTACCCGGTTTTGACAACTATACCTGGGCGCCTGCCGACGGACTCAGTTGCACGGATTGCCCTTCGGTGACGATCCAGCCAGCTACCACCACCACGTATACCCTGCTGGCCACTACGCTTGATGGCTGCATTTTAGAGGATACGTTTACCGTTGAAGTGCGCAACCCGGGCCCTGCGCTCGACCTGGGCCCAACGGTCATTCTTTGCCAGGACAGTACGGTCGTGTTTGATGCCGGACCAGGTTTTGTCACGTACCGCTGGCAAGATGGCAGCACCGGCCAAACATTCGCCGCTGCTGCGGCCGGTATTTTCTGGATTGAAGTCAGCGACTCCTGCGGTATCGTTCAGCACGACACCGTGTTGCTCACCCTCAGCCTGGTTGCCGACATCAAACTGGCCGATACCAGCATTTGTGCCGGCGAAAGTTACACGCTCAGTGTGACCGGTTTTGACAGCTATGTCTGGGTTCCATCCGACGGACTGAGTTGCAGTGATTGCCCCACAGTGACTTTTCAACCTTTGGCAACTACCAGCTATTCGCTTTTTGCAACAACGGCCAACGGCTGCGTACTCGACGATTCGTTCACGTTGACGGTCGTACCGCTTGAAATTATTTCCGACACACTTGAGTTTTGCCCCGGGGATACCATCACCCTGGGTGGGCAAACGTACACCCAGCCTGTCGTCATTACCGACACCATCCCTGACCCCAACGGTTGCCCGGCGGTGTTTGTGCATGTGTTGCGTTATGCGACCGCGCCCAATGCTGTCATTACCATCGATTGTATCGAGGATATCAACATCGCCACGCTGGCCGGCACCGGGTCGGTCCCGGTGAACTACGACCTGCCTGTTACCACAACCAGCTGTCCCTGCCCCGGAGTAGCGCTCCGGCTTATCGAGGGCTTGCCGCCGGGCAGCCTGTTTCCGGTATTGAAAACCCAGGTTTGTTACGAAGCCCGCGATAGCTGCGGCAATGTCGATACCTGCTGTTTTTCCATTATTGTGCGGGAAGCGCTGCCCTGTGATGTGAAGGAAAATGGTTGTTTGCGTTGGGAATTACTGCGTATTACACAAAACGCTGCAAAGGAAAACACCTACCGCATCCGGGTAATTAACAAATGCGCAGCGCCGTTGATCTACGCGGTGATCGAACTGCCCGATGGTGATATTGCGGTTAAACCTGCCGATAACTCCGTTTATGTCGCGCCTAGTGGCCGGGATTACCAGGTGCGCAACCCCAATTTCAACCCGTTTTACTCCATTCGTTTCAAATCGCTGAGCGACAGCATTGCCAACGGGGAAGCCGACATTTTTGAGTACACCCTCCCGACACAAATAAAACCGGACTATATCCAGGTAACTGCCCGACTGGTGCCACAGCAGTTTTTTGAGGCCTACCTGAATACCTTCAATTGTCCGGTACAGCCGGGCTTCAAGCCTGCGCCCGAAGGTGACTTTTTTGATTTTTCCTTCGGAAAAAACGGCCTGAACGTTTTCCCCAACCCGACAACGGGTACGCTGTTTGCCGATTTATCGAACTTCCGGGACCAGGAATTGCAGCTCCGAATATTTGATGCCCGGGGCAAACTGGTGCAGCAGTCAAAAGTGATAGCGGATGCGGCGCCACAACCTGTGCCACTCCTACAGGATTTGCTCGAAGGGTTGTATATCCTGGAGGTGAACACCAGAGCGGGCGAACGGCAGTCGGTGCGTTTTGTGTTGCTACGTTGAGGCTTTTTTTCACCACGGAGACATGGAGGACACGGAGTTTTTTCGCCTTCGGCAAAATAGGTCAGACAGGATTTACATGACTTATACCACGGAGAACGTGGATTGCGAAAAATTGGAGGCGGTTAGGCTATTGTCGGCGTGACTTGAAGTCATGCCGACAATACGCGCAATGGCAACATAACCGGCACAAGAAAAACCTGTTGATCTTGTAAATCCTGTCCAAATAATTTTCGCCATAGGCAAAAAAAACTCCGTGTCCTGCGTGCCTCCGTGGTTAAAAAAAACTGCCCCTGGCAATTGCCATTTCCCACAAATCGCCGTCAATACTGAGCCAGGCGCGCCGGCCGTCGGGGCTGACGGTTGTAAAACCCCGATGCCGGAACGTGTCGTTGATTTCTTTTCCGAGGTTGACAGGGCGTGTCCAGTGCGTCCAGTCGTCGCCGGTTCGACGGCTTACAAAAACATCGCTGCTACCCAGGCCCGGATAGCCGGTACTGGTGTAATACAACGTGCGGCCGTCCGGGCTAAGAATCGGGCCGGCTTCCTCACCATCGGTGTTGATATCGGCGCCGAGGGCAGCGGGGCGGCTCCAGGCGCCGGTTGTCGGATCGCGGTGGCTGACGAAAATATCGAGGTCGGGCGCTTGGGCGGCGCTGCCGGCGGAGTAGGCCCCCTCCAGCACCAGCGTGTTTCCATCGGCGCTGAGCCGGCCTTTGCCCATCACGGCAATACCTTCCACGGGTAAGGGTTCGGGTGCATTCCAGGGAGCATTGGGGCCGGAGCGCCGGCTGAGGCAGAGGCGCCGGTTCCAAAGCAGGAGCAATTGGCGGCCATCGGCAGTGATGGAAAGCGGCACTTGCTGACCGAGACCGGAGAGTTCGGGCACCAGGGTCGGCGCCGACCAATTGCCTGCCAGGCTGTCCCGGCGTGCCATAAACACATCGGCGCCGGATTGATTTTCGCGCCGGCCCGTGGCGGCGAAATAAATTTCCAGGCCGTTGGCCGAAAGGACCGGGCTGAATTCATCCCCTGCGGTGCTGTTCAGGACATCCAGTTTTTGGCGGGATACGTTTTTGGGCGTACGCCGCAGAATGGGCAACTTCCCGTCGATCCAGGGTTTGACCCGGCGCTGATAATCAAAATTGGATTGGCAATACGGCGGCAAGGTGTCGGGAAAAGCCGGGCGGGCGCGTTCGAGCAGGTCAATTGCGCTGGTATAATTTTCACCGGTTAAAAAAAACTGCAGGCATTCCTCCAGCAACCGGAACGCCGAGTAGCGCGGCGCATACCGCGCGATGTACTCCAGGGTTTGCTCTTTTACCGCAAGCGTATCAAGTTGGCCGGGCCGGTTTTGCAATTGGCGACGAAGGAGATTGCGCCGGTGCAAGTCGTTCAGGTGTTGCCGTTGGGTTTTGTTCAAGGCGGTGGTATCGGCGGTTTCAGCCTTATCGGCGATATGGTTCAGCAGAACGATCTCGATAGCCGTCCAGTGGTTTTTTGCATGAAAATCCAGCAATTGTGCCAGGGTTCCGGTGCAGAGCAAGGGCCTGATCTCCGCAAGCCAGCAATCACGGCCGGCAAAGCTGCTGGGGTGTTCCCGGGCAAAACGGTCGATTTCACAAGGGGTATATTTTTGGATAAAGGCAGGCCAGAGCATGTCGTGCATGCGGCGGGTTTGGTCGTAGTTTTCGGGCAGGACATATTCCACGTGCCGGCGCAAAATCGCGGTCATGGTGTCGTAGTCGGCTGTTTCCAGGTGGGCATTTACGATATCGCGCCGGGTATTTTCCACTTCGGGTTGCAGTTCAGGCAGCGGCTCGGGCAAACCTTGCAGCAGGGAGTCGAGGGCGGGTAGTGTTCGGCGCACGCGGGTCCCGACAATTGCCCAGCGTTGCGTTTGCAGGCGCAGGTCACGGATTGCGGCGGAGTCGAGTTGGTAACGCCGGGTTTGGCGGCGGGCCACGCGGGCCGGGAGTTGAGCAAACAAGCTGTCGGCCTGCGCGAGCGATTGGTTGATTTCCAAGAGCCCCGGCAAGTCGCGGGTCTGGTTCAGGTCTATTTTCCCAAGAAAAAAATGCGCGGCGGCGGCGTATTTCGGGTGTTGCCGGAAATATTCAAATCCAGACCGGGCTTCCCGGATTTCTTGTTGTTGGTAGGCTTTGTGTGCTTTCCGGAAGGAGGGCGAACAGGCGCCGAGCAGGCCGGCGAACAGGAGCAGCCACAGCAGGTTTTTGTTTTTCATGAAACAAAAATAAAAATCGCAGGCTGATTATGCCCGTTCGGTCGGGTGCTTATACCGGTTCGGCAGCTTTGATTTGTACGGAGCAGGCTGGGGGCTCCATATTTGTTTCACAATCAAACACAATGCTACTACATATGAAACTTCTGATTTTTCCCGCAATGCTCCTGGCGCTGACCTTTATTGGCTGTTCCAAATCCGGTTCCGATGACAACTCTAACCCGACAAATCCACAGTTAAGCGGCACCAAATGGGTGGTTACGTACTTCTGGGACAAGGACAAAGACGAGACGAATGACTTTTCCGGGTACTCCTTCGAATTTAAGGATTCCGGCGCCCTGGTTGCTTACCTGCCCGATGGTTCCACGAAAACCGGGCAATGGTCGGTCAGCAACAGCAGTAACAAGCTGATTTTGGTAATTGGCGGCACCTACGCACTCGACGAGATGGCCGACGACTGGGTCATCATGACGAAAACAGACTCCGTGATGCAATTGAAAGACGACAATACGACCCACGTTGAAGAGTTGCACTTCAAGAAGATTTGATAATCCGCCAACGAACCCTCCGTCCGGACGGGTGACCCATAATCGGGTGTTATACATGAGCGGCTGCCGGCAACGTGCCTGGCAGCCGCAATTTTTTTTGAACACGGATTTAGCGGATCAGACCAGGGTAACAAAAATCCGTGCAAAAATCGGTTATTGAAGCTGTCTTGAGTGCAACCACATCACCGGCGTTTCAGCAGAAACCGCCGCATATCCGCCACGGTCGATTCCAGCACCACTTCCCAGCCGTGTTCGTAGAGGAAATTCAGTCCGTCGACCGTGCTGCGAAATTCGTAGCGGCGGGCCTTGTCGTCGGTCAGGCATTCGCCGGGTTTGACCTTTGGATCGGCTTTCTGGCCGTAATCAACCTGGAAATGGTAGGTGCCGTCGGAACGGCGGAGCGGTGTTGCTTCGAGGTAGGCGCTGGTATTAGTGGAAACCAGGGCTACACCTTCGACATACAATTGTTGGGCAAAGCCAATCAAACCTTGAATCAGAAAAACGGCGAGAAGGATCAGTTTTTTCATTGCTCAAATTTTTTCAGCAAAGAAAAAGGGCAATTGCCGGCTCCGGAAGTGTGTTAACGGAGGTTTAACCACTTAACAGTTTTTAACTAGTGATGAATGATGAGAGATGAGTGGGTTCACCATTCCGTAACGGTGAACCCACTCATCACTCATCATTAAAAACACGTCGTGCGTTGGCGGTAGTGATCCGGGCGATTTCGCTCACCGGCACATTTTTCACCTCGGCCAGTTTTTCAGCTACCAACGGTACGTAGGCGCTTTCGTTGCGCTTGCCGCGGTAGGGCACCGGCGGCAGGTAAGGGGCATCCGTTTCCAGCACGAGGTGCTCCAGCGGAATATCGCGCAGCACTTCAGCCAAACCCGATTTCGGGTAGGTAAGCACCCCACCGATGCCCAGCCAAAAACCCAGGTCGATCATGCGCCGGGCTTGCTCTTCCGTTCCGCTGAAGCAGTGAAAAATCCCGCGCAGGCGCCCGTCCTGGCCGGCTTTGACCAACTCGATGCATTCTTCGTTGCTTTCGCGGGAATGGATAATGATCGGTAAGTCGAGGTCTTTGGCCCATTCAATCTGGCAGGCAAAGGCAATTTTTTGAATATCCAGGGTGGTTTTGTCCCAGTACAAATCAATCCCCGTTTCGCCGACGCCGGCCCATTTTCGCTTGCCCAGCCAATCCTCCACCAGGGCAAGTTCCTGTTCGTAAGTACCGGGTTGTACATGGCTGGGATGCAGCCCCATCATGGCAAAGCAGTGTTCCGGAAACGCCGCTTCGAGCGCCAGCATCGGCTCGATGGATTCGGCGTCGATGTTCGGCAGGTAGAGCCGGGTAACGCCGGCATCGATGGCGCGGCGCACCATCTCCGGACGGTCATAGTCGAATTTGGCGGAGTACAGGTGCGCGTGGGTATCTACGAATTGATTCATGGGGCAAAGGTAAAATCCTTGGTTGAAACGTGTACTCGTCCTACGGCTTGGAGCCGTAGGACGAGTATCGGTTTAGGCGCCTAAAGCGGGAACGTATAGCCAAACCCATTCACCGAAACCGTCGCGGTGCCGTCGCCGTTGAACACGAGCGTGCCGTTGACGGTTTCGGTGCGGCCGCGGCCATTGGTGGCTACGATGACCACCGTACCCGTGCCCCCGGTGATGAAGCGGTCCGACTTGCGGATTGTCAGGTCGGTGAGGTTGACGGTTATTTCGACATCCAGCGTCGGGTCGATATTGCGCAAGTTACCCGTAAGCCCGCCGTCGAGCGCGTAGCTGCCGTTCACGGTGTAGGCGGTGGCTTGCGGATTGAGTCCGGCGAAATGCAGCGTACCGGCGGCTGCATTGTTCCCGCTCCAGCGCTGGGTGTTGAAGGTTCCGTTTCCGGCTACGCCAACCTGGGCATCCTGGGGTACGCCGAGGTTGTTGCAGTTGATCAGCCAGTCGAGGTTGAACAGGTAGTTGTACGTGACAGGTCCTGCCGTACTGCTGCGTTGAAAACTGGTGTCGCCGGGAATGCCACAATCACCAAGGTCGTTTTCGAGCATTTTCGCCATTTCTTCGGTGGGCATGGCGGCGCCGGCGGAACGGGAGGCCACTGCGCTTTCCACGATTTCGGCGGCTTCGGTGTTGCTAAGCATTTCGACGGCTTCTTCCGCATTTTTACGGCAGGCCAGCAGCAGGGTAGTCGTTAACAGCACCAGAGTCAGGAGCATTTGATTTCGATTGAAGAAGGACATAAGGCGTAGTGTTTTTTTTACCCGCCGTAGCCTTGGCGAAGGCGGGTGGTCTGTTAATAAATTTGATTTCGGAACAAAATTGAGTGGTGGCCGACCGGAAAAAAAATGGGTTCAACCAACGGAAAGGAAATTTCAACCGCAGGTATTTTTCAAAACCATTCGTTGAAACATTCGGACCTGTTGTTGAAAAAATCTGGCGCCGGGCAACGCTGTCCGGTACATTTGGAGCAACAAGAAGTTTTCACACACTCAATCCTTGAAATCATGTTATTCCCGATAGATGCTCCCTGGTATGTTTATTTAGCCATGCCGATTGTGATTTTTGGCCGCTATTTTTTGCTTTGCAGCTGGCTGTTCGGCCTGTTTTATTTGTGGAAACAACGGCAGTGGCTGTACCGGAAAATCCAGCAGCGTTTCCCCAAACGGGCCGACTACCGGCGTGAAGTGGGCTACTCGGCGCTGACGGCCCTGATCTTTGGCCTGGTCGTAGCGCTTTGTTTGGGTACACCCCTGCGCGATTACACGACGGTTTACACCGACGTTTCGGAATACGGCATTCCCTACCTGATTTTCAGCGTTGTGCTTATCCTGTTTTTGCACGACACCTATTTTTACTGGATGCACCGGTTGATGCACCACCCGAAGTTGTACCGGCATGTGCACCTGGTGCACCACAAATCGGTCAACCCTTCGCCCTGGGCGGCGTATGCCTTTCACCCTTTGGAAGCGATAATCGAAGCCGGCATTTTGCCCCTGGTTTTGTTTACGCTGCCGGTGCACCCAGTCGCGATGATCAGTTTTATCACGATCATGTTGTGGTTCAACGTGTACGGCCACCTGGGTTATGAACTTTTCCCGGCCTGGGTGTATACGCATCCGTTGGGGCGTTGGCTCAATTCGGGCGTGTACCACAACCTGCACCACGAGCGATTCCACGGAAATTACAGCCTGTATTTTACTTGCTGGGATCGCTGGATGGGTACCTTGCGCACCGACAGCGCCGACAAAGTGGCCGACGTGCAAAACAACATCCGCCAACACAACGCCAAGCCATGCTCCACACCTTCCTCAGCGGCCGTGGCCGATTCATCACCCACCTGACCGGCTGGATACTGCTCGCGTTGCTGCTGTTTACCCTGGTCAGCGGTCTGCGCGATACCGGCGAGGTGCTGGGTCGCACGGCCCTGAACATGGTTTTTCTGGTAATCATGTTTTACAGCAATGCGAAGATCCTGGTGAACCGTTTTTTTGAAACCGGGCGGTACCGGCTGTTCATTCCGCTGGTGCTTTTGTTTTGGCTGGGCATGGCAGCGCTCCGCACCTTCCTGGAGCAAAGGGTTTTTGGCGGCAGTGTGCTCGACGGGCCGCTGCCCCGCGCCACCCCGAAGCAATTGTTTTTGGCATTCAGCCTGTCGTTTTTTCTGCTGTTGTTGTTCAGCACGGTGTATCAATTACTGGAAAACCGGCTAACCCTGGAACTGCGGCACCGGGAGTTGCAGGTGCAACACGTTGAGGCGCAATTGAACTACCTGAAAGCCCAGATCAACCCGCATTTTTTGTTTAACACGCTGAATAATATTTACGCGGCAGCCACCCTCCGGCACCCGAACACGGCGGCCATGGTGCTGCGGCTCAGCGACCTGTTGCGCTACGTTACCTACGATGGCCAACAAGCGCAGGTACCGCTGGAAAAGGAAGTCGCGCAGGTGCAGGCTTATCTCGAATTGTTCAAACTGAAATCGGAACAAGAACCGGCCATTGAATTCCGGATGGAAGACCAGTACCCTGCGCGACAGGTTGAGCCGGTTTTACTGCTTCCGCTGGTGGAGAATGCGTTGAAACACGGCGACCTGGAAGACAACCCCGGCGCGGGTTTCCTGCATATCCGGCTGAAGAATACACGGCAGTCGCTGGCTTTCAATGTGGAAAACAGCTTCGACCCGGGAAACCGGCAAAAAGACGGCGCCGGCGGGGTTGGTTTGGAAAACATTCGTCGCCGGCTGGAGTTGCACTACCCCGGGCGGCATCGTTTTGAGATTCAGTCGACAAGCACCGTTTTCAACGTTACGCTCGAAATTTTTTACGCTGAACTACAATCCCGCCAAGCATGAAAATCCGCTGTTTACTGGTCGATGACGAGCATTTTGCGCTGGCGCTGCTTGAGAAGTATGTGCAGGCGGTACCTGATCTGGAATTGGCCGGCATGTGCAGGAGCCCGATCCAGGCCGTTGAGTTGTTGCAGCGCGAGCCGGTGGAACTGTTGTTTTTGGACATTCAAATGCCTTTGCTGAACGGGATCAATTTGTTGCGCACCATTTCGAACAAGCCCGTCACCATTTTCACTACCGCGTATGCACAATACGCGCACGAAGCATACGATCTGGATGCGGTGGATTACCTGCTCAAGCCGTATTCCTTCGAACGCTTCGAACATGCGGTGGAAAAAGCCCGTGCTGTTTTGCCGGGCCGGCAACCCGAGTCCGAGCCTGCCGGGTACCTGACCGTAAAGGCGGACCGGCGGCTGGTAAAAATTCCGCTATCCGATATTTTATACATCGAAGGCTGGAAGGAGTATGTGAAAATTTTTACCGCTACAGAAAAAATAATCATACTCGAAAGTTTAAGCCAATTGGAGCGCACCCTGCCGGCTGCATTTTTTTTCCGGGTGCATAAATCCTATATTGTGGCAAAGCAGGCGGTCAGCCGGTTGGACGGCGATGCACTGCTGCTCGGTACAGCGCGGATTCCGATAGCGCGGGCGCGCAAACGGATGGTGGTGGCGGCGTTGTTTTCTCCGGAGTAGCATTTGCCTTCCTGCAAAACCTACCCTAACTTCAGTAAAATGCCCTGGAAAGTGTCGCAGAATTAGCGGAGGTAGACAATTTATTTGCGCAAGGCCGGGCACCCGACTACTTTTGGACTACCGATGAAACCGACCGGTTTCCGGGGAAATAGCAGCATTATGCGATTTCCCTGCATCTTTAAATAATCCATCCTTCTTTTTCCACCATCTTAAATTAACCGAGTTATGAGCAAACGCCTCACCATTTTTTATTTATTTCTGCTTACCGGTTTTTTCAACTTAAATGCACAACAAGACACCCCATGCCCTCCCTCGGCGCCCAGCAGCGCTATTTGTGATGTGTCATGTATTTCCTGTAACATGGACGGCATTGAAGACAAAAACCAGATTCCGTCTTTCGGAAACCAGAATATTACCAGCTGTGGCACCGGTAATCCGTTTAACCTGGAAAATCCGCGGTGGTATTCGTTTATCGCCAATTCGCCTGCATTATATCTTGAAATCGCATTAATCGATTGTTCTACGGCTGACGGCCTGGAGATTGCCTTGGTTGAAAACTGTAAAAGTGACCTGGGTATGATAGATGCACTGGCCTGTGCAAGTGGTGGAAACCCAATGATCTTCACGACGGACGGTCTGAAACCTGGCGTCCGCTATTATTTGGTTATTGACGGCGTAAACGGCAATGTGTGCGACTATAAAATTTCCGACCCCTTTGGAACGACAATTGCCCCGGAGCTCGGGCCGATCGGCACCATTTCCGGGCCTTTGCAAGTATGCCCAAAGGCTGTGGTCACCTATTCCATCCCCGGGGTCCTGAATGCCTTATCCTATACCTGGAGCGCTCCAGTGGGCTCCAAAATTAACGGCGGAACTAATTTTTACACTGCTCCGGCCGGTGCCGGTGATGCCACCGCTGTGGAAATAGAATTCGGAACGCTGGGCGGTAATATTTGCGTTACCGTTGCCAATGTGTGCGACACCCCGTTGATCAGTTGCATCCAGGTGACGAATCAGCCCATCCCCGTGACGGTATTGCCCGATTTGGAGCTTTGTTATGAGGAATTGCCGTTTTTCTGGGAAGAACAACCGAACTTTTTAATAGCCGCCCCGGGAACATACACGTTTACCTCCTCGGCGTATGCCTCATACCTGGGCTGCGACAGTCTGGTTCGGCAAAGAATTGTTGCGAAGCCGCGCAAATTCAAAAATCTGCCGCCAACCTGGCTTTGCAACGACGATTGTTTGATGGTGGGCGATTTTGAATTTTGCGATGCCGGCACTTATTCGGAAGCCCTGACCGCCGCCGACGGCTGCGACAGTTTAGTCAACTTTACCATCGTCAAATTGTTCGCCCGTGCCGGCATTCAAAAACCGGATACCCTCACCTGCCGCGACCCGCAAACAGTGCTTATGGCAGACAGCACCACCACGACCGGCAGCCTGGTACGCTATGCCTGGGTGAATGCGCAGGGCGATACGCTCAGCACAACCACTTCGGCTACCGTTAGCGGCGCAGGCCCGTATTTTTTTATTGTAAATAACTATGGCGGCGGACTCGTATGTTCCGATACGGCCATGGTAACCGTGCCCGTAGACCAGGTGGCGCCCGTAGCCAACGCCGGACCAAACCGGGTGCTCACCTGTGAGGAGCCGGTCATTCAACTTCAGGGCTCCGGCTCCAGCGGCCCCCAATACACCTACCTGTGGCTCGCTTTCAACGGCGGAAATATCGTTTCGGGGTCAAGCACCCTGACGCCAACCGTAAACGCCACCGGCACTTACCGTTTGCGCGTCACAAACGAGCACAACGGCTGTACGAAAACTGACAACATGCTGGTGACAGCAGACCAGATACCACCGACACTTTCCGCCACCGGCGGTACGTACGACTGTGTACAAACGACGGTTACCCTTCAAACGACTACCGGCGCGGCAGGGCCTGCGTATGCCTGGACCGGGCCCAACAACTTCACGTCGTCCGAACCCGGCCCAACAGTAGGCGTAGCCGGAGAGTACACCGTAGTGGTGACCGACAGCATTACAGGTTGCACCAACTCTGCCATTGCCATCGTTACAGCGAATGTTGATCCGCCCGGCGCAACGGCAATCGGCGGTGCGCTGACCTGTGTGGAAGATACTGTTGTGCTGAACGGCGCCTCACCCGCCGGCAATCCTACCTTTGCATGGAGCGGGCCGAACAACTTTAGTTCCAACCTGGCAAACCCGGCAGTAAGCCTCCCGGGCAGTTATGTACTTACCGTAACCGGAACAAACAGCTGCACCAGCACTGCCACGGCAACCGTAGCGCTCGATACCATATCACCCGGCGCTGCGATTTCTGTTTCTGCCAACCTGAATTGTAACAATGCTACGGTAAACCTTACCGCCAGCAGCACTGCACCCGCCGGGCTCCTCAGCCACCTTTGGACAAGGCCCGATAATTCAACAACCTCCACAGGCACCAACCCGGTGCTTTCGACTGCTACGCCTGGTTTGTACAATGTTTTGATTACCAACACGGCTAATGGTTGTGTCAGCACAGCAAATGCCAATGTGGTGCAAAGCCCGGCTGTAACAGCAGCCGTAAACAATGTGACCAACGTTGCCTGCTTTGGGCAGCAAAATGGCAGCGCCACAGCAGCCGGTGGTGGCGGCAACGGCGCCTTTACGTATGCCTGGAACACAGGTGATAATACTGCAGCTGTTAGTGGGTTATCTGCCGGCACCTATACCGTTGTTGTCACCGATGGGGAACAATGTACGGCTACGGCTACCGTCACCATTACCCAGCCGCCCGTGCTTGCCGCAAATGCCTCGGCTATGCCGCAAATGGCAAACGGTGCGGCAGATGGTTCGGCCAGTGCGAACCCATCCGGAGGTACCCCGGGATATACGTATTTGTGGAGTACGACTGAAACGACAGCATCCATAACCGGGTTGCTGCCCGGCTCGTATACGGTAACCGTAACCGATGCCAATGGTTGCACGGCAGTGGCCATTGCCTCGGTCAATGCCTACGATTGCACCATCGACGCCGCTGTGGATGCCACAGACGCAACCTGTTTTGAAGCCAACGATGGTATGGCAACGGTGGTTACCACCAGCGGACAGGCACCTTTCACCTATGCATGGAGTACCGGTGAAACCACCGAAACGGTTACCGGCCTGCAGCCGGGTATTTACACCGTGATTGTTACCGATGCAGCCAATTGCCCCGAGGCCATTGCCTTTACAATATCAGAACCCAGCATCCTGCGGGCAAATGCCACCGCCGTCAATATGTCCGGCCCCGCAACCAACGATGGCATGGCCAGTTCGAATCCCACCGGCGGTACAGGCCCTTACACCGTATTATGGAGTACCGGCGAAACCACTGAAACAATCACTAACCTGGCAGCCGGAACCTACACGATTACGGTTACCGATGCCAATGGCTGTACGGTGGTACGGATGGTTGATGTTTTGCCCGGCAACTGTGGGATTGTGGTGAATTTCATTACGGCGCCGGTACAATGCAACGGCCAGGCGAATGGTTCTGCCACAGCAATTCTTAACGGCGGAACGGGGCCGTTCACCTATGCCTGGAGCTCGGGTGGCGATGCCGAAACAGAATCCAATTTGGCTGCAGGCACGTATACCCTGACCATTACCGACGCCAACAACTGCGATCTGACCGATGAAGTTACCATCATGGAGCCGCCCGTCCTTACGCTTGAACTGGATTCCGTAACCAACACCTCGTGTCCCAATTTACCGGAGGGCGCAGCGACGGTGATCGGCGGCGGCGGTGTAAATCCGCTGAGCTACCAATGGAGCAACGGGCAAAGCGGTCCCGATGCCAGCGACCTGATTGCCGGGACGTTCACCGTGACCGTGACGGATGGCAACAATTGCACAACTACACTACAGGTAATGATTGTCGCAGTAGACACAGAGCCGCCTGTTATTGCGAGCGACTCCGCGACAGCGCCGCTGGGCATGGCCGGAAACATCACGTTGAGTGTTCAATCCCTCGGCCTGGACGTAAGCGATAACTGCTCCATCAGCGAAGTGACGTTCGTACCTGCTTCTTTCAACTGTTCACAGTTGGGCCCGCACGATGTTGTCGTTCGGGCTATGGATGGTGCGGGAAATATCACCGTCGATACAATTGTGGTAACCGTAGTGGATAACCTTCCACCGTCCCTCGTTTGTCCGGCCAGTGTAGTCCGTTGTTTTGGCGATAATGTGGTGCAGTACACAGCGCCGGTTGCTACCGACAACTGTCTTGGAAACGGCGGTATGTTTGCCCTGGTAACCGGTTTGCCCAGCGGTGCTGCCTTCCCGGTTGGAACAACGACCAATACCTACACCTATACCGATGCGGATGGTAATGTAGGCTCCTGCACATTCGAGGTTACAGTGCTGACGCAACTTCAGTTGAGCCTGGATACCATATTGCCTGATAAGGGCGGATTGGAACTTGGCGGTGTTTACATTTCCGTGAGCGGCAGTCTTTCCCCATACACCTTCGAGTGGTTCCGGAATGGCGTTCCCTTCCCGCTTACAACGGAAGACCTGGATAGTGTGGGCAGCGGTTCGTATACCGTCCGCATCATTGACGATATTGGTTGTACGATCGAAGGCGGGCCGTATCTCATCGACAGCCTGGTAAATACAAAAACACCGGATTGGGCCGGCGGTCTGCTTATTTTCCCGAATCCAACCAGTGGACAGTTGTACGTGATTTTCCCGGAGCAGTTAAATGAAGATGTTCAACTGACCGTATTCGATATGACCGGGCGCCTGATTCAGCAGCAAACGGCCAACGGACCTCAACAAGTTGATTTTGATCTGAGCCGGGTCCCGCAAGGTATGTACACCATATTGATCCGGGTTAACCAGCAAGTGCTGGCCAAAAAGATCATCATAAGCAGGTAGTTTTTTCGGGTTCGACGTTTCAATTACCAACATCCGGACGCCGCCTTTCCAACTCTGCAGGAAAGGCGGCGTTTTACATTTCAGTCCGCATGCCTGGTTTTCAAAGCATAAAAGGAGTCCCCCTGGCCTGTTTTAATGTTTAAAAATTCAAAATGAATTCAGGCGTAAACTATTTTAAAATCAAAAAGTTAATGTCTGCAAGCTTGGGTAAAGCCCCAACACGAACCCGGCTGATTCCTGTAATCTTATTATTTCATGGTAAATTCACCGGGTGCAAACGCACCCAAAAAAATGTAGGCACCATGCTTTTTGCGATCGGTACAAAAGTCCGCTTCCGGTATACCGGTGAAACCGGCACCATAACTGCCTTGCTTGATAACGGGATGCTTCAGGTCCGGCTCGACAATGATCCGGATATGGAGATACCCGCCTTTGAAGAGGACCTGCTCCGCAATACGGAAAAAGAGCCAACGCTCGCCGGAGCAAAGTTTGTCCAGGGGAAGCAGGAACGCAAACCGGAAGCACCGCCGAAGCGGGAGATCAAAGCGCAGTATGTAATCCTGAAGCCCAGAGGGGTATTGGTTGCCTTCGAACCAATGCCAGGGCGGGATGGGCAGGTTTCGCGGTACAAGGCCTGGCTGGTCAATGACACCGGGCATGAATTTTTATTTGAACTGGACGTTTTCATTGGTTCGGAAACGCTCATTCAGGCCGAAGGCAAGTTGGCGGGAACAACGGTGTTGGAACTGGGTGATTTGCTGTACGACGACCTGAGTGATCAACCGGAATTAGAGATAAGCCTGCGGCGGATTACCACAGATGGCCCGGCAGAGCCGCTTGACCGTTTGCTCAAAATCAGGCCCAAACAGTTTTTTAAAAATATCCATACGGCCCCAATCTTAAATGTATTGGCCCACCAGTTTGTCTTGTTTTCTGCATTTGAGCCGGAAGAAAAGGGCGCCGGTGAAAATACGGATTCGGATTTACGCGACTATACTCGCCAGCATATCCACCAGCAGCAGATGGCTGAAGAACAAAATGCCGTTCCCTACCGGATGTTTGATGTGGAAGAGTTTGCCCACTTTGAACCTGAAATTGATTTGCATATTGAAAATTTAATGGATGGCCATTCCAAATTGGACAAAAGCATCATCCTTCGGATTCAGTTGGATCATTTTCATCGTTTTTTGGAAAAAGCCATCCGCTTGGGCGTGCCCCGTGTTTTCATTGTACATGGCGTCGGTGAGGGCAAATTACGCGAGTCGATTGCACAGGAATTGCGCAGGCGCCCGGAAGTTGCAAAGTACAAAAATGAATTTCACGCCAAATATGGCTATGGCGCCACCGAAGTAATTTTTCATTAAATGACAAAAGGCTGCACCGTTTTATACGGTACAGCCTTTCGAAAAGAAGCATTCGGCCTCTTTTAATATTGCCAGAGGTCGTGCTCGAAGTTGAAAATCTGATTTTTGATTCGGTCAGATTCCCAAAGTGCATCTACACCGCGGGCGTAGTCTTCGATCCTGCGGTCGTAAACGTTCGATTCCTTGATGATAAAGCTGGCAAAGTAGCGCATCTCAAAGAGATCTTCCCAAGAGATGGTGGCGTTGGTGTTTCCACCAAGGGTGAATACCCGGTGCCTGGCAAACAATTCGCGGGCTTGCGGATAGTAAACCCAGAACATAGCTTTTTCGTAGCGGAAATTTCCTTCGCTGTCTTTTACGTCGATCAACGGAGCAATGCCGAGGATACGCACCTGCAAAGTTGAGGTCTCCTTGTCGAAGAACCAGATTTCTTTCAGACGGAACCGCTTAACATCGGCCCAGTTGATATCGTTGCGTACGATTTGGACCTTTTCTTCGTAAGTCTCCGGGTCAAAGGTGACGATGGTGTCTGTTTTAGACAACATGGATAATACGTCGTCGGTGCTCAGGCGCTTGGTAAATTTGTCGTCGTCAACAGAATACACCGGCAAGTCACCGTTGGAAGCAGCATCGGAAAGAATGCGGAAAAACGGCTCTTCCGGATAAGCAAACGGAAGGTTCATTTTTTCGCGTACGTCAACAATACGCCAAACGCGTTTTTCCCAGAAGATATCGCTTTCGCGGATGGGCTGATACGCCAACACACGGCGTTCCATCATCACTTCTTTTTTTACCACATCATCGAGGGGCGCTTCACCGAAATCGTCCGGTTCGCTCACCTCGGTTTTCACTTCAATTTCTTCGGGATCTTGTGCGAGCAAAGCCGTTCCTGTGAAGAACAAGAGGCTAAGGCAAGTCCATTTGATAAAAGTATGCATGGTTCGCAGTGGATTGATTACGTGAATGTTTAGCAATTTCAAAAAGTTCAGCCGGCGGCTTTTTTACAGAACGCCGGCTGAACTGTAATTATTACCGGATTTTGAATACCAGGTCGCCCAGACGACGGGAAGCAATATCCCCGGGGCATTTTGCCCGAACGTCAAGGAAGTAGTAAACGTCGCCGGGAGATGCGCGTTGGATCATTTCCTGAACATCGCCGTTGTAACGTGCGCCGGAGTTAGGTTTTTCAACTACGTCGGCACGTTTTTTCTGATAGGCTACGGTATAACCGATGACATCGCATTTTGCATCGAAGTCAAAGTTTTCCAAAACAGCGGCTACACCACCTTGGGCCTTAAAGGTTCCGTTGGGAATAGAGCTGTCAAACTTTTGAGCACCCAACAGCGCGATCGGGTCGGGAATACGCTTGACTTTGTATTTGAAGGTCGTCGGAGGTAGGCCGCCACCGGAAAGGGTGATGGTTGCCTCGCCGGGTGTAGTTGCCCGCACGTTGTAGTGCGAAGTACCGTCTTTGGTCAGGTTAACACCGCTTGCCGACACACGCAGGTCGTTTGAAGAAACGCCTGCGGCAGATACGGTAACCGGGTTGTCTACACCGATATAAAACACGTTCATTTTATCCAGCTGAACCGAGCAGGAACGCTGGCCTACTTCGTACTGGAATTCACCCGAATAGTTCTTAACTTCTTCTGTCAGCGGATTCTTTACGTTAATACTAACTTTATACGTTTTGGTCCCCGTTGAAGAGGTACCTACTTCATATTTAGCAATACCTTCTTTGAGTGGAAGGTTACGGCCATCTACCGAAATACTGATATTATCAGCTTGTGTACTGTACGCACTCAAAAAGACATCTGCTTCATACTTCTCACCGGCAATAACATATCCTTTCGGGGCGCTAATTGCAGGTCGAAATGCATCAAACTTAACCTCTTTGCCTGCTACCCCTTCCAAGCAGTATTGCAGTACGGCAGCGGCAGAAGTTTTAGTATCACTTTGCAGTTTACCAAGAATCGGGAAGCAAGCAGCGACGGGCATTTGCCTGAAGCGAAAATCAGCCCAGCTGGTTTTGTCGGACCCTTTAGGAACTTCCTCCAACTGAAGGGGTAAAGCGGCAGCAACAGTAGCATCATTATCGGCCAAAGCAAGAAGCTTTTCCCGGGTTTCTTTTACTTTACGTTCAATTTCAAAGCCAAGACCTTCTTTCCCATTTTCACCCAACACAAACATGCGGGTTGTGATATCCTTGTTTCGGATATCTTTCGGGATTTTTGGATCTTTTTTGGATGGTCCACCGGCTTTATCAAAAAGCTGCTTGCGAACACTTTCAATGAATTCCGAAAACTCATTGGCTATTTGAATGGCTTCTTTGGCATTCGCACGGTACTTTTCATTTTGCTCATTTTTATAAGCATCTGCCTGATTGTTAATGTTTGTCATCAGGACTTCGTTGTTGGTTTCAACGATGCCCCGGCTGTTTTTCAGGCCGTTATCCAGCGAGAAAAACGCATTCATCACCTCGGCAGATACGTTTAGCGCGAGCAGTGCGGTCAACACCAGATACATCAGGTTGATCATTAACTGTCGCGGCTCCTTAGGTATTGACATAAGGCTGTATCTTTTTTTTAAGTTTAAAAATTAGATGGAGACTCAAATCGCTTCCGGAATTACTGGCGGCCAATGTTAGACATGGCAGCAAGCATATTGCCGTAAACGGTATTGAGCGAGCCGAGGTTTTTGTTCAGGGATGCCAACTGATCTTTGTAAGCCCGCACATCTTCAGCGGATTTAGCCATATCAGCCATGGCCTCGTTCATTTTCGTGTAGAAGTTGCTCATCGACTTGATTTGCTCCTGTGTACCGGAGAAATCTACTTCTTGCAGGGCTTTCAGAGCGCCCATGCTTTTGGACATTGATTGCAATTCAGTCAGCATACCACCCAGTTGGCGTTCAACAACGTCGCCGTGCAGGGGGGCTACTTCGGGCATGTTCGGGTTCGGACCTGCCGTCAGCGGTTGGATTCGGGAATTGTAGTCATCAAGGCCCGGATACAGTTTGTTCCAGTAAAAGTCGGGTTCCGGACCGATAAGACCCAGGAAAAGGAAGATACAAGCTTCAACGCTGAGACCAACGATGAGCATTTCAGAGGCAAACTCCCAGCTTTCCAGTTTGAAAAGGGCGCCCAAAAGTACGATAGCAGCACCGACACCGATGACAAGATTCTTAAAGTACTTGAATGACTTGGTTTTGACGAAACTCATTGTTTTAAACTTTTTAGCAGTTTACAAAAAGGTTGAACTGTGTGTAGTGTTTTGCTTAGAGGGATATAAAAAAGCGACGCAAAGGTAACAATCGAAAAAAAACTTATCCGAAGAAAATTTTGTCCGCATACCGTTATTTACGCTGTTAGATTGTCTGCCATGGGCAAACAGCCCGGAAACAGGTCGTCGTTTTTCCAATATTTAGTTGTGGAGTACCAAAATTAATAAAGGACAAAAACAAAGGGCAAAACGCAAGATTTAACGCAAAATTTTATTCGCAGTTAGATTTTCTTGCTTTTTTGCCCTTTGTATCAAATCCGCCCCTGTTAATTGTTTTTAGAAGTCGTTGATCGAACGACCAAGGAAGGTCAGTACACAACGGAACCCGATGTAACACTTGGTAGTATCCTGATACTCCCAGGAACGCGTTCCGGTTTGCATGAAAAATGCGATATCTTTCCAGGAGCCTCCGCGAATCACCTTACGTTTTGCAGTGGGGACATCCTCTTCTTTGGCATCGTAACGAATGTCCGGGTTGAGGTCGTGCATAAAGGTGTAAGCATTTTCGTAATAGGCTGTTTCAGTCCATTCGGCTACGTTTCCTGCCATGCAGTACAAGCCATAATCGTTTGGATAATAGCCGTCTGCTTTCACGGTGTACAAGCCACCATCTTCCGGATAGTTACCGCGACCGGGTTTAAAGTTGGCCAATAGACAACCTTTTGCATTACGGGTGTAGTAGGCACCCCAAGGATACGGAGCTCCTTCCCGGCCACCACGTGCAGCATATTCCCATTCGTGCTCTGTGGGCAACCGGAAATCTTCGGTATTGATCTGATCAATGGAATACATATCCCACAATTTGGCACGCCAGTAACAGAATGCCTTAGCCATTTTCCAGTTAACTCCCACAACGGGGTAGTCATCAAAAGCCGGGTGCCAGAAATAGTTCCGGGTCATAGGCTCATTGTACGAGTAGGCGTAATCGCGCACCCAGCAGAGTGTGTCCGGATAAATAGGGATTTTCTCTTTGTGGATATGGCTGGTGCGGTTGCTGGTGCGGTCATGAGCAGCCCGCTGCCAATCGTACCATTGAAATTCAAAGATGAATTTGCTGACATCCATCTCTTTCCGACCGGCAAAACGCTCATTTCCCTGGTAGTACATATCTTCCAGTTCTTCAGCATCTTCTTCCCAGTCAATGTCCATTTCCCAGTCGATCAGGGCCTTGTCAAAGTCGCCACCATCGTCTTCCAGAAGGTGTTGCAAGGTCTCATGCGCGATGGAGTCCTGTACCCAGGTTACAAATTGCCGATACTCATTGTTGGTAATCTCCGTCTCATCCATAAAAAAGCCCTGGATAGAGATAGACTTCGGACGCGAGACCAGTTGTTTACTCAGGTCTTCATCTCCAACACCAACGTGCAGGGTTCCCGATGGTACATAAACCATACCGTAGGGGTTGATGCCCTTCCATTTAGGGCGATTGAATACTCCAACTAGCTCACCGGTTTCTTTCCGGCCACAAGAAGCGGCAAAGGCCGCCAAAAAGAGTAAAAGCAGAAGCGATTTCTGTAGTTTTTTCATGTTAACACCCGTGTTTTCCTACTTAATTGTTCGGTTTGGAAAAAGTGGTCGTAAAGATAGAGGATTAAATTCGATGCAAAAAAGAATCCCAATTAAAATTGGCTGACCGTGATCGTTTACCCACTGAAACAGCAGCATGCAAACGGTATTTTAACGATACATTGTATGACGGACCGCTTTTTTTTGTTGAATTCGGGGAATACACAAAGTTTCAGGAGCGTGGTAGTTTTCAAATGGAAAGAGAAGAAATTGTTGTACCACTTAGTACATTCAACTTTAAAAAAATCTGGGGTTGTAAATTACCGGCGGTAATTTGCCTGTACCGATTGGCTTGTTGAGCTCGTAGCGCAGAAGCAGCTCATGGCTACCTCGGTTTGCTACTTCTAAGGCTGATAAGGGAATATCAAAAGAATAAGCCAATGTTGTTCGGTCGTTTAAGCGCAATCCACCCAAAATAACAACTGCATCACGGGCAGAAGCACTCATGCCCCTAAACGAAGCGCCGGCAAAAATATTCTCTCGCCAGCGAATAATCGTAGAAATCTCAGTCTGTGTCTCAATTATGTCAGTTTTGAGCAAAACCGCAGGTTTAATAGCCAGATTACGCCCCACTTCAAATTGATATGATAAGGTGGCCAGATAATGCCGCGCCGGCTCCAGGCCGAAGGCTCCGGAATTACCGGCTTCCAGCACCGGCGCAAACATCGGCTGTGTAGCCATGCCTAGCGCCAAATTGTTCCATTGAAAATAAATACCGGCTTCAAATACCGGCGTTCCCGTGGTCAACTTCCCTTCCGGAAGCAAGGGGTCGTTATGCAAAAAAACACCTGCCGGCTCGTAACTGCCCTCCGGTGTGCGCAGCTTCCCACCATCAAGGGCATATTGCATATAACCGCCGCTTATACCAATCGAAAGTATACTGTTCCGCCCCAACTCGCGCTGAAAAGCATAGGTTAACACTGCCTGTGTCGTCCGATGTGCGCCGATGTTATCATTTTCAGCCTTGAATCCAACCCCGCTACTGATCATGTACAAGGGCAAGTGGAAGTTAAGGTGCTGGGTTTCCGGCGCACCGTTGAGACTGGACCATTGCTGCCGGTAAACGCCGGTGGCTACCAGGGTGTTTTCCATTCCCGCATAGGCGGGATTGTAAGCGTATGGGTTCAACAGGAACAAACTATACTGGGAGGCCTGTTGGGCAGAAAGCACCGGCGTCCACAAGCATACCACTGCGAGTTGAAGGCATGTAAAAAGTTTTCGCATATGGAAAGGTACGTTTTAGTTATTGGCTCGAAGCAGTTGATCAAACTCTTTTAAAGACTGTACCGGCCGCTGACAAGTGTAGTTCCGACATATATATATATAGGCGTCCGTTTCTCCGGGTTTGCCTGCCAGAAGCGGGTTTGCATCGGTTTCCATTGTACTGGCAACCAACAGGCCGTTTGGAATGAAGCGCCTTTGAATTGTTTGCGCTTTATCAAAAGCATTGGTACCGACAACCGCAATTTCCAGATATGGATGTGCTTCATTCAATAATGCCCCCGCCCAGCGTTCGAACGACAAGGGGTAACGTTCCACAGTCGATTTCATGGTCAGCAACATATTCACTGCTATTTCCCGCCAATCTTGCCGGTCGAGTACAATTCCAAGCCGTTGGAGAACATGTGCCATGGTGCTGTTACCCGACGGCGTTGCGTTGTCATACAAGTCTTTTTTCCGAATCACAACATCGGTTTGATCTGAAGCAGTAAAAAAGAACAGGCCCGAATCCGAATCGTGAAAGTAACTCAAAACCTGTTCGGTGTATTTTTCCGCTAACGTTAAATACTCCGAATTGAATGTAATTTGCCAAATATCCAGCAAGGCGATGATCAGGAAGGCATAATCATCCAGCACAGCCTGATATTGAGCCTGATCGTCCTTCCATGTGTGGCACAACCGCTGATCATCACCCAATGTCATGTTTTCCAACACAAAGGCCAAAGCACGTTCTGCCGCCTGCCGGTATTCCTCCTTGCCCAGTGCCGTGCAGGCACTGGCAAAAGCCGAGCACATCAGCGCATTCCAGCCGAGCAAAACCTTGTCATCCAGGCCCGGAGAAATCCGGGTTGAACGGACCTGGAAGAGCTTTTCACGGGATGCCCGGAGTTTTTGTTTGAGTACATCCACTGCGAGGTCGTTTTTTGCGGCAAAAGTTTCACAGGTTTCCGGGCGCCATAAAATATTGGTTTGCTCCCAATTCCCAGATTCCGTCACGCCATAAAAATCACAAAACAGCGCAGCCCCCTCACCCAGCACCGTTTCAATTTCGGCTTTCGTCCAAACATAAAATTTCCCTTCCTCGCCCTCCGAATCGGCATCCAGAGCCGCATAAAAACCGCCTTGTGGGTGCGTCATTTCCCGAAGGACAAAATCCAGTGTTTCTTCAATTGTTTCGCGGTAAAGTGCCGCCCGGCCAACTTGTCCGGACATGTGAGTTGCCGATTGCAACAGTTTGTACGCATCTGATAACACTGAAATCAAAAGCGCATTATCGTACAGCATTTTTTCAAAATGCGGCACCAACCACTCGCGGTCGGTGGCATAGCGGGCAAACCCACCGCCGAGTTGGTCGTATATCCCGCCCATGATCATCTTGTCGAGCGAAAGCAGGGCGTGCTCCAGCGCTTCGTAATTACCGCTGTACCAGTGGAAGTTCAGCAGGTACTGGATGGCCATGGTCGAAGGAAATTTCGGGGCGCCGCCAAAGCCGCCATGTACCCGGTCAAACTGGTCGCGCATTTTTTGAAAAATCGTTTCAAGCAATGCGGGGGAAAATGGCGCATCGCCGGAAAGTTCAATTTCCGAATCCTGCTTTTTTAAAAAAACAGCATCATTGCGCTGAATGTATTCAAGAATTTTATCGGCTTGCTCAACAGCTGTTTCGCGTTTGGTTTCCCAAATGTTGGCCAAATGCTGCAATACCTGCAGCCAGGATGGCCGGTTGTAGGCCGGCCGGGGCGGGTAATAGGTGCCGGCAAAGAAAGGTTTGCCATCGGGCGTGAGAAAACAATTCAACGGCCAACCACCGCCACCCGTCAGAATTTGACAGGCTTCCATGTAAATCGCATCCACATCCGGCCGTTCTTCCCGGTCCACTTTAATGTTGATGAATCGCTCATTCATGAAGGCCGCCACGTCCGGATTTTCAAACGACTCCCGTTCCATCACGTGGCACCAGTGGCAGGCGGAATAGCCGATGCTGACCAGAATGGGCTTTTGCTCGGCACGCGCACGGTCAAACGCTTCGGGTTTCCAGGCGTACCATTCCACGGGGTTGTTGGCGTGCTGGCGTAAATAAGGCGACGTTTCGTGTTGGAGTTGGTTCATTGTTACGGTGCGGCGTCTGGGGGTGTTTGGAGCATTATTGCCATGGAGTTATAACATAAAACCAAGGCAAAGGATCACACCGGGTTGAAAATGCTCCCGGTCAAAATGCCTCGAAAGCGACGCTCCCCCACCCTCAGGCATGCCCCGGAAAATCGTCCGGCAATTCGGGTATTTTATCCACAAACTTTTCGCGGCCGCTGATAATTTTGACCAGCCGCCGGATCGCCGTACGCCGGATGGCCCGTTCCAAATCTTTGTTGGGCTCTTTCAGGATGTACTGGAACTTCATGACAACCCCCATTCGATTCACCTCGGCAACGCGCAGGTAATAGCTGTTTTCTTTGATCAGGTCCTGGTAAGGCTGAAGGGCATCCGTAAGGATGCGTTCCAACTCTTCCACCGTTTCGAGGTATTTCAAATCAATTTCAAAATCCAGGCTGGTACGCTTGATCTCGCGTTTGGTAAAATTGACAATGTCCGTTGTCAGGAAAACGCTGTTGGGGATGTAAATCACATCGTCGTCATCGTTGATCAGGTGAATATTTTGCAGCGTAATGTCAACGATCTTGCCCCGGTGCTGCCCGATGCGGATGTTGTCGCCAATACTCAACTCGCCCGAAAAGGTCATGATCATGCCGTTGATCATGTTGGAAACGTAGTCTTTGGTCAAAAGTACCAAACCGGCAAAAATGATCGACAGGGAGGTTAGCACCTCGCGAATCTGAATTTGAAAAAGTGAAAGCAGCCCAACGCCAAGCCCCAAAACGAGCACAATGGAGTAGATCTGGCCTATCCCGACTACAAAATTATCATCGCCCCGGATGCGGTGCCTGCGGCGGTAAAAATTAATCACCAACACCTGCACAAAGTCGAGCAAAAGCAAAAAAATCGCAATGCCGGACACCACGTCGATGTAGTACTGCGCCAGTTTGTAACGCGACTTCAAGCCTGCCAGCAACGAAATAGGTTCCAGTTCGCCGAGATACAGCAAAACCAGCAAAACCAAAGCAATTGCTTTTACCAGCAGGATCAAATATTTCATAAAAACCGGTTTTCGGTGCAGGCCTGGACTATGCGTTGTCCAGGACGGCATCCAGCCTGCTCATGGGCAACCCGAACGCCTCAGCGACGCCGTTGTAAACGACCTTGCCGTGCACCACATTGAGCCCGAGTTTCAATTCCGGGTTTTCAAGGCAAGCGCGTTTCCAGCCTTTATTGGCCAGTTGCATCGCATACGGAAGCGTGGCATTTGTGAGGGCAACCGTCGAAGTAAACGGCACGGCGCCCGGCATGTTGGCCACGCTGTAGTGCACCACATCTTCGATAATATAAGTTGGGCTTTCGTGGGTGGTCGGTTTTGTTGTTTCGAAGCACCCGCCCTGGTCCACTGCAACGTCCACCAAAACCGTTCCCGGGCGCATCAGCGAAAGCATATCGCGGGTGATCAAATTTGGCGCTTTAGCGCCGGGAATCAGTACCGCGCCAATAATAAGATCGTGGGTTTGTACCAGCCGCCGGATATTGTATTCATTGGAAAACAGCGTGGTGACATTGGCCGGCATAATGTCGTTCAACTGCCGCAAACGAGGCAAACTGATATCCAGAATCGTCACTTGGGCCCCCAGGCCGGCTGCCATCTTAGCGGCTTGCGTACCGACGATACCGCCACCAAGGATCAATACTTTGCCCGGCTCAACGCCCGGAACACCGCCCAGCAAAACACCGCGGCCTTTCACCGGCTTCTCCAGAAACTTGGCGCCTTCCTGAACAGCCATCCTGCCGGCAACTTCTGACATTGGGATAAGCAGCGGGAGCTGCCGGTCTTTTGTTTCCACGGTTTCGTAGGCCAGGCATACCGCACCGCTGTTCAGCATGGCCATCGTCAGTTTTTCGCTGGAGGCAAAGTGGAAGTAGGTAAAAATCAATTGCTCCGACCGGCAGCGTTCGTATTCTTCTTTGATCGGCTCCTTTACCTTCATGATCATTTCGGCAATCGCCCAAACCTCTTCGGCTGTAGCCAAAATTTTCGCACCTGCTTCGATGTAGTCTTCATCTTCAAAGCCGCTTCCCACCCCTGCGGTAGTTTCAACAAAAACGGAATGGCCGGATTTGGTCAGTTCCATGGCCCCTGCAGGGGTGAGCGCTACACGGTTTTCATCCGATTTAATTTCTTTTGGTACACCAATAATCATAGGAAAGGTTTTATTTAGTTGAACGTTGGGCCATTCAGGCAAGAACGCGGCAAAGATAGAAAGGAAAGTGAATTGCAAATTAGCGACTTGCTGCCGAAGCGGCGCCAAATTTCAGAGGGGCGGCGGCTGCCGCAACGTACCGGCGCTACGGTTTGAGAACGGGCAAAAAAAAAAGCGCGTGACGTTTCACGCGCTCCGAATTTTTTCAATTCTAAACAATACTTACACACGTATTAAGCATTTTCCAAAACTGTGCCAGAAATGACAATTTTCCTTAATTTATGAAAAAAAATTTATTGTAATTAGGAATAATCTGTTTCTCAAGGGCCAATTGAAACATCTGCTGCACGGCTTCCCGGCCTTTTGCCCCCAGATCAGCCGTGTAATCGGTAACGTACAAATCGATATGTGCCTGCATCACGGCATCTTCCATGGCCTGAGCGTGTTGCCGCACATAAGGCATAACCGATTCCGGATTTGCCCGCGCATAAGCAACGCTCCGGCGCAAAACGCGGTTAACGGCCTGCTTCAAATCCTGTGGAAGGTCTTTTCGAACCACAATGCCGCCCAGGGGTATCGGCATACCGGTTTGGCTTTCCCAGTATTCACCCAGGTCAAGCAACTTTACCAGGCCTCGTTTTTCATAGGTAAAACGGTTTTCATGGATGATCAACCCGGCCACAACATCACCCCGTTCGACGGCATCTTCGATTTCCGAAAACAGGTATTCCGGTTTGTTTCGGGCTTCCGGGTAGGCGAGGCTAAGCAAAAAGTTCGCAGTCGTCATCTTACCCGGAATGGCAATGGGGCCTTTCAAAAGGGTATCGTCCGAGATCGGCTGCCGGGCAATCAGTAACGGACCGCAGTTTGTGCCCAGCGCGCTCCCGGCATCCAGCAGATCAAACTTGTCGGTGAGGTAGGCGAAAGCGTGATAACTCAATTTGGTAATGTCGGCCTGCCCGGCAAAGGCCCGGCGGTTGAGCGCCTCCACATCATCCAGCACCACCTCGAAAGACAGCCCCTCGGTATCCACCTTACCGTGGATCATGGCATCAAAAATAAACGTATCGTTCGGGCAGGGTGAAAAACAGAGCTTCAACATGGGTGGATGATTGGATTATTTATTTGATTTACATGCACATTTTCGTTGAACAAACATACGCGTAGTACCTTACAAGCGGGGCAAATTATGCTTCCCGGCAAAGACAAAACACGATCAAGGCCTATTTTCAAACCGTGGTAACCAAACATCAGGCAAATCAGCCAACCATTCTCTTTGAAGACAATCACCTGCTGGCCATAAACAAACCCGCGGGCTGGCTGGTTCAGGGCGACCGGACCGGAGATTCAACGCTCACCGATTGGGGGAAGGCATACCTGAAAGAAAAATATGCAAAGCCCGGGGCGGTTTTCCTGCATCCCGTACATCGGATCGACCGGCCGGTTAGCGGGGCTGTCTTATTTGCCCGAACCGACAAGGCGCTGGGCAGGCTGACCACCAGTTTCAGAGATCGGGATGTTGAAAAAACATACCTCGCCATTGTAATCCAGGCGCCTAAAGCGAAAACCGGTGAGTTGCGACATTTTCTAATAAAAGACGAACAGCGCAACCTGGTTCAAGCCTTCACCAGACCTGTGGAACAAGCAAAAGAAGCCTTGTTAAAGTACGTACTTAAAGCGCAGGCCGGTGTAAATTTTTTGTTGGAAATACACCCGCTGACCGGCCGGCCACACCAGATCCGGGTTCAGCTTGCCACCATCGGCTGCCCGATCCTGGGTGACTTGAAATATGGCGCTCCGGAGCCCTTACCCGACGCGTCCATTGCCTTGCACAGCCTGCGGATCAAGCTGATGCATCCGGTACGCCGGGAGCCTTTGGTTATTTCTGCGCCCCTTCCGGCAACGGACTGGTGGGGACAAGTACACATAGAATTTTAAAAAGCAGCTTTCCCCTCTGAAAAAATTAAGCATTGCAGCTCTCCCTGGCCGGGAAGGCCCAAAAAACAAAAAAGCCTCTCCGATGACTGACACCGGGAGGCTCCGAAAACAATAAACAGCAGGATAATCTTTAGGATACTTGGATATCAGGCGTTTGTAATCCAATATCAGTATTAGACATTGCTAATTTTCCGTACCACCTTATACAAGCGCGTGGTTTCATTGACTTCCTCTTCGAAAGGATCATGGTCAAAATAATTCGCAGAGATGAGTTTGAAGCGAACGACGCGCCCGCGGTTGTTGTAGATTTTTTGAACGTATTTCACCCAGACGTTGCCATTGCTGCGCACAGCATAAATTTCGTTATCGCGGATATCATTCAGGTTTTCGATCGAGCGGCAGACAACGATATCCCCGTGTTTAATCACGGGTTCCATCGAATTACCATCAATCTGGAACGCTACCAGACCGGTGCCGCCAACTCCAGGAATTGAAAAATAGGTATTGTCTTCTGCACTTTCGGCGCCCAGAGTGCTGCCGGCAAAGGCACGAATGGTCGTAAACAGAATATTGCCTTCACCAGAGGAGTAGAATTTGTCGCCGGATAGGGCCTCACCCGGCGCATCGAATCCAAAAGGATTGCCGACACCATGTAACAACCAGGCCTCATTTATGTCGAACGAACGGCAAAAGGACTGTGCCTGCCCATAGTCAATAACCCGCTTGCTTTTGGGATTCAGGAAAGCGCGAATAATATGTCCGTAAGCCTTATTGCCTAAAACTTTCTCGGCGACATCACCAACACCTTTGCCGCTGCGGTCGTTTTTAATAATGGCACCACGCTCTTCAAGGAGGTTGAACGCTTGAACAAAACGATCATTTAATAGGATGCGATCTTCTTTAATCATAAGGCCTGATATTTTTTGTGATAAGTTGGTTTTCAGGAAAACGACCCATTTGCCGCAGGTCGTCATGTTGTTATTTGATGATGCAAACTTAAAACAAATGGTTTTTAAAAACAAAAAATGTCAAAGTTTTTTTTCAAACATTTTGGAAACTGCCATTCATCCGCCGCCTTTTATCCTGCAAATCAATTGTTTGCAAAAATTGCCTTATTTTCATTTTCCAAACACAAATCGTCGGCTGTCCGACGCCCCGGTGCCTTTAGGGCTTTTTTGTTTCGCTTTTTATTGTACATTTGTTGCAGGAAAAGCACAAAGTGGAGGGCCCGCACCGCGGGAAAACTTTTTTGTTTTATATGGGTATAGTTGTTTCGCTTCTCAACCACAAAGGCGGTGTTGGTAAAACAACCAGCGCCATTAATATCGGCGCCGGCCTTGTCGCCCTGGGTAAAAAAGTGCTGCTGATCGACCTCGATCCACAAGCAAACCTGACGATTTCGCTCGGTATCCCCCGGCAAAAATTCTCGATCTACGAAGCGATGCGCGGTGAAGGAGAACTTATGCCGTACGCACACAAACCCAACCTGGATGTCATCACGTCCTCGCTCGATTTGTCGGGCGCCGAGATGGAACTGATCAATGAAGCCGGCCGGGAGTTCATTCTCCGCGAACTGATTGGCCAGGTGGAAGAGGACTACGATTTTATCCTGATCGACTGCCCGCCCTCGCTGGGTTTGCTCACGCTGAATGCCCTGACGAGCAGCCGGTTTGTCCTCATCCCGCTGCAAACCGAATTTCTGGCCGTTCAGGGGCTGGCCAAAATCAAACAGGTGATCGACAAAGTGAAATTCCGCCTCAACAAACAGGTGGACATGATCGGCGTTATTGCCACCATGTACGACAACCGCCGGGTATTGAACCGCGACGTCGTGGAGATCATTCACAAATATTTCGGTGAAAAAGTGTTCAACACCTACGTCCGCGACAATATCGCCCTGGCCGAAGCACCGGCTCAGCGCAAAGACATTTTTGACTATAATCCAAAATCCCCCGGTGCGGAAGATTACCTTAATTTATCCCGCGAATTTTTGGCTCGTGTAGAAGCTCTCGCCGTACCCGCTGCAAAACAAGAACAAGAAGTCCTGAACCGATGAGTAAAAAGAAATTCGCCGAAGGTCTGGACGAGTTGTTCAACGACCAGCCAGCCGAAAATTATACCTGGGGCCATGCCACAGATACGCCCGTGCGCGAGCGCAAAACGGGGAGCAAAAATTTCATGGACGACCTCGATGAGTTGTTCCACGATGCCCTGGTTGACAGCCCCGACAACCTGCTGGAAACCGAACAGCCGGCCGCCGCGTCTACCCCACCCACCAAAAGCAAATCAGCCGGCAGTTACCGCTCCCCAATGAGCGGTCTGGACACGCTCATCCGGCAAACGGTCGATGTGCGGGAACTCGACGCCGAAGAGCAAAGCGGCAAAAAACGCCTGACCGTCGCCATCGACAGGGAGAAACTCCTTAAAATAAAAACCATTGCCCGGCTGGAAAATGCCTACCTCAAGGATCTGATGGTCCAACTCATAGACGAATACATCCGGGAATACACGACCGAAAAAGGGATCGACCTTTAAGGGATAAGTGATGCGCGCGTACCACGATTTCCGACTGTTTTACAATCAAAACATTTATCCGGAGCTGCTCAACCTGGAACGCCGGCGGCGGCGACTGGTGCGGCTGCTGAGCCTGTCGGTCTTCCTGCTGGCAGGTGTGCTCATTCTCCAGTTGTACATTCAAATTCTGGTCGTAAACCTGCTCCTGCTGATCCCGGTCGGCCTGTGGATCGCTTACCTGGGTTTTCGCATCCAGGTATACTACCAGGAATTCAAGCCCCGCGTGGTAGGCCTTATCCTGGATTTCATCGACAACGATATCAATTTTGGCGCATTTCACTACAACAGCAAAGGCGGCATTCCCAAAGAGAAATTTTTCGCCAGCAAGCTGTTCACCCACGCCGATGAATACATTGCCGAAGACCTCATCACCGGCCAGGTGCGCGAGTTACCGTTTGAACTTTGCGAACTCCGCGTCCGGGAATTTTCCAGCGTGCGCACCCGGCTCGACTACGTTTTTCAGGGCGTGTTTCTCTGGGGCGATTTCCGGCGTGTCGATATGCAGGGCGGTATCCTGCTGCTACCCGACGCCTACCGCAAGTACCTCAGCCGCAGCGAACGGGCGTTCCACCTGATGGGCGGCCGGCGCGTACGCGACCATCTCCTGCCCGAGTTTGAAGCGTTTTTTGATACGTATGCCACACCCAATGTTCGCCTGAGCGACGTGCTTTCAAAAGACCTTCAACACGCTATCCTGCGCTTTCGCCAGCGTTTTCAGGAAGCCAACCGGCAAAAAGAAATGTACCTGTCCATTATTGAGGATAAAATTTACATCGCGCTTACGCAGGATAAGGACCTGCTGGAACCTTCCCTGTTTCAAAATACGATCAGCTTTGAAATTATTCAGGAATTCTACCAGGATATCAACCTGCTGCTGGAAGTGTTGCGGGAAGTTGATGTGATGAATTAATGATCGTTCTTCGGCAGTAAACATGACTTTGGTTTTGCTGTTACAAACCGGAACCATTCATTCAAATCGGTTACCAAAACTACGTACGCCATGTTTAACCTGTTTAAAAAAGACCCGCTGAAAAATCTCAGAAAACAATACGCGCAAAAGCTGGAAGAAGCGCGCGATCTGCAGCGGCAGGGAAATATTAAAGGCTTCGCCCAAAAATCAGCCGAAGCCGAAGCGCTCATGCAGGAAATTGAACGGCTAAACAACCTGGCATAAGCATGGAAATCACCGAGGTCTTCTACCCCACCCACCGCGCTGAATGGCGCAACTGGCTCGAAACCCATCACCGCACCAAAACCGAAATCTGGCTGCGCCTGTGCAACAAAGCCGCCGGCCTGCCCACCCTCACCTACGACGAACTGGTGGAGGAATGCCTCTGCTTCGGCTGGATCGACGGCACCGTAAAAAAATACGATGTACACAGCCGGGTGCAACGCATCAGCCGCCGCCGGCAAAAAACCTTCCTCTCCGAACTCAACCGCCAGCGCGTTTGGAAACTCCAGCGCCTGGGCCTCATGACCCCTGCCGGCCTCGAACCCATTCAGGACCAGGTCGGTTCCCCGGATGATCCCTTTGAAATTCCCGGCTGGATTGAGGCGCAATTGCAGGCTGACCCGCAAATCTGGACCAATTTTCAGGCATTTCCACATTTGTACAAACGCCTGAAAATCGGGTGGATCGCCGAAATTCGTGGCGACAGCCGTAGTGCCGAAGCGCAAAAGCGGTTGGATTATTTGTTAAAAATGACCGCCCGGGGAAAGATGTACGGATCGTTGCCGGAGGTGTTTTGAGTGCGGAGTTTCGAGTGCGGAATACGGAGTGCGGAATGCGGAGTGCGGAATGCGGAGTGGTTCACCTTCTTGAAAATGTTGCCTTCTCAGCCCACCGATTCATCGGTGGGAAAATCGTATTTTAGCCGTCCAATTTTAAAAACCTGATTTCCCAACCGATTAAATTGTTTTCACCTTGACAAAACTACTTCTCCCGGCCTGCCTGTTCGTGGCAGCCAGCGCCGGCGCACAGCAAAATGCGCTGCCCGTTTTTTGTGGCAACGAAGCCCTCAACTACATCGTGCAAAACCAGTACCCGGAACTGCACCAGGCATTCCAAACCAGTTTTGACGAAAACCTGCACCGCCACGCGGCTACCGACCGCTCCCCGGTAACGATCCGCGTCGTGGTGCATGTCGTTTGGAAAAACCCCGAGGAAAACCTGGCCGACAGCATTATCCTCAACCAAATTGCCGTATTGAATGAAGATTACAACCGCGAAAACCCCGATACCGCCAATTTGCGTCCGGCCTTTCAGGCGGTTGCCGGCAACCCGCAAGTGCGTTTTGAACTGGCAGAAATTGTACGGGTGCAAACCAGCGCCAACTTCGAACTCGATCTGACCAGTAATCAGATTTTATCTAATTTGAAAAAAAGCAGCCAGGGCGGCAGCGATGCCTGGGACCCGACAGCCTACCTCAACATCTGGATTTGTAAAATTCAACCGATCACCTTCGGCGGTTTGACGATCGGGCAAATTCTCGGCTTCGCCTTCCCGCCAAACAACCTGAACCACTGGCCTGCAAACAGCAGCGCGCCCAGCCTTGACCAGGATGGTGTGGCGCTCGACTTCCGCATCATCGGCCGCAACAACCCGAACACCGTGCAAATCCCCGGCGGCACCGGCAACCTCACCGTGCGCGGCCGTACAGCCACCCACGAAGTCGGCCATTACCTGGGCCTGCGCCACATCTGGGGCGACGGCGGCATTCTCGGCCTGCCCAATGATTGCAACCAGAGCGATGGCATGGACGACACGCCTTTCGCCAGCGCCCAGTCGCCCTTCGACTGCGATAAAAACCGCAATTCCTGCAACAAGTTGGAGGCGTTTTATGGGATGGATATGCCCGATTTGGTCGAAAACTACATGGACTACTCCAGCGAGGCCTGCATGAATATGTTTACCCAAAACCAGGCCGCCATGATCCAGAGCGTGCTGGCCGGCCCGCGTAACGGCCTGTTGCAGGTAAGTGCCGACAAAGCGCCCGAACTGGCCGGTGCGAAACCGCAACTGTTCCCCAATCCCACTCGTGGGAATGCCTGGTTGCGCATCCCGGCCAACTGGAACCCGCGGGCTATCGAATTACTCAGCCTCGATGGCAGGCTGGTGCAGCGCCTGCCTGTTCCGGCATCGGGCGCCGAAACCCAATTGGCGATCAATACGCAAAATCTGCTGCCCGGAGGATACGCGGTGCGCGTGCAAACGGCCGGGCAGGTTTGGGTGGAACGTTTGGTGGTGTTGCGGTAATTGGGCGGGTTAATATACTCGTCCTACGGCTCCGAGCCGTAGGACGAGTAACCCAATATCACTGAATCCGCACCGGGAAAGCCACCTCAAAATCGGTATCCCCTGTTTGCGCCGGGTCGGCTGCATTTTTATCGGGCTCGTGCTTCAGCACAACCATCATACTGCCAACCGAAGCGGTACCTGTTTGCCAGGCAACAACCCGATCGTAAGGCTTTCCATTAGCATCGGTATCGCTTGAAGACACGGTGATATTCACGCCGTCGGGAGTGTAAACGAACAGGTGTGCGGTTTTCTCCGAATCAATTTCAAGGGTAAGATCCCGCTCAGGTGTGGTGGAACGATCGTAGACTTCGATGGTGCAGTTGTAGGTTTTGTTGGCGGCCAGCAGGATGTTGTCCACCGTGGGTGCATTGCCACCCGGGCCATCCAGGTCATTCCATTCAAATTCCTGATCAAGGCTGCCGTCGGCCGCAAAAATGCGGGCAACAACCGTGGTGATCACTTCCTGTTCGGTGGTTTCGTCTTTGTTACAAGCGCCAAATGCGCCGGCCAGCAGAAGCAGGGCCAGAGTGCTGAATTTCAAAATGTTAGTTTGCATAATTTAAAATTGAACTTATGAATGGTTATATTAAAAATTCCACTTAACCCGAAGTCCGATGTTCAGGCCCGGTTCGTCGGTGTAGTACCGGAAAAAGTTCAGGTATTCCCGGTAACGGATATTTCCCAGGTTTTGAATCGTCAGGCCAAATTCCAGGGTTCGGGTGTTGCCCGTACTCGTCCGACGACTTGAAGTCGTCGGACGAGTAAAAGAAATAGCATAACCGGCATCCAAACTCAACACCGTAAATGCCCCCGGGGCATCCTTCAATAAGCCTTCTTCCGGAATGCGGCTTTGTTGGAGCGTGGTGGTAGCCATCAGTTGCACATACGCCCCGGCTGCCGGCTGCTGTTTCCCGGCTGCTGTCCACCGCAGCCCGTATTGATAGCGATCGGCAGGCATGAGCGGAAGCCAGTCCCGGTAGCGGGCACTCTCCCCCGAATCGCGCGCCAACCGGTAGCCACGCAGGATGGATACACGACTTTCCAGCGCGAGGCCCCAGGCTAGTGGAACCGTCGCCGACAAGTCGACGCCTTGCAGTACGGCATCGTCTTGTGCATAAAAATAAGCGGGAAATGCCCCCCGGGAGCTCAGCACAAAACTGCGCTGCGGGTCGAGGTAAATAAAGTTTTGCACCTGATTCCGGTACAGGCTCAGGCTCAGGGCAAGCGTTTCGCGCTGGTATTCGAGGGTAAAATTGCTGTTCCAGGCACTTTCCGGCTCCAGGTCGGACCGGCCTTCCTCGTAGGTGGCGGCGCCATGGTGCACCCCCCGGGCGAATAGTTCGTTGACGTGGGGCGGGCGCCAGGCCAGGCCGCTGTTGAGCCGCGCACTGAAATTTTTGGAAAAATGATAAATGATCCCGCCGGTGCCCGACAGGTTGCCGAAATGCACCAGGGTGTCCACATTGTTCAGGCTGCCGGTGGTGGTGGCCTGCGTTTGACGGTAGTCGTAGCGGACGCCGATTTCGTATTCCCAGGGATGCGGATACCGGCGCCAGCGCTCCAGGAGCCACACGGAACCGCCCAAAGTTTCGTAATCCGGAATCAACCCGCCCTTTCCCACATAATTCAGCTGCTGAATCCCCTGCAGGCCAATGCCGCCTTCCCAGTGGCGGATCGGGAAATGTTCGAGCGCCAGGTCCAGGCTGTTGGTCCAGAGTTTGAACGACAACTGGGCTTTGTCGGCCGTGCTGCTGCTTTGGCGCACCACATCGTATTCGCGCCGGTTGTTGAACTGGAACGCGTACTGCCCGGATATCTTCCATTTTTCCGACAGGCGCAAGCTGGTTTTGTACCGCGCCAGGTAATGCTCCACCTGTTGTTGCGGCCGATCAATGCCGTAGCGAAACGCATCGTCGTTGTTCAGCGGTACCGGACTTTCGATGGCCAGCTGGAGGTCGGTGAGGTTGCCGATATGCGCTGCGCGCAAAACACCGATTTTTTGGCTAAACAACGAAGCGCCGGCTTCGTGGATCCACCGGCCGCTTTGCCAGCTTGCCAGCGCCGAAAGGTTTTGCTCGGCAGCGCCGGTATTTTCCATCCAGTAATCCGGCGTGCGGAGGTTGCCGCTGCGTTTGATCGTACCCTGCAACCGGAAGGCAAGGGCAGTTTCGGGCAAATGCCAGTCGACAGCCCCGGAGGCCACCCCGGCCAGGCCGTTGGAAAATGCGCCAAGGCTGAGCCAGCCGCCGACGCCGGCCGCATGGCGCAGTGGCGCCGGTTCCAGGACCACCACACCGGCCATGGCGCCAACGCCATACCGCACGCCTGCGGCGCCCTTCAGCACCGAAATTTTCTGCGCCGTGAACGGATCAATTTCGGGGGCGTGCTCGGCGCCCCATTGCTGGCTTTGCAGGGCCACGTTGTTGGCGATTATGGCTACCCGGTTGGAGTGCAGGCCCTGGATGACCGGTTTCGCAATGGTGGCGCCGGTATTCAGGGTAGTTACCCCCGGTAGTCGTTTGAGGGTTTCTCCGAGTCCGACGCCCTGGGCAGCCGCCAGTGCGGCGCCGTCTACGGTGGCTGTGGCTTGAACGGCCGCCGGCGCAACGGCTTTTTCCGTCACCAGCACTTCGTTCAGCACGTGGTGCGACAGATAAAATTCGAGTATCGTATTCTCCGTCAGGCGTACCACACGGGTTTCGTGGTCACATTCCACATGGCTGACGGAGATGGTGTAGGTTGTTCCTTCGCAGAGATCAGGTATCGTAAAAGTGCCTTTTTCATCCGACACGGTTCCCCGGTTGGCGCCTTCGACGATGACGGTTGCATAGGCGAGTGGTTCGCGGGTTTCGGCTTCCATAATTTTGCCGCGCAAGGCGATATGACAATCTTGCGCCGGCAAGTAAAATGCCGAAAACGTGAGCCAGAAAGCGCCAAGCAGGCGGGCTTTGCCAGCATTCATTTTGATGGTATTTACTTGAAAAAAGTGGTGTGTGTTCAACACTGCGCAGCCGGGCAGTATAGCCCAACTGTTTGCCGGAGGCAATCAGCAGTGTGCAATCCGGCACCACGCAGGCGGGCCTCGCAGGTAGATGGCCGTTATTGAGGAGCAAGGGTAAGCGGTAAAATTGCCGGAAGGCTTGCGGTCGACATACGGGAGCGGAGCATTCAGTTGCCGGGCAAGCGGAGGCAATTCGGGAACGGCAAACAGGAAGGCACAGATCGAGCAGGTATCGGGATTAAAGCGCTCGTCGTGCAGGTGTGTTGCGTGGTTATTGTGCTCGGACGGACAAACCGGAACATGGTGGTGCGCATGTTCCAGCATCAGCAAATGCCCCGTTTTCAGCATCATGGATGCCAACAGGAACAAGCCCAGCAAGGCCGAACTCATCTGTGTATTTTTTTGCTGAAAGGTCAATTTTCGCTGTTTACAGACAGCAAAGTTAACAGAAATGGCCGGTGTCTTGTTCCGGCAGCATGGCGGCCAGTTTGGAAATGGCAAAAAAAACCCGGCACAGCTGGGCTGCCCGGGTCGTAAAAAATGGTATGTTTTAAAAAATTTAAGCGCTTGGACTTTGGTCCGTTAGTTTCTCATTGGTAAAACCATACAGCTTTTCCTTGTACCGCGTCAATTGGCGCCGGAGCGTTTCCGTGGAAGCATTAATCGCAGACTCAAACGTTTTGCCCGTTTTTTTGTCCATCAGCCATCCGCCTGGCACATGCATGCGAATTTCGGCGATTTTATCCTGAAATTTTCCTCCGGTTTCCTGAAGTTTTAGGTGTACTTCCACATCAACAATCCGGTCAAACACCCTGCCTAAACGGCTCAACTTCTTCTCCACGTGGTTCACCAATTTGGTATCGGCGTGGAAATGCACGGATTTCACACTAATGTTCATACGCACTAAAATTTAATGGTGAGTAAATTGGTCATTACTTGGCAATTATTCGGAATATCTCGGGTTATCGTAATATCTTTTTTTGAAAAGCCAATTTTACAGATTATGTCGGGCCTGTGCAAGTTTAAACTTCAAATTTTATTAAACGTTCGATAAGTGACTCAGTCCGGTATTTTTTGGCGGGAACCGGATAGCCCGATAGTCCGAAGCATAAACGAACGGATACCGTATATTGTGCAATTCCTGAGGGGGAAAAACTTGTCCGCAGCGGACATTTAACATGAATAAAACACACTCGTAACCTACATGACATCGAATGGCCAAACGATGACCCCGGTCAATATTTCCGCTGTTTTTAACCGCCAGCAACAACATCAGTTTGCCTTGGCACGAACGAACGCCGATACGCGTATCGCTAAATTACGCCAACTGCACGCCGCTGTATTGCGGCACCGCGGAGCAATGAAAACCGCTATGGCAGCCGATTTTCAAAAACCGGCGCACGAAGTGGACATTTCAGAAGTGATCACGGTAAACAGCGAAATCCGGCACGCCATCCGGCATCTGCACGCCTGGATGAATCCCCGCCATGTCGGGGTTCGCCTGCCCTTGCTGGGTTCCTCGGCTAAGGTCGTGCAGGAGCCCAAAGGCGTTTGCCTGATCATGGGGCCCTGGAATTTTCCGTTTAATTTGAACCTCATCCCGCTGACTGCCGCCGTCGCTGCGGGCAACTGCGTTATCATTAAACCGTCGGAACATGCCCCGCACAGTGCGGCGGTGCTCCGGACGATCGTTGCCGAATGTTTTCCCGAAGAGGAGGTGGCGGTGGTGGAGGGCGATGTGGAGGTTGGGAAGCAATTGCTGGAGTTGCCGTTCAATCATATCTTTTTTACCGGCAGCACAGCCGTCGGCAAAATTGTTATGGCAGAGGCGGCCCGGCACCTGGCATCCGTAACCCTGGAATTGGGCGGAAAAAGCCCGGTCGTGGTGGATGAAACCGCCGATCTCGACCGGGCAGCATCCAGAATTGCCTGGATCAAATGCCTGAACGGCGGGCAAACCTGTATTGCCCCCGACTATGTCCTGGTCCACGAATCGGTACACGATGCCTTGGTGGAACGTCTGGAATTTTGGATAAAAAAATTTTATGGCGAAAGCCCGGAAGCCCGCCGGCAATCGCCCGACCTGAGCCGGGCGATTCACGACCGGCAATATCAATTTGTCAAAAACCTGCTGGAAGATGCCCTGGAACGCGGCGCCAAACTTGCCTTTGGCGGAGCCAATGACCGGGAAACGCGCTTTTTCGACCCGGCCGTGTTGACCGACATACCGGACGGCGCCGCGATCTGGAAACATGAAATTTTTGGGTTGCTGTTGCCGGTCCGCCGCTATCAGGAACTCGATCAGGCAATTGCCTACATTAATTCGGGCGACAAACCGCTGGCTTTTTACCTATTCAGCCGGCGCGAACGCCATATCCGGAAGGTTATCCGGGAAACCCGTGGCGGCGGTGTTTGCGTCAACGAATGCGCGTTGCAATTTTTCAACCCGGAGCTGCCTTTCGGTGGGCACAACGGCAGCGGGATCGGCAAGTACCACGGCGAAAGTGGTTTTCGCGAATTCAGCAATGCACGCAGCATTGCCCGCCAACACAGTCCGTATCCGACTACAACTATTTTTTTGCCGCCGTATGGTTCACGGTTGATGAACCTGGCCCTGAACTGGATTAGCCGCTGGCTCTGAAACCGGTTTTGCCTTTCGGCAAAAAACAAAGGAGGCTGTATCATAGTCCTCGCACGCGCAGGCAATTCTAAATTTTCACCACGAAGACACGAAGGCCACGGAGTTTAATGCTCCGTGGCCTTCGTGTCTTCGTGGTAAAAAAAAATCTACGGCGGGTATTTTAGATTTTTCTCTTTTGATACAGCCGCTTTTGTTTTCGGCCCAAACCGGCTCAATGTTTTAGAAGAACCGGCTTCTGTTGTCTTCCACTTCAACCTGGGTTTTCCAGGTATTCAGCAGGTTCATCCGGATACTGGAGGTAGCTGAAGAAGTAACCTGGCGACGGAAAAGGGTCAGGTCGGGCGGCAGGTTGAGTTCCGGCTTCCCGGAGGTACGCTGGAGGATGTACACGCCGGCAACACCCGTAACCGGGGCGCTCACGGCGCCTTGCTCCAGCGAAAATGCCGTACCAACCACAGCGGGTTCGGCGCCGCCATTCGGCACGTATGCCTGCAAAATGGATACTGCTTTGGCGGTGTCCACCTGCGTTTCCCATTGGCTGGCCAGGGCGTTCAGGTCTTTGGCATTTTTCAGTTTCTCCTTGATAAGCGCTGCTTTTTTGCGGTTTTTGACGGCCTGATCGGCAGCCGGATTGGCTTTGAGCGAGGCGACCGTTGCAGGGCCTTCGGGAATAATCGTTTTCAGCGCAACCACGACATATTTACTGTCGAAGTATCCGCCGTTTGGATCGCGGAACGAAAACACTTCCTGACCTATCGCATCCACTTTGGTGCTTTTTTCAAAGGCCCAACGAACAACTTCACGGGCATCTTCGCCGCCGCCCATCAAACCAAGAGAAAAATCGCTCGCTTTCAGTGCCGGGCTGGTTTGCACCGGGACGTTGAGTTTGCCGGCCTGATCTTGCAGGTCGGCCAATGTTTTGGCTTGCTGCACCACAGCCAGCGCTTTGTCTTTTACGGTCTGTTGCGTTTCGGTGCTTGGTTCGATACGCTGACCCAGGTAGGCGACGCGCGCGCCCATTTCGTTTTTAATAAATTTCTTGCCCGTCACCTGGATCAGGTGCCAGCCAAACTGGGTAGCCGTTTTATAGTATTTGCCTTGTTCGGCCTCGTAAAAACAAACCGCATTAAATTCAGGTACCATGGCACCTTCGCCAAAAAAGCCGAGGTCGCCACCTTTTACCGCAGAGCCCTGGTCCTGGCTGTTTTGAATGGCCAGTGTGTCGAACGAAACCGTTCCGGCATTGAGGAGCGCCATCAGGCTGTCGATGCGCTGTTCGTTTGCCGGGGTGGCTTCGCGCAACAGGATATGCCGGGCTTTTACCGAATCGGGGATAACCTTGCGGCCCATGATTTTGGCAACCTGCCAGGCGCCCTGATCTTCGTACGGACCGACAATGGAGCCGACGGGCAAATTCATCAGCGAATCGGCAATGACGGCGGGCAAGGCGTCTTTTTTGCGGAAAGCATTATCGACGTTGCCGTTGTTGGAAACTACGTAAACCGAATCATTCGGCGCTTCGCGCAGGCCCGCCAGCATGCGTTCGACAGCGGCTTTGGTGGCTGCGCTGTCGCCGGCAGTTGGCAACACATCGAAAGTTGCGTAGCTGATCAGCCGGGTTTCTTCCTCCTGGTCGTACAGGTGCGGATTCAATTCAAGGTACGCCTCATAATCGGCATCGGTAACTTTGACGTCGCTATCCGGGATTTTATCGAACGGAATACGGACGTAATTAAAGTCGATGCGCTCGTTATTTTCGCGGAAGGTCATTTCAGCCTGCCAGGTTGGGGTGTAAATGCCCTTGACAACCATGTTGGTAATTTTATCCTGCAAGCGGGCTTTTTTCACCTCTTTTTCCTGAACGCTCCAATACGCCACGTTTACCGGATCAGTAAACTGGCCTTGGTCTATAGCCGCCTTAATGCTGGAAAGTGTGGCCCGGTTGGGCTGGCCATCCTGGCCTTTAAAACGCTCGGCAATCACCGGGCTGAGGTTGTTCCCAAACTGAAGGTCGATCAGTTCTTCTTTGCTGACCCCGAGCCCGAGTGCTTCCGCCTCTTTTTCCACCAAGGCCTTCTCAACAAAGTAGTTCCAAATCTGCTGGCGGATCTGGTAGGTATTTCCCTGTGTATTGGTGTAGATCAGTTTTTCATAATTATCAAACTCATCGCGTTTGATCTCCTGTCCGTTCACTACACCCATTGAATTTACATCACCTGCCGAGTAGTTCTGCGCATTCGTAACGATGTCCATCAGGATAAAGCCCCCCAACGCAAGTGTCATGGTCACGATAAGAATCCAACCGTTTTTACGAATCGTTCCGATTAAAGCCATTGTGCTATAATTGTTTGAAAATCAAGTTTTTAAATGCCATTAAAAATCGCTTTGAAAAAAGCAACCGCAAAGGTAATCGTTTGGCTTTGAAAAAAGGAAAAATTTATGGGAATAGGAATTGCAAGGCCATGCCGGATTTTCCCAAAACTGAAGTGCCTTTCTAAAAGGTTACTTCCATTTCAGCAGGTTTGCCGGCACGCAGCACTTTGACTTTGGTGGTATTTCCTTTTTGGAACTGTGAAAGCGCCTTCATGTAATCCTGGAGGTCGTGCACTTCGATATCGCCCATTTTTACGATCACATCGCCGCGTTGCATGCCGGCTTTGGAGGCCGGCCGGTCGTCGATCACCCCGTCTACATGCACGCCGTCGCCGTCGTAGGTGTAATCGGGCATGATGCCCAGGGTCACTTTGAACCGCGGGGTATCCTCTTTTTTGGACTTTGTTTCCTGAAACGTCAGTTTGGGTTCTTTGTCCAGCGCTTCAATCAGTTGTACGGCGTATTCCAAAATGGCGCGCTGGCCGGCGAAATTCACTTTTTCCGTATCATCCGTCGGCTTGTGGTAATCGGCATGCTGGCCGGTGAAGAAAAACAAAACGGGGATGTTTTTCAGGTAAAAGGACGTGTGGTCGCTGGGGCCGATTCCGGCGCTGTCTTGTTTGATCCCCAGGTCGGTTTTTAAGGTATTGATCAACGGCACAAAATTCGGAGCAGTACCCACACCGCCGACAACCAGCCGTTTTTCGTCGTTCAGCCGGCCGATCATATCCATATTGAGCATGAAGCTCACTTTGGTCAGGTCGATTGTCGGCGACTCGGTGAATTTTTTGGAACCCACCAGCCCCAATTCTTCGCCGGAAAAACAGAGAAACAGGAAGTTGTGCTGTTCCTTGACGCCGTTTTGGGCAAAGTAGCGGGCCAGTTCGAGCACACCCGAGGTGCCGGAGGCATTGTCGTCGGCGCCGTTGTGGATTTTACCGGACGGGCTGGTATCCAGCGAATTGTGGTCCTGGCCCAGGCCCAGGTGATCATAATGCGCCCCTACCACGATGGTGTATGGTGCGCCGTTGTCGAGGTAAGCCGCCACATTGCGGCTTTTGGTCGTTGGCGCATCCGGAGCAACATTGCCGTGCGGGTCGCTGGATTTTTTAAAACTGAAATGGTGAAAATAGCTCCCGTCGGTGCCCATGGGTTGCAGTCCGGCCTTTTTGAATTGTTTGGCCAGGTACTTGGCGGCTTTGCGTTCGCCTTTAGTGGCGGTGCCGCGCCCCTGGAGTTTGTCAGATGCCAGATAGCTGACATCCGTTTTCAGGTTGGCTTCCGAAATTTTGGATTGAGCCGTCGTATTTTCAGAAAAGAGAAAAAAGGAGAGCAGCAGAAAAAACAGTCCGGTTTGTTTCATAGTCGTTGGCTAGATTTTCGGCAAAAATAACAGCTGCCAAGCGGTAGACCGGCCATAATTGCGTCAAAATATTCCGGAAAAGAAACGACTGAAACAGCGTGGTTGCTCAGGGAGCAGCCGTTGGGTCCAACGGCATCGACAACCCTTCGGCCGGAAACCAGCACAAGCGGTCCAGCATCTCGGGCGTACCCCGGAAAACGTTCAGGTCTACCGGCGGAGCAATACCGGTCAGGCGGCCTTCATCGGAGTACTGCCAGAAATTCCAGGCCGTTCCGTTTTTTAACATCGGTTCCTGATCGGAATGGCGGGCAATCCAGAGTGGATGATTGTCGAAAACCCCGGCCAGGTATTTGTCGTAAAAATCCTGGTTCGTGTAAAGAATGGGGCGCACATTGAGGCTGCGTTCGATGGTCTGCAACCAGATGCGGGCTTCTTCCAGCATGATCTCGGCCGGCATGTTGTCGGTCGTTTCCAGGTCGAGCACCGGCGCGAGATCGCCCGGCGCGAGTTTCACCTTTTGCATAAAATGCAAAGCCTGTTCAAAACCGCAGCCATAAGGGCGGAAATAGTGGTAGGCGCCGCGCCGGATGCCCATTTGTTGCAACTGTTCCCAATTACTGCAAAACAGGCTGTCCTCAAAATCGCTGCCTTCCGTCGCTTTCACAAAGGCGAATTGCAGGTCATTTTTCCGCACGACGGTCGGCCAGTCAATTTTTTCCTGGTAATGCGACACATCAATCCCCTGAAGGATAGCCACTGGGGTATCCAGCGAACCGATCATTTTTGTCCCTAAAAGCGGGCTCAGTATAAAAAGCACTAGGCTGAGCAGGCGCATTGCAACGATTGTTTTTTACCTGTTAACTTAAACGCAATCGGTTGGTGCCAAATGACCCGGAAAACCAATTTTTTCCGGAGGTGCAGGGTGTTTTCCCACATAAAAAGCAAGCGAAAATAGTGCCTTAAATTGTAATGCCCCCTCCGGGTATACGGCCTTTGGTCCAAATGTGACAAAATTTCCGGGGCGACCCGGTCTCTCGAACAAACAGCCGGAATAGAAAATGCCCCCGGAATCGGATTCGACTATCCGGAGCCGGGGGCATCTGTATTTCAGGTTGCCGGGAGGTTGATCCTAGCGATTCATCGAATCCAGAAACTCCTCGTTGCTGGAAGTATTCATCATCTGTTTTTTCATAAACTCCATCGCTTCTTCCGGCTTCATGTCGGCCAGGTGTTTGCGCAGGATAAACATGCGCTGGAGGGTGTCTTTATCGAGCAGCAGCTCTTCGCGGCGGGTGCTCGACTTGGTCAGGTCGATGCTCGGGTAGAGGCGGCGGTTGGCCAGGTTGCGGTCGAGCTGGAGTTCCATGTTGCCGGTACCCTTGAATTCTTCGAAGATCACCTGGTCCATTTTGGAGCCCGTATCGATGAGGGCCGTGGCCAGGATGGTCAGCGAGCCGCCGTGTTCAATGGCCCGGGCTGCGCCGAAGAATTTTTTGGGTTTTTGCAATGCCGTTGCCTCCACACCACCGGAAAGCACTTTGCCGGATGCCGGCGCCACGGTGTTGTAGGCGCGGGCCATACGCGTGATGGAGTCGAGCAAAATGACGACGTGGTGGCCGCATTCGACCATGCGCTTGGCTTTTTCCAGCACGATATTGGCCAGGCGGACGTGGTTGTCGGCTGCTTCGTCAAAGGTAGAAGCCACCACTTCGGCTTTTACACTGCGGCGCATATCGGTCACCTCCTCCGGGCGTTCGTCGATCAGCAAAATGATCACATAGCACTCGGGGTGGTTTTTGGTGATGGCATTGGCAATGTCTTTCAGCAGGAAGGTCTTACCGGTTTTAGGTTGCGCCACGATCAGGCCGCGCTGGCCTTTGCCGATGGGGGTGAACAAGTCGATCACCCGGTTGCCAAAATCGCGGCCGATCGGGCTGATGAGCATGTTCAGTTTTTCAGTCGGGAACAAGGGCGTGAGGTAGTCAAAGGGCACGCGGTCGCGCACGTCTTTGGGGTCCATGCCGTTGATTCTGCTCACTTTCAGGAGGGCAAAATACTTTTCACCTTCTTTCGGAGGGCGGATGGCGCCGCGCACCGTGTCGCCGGTGCGGAGGCCAAACAGTTTGACCTGTGAGGGCGATACATAAATATCGTCGGGGCTGGTCATGTAGTTGTAGTCCGGAGAGCGCAGAAATCCGTAGCCGTCCGGCATCATTTCGAGTGTGCCCTCGCCTTCGATCACGCCGTCGAGTTCGACGTCAAATTTTTCAATGCCGGGCATTACCTCCGAGTCATTGTCGGAAACCGGTCGGCGGTCGCCGCTGTTGTCGGGTATTTGCCGGGCGCTGCGCTGGGTGTTCATGTCATCCGAATCATCCTGCGTATTGTTTACAACGAGATCATCGTCCTCCGGAACATTGAGTTTAGCGGCATCCGGGTCCACAAGATTGGGATTGCCGGGGCGGCCTTGCTGATGGCGGTTACGGCGATCGCGATCATCGCGGTCATCACGGCGATTTTGCTGGTTACGGTCGCGGTTATCGCGATTATCGCGGCGGTCACGGTCATCGCGGCGGTTGGGTTGGTTTCGATCGCGGTCATCGCGACGCGCTTGTTGGTTCCGGTCGCGGTCATCGCGACGAGTTTGTTGGTTCCGGTCGTCTTTTGCCCGGTTTTGCTGCCCCCGTTCGTCGTTTTGGGTAGGTTCGGACTCCCGTTCAGTTTTGCCAGGAGCAGGCTTGGCGGCTGCCGGAGCGGGTTTGGCCGGTTTCCTTGGGCGACGGGTGTCAGGTTGGTTTTTGGCGGGAGGTTTGGACGCCGAGGGGTCGCGCACTACAATTTTCCGCCCGGGCGCAGGTTCTTCGACGACGGGAACTTTGTCGCCGCCTGATTTTTTCTCCAGGAGCGCCTGTTCGTCCAGAATCCGGTAAACAATGTCTTGTTTGGTAAGTTTATGGTACCCTTTGATGCCGAGGTTGCTGGCAATTTCTTTGAGTTCGGGTACCAGCATGTCGTTCAGCTGCAAAATATCGTACATGGCAGGTATGGGAGCGAAATTAGATTTGAATTAAATCTGGCGATAAAAATTATGTTGAAATCTGACATTGGCATGAGAACACCAACGATTTAAGGAAAGTATAGGTAGAACTATAGCGTTGAGTGAGACTTGTAGACTAGTTAAAACAGGTATTCCGGCGATCCGCCAAAACTAAACTATAGCGAAGAAACCGGTGGAACACGAGGTGGTAAATTGGTAAAACAGGGGATCAAGTCTTCAGAAAATCCGTGCGCTTCGTAGGCACATTACCAAGAAACAAACCAAAACAGAGGAGAAATGTTGTGCAACGGTGTGCTTATGGAAGAACGGCTGAGACTGCCTGTCTAAGAAATGAACGGGGCAAAGATAAGCCTTTTTTGAAATTCCATCTATCTTGCGCCCAAGAAAAATTCTTTCCGTAAAATGCTCCAAGTAAAAGTTATTCGAGACGACAAAAAACGCATTATCAATGGTTTGCGAAAAAGAAACTGGTCGGCGCAACAACTGAAAGTGCTGGATCAAATTCTGGACACCGACGACAAACGCCGCGCCGCACAAAAAGATTTGGATGATTTAAAGTCCGAAAACAAGCAACTGTCCAACCAGATCGGCCAGCTTATGGGCCAAGGCAAAAAAGCGGAAGCCGAAGCGCTGAAAGCCCGGGTTGGCACCATAAAAGAACAGGCCAAAGTACTGGAAGAGCAATTCAACAACGCCAAAGACGCAATGGACGAATTGCTGTACACCGTACCCAACTGCCCCCACAAAAGTGTACCAAAAGGCAAATCTGCCGAAGACAACAAAGTGTTCCGCAACTGGAACAAACCCTTCCCGGCGCTGCCATCCGGCGCCGTCCCGCATTGGGACCTGGGTAAAAAATACCAATTGTTCGACTTTGAACTGGGTGTAAAACTCACCGGCGCCGGCTTTCCGGTGTACCGGGGGCAAGGCGCCAAACTCCAACGCGCGCTGATCCAGTTTTTTCTCGATCAGGCAATTAAGGCCGGGTTTGAAGAAGTGATCCCGCCCCTGCTGGTCAATGCCGACACCGCCCGGGGCACCGGCCAACTTCCCGACAAGGAAGCCCAGATGTACACTTGCGAGCGCGACGAGCTGTACCTCATCCCGACCGCCGAGGTGCCGGTCACCAATATTTTGCGCAATGAAATTATCCCGGAAAAAAACCTGCCCATAAAAATGACGGCCTACACCCCCTGCTTCCGCCGGGAAGCAGGCGCCTGGGGCGCCGATGTGCGCGGGTTGAACCGGGTACACCAGTTCGACAAGGTGGAAATTGTACAGGTGGAGCACCCCGACCGCTCCTACAAAACCCTTCAGCAAATGCTCGGGCATGTGTCCCGCATTCTCAACAAACTCGAACTACCCTACCGGATTTTATTGCTTTGCGGCGGCGACACCGGCTTTTCCGCAGCCAAAACCTTCGATTTTGAAGTGTGGGCCGCTGCCCAGCAACGCTGGCTCGAAGTCAGCTCGGTTTCCAATTTCGAGGCATTCCAGAGCAACCGCATGCAACTCCGGTATCGCGATGCCGACGGAAAAATTCATCTTGCCCATACCCTGAACGGTTCCGCCCTGGCACTGGCCCGTATTGTGGCGGCGCTCCTGGAAAACAACCAGACTCCGGAAGGCATCCAAATCCCGAAAGCGCTTTGGAAATATACCGGATTTAAGATGATCACGCCGGACGGCAAGGGGTAAACTGAGTTGAAACTTTTTTTTCAACTTTTCGTTTTATAAACAATTTTGGCGAATGCCTATTTTTACAACTTCAAACCAGTAACCTTAATTCAATTTCAACAATGGGCCTAATTATTATAAGCGTAATTTTTACCGTGATCGGGATGATCCTGAGCGGAACATTGCGCAGCAAATTCACCAAATACAGCCAAATGCCGCTGACCAACGGCATGAGCGGCGCCGAGATCGCAGCAACCATGCTGAAGCACTACGGCATCGGCAACGTACAGATCACGCAGGTGGAAGGTCAGCTGACCGACCACTACAATCCGGCAAATAAAACGGTCAACCTGAGCTACGACGTCTACCACGGCCGCAATGTGGCCGCCGCCGCCGTCGCTGCGCACGAATGCGGGCACGCTGTACAGCACGCCACCGCTTACAGTATGTTGCAACTGCGTTCGGCATTGGTGCCGCTGGTCAATATTGCGGCATCCATACAGCAATACATTTTCATGTTTGCCCTGGTTATGATGTCGATGATGAACAACCCGATAGTCATGTTTGTGGTACTGGTCGTTTTCGGTATCACTGCCCTGTTCAGCCTGATCACGCTGCCCGTCGAATTTGACGCCAGCCGGCGCGCACTGGCCTGGCTCGATACCAGCGGTGTGGCGCAAGGCGCACAATATGCCGGTGCAAAAGATGCCCTGTTTTGGGCAGCCATGACCTATGTGGCCGCAGCGCTTGCTGCATTGTTGCAGTTTCTGTACCTGCTGATGCGCTTTATGGGCCGCGACTAATTTTTTACCACTAAGACCACTAAAAGCACTAAGTTCTTAGAGTGCTTTAGGGGTCTTAGTGGTAAAAAATACTTAATGAGGCGGACTAGGACATTCGAATAGATCGGTAAACAAACGAGACACAGAGGGCACGGAGAAAAAACTCCGTGCCCTCTGTGTCTCCGTGGTGAAAATCTGGAAGGCGCCTCCAGCCAAAATCAAATGTAGCGGACTCTTTTTTTAAAAAATTCACCTGCCATGAAAACGCCCCTGTTTCGCAAATCTTCCAAGCCGCGCAAACGCCGGTTCGTCTGGCCGGCAATCGGCACGCTTTTTCTGGCCTGGGTCATTTCGATGCAAACCGGATGTTTCGCCATGCGCACACCCGACCGCAAATGGCCGGCCAAACTACAGGAAAAAGGACAGGCACACCCAGCAATATTTCACGACATACAGGCCACCGGTTACCGAACTATTCACGCGGTGGAAACCAGCACCTCCGACACCTTGCCCCTGGTTGCTTTTCTGCACGGTTCACCCGGCTCGGCGGATGCTTTTTTGTCGTACCTGGCCGATACTGCGTTGTCGGCGGTGGCGCGGCTGGTGTCCATCGACCGACCGGGATTTGGCTATACCGAAGGTTTTGGCCGGCCGGAGCCCTCCCTCGAACGGCAGGCGTATGCCGTGCAGGCTGTTGTGGAAAAAATAGCGCCCGGACAAAAAGTTGTTTTAGTCGGGCATTCACTTGGCGGGCCGGTCATTGCGCGTTTTGCCATGGACTATCCGCAGCGCGTAGCCGGACTGGTCATCGTAGCCGGCTCGATCGATCCGGATTTGGAAGAACATCCCTGGTGGCAGGCGGCCGTTGATGTGCCGCCCTTGCGCTGGCTGATCCCGCGCAGTTTTTGGGCGAGCAACCGGGAGATCAAACTTCTGGAAGACGAACTGCGAAAAATCCTGCCAGACTGGGCTGCCATCCGATGCCCGGTTACCGTAATCCATGCCGAAAACGACCGCCTGGTTCCGTTCGGCAATGTGGCGTTCGCCCGCCGGGTACTGGTCAATTGCAGCGACTACCGCGAGATCACCCTGCCCAAAGGCGACCATTTTATTTTGTGGAGCCGGAAGGATGTGGTTCGGAAGGCAATTCTGGATATGCTTGAGCAATTTAGTGCCGGGAATTAGCTAGTCTGCAGACACCAGCGCCGCCTGTTTCTGCATGGGCAATGCCGCAAAACGGAAATCTTTTCCGGCAAAATATTCGAGTACCCGGGGCAGCAGCACGCGGAGTTTTTCATTTGTTTTTACACTGTCGTGAAAAACTATGATCGAGCCGGGCTGGGCATTTGTGCGCACATTTTCCAGGCATTGGGCGGCGGTTTGCCGGAAATCGAAATCACCACTCAATACATCCCACATCACAATCTGGTAGTGCTCCTGCAAAAAAGCGCGTTGCCGGGGAAGCAAACGCCCATATGGCGGACGGAACAAATTGCTTTTCACGACGTGCGCACAATGGCGGACGTTGTGCAGGTAAGTCTTGTTTTCGGTATTCCAGCCGTTCAGGTGGTTGTAGGTATGGTTGCCCACGGAGTGGCCGGCATTGAGGATTTGCTGGAAAATGACCGGATGCCGCCGTACGTTTTCACCGACACAAAAAAAGGTCGCTTTTGCATTGTAGGCTTGCAACAGATCCAGCACCCAAGGCGTGACCTCCGGTATGGGGCCGTCGTCAAAGGTGAGAAAAAGGACTTTTTCGCGGGTGGGAATGCGCCAGAGATACGCCGGCAATAATGCCTGCACCAATTTCGGTGTTTTTACCAGATACATATACAGGATAAGTCTTGTGCAAATAGTGTTCGGATTAGGCAGGAAAAAAGCGCTACTTTTGCCGCTCGCCGGCAAAGGTCGGACATAAACCTGGTAAACGGGCATATTATTGTTCCCGGACCGCTATTGTCCTGATCGATCTTTCCCTAATGGCAGCTTAAAAAAACTGCAAAAAACATGTCTGTACGCGTACGTTTTGCCCCATCGCCCACCGGAGCGCTCCATATCGGCGGCGTTCGGACGGCCCTCTACAATTACCTGTTTGCCCGTAAAAACGAGGGCACATTTATACTCCGGATTGAGGATACCGACCAAAACCGCCTGGTCCCGGGCGCTGAAGACTATATCATCGAGGCACTGAAATGGACAGGGCTGATTCCCGACGAAGGCGTTGGATTTGGCGGCGACAAGGGACCTTACCGCCAGAGCGACCGGAAGGGTTTGTACAAAAAATACGCGGAGCAACTGGTCGAACTCGGGCATGCCTATTATGCGTTCGACACCCCCGAAGCGCTGGATGCCCAACGGCAGGCGGAAGCCAATTTTACCTACAACCACCAAACCCGGGATAGCCTCAGCAACAGCCTGACACTGCCGGCCAACGTGGTACAAGGCAAACTGCAGGCCGGCGAACCCCACGTAATCCGCCTGAAAGTGGAGCCCGGGAATGAGATTCACATCCAGGACCTGATTCGCGGCGACGTTGTTTTTCAAAGCAGCGAACTGGACGACAAGGTGCTGCTCAAAGCCGACGGCATGCCGACCTATCACCTGGCCAATATTGTCGACGACCACCTCATGGGCATTACGCACGTCATCCGCGGGGAAGAATGGCTGCCGAGCACGGCACACCACGTATTGCTCTACCGGGGCTTTGGCTGGACACAAACCATGCCCCAATTTGCACACCTGCCCCTGATCCTCAAGCCGGTCGGGAACGGCAAACTGAGCAAACGCGACGGCGCCAAATTCGGCATCCCGGTTTTCCCCATTGCCTGGAAAGGCAACACACCGGAAGACAGTTTCACCGGTTTTCGTGAAGCCGGATTTCTGCCGCAGGCGGTGATCAACTTTATGGCGCTCATGGGCTGGCACCCGGGAACAGACGACGAAATTTTTAGTCTGGACGAGCTCGTCCGGCAGTTTTCCATCGAGCATATCAGCAAAAGCGGCGCCCGGTTTGATTATGAAAAAGCCAAGTGGTTCAACCAGCGCTACATCCAGGCGGCAACCGATGCCGAACTTGCCGGGCATATCCGCCCGCTGGCTGAGGCCCGCGGCTACCGGACCGACACCGCCTTTTTGACCGCGGTGGCCGCTCTGATGAAGGAACGGGTTACTTTTTTGCCCGATTTTGTGGAACAGGGCTACTTCCTTTTCGAACCGGTATCGGCTTATGACGACGCCATGGTGCAAAAAAAGTGGAACCCGGCATTGCAGCCGGCCTTTGAGGCATTGATCGAAATGCTGGAGCAGGCCCCGGTTTTCGATGCGGCAGGCCTGGAGGCGGCCGTCAAGCAATTTATGCAGGAGCGCGGCCTGAAACCGGGCGATATTTTTTCGCTGTTGCGCCTTGCACTGGCCGGCACCATGCAGGGCCCTGCTGTTTTCGACATGGCTGCGCTGCTTGGAAAAGCAGACACCGTTCAGCGACTGCGTGCTGCGTTGGAGCATTTTAACCGGGTTGCCGGTACGGCTGCACACTAATGCGGTCTTTTGTTTTGCTCCCATTGGCATTAACATAGCCTTTACCACTCACGGCAACTTCCGAACCTGGTATTTTCTGTACTTTTGAAATGTTTTACCATGAATAAAAAAGACAAATCAAAATCCGGCAAGCCCAAACCATCCGTACATGACGACCTGAAGAACATGGATATCCGGGTGAACGAAATGGGCGAAATTATCAAGGATTACAACGTGGACGACATCAACGCCTTTCTCGACAAAAACGTGAAAGACAAGAAGTTAAATAATGATTCCGAGGAGAATGAATAGCCGTTTGCCGAAACAGGCGTGCCGAAGAAACACATGCCTTGCAAACCGTACTTAATTAATCCCGCTCAGGTTTTTCACCGGCCTCGCCGGCTTTTTTTAATCCTTAATCCATGAAGATCTGAATTTTATCCCTTGACACATTGATGCAGCTTACAACTGCACGAATTCGAAACATGTAGGTATGAAAAACCGGTTACGCATGCACTGGCGGGTGGTGCTTGGTTTTTGTGGTTTATTTTTCGGGACGACCTTGCCTGGCCTGTATGCCCAGCAAGGATTTTTCACTTTTAACTATCCCGGCCCAAATACGATCATTGTAAATCCCGCAAGTTGTTCCAACGTCCTGGCCGGGAACATCGGTACCCCCACGGTTACCTCTCCATTTGGTTACACCATCATCACGTCGGCGTTTTCTCCCGACTCTTCCAATTTTTTACTGACAGACGGCTGGAATTACAGCGAAGTTGCCGAAGTGATCTGGTTTGTGGAAGACGACCAGGGGCACAGCTATTATTTTTCGTTTTTCGTATCGTTTATCGATACGACCAAGCCGAAAATCATCACCGCCGGCACGCCGCCCACCGCCCAGTATGCGTCGATCAGCCTGGTGCCGGCTCCGCCCACCTTGTCGGCAACCGACAGTTGCAGTTCGTCCCTGATGGTTACTTTTTCCCAAACGATGCCGCCACCGCTTTGCAGTGCCGGTACGTTTACCCGCACCTGGCTGGCTACCGACGACTCCGGCAACACCGGGGTGTTCACCCAAACCATTACCATTCTGGAAGACACCGCGCCTCCGGTGGTCAATTCAGCGCCGCAAAACGGTTCGGCTTCCTGTACGCAGGTTTCGACAGCATTTCCCGCCTGGGTGGCTGCGCAAATGGCAAACTTCACGGCAACAGACCCCTCCGGCATTGCCTCCAAAACGAATAATGCGCCGGGCGCCATTACCGGCAATTGCCCGGCCCCGGTCACGGTTACCTTTACCGTGACCGACAGCTGCGGATTCTCCGCGACGCGCACGGCCACCTTCACCACCATCGACAACCAGGGACCCGACATTCTCCGGGCGCCGCAAGACAGCCTGGCCGCCTGCTCCCCGCCCGCCAACAACCACCTGGCCGTATTTTCCGATTGGATTCACCGGCGGGCAGGACTCCTGGTCAAAGATTCCTGTTCGGCAGATAATGCGATCCAGTACAGCATGCAGATCAATGGGCTTGCCATGGATTCGGCCCAATTGGTTGCGGCATTCCAGGATTCCCTCACCCTCGGCTGCGGCCCGCAAACACTTGGCGGCCAAGACTATCCGAAGGTGCGCGGGACCATCGGCGTGGATTTCTTTACCCAGGATGCCTGCGGAAATACCACCTACGCCGGGCGCGCCCGTTTTGGGGCCATCGACACCGTGCCACCCGTCATCACCGGTACCATGACCAGCGAGGAATGCGGCGGCGGCAACGACAGCACCGCCCTCAGCAACTGGATCAACGCACATGGCAATGCCAGCGTCACGGATGATTGTTCCGGGTTTGGCTGGACGGATTTTTCCTGGGTCAGCTCAACGGCACAAAGCGGATCGGGGCTGTTCGGCGCCGGCCCCTACCCCGCTGTTCCGGCCAACAACTGCGGCTGGTTCATCGATGTGACCTTCCGGGCTACCGACGATTGCGGCAACACCGGCAGCGCCACGCTCCGGTTTAAACTGACCGATACCACGAGCCCGGTTTTTTCCATTTTGCCCACCGATACGCTGTTTTGCCCGAATACGACCCCGGCGGCGCCCGCGGCTTTTGTCAGCGACAACTGCGATTCCAGTTTGACCATCACCTCCAGTTTTCAGCAAACCGTACAAATCTGCCAGGATGCTTACACGCTGCTGTACACCTGGATTGCCACGGATGATTGCGGGAACAGTGCTACCGCCAGCCAAAGCATCATCGTGCGCGACACCACGGCGCCCATCGTTACATTGGTACCGGCCGACATCACCATGCGCTGCGATACGTTCAGCCTGCCACCAGCCCCGGTGCTGGGTCAGGATGTGCTGGCTACGGATATTTGCGGGGCAATTACCAACCTCACGTTTACCGACAACTCCGGCCAGAATCCGGACCCCGGAACGTGCGGGCATTACACCTACGACATCATCCGCGTGTTCACGGTGAGCGACGATTGCGGGAATACCGGCACCGGGCAACAGGTCATTCACATCATCGACAACATCCCGCCGGTCATTAGCGGTTTTTCCGATACGACCATCGTTTGCGAAGTGCAACCGATCACGCCGCCCCCTTCCGCCACCGATGTTTGCAGCGGCATTGCCACGGGCCCCATCCTGGAAAGCGATGTGATCACCGGCGGGGATTGTTTTGACTCCTATGTGCGGACATTGAGCTGGTCCAGCACCGATATTTGCGGGAATACCGGGTATTTCAGCCAGGACATCCACGTGGTGGATACGGTTAAACCCACTTTAGCCGGCGTTCCGGGCGATGTGTTTGCCGAGTGCAACAACGTGCCGCCCCTGCCCGCGCCGGGCACCATCACAGGCGCCGACAATTGCGATGAGGAAGTTGAAATATTATTTTTAGAAACCGAACTGCGCGATCCCAACATGGCCAATTGCGCACACTGGACCAATTACTCCATCCGGCGCGAATGGACGGCACTGGACAATTGCGGCAACAGCCAAACGTATACGCAAATGATCACCGTGCAGGATAATACCGGGCCGGTGGTGGTTGCACTCGATACGGTAAAAACACCTACCGCACCCGGCCTGTGCAGCGCCAACACCGTGTTACCCTCCCTGGTTTCGGTGTTTGACGATTGTACGTCATTGCCCGATACCATCACCCTGCGCGACACCGTGGTGCTTACCCCAAGCGGCACGCCGATCGACCAGGTTCCGGTAGACACCGTGGTATTTTCCTGGGCTGCGCCCAATACACCGCCAAATACCCCGGTAGTGGGCAATGCAACACTGGCAATTGCCCTGGACAACGCCGATTCGGAATTACCCTCCGAAACTTTCCAGATATATGGCGAAGACGGCTATTTGATCGGCCGAACGAAACAGACCAATGTGTCCTGCGGAAACAGCGGCGACACCCTTTTCACCTTGCCCGCCGGATTACTCAATTCCTGGCTGACCGACGGCCAACTGGACATTATCCTTGCGCCAAATGGGAGTGGAGCCAATGCCTGCAACGCCTTTTGTCAGGGTGGCCGGGCGCGGGCGCGCCTGACTTACCAAATTGCGGCGCCGCAGCTTCCGCTAACGATCAGCTACAGCATCGACAACGGGCCGGCAATGCCCTATCCGCCCGCAGGCAGTTTCTCCCTGGATGCGGGCGACCACGTGGTGGTTTATGAAGTTGCCGACTGCGCGGGCAACAGCACCACCGCCACAACTATTGTCCGCATCGAGGACCTGGAACCGCCTGCCGTAACACCGCCGGCGCCCATTACAGCCTATGTCGGCGCAGTTACCTGCACGGCTGCTGTTGTACTGCCTTTCCCAAGTTTGCAGGAAAATTGCAGTTTCCCCGCCGACCTTATCAAATCGTCGGGGGTACAACCCGTACAATTTGAATCCGACCCGAATGCCGGCCTGGTGCCCAAAAACGCCATTTTAAACATACCTGGCATTTTGGCGAATGCCGTGACCGACGGCGTACTGACGATACGCCACAAAGGCGACAACGGGAATACCGGCGAATTTTTCCGGGTGCTCGACGAACTGGGCATGTTCCTTTCCACCACGACGATTGCAACGTCGGGAGAGTGCAGTGTTGAACATGAAACCGTGATTCCGGTGACGGCGGCGCAGATCAACGGCTGGGCGGCCAACGGCGTTGCCAGTTTTCTGCTGGAAGCCAACCGCGATGTGGTGAACTACACCGACTTCATCAGCCCCTGCATGCCGTTGAATGCGGGTAATTTTGACGGCGTCAGTACGCTCGAAGCGGTATTGCAATACAATGTTGCCCAAGTAGATTTTGAAATCCGCAAGGGCGCCCAAATCATTCAGGCCGGGCAACTCACCGGCAACCAAACCAGCGTTTCCCTGCCACCGGGCAGTTTTACCGGGTTTTACCGGGTTTTGGACAACAGCGGAAACGCCGGTACGGCAACATTTCCAATTACGATCCTCGACTCCATTCCACCGGTGGCTGCATGCCAGCCGATCACCATTTTTACCAACCCCTCCGGCACGGTCAACTACACCTTGCAACCGCAGGAGATCAATGGCGGCAGTTTGGACAATTGCTCCGGCGCCAACCTGATTTTGCAGGCGTCGCAAACGGCGTTTACCTGCAATATGGCGACCCCGCCGAATAATATTTACACCGTCACGCTGACCGTTACCGATACCTCCGGCAATTCGTCGACCTGCACGGCAGCCGTACAGGTGCAAACCGTTTCGCCTAATCCGACGGTCACTCCCGGCGTTTGTGAAGGCGGCTCGGTGCAGTTGTTTGCCAACCCGCCGGCGCCCATCCCGCCAACCGGATATACCTACATGTGGACGGGTCCGAACGGTTTCATTTCGATGAACCCCAACCCGATCATTCCAAACACCACCAACGCCAATGAAGGCACGTACACGGTTAAGGTAACCGGCCCGACAGGTTGCATGTCGACCGGAAACGTCCTGCTGGACCTGACCAACCTGCCCAACCAACCGGCGTTCCAAAACGTACCACCGTTAATTTGCCAAGGCACAACCCTGACGCTGACGGTACAGCAATTTGGCGGCACGGTGGTCACCTATTCCTGGTTTTCCGGCACGCCGGCAAATCCAACCCTGCTTGGAACGACCTCAATCCCGATGTTTCAGGTGCCCGGTCTGGCGCCCGGGATGTATCAGTTTTATGTAAAAGTGGCCGCCGACGGCTGTACTTCCCTGGCTTCGGATGTCATTTCGGTTACCGTCCAGCAGCGCCCGACGGCAACGGTAGACAACGCGGCGGTTTCGGTTTGCACCTGCGAAACGATCACCCTGGGGACGCCCGTTCAAGGCCCCGGTGTTATTTATAATTGGAGTGGTCCGGGCGGTTTTAGCAGTACGGCCCAATATCCGCTGGTAACCAATTGTGCGCAGCAAAGCACGCATGCCGGCAATTACACGCTGGTCATTTCAGAAAACGGCTGCGCTTCCCTGCCGGCAACGGTACAGGTGACCGTTCGGCCCAAGCCTCCGAAACCGGTAATCACCGGGATCACGTCGGTGTGCCAGGGCGACACCATTCAACTGACCTGTACCAATATTCCCACTGCCAGTGCGTATTACTGGTTCGCCCAGTTTACGCCGAAAGACACCACGCCAATTAACACCCTGCTGATCCCGAATGCCACGCTGGCCGACTCCGGGCTTTGGGTGCTGCAAGTGATGCAGAATAACTGTGTGTCCGATTTTTCCGATGGAAAACTTGTGCAGGTGCAGGCATTCCCCAATTTAACTGCAACCTCCAATGCGCCGATCTGCCAGGGCACGACCTTAAACCTGAGCGCCAGTTCCACGGCGTCGGGTGTTACGTATGAATGGAGCGGGCCGAACGGTTTTTCCATGATCGGCGCCAATGTGAGCACCAACACACCTGCCAGCGGGAATTACCTGGTTACGATCAGTACCGGATTTGGCTGCACCAATGTGGCCACCGTGCCGGTTACGGTGATCGTTCCGCCGGAAGTAACTTCCGTGACCAATACTGCGCCCGACTGCGTCGATTGTGCCACCGACGCCATTTTGCAAGCGACCATTTTTACCCAAAACGGGCCGTTGATGTACACCTGGAGCGGGCCCAACGGCTTTCAATCGACGCTGCCGGAGCCCATTATTCCAAAAGTTTGCACCGCCGACAACGGCACATACAACCTGGTCGTCAAAGATTCCAAGGGCTGTAATTCCAACCAGGGATCAACGACGATAAACGTAAAAGCGCAACCGGAAACGCCCTTGATGGGCGGCAACCAGTCGCTGTGTGTCGGCAGCCCGCTCAATATTTCCATTATGAATGCCAATGCCTACGGCAGCAATGTGTTGTTTGAATGGCATACGCCAAACGGGATCATCACGCAGGCGCAATCGAAACTGACCATTCCGATCACCGGCCTCCAGCATAGCGGCGATTATTATTTGGTGGTGAAAAACGCCGATTGTGCGTCGGCAGCCTCCGCAACGGTGACCGTCACCGTAAACCCGATCCCGCCGGCGCCGGCAACCAGCTCGAATTCCCCGGTATGTGCGGGCGATACGCTGCGCTTGTTTGCCGGTCCGATTCCCGGAGCCACGTACAGCTGGACGGGCCCGTCGGGCTTTACATCCGGCGTGCGCGATCCGTTTATTCCGCAAGCCAACAAAGCCACCCACCAGGGCTGTTACAGCGTAACGGTCACCGTGAACGGTTGTGTTTCACCGGCGGGTGAAGGGGCTTGTGTAGAAATCCGCAACCGGCCAGCGGCGCCGACCATCCTGCCGGTAGCCCCTGCCTGCCTCGACCAGGCCGGTCAAAGCCTGACTTTTAAAATCGCGCCGGCAACGGCAACTACCGGCGCGCAATACACCTGGTACAACCAAACCACCATGGCGCCGCTCGGACCGCCGGGCTTCCCGCTAAACTTCACCCTGACCGACCTTTCCGGTCTGATGTCCGGCATCAACTACTTCTACGTGCGGGCAACCCTCAACGGCTGTGCCTCGCTGGCATCGGCTCCGGTAGCGGTTACCCTGGATACTATTCCGAACATCACGGCGTACGCCGGCATGGATATGCCTGCCTGCGATGCCTTCCCCTACCGCCTTCAGGCCACAGCGCCTTTGCCTGCCGGGCTGGCCACCGGCCTGTGGTCGCAACTCAGCGGGCCGCCGGCAACTATTGTCAACCCGGCGCAAGACAGCAGCCAGGTGGTCGGAAGCATTGCCGGCAATGTGTACAAATTCATGTGGTCGCTGTCAAACGGCTCCTGCAAAAACTTTAGCCGCGACACGGTGCAGGTTTCGGTCAACATGTTTGAAGATGCCGTGGTCTGTGTAGACCGGATTGTCACCTGTTTTGCCGACAGTGTGGAATTGTGTGCCGACCAGGGCCAAAACATTGCGGGGTTCTGGCGGCAACCGTTGGGTCAGACCTTGTTTCAACCGCCCATCGTTTTTGACGATGCCAACGCACCTATCACACTGGTGCGCAACCTGCCCAGCAACGCCAACACCTTCTTTTTCCACTGGATACTCAAAGTGGCCGGCTGCCCCGCCGATACGGCGACCGTTACGGTGCATACGATCGGCAATATTCCCTTTGCCGGGCAAGACCAAAACCTGTGCATCACCGACTCCTGCGCCCTGCTGACGGCAACCAGCCTGGAACCCTTCGAAACCGGCAAGTGGACCTACCTGGATGCCGGCACGAACCCGAATATCGTGATCAACAGTCCAAACCTGCCGACAACGGTCGCCTGCGACCTGCAATACGGCGCCAACCGCTTTAAATGGGAAACCAACGGCGGGCTTTGCGGCGACCGCTCACGCGACACGGTTGTGGTGTTCTACGACCTGGAGCCGTCGGCCTTTGAAGACAGTATCGTGGTGGAATTTGGCCAGCAAGTCCAATACAATGTCCTTCAAAACGATATCGTCCCGCCCCAATTCACCGTGCGGGTGCTGGAGGCGCCGAAGCACGGCACCTGGTCGGAGCCGAGCAAGGGCACGTTTTCCTACCTGCCCAACCTGACTTTTGCCGGCAAGGACAAACTGATCTATGAGCTCTGCAACCTAAACCCTTCCTGTCCCTGCAGTATGGCAACCTTGTTTTTCAATGTGCAGGAGGCTGGGGAGTGTCGCATTCCGACCATCATCACGCCTAACGGCGACGGCGCCAACGACATTTTTGTCATTCCGTTCTACTGCCTGAACAACGGCGAGGAAGTTCCGAAAAACGAAGTCACCATTTTCAACCAATGGGGCGACCAGGTTTTCCACGCCCAACCGTACAACAACGATTGGGAAGGCACCTACAACGGGCAGGATTTGCCGGCAGGCACGTATTTCTTTGTGGTGAAACTGCCCGCGGAGACAACGCCGCGCACGGGTTTTTTAATCATTCAACGCTAAACCGGTTCTGTTTAAATCAACAATTATCCCATGTCTATGGCAGCTTTTTATACGGATACATATCAACCCCACCCCCAACCCCTCTCCGCCGCGGCGGAAGAGGGGCATGCCCTCACTCCGATATTTGATTCCGTTTTGGGAAACAAACGCCAGGGCGGAATGAAGCCCCCCTCCCTGGGGCACCCGATTACCCACAGGTTGGTTGAGATGTTTTTAACAGGATCGAAATCAACGAGGCATTTTTGCCAAATTGTGCTCCGCCGCGTCAACCCCACCCCCGGCCCCTCCCCAAGGGTGAGGGGAGCCGTAGTGTCGACCGCTTTTTTTTACCCCAAATTCAAAGGTAATCGTGTAATCTACGGTGTACGTCGCGCCTCCCCGCCCCCTTGGGGAGGGGCCGGGGGTGGGGTTGACGAGGGCGGAGCGATTTGTTCCTTAAAAAACGACAATTCAAGTTTAATACATTACCAAAAAATCATTCAACTTGTGGGTAATCGGAAGCCCTGGGGGATGGGGTTGATAGCCCTGCTCCTCCTCTGCCTCCTGACCCAAACGGCAAAAGCCCAGCAAGAGCCGATGTACACCCAGTTTATGTTCAATAAACTGGCTTACAATCCGGCCTCGGCCGGAAACTTTGTTTCCCCTGTGGTGACGGCGATCTACCGCAACCAGTGGATGGGCCTCGACGGCGCCCCCAATACCCAATTAATTTCCTACCATCAGCCCCTGCTCAACGAGCGCCTGGGCATTGGCGCCAACCTGAACCGTTCGAGCATCGGCATTAGCCGGACATTTACCCTCGACCTGATCTATGCCTACCGCATTCCCATGCGGCTTGGCCACTTCTGCATCGGCCTTCAGCCCAGTGTGCGCAATTTCTGGCAGAACTGGAACGACAGCCGGCTGTACAGCCCTACCCCGGCCGGCACCGATGTGGCTATTCCGACCGAGCCGCGCAGCAAATGGATCGTCAATTTCGGAGCAGGCGTGTACTACACCAACCCCGACAAGGGCTGGTTTGCCGGAGTAGCGGTGCCGCGTATTTTTCCGAACAACATCGATTTTTCGGAAAACGGCGGAGTGCTGTCGCGCGAAGTGTTTCACCTGAATGCCATGGGTGGGCTAACCTTCAATTTGAAGGAAGATGCCCTGCAACTGATCCCGCAATTGCTGCTGAAATATGCACAGAACTCCCCCTTCGAAGCCGAGTTGAACACCATGTTCGCTATCCAGCAAAAATTTTACACCGGACTTAGTTACCGCGCCGGCGGCGACACCAACGGCGCCGGCGAAAGTATTGGCGTACTGGCAGGGATACAGGCAACCGACCACCTGTTTTTTTGCTTGTCGTACGACATTGGCCTTACCCGCCTGCGCAAATTCAACAACGGCTCGGTAGAGGCCGTGGTACGCTGGTACATCAATCCGCCCGAAGGCAGCGGCGACATCGGGACGGGCATTCCCGGGCTTTCTTATTAAGGCAATTTTTAATTGGAAAACAGCGTTTTGGCAACGTTCAAACACTAAACGAAGTATGATAAAAAAGTTTCTAATCCTCCTCCCCCCCCTCCTGATGTTTCTGCTTAGTCCGGCCGGGCTGAGCGCCCAACAATCTTCCAAAAGCAAGTCCAAAGATCGCTACCGCGAAAAAGACATCATTCAGCCACCGGTGATCCGCAATGCTGCGGCGATCAACGGCTCGGGGATGGATTTCAGCCCGATCTACTACGGCGAAGGGATCGTGTACCTGTCGAACAGCAGCACGCCCGGGCCGGCAGCCAAAAAGCACAGCGAACGCAAATCCTTCGATATGTTTTTCGCCTTGCTCGACGGCAACGAAGAGCCTCTGCCACCCTCGGAATTCTCAGCAGAACTCAATTCCAATTTGAACGAAGGGCAGGCCACGTTCAGCCGCGACAAGAAGTACATCTTTTTTACCCGCAACAACAGTTACAAAGGCGTGCAAAAGGCCGATGCCAGCGGCAAGGTGAACATGAAGATCTACCAGGCGCGCTATGCCCGGTACGATTGGGACGACATCAAAGAACTGCCTTTTAACGAAGACAGCTATTCCTGCATGCATCCCAGCCTCAGCGTTGACGGCACGGAATTGTATTTCACCTCCGACATGCCGGGCGGCTATGGCGGCTTCGATTTGTACGTCAGCGAGTATGACGGCGCCAACTGGAGTGCACCGGTCAACCTTGGGCCGGAGATCAATACCGATAAAAATGAATTGTTCCCGTTCATCACGTTTGGCGGCAAAACGCTGTTGTTCAGTTCCAGCGGGCACCATTCCCTGGGCGGCCTGGACATGTTTTACGTCAACCTCGACAACATCGCAGAAGGTGTCGTCAACCTGAACGAACCCTTCAACTCGCCCAGCGACGACCTGTCCATGATCCTGAACAAAGACGGCACCAAGGGCTTTTTCACCAGCAACCGCGAAGGTGGGCACGGCCTGACGGATATTTACAGTTTCACGGTGCCCAACGGTATTCAGGGCGTGGAGAAGGCGCCTACCCAGCGTGTGGAAATCGTGGTGACCGACGGGCGCTCCGGTACGCCGATCCCCGGCGCTGCCATCCGGATTCTGGAGCCGACCGACGACGGGTTTTTGTCTTCCAAAAATGATTTTTACGAAGTGGATATGGCGCCCACGCCAGAGTCGCCCAATTCGCTCAGTTTGCGCCTGGTGCGCAAAAATGCCGATGAACTGGGCAACCCCGACGATTACACCAACCAGTCGGGGGTGTCGTACGGCAATTTTGCCATGTTCCGGAGTTACCTCATTTTGGCCAGTTTCGACGGCTACCAAACGGCCGAACGGTTGTACTCCGTCCAGCCCGACAAGGGCGGCGCCATTACGCTCGCCTTGTTTGAAGAGGCGATTTGCCACCGCATGACCGGCATTGTGAGCACCGATAAATTCAACACCCGGATTGCCAATGCCACCCTGATTTTCACCCACCTCGAAAGCAATCAGCAACTGACCTACCACACGGATATCAACGGCGAGTACAACCTCTGCCTGCCCCTGGAAGGCGAATACCTGCTTCAGGTAAAACGCGAGGGTTTCCGGAGCAATTCGATGAAAGTGGAGGCCAAACGCAGCAAATCGGTCAGCAATTCCATTCGCCTGGAGCCGGTTGAACTCAGCACTGCCGTCGTAAGCACCGACGCGCAGAAAGAAGAAGCCATGCTGGCCCGCCCGCTGCAGGACGGTTACATTATCACCATGGATAAAATTCGCTTCGAGTCGGGCAAATCCACGCTCAACCAAAGCGCCGTACGCCACCTCGACGCCATCGTGGAACTGATGCAGCGCTACCCGGAAATGGAGATCGACCTTGCGGTGCATACCGACAGCCGCGGCGACGACAAAGCCAACCAGGCCCTTTCCGACGAACGCGCAAAAAATGCCAAAACGTACCTGGCTTACAAAGGCATCGAGGCCAAACGGATCAATGCCTTCGGAAAAGGCGAAAAGGAACTCCGCAACCGCTGCGCCGACGGCGTGCAATGCGCCGAGGCCGAACACGAACTTAATAACCGCATCGAAGTGAAGGTGCGCAAGGTAGGCTCGGTGATACGGACACCGTGAGTTTGTATTACTGTTGAAAAATTTGGGACGAGGTTCACTGGAATTCCCTTTCAAATTTTAACACGGAGACACGGAGGCCACAGAGTACAGTACTCTGTGGCCTCCGTGTCTCGTATGTTTGCCCGGTCACGGGAGTACTCGTCCTACGACTTCAAGTCGTAGGACGAGTAGGCCTTCTCCGTGGCCTCCGTGTCTCCGTGTTGCAAAAAATCTAAAGCGGGCTGTTTCACAAAAGCACTTTTGCAATACCTGCATCCACAAAAAACGGGGCTACTTTACAGCGGCCCCGTTCGTTTTTGTGTCCAATTTTGGTCTCCACAGACACTATTGGCTTTTTCCCATTGGGATTTGTTGCGTTGCTTTTCCCTTACCGGGCTAAAAGCCCGGGTTACTCACCAGGCCCAGACGTCCTGCTCGCGGTTAAACAACGCACCGTTGATCTTGCCGGCTTCGTACAGCGCATCCACTCCCGTGAGGTAATGCTCGATGCGGCGATCGTAGAGGTTGTTTTCCTTGTACACCGTGGAGGCGAAATAGCGCATTTCAAAAAGATCTTCCCAGGTGGTGGTGGCGGCCAGGTTATTGCCGTGCGTATAGGCTTTTTGGCGCGCCAGCACCGGCCGCGCACTGGGGTAATGCACCCAGAATAAGGGGCGCTCGTACAGAAAATCACCTTGCGTATTGGTCACATTGATCAAGGGCGCTATGCCCAGAATGCGAAAGCGGAGTGTACTGGTCTTCGCGTCAAAAAACCAGGCCTCCTTCAGGCGGAAGCGCTTGACGGCGTTCCAGTCGGGCGCTTGTTGCACGATTTGAAGTTGCTCCATACCGGTTTCCACGTCGATGGTGATGATCGAATCGGTGCGGTAAAGTGCCGCTTGCAGTTCGGCAGGGCGCATGGGATGGGAGAACTTGTCGTCGGCCAGGTCGTACACCGTCAGGTTTCCGGCAAGCGCTTCCGAGCCCAGAATTTGGGCCAGCGGCGCTTCCGGGAAGGCAAAGGGCAGGTTCATTTTTTCCCGGATATCGATGATGCGCCACATGCGGGTTTCCCACAGAATATCGCTTTCACGGATGGGCTGATAAGCAAGCAGCGGCCGGTCGGCTACGACATTCCGGTTCGTAAAATCATCGAGGGAAATACCGTGAGGTTCTTCCGGCACTGGGTCGGAGACTTCGGTTCGTTGGGCTGTAGCCAGATTGGCGAGCAGCAGCAGGGTACCGGCACAGGCGCACAAGCGCCCGGCAGGCATGAAAAGCAGGAGATTCATGTCCGTTGTGTGTTTAGTAATTCCGTGTAAAAAAGATTACCGTACGGTGGGATAAAAAATCGGGATGGGCGGGAAGACCGGCCACTACGTTCGGCCGGTGCAGCAAAAAGGATTCAAAAATTTCCGGAAAGTTCAAATTGGCGTAACAAACAGGAAGGAAACGGGCCGGGCGGTGGGTGTATTTTGGATAACAAAAATTTAACACAAAGCAGGACCTGAAATACCTGTAAAATTAAATTTTCCAGACTCCGTCAAAAAGCGCGGTTTGCCAGAACCATTTTCCAAAACGCAACGTTTGGCGAACATCTGGCGTCAATAATTCTGCCGGACGGTCAAAAGGACGCGTTCATTGAAACTTTATTCGCATTCGTCGAAAAAGAAGATAAACCCAGGAAACGTTTATTGCACAAAACGTTTCCGCTGTTACCTTTGCAGCATGTTTACAGACCAGCAGGAAAAGTGGCTCAAACGGGTGGAAGACCTGTTTATGCGCTACGGCATTAAAAGCGTCACCATGGACGATGTGGCACGCGAACTGGGTATTTCCAAAAAAACCCTGTACCTGTTTGTCGACAACAAAGACGATCTGGTAAACAAGATGCTGGAACGCCATATTTCGGAAGAAAAATCGGAATGCGCCCGGCACATCGTGGCGGCCGGAAATGCCATTGAGGAAATGTTTCTGGTGATGGAAGCGAATTCGCAACAACTCCAGCAGATGAAAGCCAACGTGGTGTACGACCTCCAAAAATACCACCGCGATGCCTGGGAAAAGATCCAGGCGTTTCAGCGCGGATTTCTGTACGATGTAGTGCGGGCGAATTTGGAGCGCGGTGTGCGCGAAGGCCATTACCGCAACGACTTTGATGTGGACATCATTGCAAAACTCCACATCAACCTGTCGTTCCAACTGTTCGACGAAGATATGTTTCCCCAACTCACCTATTCAAAAGAGTCGCTTTTCCGCGAATACCTGCTGCACTACCTGTACGGCATTGTTTCGGAAAAAGGACTGCAAATTCTGAAAGCAAAACTATCCTGATATGCACCGTTTACTCATCAAATCCTTAATCCTTTGCGGCGCCCTGGCCCTTTGGCAACCCGGCCCCATTTCGGGGCAAACGGCCATGAAATTGTCGGACTGCATTCAATATGCCTTCGACAAAAACCCGCAAATGCAGATTGCCCAACTTCAAATTGCCGATGCCGATTGGCAGATCAAAGAAAACACCGCCATCGGCCTGCCGCAACTTTCCGCCGGCATCAGCTACCAGTATTTTATCCAGCGCCCCGGCGTGCCGGCCAGTGTGTTCCAGTTTGGGCCGCCCGATCCCGGGGCCGACACGCTGGGAGATGTAAAAATCGCCTTCAACGCGCGGCACAACCTGACCCCCACCCTCGCCGTCAACCAACTGCTTTTCAGCCAGAGCTACCTCACCGGCCTGAAAGCCGCGCGTTTTTACCGGGAATACGTGCAACACCAGGTGTTGGTTACCAAAAAAACCATTCGCGACCAGGTCACCGACGCATACCTGCCGGCGCTGCTGATCTCGGAAAACCTCGGCATTTTGGATAAAAACATTGCCAACCTCGAAAAACTACTCCAGGAAACTACCGCCACGCAGGAAGCCGGTTTTGCGGAGCAACTCGACGTCGACCGCCTCCAACTTTCCCTGTCGAGCCTGCGCACCGAGCACGACAACCTCAGCCGTCAGAAAGACATCGTCGTCAACGCCCTCAAAATGGCCATGGGCATGCCCGTCCGGGAAAACATCGCTCTCACCGACGACCTGCAAAAGCTGCTCCCAACTTATGCCGATACCGATGTCACCGCCGAACTCAACTACATGAACCGCCCCGAATACGTCCAATTGCTTAAGGGCCGCGAACTGGGTATGCTGGAGGCTGACCTCTACCGCAAGCCCTGGATGCCCACGGTTGCCGGATTTATTCAATACCAGCCCGGTTGGCAGGGCGCTTTCGCTGAAGACACCAAGTGGTTTTTTATTCCCTCGGCTGTTGCCGGCATATCGGTAAACATTCCAATCTGGGACGGCGGCGCCACCCGGGCCAAGCGGGAGCGCGCCCTGATCCAGGTGCAAACGATCGATGCCCAGAAGCAACAGTTGGAAAACGCGATCAATCTCGAACTGGAAAATGCGCGCAAACAATTCCTCAACGCCACCGCACGCGTAAAAAGCCAGCAGAGCAACCTCGACCTTGCGCAACGCATTTACAACACAACCCAAACAAAATACCAGGCCGGCGTGGGCTCCAGTTTCGAATTGGTCACTGCCGAACAGCAGTTGTACAGCGCCCAACAGGCACTCATGCAGGCACAATACGATCTGCTGACTGCCAAGGTTGCCGTGAAAAAAGCCCTCGGTAATGAGTGATGAGTGATGAATATTTGGTTCACCTACAGCGGTTTGGATCGATCTGTCGCTCAAGATTTGGCACAACTAAAAAAATAAATAAAAAACTATCGTCGGAAATCGCCTGAATGCCGGCCTCGCCAAAGAAGCCGAAAACAAGGCCACTACCCAAGTCCATAATGTTCAAAAAAGCAAAACACATGAAACATACCACCCGCACTCCGTTTGCCCTGCTCGCGCTGGCCATGCTCCTCGCCGCCTGCGGCGGTCAGCCCCAGGATAAAGCCGCCCAACTCACCGCCCTGAAAGACCAAAAAGCCGATCTGGAGGCTCAGATCGCCCAACTTGAAAAAGAACTCAGTACCGCTGAAGGCGCGCCCCGGCGTATCCGCACCGTTGGGCTGATGGAGCTAAAGCCGGAAACGTTTCGCCACTTCGTCGATCTGCAAGGCAGGGTTGAAGCGGAAGACAACGTACCGGTGACGGCCAAAATGCCGGGCGTGCTCACCCGCGTTTTGGTTAAAAACGGCAGCTATGTCAAAAAAGGCCAGTTGCTGGCTCAACTGGACGATGACGTCATGCTCAAAGGCCTGTCGGAACTGGAACTCCAGCTCAAAACAGCCGAAGACATTTACACCCGCCAAAAAGGGCTGTGGGACCAAAAGATCGGTACGGAAATCCAGTTTATTCAGGCCAAAACCAACAAGGAAGCGCTCGAACAACGGATCGCCACCACCAAGGAGCAACTGCAGCAAACCAAAATATTCGCACCCATCAGCGGCACGGTCGACTTGGTGCTCCTGAAGGCCGGGCAGGCTATCGCGCCGGGTGTTCCCCTGTGCAACATCATCAACCTCGGCGACCTGAAAATTGCCGGTCAGGTGCCCGAAGCCTATGCCGCCAAGGTACGCCAGGGCTACCCCGTTCAGGTGTATTTTCCCGACCTCGACAAGTCGGTCAACTCGAAGGTGACCTACGTGAGCAAATCCATCAACCCGGTGAACCGCACCTTTTCCGTGGAGTGCAGCCTGCCGGCAAATCAGGAATATCGCGCCAACATGATCGCCGTGATGAAAATCATCGACTATCAAAACCCGCAGGCGCTGGTCGTTCCGGTCAACCTCATCCAAACCAGCGAGGCCGGCGAGTTTGTCCTGGTAGCCGATAAAAGCGGCGCCGAAAACCAGGCTACGGTCCGGCGCGTCAACGTGATCCAGGGCAACAACTACAACGGCATGGTGGAAATTACCAAAGGCCTGAAAGCAGGCGACTGGGTGGTCTCGACCGGTTTCCAGGATGTGAATCAGGGGGAAACGGTGGCGTTTTGATGAATCAACCCCACCCCCATCCCCTCCCCCCGGGGGCTCCCGATTACCCACAAGTTGATTGAAGATTTTAAAATGTGTAAAAACTTG
>CAZAEZ010000016.1:48765-116146 GCA_964484205.1 uncultured Saprospiraceae bacterium | reverse complement strand
CATCGGCGCAGTTGAAATTTGTTTTGCTCAAACTCAAACCCTGAATCCCGCAGGCATCCGAGGAGCCATTGTTTACGGCGGCTGCCGTGGTGCTGCCGTTGCCGCTGCCGTTGAGTTCAACCGTGACATTTTGGCAAAGCGCCGTTGGCGGTACGTTGTCGTTCACAATAACCGTGGCCGTGCAGGTGGCGGTGTTGCTGTTGTTGTCGGTGACGGTGAGGGTTACGGTGTTGCCGCCCACATCGGCGCAGGAAAAGTTTTCCTGATCCAGCGTCAGTGACGCGATGCCCAGCGATGCGGTCGAACCGTTGTTTACGGCAGCAGCAGTCGTCGAACCGTTGCCGCCGGCGTCCAGGTTTACCGCTACATTCTGACAAAGCGCTTCGATAGTGAAATCTTGCTCAACGGAAACGGCGGCAATGCAATCATCCGTATTTCCGGAGGCATCGGAGACTTCCATGGTGATCATTTGCGTGCCGAGGTCGCTGAGCGTGAAACTGGATTGACTGAGCGTGTACGAGGTGATCCCGCAGTTGTCCGTCGAGCCGTCATCCACGTCGGCAGCCGTGATGCTGCCGTTTCCGCCCGAATCCAGTTCGACGGTTACGTCCCGGCAGACGGCCTCCGGCGCTTCCGATTCGGTGACGGTAATTTCGGCCGTGCAGGTACTGGTATTGCCTACGATGTCTGTAACGACAATTGTTACGGTATTTACGCCGGCGCCGCTACAGGTGTAGGTGCGGCCGATGTCGTCGTTGAAAAATTTATAAGTTAAATTGTTCGAGCCGCAGAAGTCCGAAGAGAGGCTGGCAAGATCCTTGGCAAATACCATGGCCATTCCAGTGCTGTTCAGATCGAGGGTAACATTCTGGCAAATTGCAACCGGGTTCTCATCAACATCCGAATTCTGATCGTCCAGGAATTGAAAGGCTGCAACGCCGTCTTCCGGGTCGCCTGTATCACCGCCCCCATCCACTGTAGCGCTTACAGCCATAGGGTTCACAAAACTACCACCACCGCCACCGCCGCCGCTGGAACCGCCGCTACCACCGCCGGAGAAGCCGCCGCCGCCGCCACCGCTGGCATCGCCCAAACCGCCGCCGCCGAAGCCATAGCCGCCGTCGCGACCGCTGCCGCAACTGCCGGAGCCGTCTTGGCCGCCCTGACCGCCTTCCCAGGCGCCTTTTTTCCCGCCACCCCAGTTCGAACCTGAGCCGCAACCGATCTCTTCGCCATTGGTAGCTGCGCCGCCGCCGGCCCCGGCCCAGTTGGCGCCAACCGTACCGCCATTGCCGTTGCTGCCGCCATTCCCACTACTGTTTCCTCTGCCGCCAGAGCCGGATGTGCCGGTTTCGCCAGGTTTCCCGTCCGATTTATCGCAGGCTCCCGAGGCCCAACCGCCGCCGCCGCCGCCGGCTACAATAAGAATATTCCAGTCGCATTCACCGGGCGCTTTGTATATAATACCCGTACCGCCACCACCGCCGGCGCCTTCAATGCCAAGACTGTTTATACTGACCCCTCTTTCGCCGACGATAAACCGGATCACCGAGCCGGGGGGGATTTGGTCGGGGCCGCAGCCGATACTAAAGGTTGCCAATACTTCAGCGCCATTGCCGCCGCGTCCGGTACAGCCGCCAGGACCCGGAGGATTAACCCTGTGTTCGCCACCGTCGCCGCCGTTGGCGTACAGTTGGAGGGTGCTGTGTTCCACATTTTCCGGAATGATAAAGTCCCGGTACGAACCATTGGCGCCAAGGATATGCAAGTCGCCGTCATCATCCAATTCGGTGTAACTGCTGATATCATACGACACGGTAACCTGCGTTTGGCAGGTAGCCGTCAGGCCGGTAACATCCGTAACAGTGAGCGTGGCGGTATGTACGCCTACATTATCGCAATCGGAGTATTCCGGGTTAATAGAATAGGTCAGCGATCCGCCGTCGGGGTCGTAACTGCCGTCGTCGATACTGCTAATATCCAGGGTGTCAACCGATTCGGGTGTCACAGAAAGTGTGGCAACTTTTTTACATTTCGCAACCGGGAAGGTGCTGACCAACATGGCATACTTGATGTAGCCGTTGTTGGGCGAATTGGTCGTTTCGCCGTCGTTGAGCACATTGGGAAAGTTCACGTCGCTGATGCTGTTGACGTAGCTGCCGCCACCGCCACCGCCACCCGTGGAACCACCGCCACCGCCGCCGGAATAGCCACCGCCGCCACCGCCGGTGCCGTCGCCCAGGCCGCCGCCGCCGAAGCCGAAGCCGCCGTTGCGACCGCTGCCGCAGCCACCGGAACCATCTTTACCGCCCTGGCCACCAGTGACGCCGCCTTTTTGCCCATCACCCCAGTTGTTTCCACCGGTACACGTAATGACGCCGCCATTGCTGAAGGCGCCACCGCCGCCGCCGGCTTCTTCAAAATTGGAAAAAGTGCCCGCTTTCCCGCCATCGCCGTTGGTGCCGCCCGAGCCACTGCCCGAACTGGCGCCCTTTCCGTCTCCACCGGAGGTGGTAATGCGCCCGCCCTGGCCATTATTTTTAAAGGCACAGCCGTCGGCCCATCCACCACCACCGCCGCCGGCTACGGCAAGGATCGTCCAGGTACACTCGCCGAATTTCCGGTACAGCACCGCGGTGCCGCCACCGCCGCCGGCGCCTTCGATCCCGGAGCCGTTGTTGCTGGCGCCTTCTTCCCCGACGATAAAACGAACCACGGAGCCGGGTGGTAAGGAGTCTGCCCCGTTTCCGATATTAAACTGCGTGGTAATAGTGGCGCCCTCGCCACCACGCCCTGTTGCGTTGCAGGGGTTTTCGCGCTTGCCGCCGTCGCCGCCGCGCAGTTCAACCTGGAGTTTGTTTTTAGTGGTCGAAGCGGGAATGATCCAGTCTTGAAAACTGCCGTTGTAACTGACCATTTGGAAATTACCGTCGTCGGTCAGGTCCGACAGGCTGGCCGCGGCGTCATTGATGGTCACAGAGGTTGTACAGGTAGCCGTCGCGCCGCTTTCGTCCGTCGCGGTGAGGGTCACGGTGATCGGGCTTAAACTTAAGTCAGCGCAGGAAAAATCGCTTTGCGAAATGGCATAACTCAGGTTGAGGTTGGAGCTGCTGCCATTGTCCACATCGCCTGGGGTAATGCTGGCGCCGTTTTCGGTATCGACGTTCAGCGTGATCGATGAAACGCAGGCCACAGCAATAGAATCAAAAAACTGGTACCTGGCCCAACCGGGCTCGGGATTATCCGTCACGCCACCGTCCATTTTGTTGTTGTTCACGGCAAAACTTGCCACAAAACTGCCACCACCACCGCCACCGGCTGCCTGGCCACCGCCACCGCCGCCGGAGTAGCCGCCGCCACCGCCACCGGCTTGTTCGTTACTCCAGCCGCCGCCGCCAAAACCATAGCCGTCTTCAGCCGCGCAACCGGTACCACTGCAGCCGCCCTGGCCGCCCAAAGGGTACACGGTGAAATTACTATCCGTGACCCAACCAAAGTGGCCGCCGCCTTCGCCATCAGTTAAAAAATGGCTGTTGCCGTCTTCGAAAGCACCGCCGCCGCCACTGGCATCGCTGGTGGCATGGCCGCCATCGCCGTTGGTGCCGCCGTTAGCACCACTTTCGTCGCCATCGGCGCCGTTGCCGCCACTTTCCCCGGCCCGGCCGCCACGACCGTCGCGACTTTGCACTGTGTTGGCCCATCCGCCGCCACCGCCACCGGCTACCATCATTATTTCCCAAAAGGTAGAATCCGCTTGTTTTAACAAAACCGCCGTGCCACCGCCGCCGGTGCCGGCGTTTTGGGAGCCGGCGTTGCGGGAGTTGCCTTTGTCACCAATAATGAACCGCAGGGTATCGCCTTCCGAAACTTCGCCGGGGCCGGTACCGATCTTGAAGCTGGCTTTTATGGTAGCCCCATCGCCTCCTCTTCCAATACTGGAGGTAAACACGGTGGCTTTGCCCCCGTCGCCGCCGCGCAGGGTTAGGTAAATAAAATCCTTGGTTGTTGAAGCCGGCACCACGAAGTCGGCAACGGCGCCGGAATAGGCGATATTCTGGATGGTGCCATCATCTGTCATGGTCGTTTGGGCCCGAAGCGAATGAAAACTGCAACAGGCGAGCAGCGTTGTGAAGACAATGATTTTGGCTAATTGAAAAAAGGCGAGACGTTTCGTTATGCACCCGTTAGATGCACAATGGCGTAAAATACATTTCATGAGAACAGGACAATTACAATTGAAGGATTAATACGGAAACAAGCGCCGGTCTCTACTTTAACCCAGACTTAAATCCAGCCACAAAGTTCGTCCCGGGCAGGGTGAAAGAATCCGACATAAAGCTGAAGGAATCCGCCATTTTCGATGAGCAGGCATGAACGGCGTTTTTAACATGGCTTCCTTGGCCGGATGTCCCCTGCTTAAAAAAGTATGGTTGGAGTGGCGCCGGTGCGCAGGTGGGAACCCAGGTTCAGGGAATAGGGAAAGTCGATGGGGATTCGGATTTCTTCGAGGACCACGCTGTCGCCGGTATCTTCCGGTTTGAAGCCTGCCAAACGCGCCGCGCCTGCTGGGCGAAGTCTTCCGACTTCGGCTAAATATTTGTCGGACTTTGCCATATCCGGCGGACTTTGTCCGCCTTTTAGTAGTTTTATTGCGGACTAAGTCCGCCTGATACTTGGTCAAAGTCTGAAGACTTTGCCCAGCAATCATGCTTCCCAGCAATCATGCTTCCCAGCAATTAGAAGCGCGCTATCCCGCCCAACCCTCCCGATCCAAACTCCTGTAATGAATTGCCTCCGACAAATCCTCAATTCGGATCGTTTCACTCCCGCCCAAATCCGCCGCCGTCCGAGCCACCTTCAAAATCCGGTCATACGCCCGCGCGCTGAGTTGCAGCCGCTCCATCGCCGTTTTCAACAATAAAATTCCGGCTTGGTCCAAGGCGCACACCTCCCGCACCATGCGGCTCGGCATCTGGGCATTGCAGTACACGTCGGGTAAATCTTTGAAGCGCGCCTCCTGCACCGCGCGGGCCTGCAGCACCCGTTTGCGAATTTCAGCGCTGGTGATCTTGGGCCGCTCCAGCCCGGTCAGTTCGTCGTACGACACTGGCGTCACCTCCACATGCAGGTCGATGCGGTCGAGCAGGGGGCCGGAAATTTTGGACACGTAGCGTTTGACCACACCGGGGCCGCACACGCAGTCTTTATCCGGGTGGTTGTAGTAGCCGCAGGGGCAGGGGTTCATACTGGCCACCAGCATAAAACTGGCCGGATAGTCCACCGAAACCTTGGCGCGGCTGATTGTCACCCGCCGCTCTTCCATTGGTTGCCGCATCACTTCGAGCACCGTGCGCTTGAACTCAGGCAACTCGTCGAGAAAAAGCACGCCGTTGTGCGCCACGCTGATCTCGCCGGGCATGGGATCGGAGCCGCCGCCCACCAGGGCCACGTCGCTGATGGTGTGGTGGGGCGCCCGGAAGGGGCGGGTGGTCACAAGCGCCGTGTTGCCGGCCAACACACCGGCCACAGAGTGGATTTTTGTGGTCTCCAGGGCTTCATGCAGGCTGAGCGGAGGCAAAATGGTGGGCAGGCGCCGCGCCAGCATGGTTTTGCCGGCGCCTGGCGGCCCGATCAGAATGACATTGTGCCCACCGGCAGCGGCAAGTTCGAGTGCCCGTTTGATGTTTTCCTGACCGCGTACGTCGGAAAAATCGACATTGTAATTATCCAGGTTGGCGGCAAATTCCTCGCGGGCATTCACCTGCATGGGTGCAATGCTTTCGCTGCCCGATAACACCTCGATCGCTTCGTTGAGCGACTCCACGCCGTACACTTCCAACCCACTGACAATGGCTGCCTCGCGGGCATTAATCTTGGGCAGAATAAACCCGCGAAATTCTTCTTTGCGCGCCTGAATGGCGATGGGCAGTGCGCCTTTGATCGGTCGCAACGAGCCGTCGAGCGAGAGTTCGCCCATGATAAAAAAACGGTCGAGGTTGTCTTCAGGGATGACGCCGGTAGCCGCCAGCATCCCGATGGTGATCGGCAGGTCGAAGGCAGAGCCTTCCTTGCGCAGGTTGGCAGGCGCCAGGTTGATGATGGTTTTAAAACGCGGCAACCGCAGGCCGGAGTTTTTCAGCGCCGCTTCGGTGCGTTGCTGGCCTTCGCGTACGGCATTGTCGGGCAACCCGACGATGAAGTAGCCGGGCTTGTCGGCCGTGGTGCCCAGGGCGCCGCCGGTGTTTACTTCGATGGTAATGGTTTGGGCGTCGACGCCGCGTACGGCGGCAGCAAAGGTTTTGACTAACATGGTTTCGAGTACGGAGTGCGGATTACGGAGTGCGGAGTGTTCACCCTTCGCGTTGCAGGGCAAATTGAATACAGATGAAGGTAAACAGATAGCGATTTGCCGGAGGGGGTTTGTTCGGGATTTAGAAATATTTTTTTTAATTTAAACTGAAATTAAAATATTCATTTTCAGTTCGTTGGCGCACGGCTTAGGTTCATTCAAGCTTGGCGTTTTTTTCGCCCGGAACCTGGCCTGCGGTTCAGGGGAAACTTGGTATTATCCACCTTTAAAAAACAAGCGCCGGATTTCATATTTCCGATAAGATGCCGCAAGGGGCATTCCAGACAAAATGAAGCGCCTCTTGCCGGTATTTTTTAGGCTACTGTTCAGCCAATCTGTGTCAGCACGGTTTCTTAAAATGGGTAAATTAACCGACACTGCCTACTTTCGCAGCGCGCTAATACTTAACGCCTTCAAATTATGAGCAAGAAAAAGACAACGACCCACAAAGAAGAAGCCCTATACTACCACGCCAAGGGCCGTCCGGGTAAAATCGAAGTGATCCCCACCAAAGAAACAGCCAACCAACGCGACCTCTCGCTGGCATACTCGCCGGGCGTGGCCGAGCCCTGCCGGGCCATCGCCGAACGCCCGGAGGATGTGTACAAGTACACCGCAAAGGGAAATTTGGTAGCCGTCATCAGCAACGGTACGGCCGTTTTGGGCCTGGGCGACATCGGCCCGGCTGCCGGCAAACCGGTCATGGAAGGGAAGGGGCTGTTGTTTAAAATTTACGCCGATATCGACTGCTTCGACCTGGAACTCGACACCAAAAACGTGGATGAGTTTGTTCGGACGGTGAAAATTCTGGAACCGACATTCGGCGGCGTCAACCTGGAGGATATTTCTGCGCCCGAGTGTTTTGAAATTGAAGACCGGCTAAAAAAGGAACTGAACATCCCGGTCATGCACGACGACCAGCACGGCACGGCGATCATTAGCGCAGCCGCACTGCTGAACGCACTGGAAATTGTAAAAAAAGACATTGCCAAGGTCAAAATCGTGATCAACGGCGCCGGCGCCTCCGCCATCTCCTGCACGCGCCTCTACTGCGCCCTGGGCGCCAAACACAGCAACGTGTACATGTTCGACAGCAAGGGCCTGCTGCACCCTTCGCGCACAAACCTCGACGGCAAAAAGAGTGAATTTGTCAACGACAGCCTGCACGAAAAAACCACACTCCCGGAGGCGCTTAAAGGCGCTGATGTATTTGTCGGATTGTCAAAAGGCAGTATTCTGGATCAGGCTATGGTCAAGTCCATGGCGCCCGATTGCATCGTGTTTGCCATGGCCAATCCCGACCCGGAAATCGGCTATATGGAGGCTACCACTGCCCGTAAAGACATCATCATGGCCACCGGCCGCTCCGACTTCCCCAATCAGGTGAACAATGTTTTGGGCTTCCCATTCATTTTCCGGGGCGCCCTTGATGTGCGCGCCACGGCCATCAATGAGCAAATGAAACTTGCCGCGGTGCGTGCCCTGGCCGAGCTGGCGAAAAAACCGGTGCCCGACATCGTCAACATGGCCTACGACAACGCCAACCTGATGTATGGCCGTGACTATATCATTCCCAAACCCGTCGACCCGCGCCTGCTCACCACCGTGGCCCCGGCTGTAGCGCGTGCAGCCATGGACTCCGGGGTGGCGCAAAACCCGATCACCGACTGGGAAGCCTACGAAATCCAGCTGACCAAACGCCTGGGTATCGACAACAACCTTACCCGGGCCATTCAGACCAAGGCCCGCCAGAGCCCCAAACGCGTCGTATTTGCCGACGCCGAAAACATCAATGTGCTCAAAGCGGTGCGGGTGGTCGTCGAAGAAAATATTGCCCACCCGATATTGCTGGGCAATGTGCAAAAAATCAAAAGTCTGCTCAAGGAGCACAGCATCGACCTGAAACAGGTGCCTATCATGGACCCCAGCAACCCGGTGACAGCCGAAGAAACGAAACGCCTGGAACGCTTCAGCGACCTGCTTTTTGAAAAACGGCAGCGGAAAGGCCTCATCCTCAGCGAATCGCGGCGTCTGGTCACACACCGGAATTATTTCGGCATCCTGCTGGTCGAAACCGGCGAAGCCGATACCATGATCAGCGGGCTTACCCGCAACTACCCCAGCACTATCCGGCCTGCACTACAGGTCATCGGCCCGCGCCCGGATATCCGGCGCGTGGCCGGCATGTACATCCTCATGAGTCGCTTCGGTCCGCTTTTCCTCGCCGATACCACCATCAATCTCGACCCTACGGCCGAGGAAATTGTGGAAATCGCCGAATTGACTGCCCGTGCGGTGGAAAAACTCAATATCAAACCCCGCGTGGCCATGCTGACCTACTCCAATTTCGGTTCCGTCAGCGAGGGCGCTGCCGCCGTGAAAATGCGCCGCGCGACCGAAATGCTCAAACAGCGCAACCCGAAGTTGATTGTCGACGGAGAAATGCAGGCGCACCTGGCCCTCAACCCGGAACTGCTGGAGGAGAAACACCCGTTCAGCACCCTGGTCGGTGGAGCTGCCAATACACTGATCTTCCCCAACCTGTCGGCTGCCAATATTGCCTACAATCTGGTACGTGCCGTGGCCGGCATCGAAATTATCGGTCCGATTATCATGGGCCTAAAGAAGCCCATTCACGTACTCCAACTGGGCGCTTCCGAACGGGAAATTGTAGACATGGTGGCCCTGGCAGTGGTGGATGCGCAGGCGAAGTGATCGGCACCTGCTCAGTATGCGGTGTACTCTGCTTTGAAGGGACGGATTACAGCAAATTAACCGCTCCAGGGCTGAACAGCATTTTCGTTTTTTAAAAGAAAAACTTGATCGCCGAAACGGCCACGATAGCAAGCAACAACCGGTAAATCCACACATTGGCATCCGGTACGCGCGCCACAAAACGCACACCCAGCCAGGCGCCGATGCTCTGGAAAACGGCCATGGCCAATCCATAGCCAAGGTGTACCTGATTGTACCATAAAAATACCGCCAGGGCGGGCAGGCTAAACACCAGCACGATGAACAACTTGATCCCGTTGCCGGCTTTCAGGCTGTAATTGCCGATCAACACCAGCGCTGCCAGCAGAAAAATGCCCACCCCGGCCTGGATGAACCCGCCGTAAACACCGATCAGGAAAAAACTGAGTATGCTGAGCGGGTGCCGGTTTCGGCGGGTATCGGCTTCCGATTCGCGGATCCAGCGTTCTGGTTTCAAAAGCAGCACGAAAAACATGAACACCATCAGGGCGCCCAGGGTATAGTTCATCCATTTTTCGTCCAGTTCGACGGCAATACGCGAGCCCACAATGGCGCCCAGCACCGACGGCACGATCAGCCAGGTTGATCCGGCAAAACTGGTGATCCCCATTTTTCGGAATCCACGCACCCCAACGATCGTCTGGAAGATCACGCCTATGCGGTTGGTGCCGTTGGCTACAGGCGCCGGCAGGTCGCATAAGAAAACAAAGATCGGCAGGGTGATGAGCGAGCCGCTGCCCGCCAGGGTATTGATAATGCCGGTAGCAATACCGCCCAAAATGAAGAGCAGCATTTCGGCGAGGGTAAGGTCGAATTGGAAAAAACTGTCCACGGAAATAGCCTTGCCTTGTTTAAAAAAGCGCGGCTGTAAAGTACCGCTTTTGGGCAATCTGCTACATGTCGGGTTGGCAACTCCGGAGGCGTGTTGATAAACTCCAAAAAGAACTACGTCCTTTCTTCGAAATGTTGCTATGGCTTTAAAAAAGAACCTGTTCGTTTAAAACGGTAAATCGTCGCCTGCCGAGTCATTGCCATTGTTCGCAGGCTCGGAAACCGGAATTTCACTGGCGCCGGACTTGCTGGCAGGTGTGTCTTCAGCAGTGGGGAAGCGGCTGTCGAAGCCGCCGCCTTCCCGGCGTTCGAGCAGGCGGAAGGTATTGGCCACGATATCGGTCACGTAGCGGTCCTGACCTTCCTGGGTGGTATATTTCCGGTAAGAAATTTTGCCTTCGACATAAACGAGCATGCCCTTTTTCAGCATTTTTTCGGCCCGTTCGGCCAACTCACGCCAGCAAACGACATTGTGCCATTCGGTGATCTGCTGGAAGTTGCCGTCTTTATCTTTATAAGATTCATTGGTTGCTACGGAAAACCGGGCGACCTGCACGCCGCTTTCGAGGTGACGTACTTCCGGGTCTGCACCGAGGTTGCCGATGAGGGTTACTTTGTTGATCATAGTTGCAGTATTTAATAATTAGAAGTTCAAACTAACCTTAAAGTTACGGCCTTTTCCTGCCAATACCAATCAATAATGCGGGGTAAGGCAAGTATTTTTTTTAATTTAAATTGTTCAGTTTGCACATAGTTTTCGAGTCTAGTTTTTTGAAAATCAAGGACTTTTAAATTTTCAGGCATTTTGAATTCGATAAATACCGCCTGAATTATTTGGTGCGACAAGGTCTGCCGGTACGCTTTCGAAATGGCCTGCAATTCCAAGCCTTCCGGCACTCCTTCCGGAAAAAAATGCTGCATCAAAAGCGAGGGCAGTGTTGTTGTGTCGGCCGGTATTTCGGGCAGTTCCAAAAGCGGAAATTCGTACAAATGCTGCCAAATATCTTTTCCATCCCGCCGGCGCAGCCATACGGTGTCGCGGTGCTCAAACACAGCGTAGGCAAAAAAACGCGTGCGTTTGGCCAAACCTTTTTTCTTGACAGGCAACTGTGCGACCCGGCCCGACTGGAACGCTGCACAACGCCGGCCCAAAGGGCAGTCTGCACAGGCGGGCTGGCGCGGGATGCAGTGCCCGGCTCCAAAATCCATGATGGCCTGGTTGTAGGCGCCCGGGGCCCGGGTGTCGAGCAGGGATTGGGCCAGCGCAGCAAATTCTTTTTTAGCAGGGGTACTGTCAATCGGGGTATCGATGCCGAAAAAGCGGGCGAGCACCCGGTAAACATTGCCGTCGAGCACAGCATGCGGCAGCGCATAGGCAAACGACGCAATTGCAGCGGCGGTGTAATCACCCACGCCTTTGAGCGCCCGGATGCCGGCGTAGGTATCCGGAAACGCTCCGCCAAGGGCCTTGGCAATGTATTGCGCAGCGGCGTGCAGGTTGCGGGCGCGGGAGTAATATCCGAGCCCTTCCCAGTTTTTCAATACGGCGTCGAGCGGGGCATCGGCGAGCAGGCGCACGGTGGGATAAGCCGCCACAAATTTCTCGTAATACGGCAGCCCTTGTTCAACCCGGGTTTGCTGCAAAATAATTTCGGAAAGCCAGATTTTGTAGGGGTCGCGTTCGCCTTTCCAGGGCATGGGGCGGCGGTGGTCGCGGTGCCAGGCTAAAAGATTTTTTCTGAAAAATTGCTTGTCGTCCATCTCCGTATTCTCCGAAAAAGCCCCCGCAGAATAAATTTCACGGTGATTTTGGACTTTTTTTGAAATTTTTTTCTACCCAATTCGTGTTAGAGCAGAAGTTGGCACGAAATTTTAATCCACGACTATAGGTTGCATCACAAATTTACAACCATGAAGACATACGTAAGTATTACCATCCCAACAATTGCGCTCTTCGTTGCCGGCGCCTGGACCGTACAGGTTAACCAACAGGCCGCGCCAACAGCGCAAACCGAAGGAACGCCGGTCACCAGCGTAACCAGCGCTCCTGCACAGAAAACGTACGCCATGTGGGCTACAAAAACTACCCTGTTCAAAGGCGAAACCCTGACCCTCCAGTTTGCCGGTTCCAACCCGCCATTTCTGGGGGTGGTTGACCCCACAGGCCACTTCTTTTATGTCGTGTTTCCGGCCGACGCTGCAGTTGCTCAATTGAAGCCCCTGGTCGACAGCGAGCGCTTTGCTTCGGTACACTACCTGAACATCGATACCCGTACGTTTAAGGCCGACCCGTACCAGTACGGCGTGTATTCCAACCAACGGGTGTTCACCCAAAGCGGCACCTATACCTTCATCATGGGGGATAACCTGCATATCGACGACCCGGACTTTGTGGAAAAAGTCGAAATTCAATATACACATGAAAGCCGGCCCGCGATCGCAATGAATTGATTCGCCGCAGATTCTTTTGGGCTATACCGGCCCGGTAAATGGCCAGTGCATTTTTACACCACCCTTTCGGATGCGATTAATCCGAAGCGAATCAGTGCATGCAGGGTTCCAACAATTTGGCCAGCCGGACAATTTCGTCGGCGGTGCGCTTAAAAGTACCGGCTTTTGCCGCTTCGACGGCTTCCGGGCAATCGCTGTAGGCTTTCGTGATGCCTTTGTTCAGGTTCAAGGCGAACTTCATGCCGTTCAGCGAAGTCAGTGTTTGGTCTTTTTTGTTTTCAATGACATATTCCGGGGGATTATTTACGCCCTCGTTGTCGCCGGAATAAGCCAGGTAGGCAGCGATGGCGGGAGCGTCGTACAGCACCTCCATCACGGTGTTGTTGTTGCTTCCGAGGTTGACGGAGTTGGCCGAGCGGAAGGAGATGATTTTATAGGTTTTGCCGTCAAAACTGAATTGTGCGACTTTGCTTTTGTCGAGGCGGAACATCCGGAAGGTTTCGCCATTATCGACTGCGTACCGGAAATTACCGGAATGGCTGAACCGGAGACCAACGGCGCCCGGGTTTTCAACCAGGAAGAGCGCGGTTGTTTCCTTACCGTCGGTACCGAGCACGGCGCCTTCGTATTGGACGGTATTCGGGGTCAGGCCAAGCGCTTTTTCTTTATAGGCTGATTTACGTTCCTCGCTGTCATCCTGATAACGGATCGGCGGCTCGTCTTCAGCAGAAGCGCTATCGCCGGAAGTGTCGGCCAATGCAGGCTCGCTGGGCACTTCGTACACGAAATGGCGCGTGGTTTTCCGGCAGGCTTCGAGCGCCTGGCGCACTTCAGTGATCGCCTCGAGCATACGTTTGCCGTCTTTTTCGTCATAATCGTTGGCCACCAGGGCATTTGCCGTTTCGGTTGCCTTATCAAAATCTTCCAGCCAGAAGTACAGGTGCATGAGGTTGTACAGGCAGGCATATTTCATCTTGCGTCCGGTTTTATCCGACGCGTCGTAAGTATTTTTTTGTTTGTCAAAATACTCGATCGCGGGCACCGCCATGGCACGCGCTGCATCGAGCGATTCCTGTGGCCGCATGGACTCAAGGGCTTTTTGCGTCGTATTGAACGCTTCCAGGAACCCCGCGTAGTCGGGATGTTTTTCCGAATCGAGGTACATCAGTTTGGGATACTCCGTCCAATCCTGGTAGCCGTACCGTGCCGCCAGGTGGTTGCGGATGCTCTTCATGCTGCTGACCAGCTCGTCCTGATCTTTTTTGGCAATATCGCGACCGATCTGTTTGGTCACGTAGGTGTTCAGGTCGCGTGCGTTATTGAACTCCTTGCTTTTGTATATCCGGGTGCCTTCAAGCCAGTTGCGTTGTTCAATTTTCGGATTGTCCTGTGAGCGCACGAGCAGAGTCAGCATGTGCTCGAAGCCGGCTTCGTAATGGTAGGTGTAGGTCGTGGTTTCCTTTCCCGCTTTGTCTTTACTTTTTTTGGTGTTGGTTTTGGATTCGCCATTGCCCTGTTTGTAGTCGTGCAGGGTCAGGGTCAGGTTAAAATTCCCGCCTTCCGGGACCTTGCTGTAGCCGGGCACCACCAGGTTGTTGGTAAAAAACACTTCGGATAAGCCGACGGCGCCGAGATCGCCGGGGTTGGCGGAAAGATTCACGCTGTAGCTGGCGTAGCCTTCCGGGAGCGGATTGGCCGGCAATTGGACAAAGCGAACGGTAATTTTCTTCGCGTCAAGATCTGCTTTTTGGCAAAAAGCGGGCAGGGCAGCGCAAACTGCCAGAACGAGTAGGAGGTTTTTCTTCATGTTATATAAGGAAATTTAGGTGATAATTTGGTGTACGTTATAATTCACAAAAATAGAAATTGGAGCCAATTGCAAGCGGAAAATTCATCCGGCTTAATAATCGCTTAGGGGCCGGAGAAGAATAAGTTACTCATTTCAGGCTAGAGATTTTGTCGCTGGACAAGGCGCGAAGAACGCGCATAGCCCAGCTACGCAAGTGATGAGCAACGAAGTTTAGCGGCAAAAGATCAGCATCAAATGGGGAAGTTATTCTTCTCCGGCCCCTTAATCAAACCACCCGTACAAATCCTGCAACTGCAATTTTGATTTGGCGGCGGCATCCAGATCGCGTACAATTTCGCCCCGGTGCATTTGGATCAGGCGGTTGCCGAAGCGCAGACTCTCCGACAGGTTGTGGGTGATAAAAACGGTGGTCAATTGATATGCCTCGATGAGTTTTTGGGCCGTTTGCATGACCACGGCAGCCGATTTGGGGTCGAGGGCTGCGGTGGGCTCGTCGAGCAGAAGAATATCGGTATGGTCCATCACGCTCATGAGCAGCGTAAGGGCTTGCCGTTGACCTCCGGAAAGGGTGCCCATGGGTTGCTGGAGTTTGTCTTCGAGCCCTAACCCAAGGCCGGCAATTTTTTCCCGGACGTTTTTTTTAAAAGCCTGATCAATGCCGATGCGGAGCGTTTTCGGGCGGGTGCGCAGGGCGGCCAGGCGAAAGTTGTCGAGAATGCTCAGGTCCGGGGCGGTACCCCCGAGCGGGTTTTGAAAAACCCGGGCGATCCAGCGGCTGCGCTTGTATTCGGGGAGTTGGGTGACGTCTTCGCCATTGATCAGCAGCCGGCCCCGGCTGGGCCGGATGGCGCCGGCAAGTACGTTCAACAGCGTGGTTTTGCCCGAACCGTTGGCGCCGAGCAGTACGAGAAATTCCCCGCTTTGAATGTGCAGTTGGATATCCCGCAGGGCCGTTACTTCGTTGACCTGGCCGCGGTTGAAGGTTTTTGCAATGTGATCAAATTCAATCATACGGCCTGGCGCCGGACGAGTCGGGGAATACCCACGATCGTCAGGACAAATACAGCGGTTATCAGTTTGAGCATATTCGGATTGACACCCAGCGAAAGCGCCAGGGCCAAAACCAGTTGGAAGGAAATGCAACCTGCCAGTACGAGCAAGAGTTGGAGCCCGATGTTTTGCACCTTGAGCCAATTGATCAGGGCATCGCCGATGAGCACCGAACCAAGGCCTACCAGTACGATGCCGATACCCATATTGATGTCGGCAAAATTCTGGTATTGCGCCACCAGGAATCCGCTCAGGGCAGTGAGCGCATTGGCGATAGCCAGCCCAATGATTTTCATCCGGTCGCTGTTGATCCCCAAAGCCCGGGTCATGGATTCACTATTACCGGTAGCGCGCATGGCAATGCCAAAATCGGTGCGCAGCACATAGGCCAGCAGGCCGCTGAGAATGGCGAGAAAAAGCGCGCCCACCCAGAGCTCGTTAAAAATTGGTTTTTCAAAAATTGCCAGTGCTGAAAAAATGCTTCCAACCTCAAGCAAAGGAATATTCGAGCGTCCCAAAATGCTGAGATTCACGGAATACAAACCCGTCATCACCAGGATACCGGCGAGCAGTGCGTCGATCTTCAACCGGGTATGCACCAGTCCCGTCAGGACTCCGGCCAGCGCACCGGCTAAAATGGTGGCCGCAATAATTGCCGGCAGCGACCAGCCCTGAAGGAGCAGCACCGCGGTAACGGCAGCGCCGAGCGTATAGCTGCCGTCGGTCGTGATGTCCGGGATGCGGAATATCTTCATCGTGATGTATATCCCGAGTCCCATGGCCGCCAGGCAAAGTCCGAGGACAATTGCGGTAAGGTAAAAAGTCATTTCGTCAGTGTTTGAAAGTTCCCGGGCACCTCGATCCCGAATCGCTCGGCGGCTTCCGGATTGTACACGCGTTTGCGCAATTCCACCATTTCCCATTTCAGGCCATTGGTGGAGCCGGTTTTCAAAAACTGTGTGGCCTGTTTCCCGGCCTGGAAGCCCCATTGGTAAATATCGGCGCCGTAGGCAGCCACGGCGCCGCGTGCAACCAGGCCGGCTTCGCTGGTAAAAACCGGTACCCGGGCTTCGTTGCAGGATTTAAGGATTGTTTCAAAAGCGCCAAAAACCGTGTTGTCCGGATTTGCAAAAAAGGCGTCGATATTTTCGTTGAGCAGGGCCCCGGTTACGAGTTGGGCATCGGCAGTGGCGTTTACCGGCAGGGCGACTAGGGTTACGTTGAAGGCGCCCGCCAGGCTTTGGAGGCGTTCGAAGGCGTCGACGGATTGGGGTTCGGCCTGGTTGTAGATCATGCCAACGCGCAGTTGATCGCCTTTTGGTTTCACCAAATTGGTGATAATCGCGAAGGAGGTGTCGATGTACGCCAGGTTGTCCGCAACGCCGAACAGGTTGGCGGGCGGGTTGCCTGCCGCGTCCTGCATGCCCATGATTTCCGGGGTTGGCGCTACCATCATGAAAACGGGGATTTCCTTGGTGTTTTGCAGTGCAGTAATTGTGGACAAGGTGGGGCAGGTAGCCATCAGGGTCACTTTTTGGGAAATGAAGTACTGCACGATTTGGGTCAGAGTGGGGATATTCCCCTGGGCGTTGCGATAAACCAGATTCAGGGTTTTGGCGTCTTCGGAAAAACCACCCGCTTTCAGGGCGTCCAGAAAACCGGTTTTCGCCTGAGCAATAGTGCTGTCTTCAAAAGCATCGACAAACCCGACGGTGGGCGCCTGGGTGTTTTTGGTATCGGTACAGGAAATGAAGACAAGAAAAAAAACAAGCAGATTCAGGGAGAGCGTTTTCCAGTTTTTCATGCGGCGATTTTTTACGTAAACGGATCGGAACCCGAAGGTAGCAAGGATTCCCGGGGTATAAAACTAGAAGAGCCGCCCGGAATTTCGTCCGGACGGCTGTGTGTTTATTTGCATTTCAGGTCAAATTTTCACCAATCGGGAAATGCCTTTTTGGTTTCCGTTCGACACTTCCAGAACATACGTCCCGGCTTGCCAGGTGTCAACAGGGAGTTGCAGGGAATTTTGACCGGCTTCCAGGATTTGTACAGACTCCCAGCATAATTGCCCATCCAGGGTAAAAGCGCGCAGGCGAAACGCACCACTTTGCTTCAATTGGAGGTTCAGCTGCGCAGTATGAACGGCGGGATTTGGCCAAACAGATAACGTAAATGCAGCGGCGCCGGGATCGTTCGTGCCGGCCGGAATAGCCTCATTAATTGGCAAAACATGGCTGTCGGTGCCGTCGCCGCTGGTGGAGCCGTTTCGGTTTACGGCATTGCCGGCGGCATAAAAAGTTACCGGCCCGGTGCCCTGCGGAGGTGCAGTCCAGACTACGTCAAAAAGGGGCGTCAACGAAACATTGTCATGCTCGGCATACGTTCGGCCATTGGGTATTGTGGCAATTTTGTAATTGTTTACGGTGTTGTTCCCGGGGTCGGAAAATCCGTCGAGATCAGTGTTGTCCGAATCGCGCAAGGCTATCATTTGAAACCCGTATCCGGTAAGGTTGGAGTTATTATTGGTCATACTGACGCGCGCCTTGTATTGCTGCCCGGGCAAATATTGCGTAACGGTGTCGCCATTACTGTCAATCAAATGAATAAACGTAACCGGGCCGGCAGCCCCAAAATGGCAATAGGAACAGGTACGGGGTGAGCCGTTGGAATTTGATTCATCTCCCGGCGCGCCGGTATTTCCGCTTTGGGATTCGGACGCCCGGCCATTTTTATTGCCGGGAAGCAGTATAAAACAAAGTGCTCCGAAGAAGAGCAGACCGATCAGGCGAAATTTCATGTTTGCGTGTTTGTGGTGTCTACAAAGCGGGTGTTTGACAAATTCAAACGGCAAAAGTTGAATATTCGCATTTAATAAAATGTCCGGCCTTAACGAAAGTGCTTTTTCCGGAAAATTTAATGGACAAGTTGATCCAGTTCATACAGCCGGTAGGCTTCGATAACCCGCACCAGTTCCGACTCAAATTGCTGTACATCCGACAGATCGCGCTTTGCCAATCCTTTGGTCCAGGCCTTCCAGTCCTGCCCGGCTGATTTTTTCAAAGAAGCAAACCAGGGCTTTTGCTGGAGGAATAAGCTGAAGCCGCGGATGCTCTCCCAGGCAGTTTCATACTGGCGGAAACACGTCCCGTTGAAGTTGGCCCGCGGGCCATCCCAGTCTTTTGTGCACGGAATAGCCAGGTAATTATTGGCTTCCCGGGCGCAGCCCCGCCGTCCGGAAAAACTGTTTACGTAGGCACAAGCCAGTAAAACAGAAGCCGGGACTCCAAACTTCTGCTGTTCGGCCACCATCGCTTTGCCAAAACGTTGCAGGAATGCGACTGCGGTGGCTTCGTCAATTTCGGGCAGTTGCACTTTGGAGTTTGATTCTCCGCTGCCCAGGTTCAACATGGATGCGCTTTTGGCGGAAGCCGGTTCTTCGGTATAAATTTCCGGGCGTTCTTTTGAAACGGGGGCTGCGGTATCATCCCCGTCAACATGTAAATTTTTGCGCACTGCCGCGATCAAAAGGATCAAAAGCAGGGCAATGGTAAACCAGCGTTTTTTAATAAAATCCCAATACATGGCCGTAGGTATGTTTTAAAGGTGAACAGGTAAACATGCCTGCCGTTTCCTGTAGCACAAGGCCGCAGCTAATGTAAAACAATTTGTTTTTATTATAAAACAATTTTTTTGTTTTAAATTTGCCGATCAAGCATTGCAATCACCTTGGCTCACCAATGACCCTTGAACGCGCCCATCTGACACTCAAAAAAGTATTTGGCTACGATGCCTTCCGTCCGCTGCAGTCTGAAATTATACAGGCAGTGTATGATGGCCGCGATGTGCTTGTGCTGATGCCTACCGGTGGCGGGAAGAGTATTTGTTTTCAGGTTCCTGCGCTGACTATGGAAGGAACGGCAGTGGTTGTGAGCCCCCTCATCGCGCTGATGAAAGACCAGGTGGAAGGTTTGCGTGCCAACGGCGCTCCGGCGGCATTCATCAACAGCATGCTGACGGCCAATCAGGCCCGCGATGTGGAGGACGAATTGCTTGCCGGTCGGATCAAATTGCTGTATGTCAGTCCGGAAAAACTCGTTTCCCAAAGTTTTCAACCTTTGTTGAAGCGGCTGAAAATCAGTCTTTTCGCTATAGATGAGGCGCATTGCATTTCTGCCTGGGGGCACGATTTCAGGCCGGAGTACACCCAGCTTAAATTTTTAAAAGCGCAATACCCGGGGGTGCCGGTCATGGCACTAACTGCAACTGCCGACAAGCTGACGCGCAAGGATATTGCCGAACAATTGCAGCTGAATACTCCTGCGGAATTTATAGCGTCCTTCGACCGGCCGAATATTTCCCTGAGCGTTAGCCGGGGACAAAAACGGTTCGAACAAATCCTCAACCACATAAAAAATCACCCGGGACAGTCTGGAATTATCTACTGCCTGGCCCGTCGCACCTGTGAAGATCTGTCGGCAAAGCTCAATGCCCGCGGGTTTAACACGGCGTATTACCATGCCAATATGGCGCCAGGGGAGCGCAACCGGGTGCAGGAAGATTTTATCAACGACCGTATACCGATTATATGTGCGACGATAGCCTTTGGTATGGGCATTGACAAAAGCAACGTGCGTTTTGTTATTCACTACAATCTGCCGCGCAACCTTGAAGGTTATTATCAGGAAATCGGCCGTTGTGGCAGGGATGGTCTTCCGGCTGAAGCCCTTTTGTTTTTTAGCTACCAGGATGTAAACACCTATCGCCAGATGTTTGAAGAAAGCGAAGCGGTACAGGCCCAAAAGGATCTGAAAATTGCCAAGCTGAACCGGATGTATCAGTTTGCGGAGGCGCCTGTCTGCCGGCGCAAAACAGTGCTGCATTATTTTGGTGAATCCTATGATAAAAGTTGTGGGAATTGCGATGTATGCCGCAATCCGCCCCGTCATTTTGATGGCACCGAGGCTTCGCAAAAAGCCTTGTCGGCATTGATCCGAATGGAGGAAAAGGTTGGGATCAACATGTTGGTGGATGTCTTGCGCGGAAGCCAGCGCCGCGAAATTTTCAACCTTGGATTCAACCAAATCAAGACCTATGGCGCCGGAAAGGAGTATAGTTTTGAAGAATGGCAATTTTTGCTTTCACAAATGTTGCACAACGGCCTGTTGGAAATCGCCTACGACGATAATAATTGTTTACGGGTAACGGAAGCCGGCAAATCTATCCTGTTTGATGGCAAAAAGGTGCAACTGGCCCTGCCACCCCGGCCAGAAGAAAAGGCTGTGGCGAAAGAAGCCGCTCAAAGGAAACCAAACCGTACGCAGGTTCTTCGCGACGAACTTTTTGACCGGCTGATTGCCCTGCGCCGCTCAATCGGCCAAAAGCAGGGCATCCCGCCTTATCTTATTTTCAGCGATGCCACATTAGAGCAGATGGCGCAAAAACGCCCCGTGACCGACGCGGATTTACTGTACATCAGCGGCGTTGGCGAGCGCAAGCTACAATTGTACGGCGACGCTTTTATTGGTGTGATCCGGGATTTTGTGCGTACTAAAGTTCAGGATGGCCAAAATGTTCCCGGAAGTACGTTTTTGCTTACCTGGGATTTATTTAAGGCAGGCCGCCCGATCCAGGAAATTGCCCGAATGCGGGAAATCAGCCCGGTCACCGTTGTAAGCCATCTGGCCACCATGTACGAACGCGGGGAATCCGTGGAAATATCAGAATGGGTATCGCCGGAAGCCCTGGATCTTGTCCAGGGGGCGCTTTCGCTGTTTGAAGAGCCTTACCAGTTAAAGGAAATTTATGAGCATTTCCAGCAGCGATTCTCCTATGAAGCCATACGCTTTGCCATTGCAGACGCAAAACGCAAGGAATGGCAGCAGCGTCGATAATATTCATAAAAAAGGCGAGGGCCGCGGCGCTCTTTCGCGCCACAGCCCCCGCCTTCTTATAATAATCTCATGAAAAGTTGCTGTTTGTTGGTCAAAGCACAAGGCACATCTTATTGCTGCTTTGTTTCTTTTGACAATACAAAGATGCGGTAGATTTTAGAGAAAAAAAGGACAATTTTAGCGTTTTAATTATTTATATTTTCGAGCGTCTTTCAATAAAATAAACAGTAATAGATTAATAATCAATATTTTACCAATATTTAATCTCCAAAAAACAAGATATCTCAACAATATAATTTTTACGCAAAAAAGCGGGAGGGCCGCATTGCTCGTTTGCAACGCGGCCCTCCCGTTAAGTCTATACTGTCTCATGAAAAGCGCAAAACAAGGGTCAAATGCATCCGGTGTATTTCTGCCGCTTTCTACCAATTCGCTCGCATTGACAGTACAAAGATGTGGTCACATGCTTTTGCACGGAAAGACACTTTTCTTATTTTCAATTAGACCTAAAATATGCGTGGTCGTCAATTTTATACGCCCAAACAATTAATTATCAGAGACTTAATTTACAAAAAAAATGTTGTTTTTGCATTGATGAATTGCGATTTGACCTACAGATATTCAACAGAAACAGGCAAGGCTTCGACGGGTAGGGGCAAAAAAAAACCGCGGCACTCGTTTGTGCCGCGGCGGTTTCCCGTATATAATCTCATGAAAAGTCTACAAAACTGGGTGTTGATTCTACCGTTTTCTTTCTTATCGCTGCCGTTCTCTTTAATCAACGATACAAAAGTGCAGGAATTGATACCGCTGCCAAAGAACAAAAAATGGCGTTTGTTGAGGCGTCAATTAGCGATCTTTTAAAGGGCACATCGACAATTAAAATCATAACATGCTGATTATTAGCATTTTTAAATTTTTAAATAGACTGCCAAGGCCTGCTTTTGTTGAAAAAAAAGTTTTCGTTTCACGGTGTTTTTTTTGAAAAAAACTTTTTTTGCTTTAAAAAAATCGGATTTATCAGCCAGGAATCTCAATAAAAGTAGGTTGCAACGGATTTTCTTTTGTTAACTGCGAGGAGCGTACCGGTTGGTTTATTTGCCACGGAAGCAGTAATCAGCAGTCTGATTTGTTGGTGCGTTTAGCACGTGGGCCTGGCAAGGCTTCGATGGGTAGGGGCAAAAAAAAAACCGCGGCACTCGTTTGTGCCGCGGCGGTTTCCCGTATAATCTCATGAAAAGTCTCAGAGTCTGTGGTCAATGAATTTTACCGCTTCTTGTCTGTTTCCCGCCGTTCGCTTTCATTAACGATACAAATGTGCGGCACATTGTTTTGCCCCCAAAGGACAAAAAAATCAGTTTGTTGAGTAGTTTGTTAAGTTTGATTTTCTGGAGCCATTTAACTTGAATTGCATAAGTAACTGAAAAACAAATATTTGACTTTATTTATGTCGCATTGCCGACACTATTTTTGATATTTTTGTTGAATGAAAACTTATTTTTTTCTGAATTTTTTTTTGAAAAAAATCTTTTTACACCAATTCGCTCGCGTGAATCATCATTGGAAGCACCTTTGGGAAACAGAAACAGGCCCTGCAAGAATTTCCTGCAGGGCCTGTTCAAAACGGCTCAAACGAGCAGTTCTCTGCTTAGCGCATAACAGCCACCGGCATGACAGGATCATAGTTCCCTTTGATTACCGGGCTTTGCCGGTTGCCGGTATAAGCACGCACATTGTCGTAGATGAAATTATAAATCTCCTGCACCGAAACAATTTTGTCGTTGTTCTTATCGGCCTCTCCTTTCAAACCCCGGATTAAAAAATGGCTAAAGACACCCTGCCGCAACCCGGCTGATTCCAATGAAGTTTCATCGGCTTTGGATGACATAATCAGCGCAGTGCCTGAGACAGATTTGGAAAGTGTCTTATAATATTGGACCAGCACAGGCTCTGTTTCTCCGGAACGCATCGCAAAGATACTGCCCGAGTGGCAGGCATCGGCCAGGCACAATTTGTATTTTGCCTTGCAGGAGTTAAACAAAGCAGCGATTTCCTCGTGGGTAATTTTATTATTGTAGCCGTCGAAATCAATTGGAAGAAAAGATCCATTCAAGCCATGGCCCGAAAAGTAAAACATAACCAGGTCATTGGGGCCGGCTTTGCTAAATACCTCACGAAGGGTTCCAAGTAAGTTTTCCCGTGTCGCTTCCTCATCGATCAGGATGCGAACCTGATCATCGGGCAGCGCCCCGCCTTCCAGACTTTTCAGGAAAGCATAAAATCGGTAAGCATCGTCGTCCGTATAGCGCAATACCGGCATATGATCGTATGATGCGACCCCTGCTACAACCGCCCAGACTTTGGTTTCGATATTTACAGGCGGAGTTGGCGCAGGTTCGGTAAATACTGGGCTGTAATCGAGCGGCGTTTCGGTGCCGACAAATTCCCCCGCACGCCAATAGCCATCCACTTCGGTGCCATCGTGCAGGTAGAGCGTGCCTTTGCCCATGAAAGCGCCATCGGCCCATTCGCCCCGGTAACGATCACCATTCGCATACACGCAAATGCCCACGCCATGCGGTTGGCCATTCTGAAAGTCGCCGGTATATTTAGCAGAGCCTTCTTTGAAAATGTACGTGCCATTTCCCGCCGCGCAATCCCCCTGGATGCAACCGATTTTACCACTTTCAATCAGACTGGAACCAATAAACTCGCCTTCGCGCCAATCTCCTTCCTCAACATTTCCATTGGCGTAATACCGCGTGCCGGAGCCATGCGGAAAATTGGATTTAAAGTTGCCTACATACCGGTCGCCATTGGCAAAATAAAAGGTGCCATTCCCCTCAAATTTGCCATTGACAAAATTGCCCTCAAACTTACTGCCGTCGGGGTAGGCAAATATGCCGCCACCGTTTTTACAATCGCCACTCAGGCAGCCCGACTGGATATTTGTCCCATCGTCTTGTTTTTCTTCCTCTTTTCCGGCAATATATTCTTCCAGGAGTGCTCCGTTTTCATCTACAGGTTTACCTTTTTTCCAGTTTCCCGTGCGCTTGGTTCCGTCCGAATAGGTTTTAGTGCCTTTGCCATCGGGAAACCGGTTTTTCCACTCTCCGCTATACTTGCTGCCATCGGTATAATAGCAGACACCGATGCCATGGATTTCGCCATTTTTAAAATGGCCAATATACTTGGCGCCGGAAGGATATACAAAAGTGCCTTGGCCGTCGATGCAGTTTCCGGCAACGCACTGCCCCCTGGCAGCGATAGAAGCACTTGCAAAAACAAGGAGAAATAGCAGTATTCGTTTCATAATGAATGCTCGTAAAAAGTTCATCCGGCGCTGGTGTTCCAAAGCCGTAGGTTTAACCTTTTTGTGTTGGAAATATTGTAAAAGTAACCCCGCACAAAGGTTTTTTTAGAAAAAATATAATGCCCGTTCGAAGAAAGAAGATCAAAAAATATTAGGACTTTAGCGGCAATACACGAACGAAAATAAATTATGAAGCAACTTATTCTCACCTTTTTTCTACTACTGTTCACCCTCTTCGCCTTTGCACAGAAAAAACCGGCCTACGTCATTTACACGCCAAAAGGCAAACAGGTCAGCTATGCAAAAATGGTGCGCCAACTGCAAAGCAAAGACATCGTGTTGTTCGGTGAATATCACAACAATGCAATTGCCCATTGGTTGCAGCTGGAATTGTGCCGCGATCTGCACAACCAACGGTCGCTGGTACTGGGCGCCGAGATGCTCGAAACCGATAACCAGGAAGCCCTAAACCGCTACCTGAGTGGAGAAATTGATGCCAAAGGACTGGACACTCTGGCCCGGTTGTGGAAAAATCACAAAACCGACTACGCGCCACTGGTCAATTTTGCCAAGGACAATAATTTACCTTTTGCGGCGACCAATATCCCCCGCCGCTACGCATCGAAGGTGGCTTACGACGGCTTCGCCGCGTTGGACAGCCTGTCGGAACAGGAAAAATCATGGATCGCGCCACTGCCAATGGCATACGACGCGGAACTCCCGGGTTACAAAAACATGCTCACCATGATGGGCAGCATGCACGGCAGCGAAAATTACCCAAAAGCCCAGGCCTGCAAAGACGCCACCATGGCACATTTTATTTTGAAATATTTCAAGCCGGGCAGCCTTTTTCTGCATTTCAACGGCGCATACCATTCCGACAATTACGAAGGCATATTGTGGTATTTGCAACAACAAAAACCAGCGTTGCAGTACGCCACCATCAGTACGGTATCACAAGCTGATCTCAGCAAGCTGCTGGACGAGCACAAAGGCCGCGCAGATTTCATCATTTGCGTAGATGAAGATATGACGCCTACTTATTAATGCTGGTTAACCAGAATAAAACATTCCAACCATGTTTATCGGTCACTTTGCCATTGGTTTTGGCGCTAAAGCAGCCGCACCACGGGTTTCGCTGGGCGCGCTCTTTTTTGCCGTACAATTTGTCGATCTGCTTTGGCCCAGCCTGTTGTTGCTGGGCATGGAGCGCGTTGAGATCCGGCCCGGTATTACGGCCGTCACGCCGCTCGATTTTGTGCACTACCCCTATACCCACAGCCTGCTCATGGCCGGTGTTTGGGCCGTACTGATCGGCGGGGTTTATTACCTGTTGAACAAGCAACCTAAAGCAGCCCTGGTTTTGGGCGCCTGCGTGGCCAGCCACTGGTTTATCGACCTGATCGTGCACCGGCCCGACCTGCCGTTAAGCTTCGCCGACACCCCGGTATTTGGGCTGGGCCTGTGGAATTCCCTGGTCGGTACGGTAGTCGTCGAAGTGCTGCTTTTTGTTGCGGGGCTTTGGATTTACCTGCGCCATACCAAAGCGATCAAACCCGCCGGGGTGTATGCGCTTTGGGGTTTGGTGACCTTCCTGTTGGTAACCTACGGCGCCAACCTGTTCGGCCCGCCCCCGCCCGACGTGAAGTCTATCGCCATTGCCGGCCATGCGCAGTGGTTGCTGGTGCTCTGGGCCTATTGGGTGGATAAAAACCGGGAAGCGCGGTAGGTCTCCCTAACCTGTCAGGTCGAATTTGCACCTAAAAACCCGCGTCATCGGCGCGGGTTTTTAGGTGCAAATTCGACCTGACAGGTTTTATATTTAATTCCCTCTCTCCAAAATAAAATCCTGCCCGGCTGCCTTGCGTTTTCTGAAACACCGTTTTTGCAAACGCAACGCACCAACATGAAGCACCTGATCCTCCTTTCCTGTTTTTTATCCCCTACCCTATTTTTTGCCCAAAAAAACAACCCAACACCACAACCCGACACCACCCGCGAACATTGGCACCGCGGCGACAAAGCAGCGCCCACCAAGACGCTGGCCTTGTTAAAAATAACCGTGTACGACCTGGCGCGCCGCAAAATCCCCGATCTCGATGTCCGGGTTTTGCAAACCCAAACCGGCAAGGTCTGGCAGGGGTATACCGGCAACTTTGGCGAAGTGTATTTCCTGGTGCCCAACGACCACGAGTACCGCATTGATGCCGGCGACGAAGTGGGCATCGAAACGTTCCGTGAACCCAAAGACAGCTACCTGCGCGATGCCATCAGCATCACCCACCTGGCCACAAAATTTACCGAGGAAACCCGGAACGACAGCATTTTCCAAACTGTTTCGGTTGCCCAAACCCCAACCCGCGAGCGGGTTTTGCTGCAGGCAAAAATTCTCGACCTCGATGATAAACCGCTGGATGGCGAAGTGCTGTTTTTCGCAGATAGCAAATCGAACAAAGTATACGTGGCCGTGACCAACGCCCGCGGCCGGGCGGCTTTGATGCTGCCCAAGGGTGCGAGCTACTGTTTCAGCACGCAGTTTTACCCCAAACTGAAATGCTACGACATCCCCAACCACGACATGGCCGGTGAAATGACCATTACCTTCAACACCATCGGCGCCAAAGCCCTACTCAAACGCAAGGCCGAGCGCGAACGAAAGGCGTTTATCCGCGATTCGCTGTACCGCGAACAACGGCTACTCGACTCGCTGAACCAACTGAACAGCAAAAACGACGAAATTGCTTTTTTACACCAGCTCAGTTTTGGCGCCCCGATGGATACCATTAAAAAACGCATCGAGCGGCGTAGCGCCCGCGAACGCGAAGCCATTGCCCGCGATCCGATTTATTTTGAAAAAACCCGCGAAGCGGTCAAAGCCACGCTCTACCGCATGCGCGAACACTGGAAACACAAGGTGATCGTGACCGACCTTACCGGAAGCATGTCGCCCTACATGGACCAGGTGGTGCTCTGGCATGCCCTCCAACTCGTGCAGGGGGAAGAAAACCAGTACATATTTTTTAACGACGGCGATGCCACACCCGACGATAAAAAGATCGTCGGCCAAACCGGCGGGTTGTATTTCACGGAGCAAGCCGACATGGAAAAACTGCTCCAGACCATGCATGAAACCGCCCGGGCAGGCAATGGCGGCGATGGCCCGGAAAACGACCTGGAAGCGCTGCTGCTGGGCTTGAGCAAAATGAAGGGCCTGGACGAACTCGTCCTCATTGCCGATAACTACAGCGACGTGCGCGACATGGCCTTGCTCATCGGCCTGAAGGTGCCGGTGCATATCGTTTTGTGCGGAACCGAGGGTGGCGTGAACGAAAATTACCTGGAGATCGCCTACAAAACCAAGGGCAGTATTCACACCATCGAACAGGACATCGACGACCTGGCCCAACTGGCCGACGGCGCCACCATCACCATCGGACACTACAAGTACCGGGTGAGCCGGGGCAAGTTTATTCAGGTGTCCAGGATTTGATTCTATCTTTGCCCAAACTAATTTTTCGACTCCATGGCGCGTTCGCAACGATCTCAGGCTTTGCTGCAATTTGGTTTGTTTTGCGGGATTATCCTGTTTGTCAATATTATAGCCAACAGTTTTTACGCCCACCTCGACCTCACCGAGGAAAAGCGATTCACGCTCACCAAACCCACCAAGGCAATGTTGAGCGCACTGGAAGACCGCATTTATGTGCAGGTACTTTTGCAAGGCGAGTTTCCCGCAGGCTTTAAACGCCTGCAAACGGCCACCCGCGAAATGCTCGACGATTTCCGCTCCGTGACCGGCTACATCGACTACCAGTTTCTCGATCCGCTCGAGGGCAGCACCGACGACATCAAAGCCCGCCAAAAAGCCCTGCTTGAAGACGGCATTGCACCGGTCAACCTGCGCGTGAACGAGCAAGGCGAAAGCAAACAGCAACTGATCTACCCGGTGGCTGTGTTCAACTACGGGCAGCGCAAAGTGGTGGTTAATTTGCTGGAAAACCAGTCGCCCACACTCATGCCCGATGAAGTGGTCAACAACTCGGTCAGCCTGCTGGAGTACAAATTTGCCAATGCCATCAAAAAACTTCAGGCCGAAAACCGGGCCGCCATCCTGTTCACCCGGGGCCATGGCGAACTCGACGAACTCGAAACCATCGACCTGGAACGCAGCCTGCACCAGTTTTACGATACCGACCGCATTGTGTTGGATTCGGTCATTCAAATCGACCCCAACGTCTGCCAACTGCTGGTTGTGGCCAAACCCCGCAGGCCGTTTTCGGAACGCGATAAATTCAAGATCGACCAGTTCATCATGCAAGGGGGCAAGGTGCTCTGGCTGGTAGACCGCCTCAATGCCAGCCTCGACAGCCTGACCAAACAGCCGCGCTTTTACCCGGTCGACTATCCGCTCAACATTGAAGATATGCTGTTCAAATACGGTGTCCGCATTCAGCCCGACCTGGTGCTCGACATCGAATGCAGCAAAATACCCCTCCAGGTGGGTGTCGTTGGCAATGCCCCGCAATTTCAGCTTTTCCCCTGGCCATACCACCCCGCCGTGCGCGCCACAGGCCGCCATCCGGTGGTGAAAAATCTCGATCGCGTGGAATTGAAATTCTGCTCGTCCATCGACACGATCCGGACCAAAACGCCGGTTCGAAAAACGGTGTTGTTGCAAAGCAGCCGGTACAGCCGCCTGCAATTCAGTCCGATGGAGTTAAACTTTGGAATCGTGCGTTCCGAACTCAATCCGGAGAATTTCAATAAAGGGCCGCAAACCGTTGGCGTGCTGCTCGAGGGTGTTTTTTCTTCAAATTTTGAAAACCGCGTATCGCAGGATATGCTGACCGGTTTGAAACAGGTGGGCCTCGAATTCCGGAACGCCAGCGTGCCCGACAACCGCATGGTCGTGATCAGCGACGGCGACGTGGCCGCCAACTTCATCCGCAACCGCGAAAACAAGGAATGGTTGCCCCTGGGTTTCAACCGCTATGAAAACAGCACCTATGCCAACAAGGAACTCCTGCTGAATGCCGTGGAATATCTCATCGACGCCACCGGTGTGATCGAGGCCCGCTCCAAGGAAGTAAAACTTCGCCTGCTCGATACGGTGCGCGCCCGGGAGGAAAAAACATTTTGGCAGGCGCTTAACCTGGGACTTCCGCTGGTATTTTTAGGGGTGTTCGGAGCGGTGTTTTTTTGGCGGCGGAAGCGGAAATATGCGAAAAATTAAAAAAAGCCCCGGCAACGAATGCGCGCGCCGGGACTACTTTTCCAGGTAACCAAATCAAATAATTTCTAGTGGCGCCGAAGTACGGCAGCAGGTTTATCCCCCGATCCGTTTGTTTATGTCTTCAACACCGGTTTTGCGCTGGCGTGCGCCTTTCACGTTTTTGTTGCCGAAACGGTAGTTTACGTTGAGGCGGATGGTGCGGCTTTCCCAGTTACCGTTGCCGCGCATGTACAGGCCGGGCGTGAAATCGTTGACACTGGACCAGCCGGCAGTGTTCAGGATATCGCCGAAAGACAAGCTGGCGGTAGCCTTACCATCGAAAAATTGTTTTTTCACGCCAAAATCCATGGCGCCCTGGGCTTTGCTGCGGAACACGGCGCCCCAGATGGTCGGCGCGTTGAACCAGCCCGAGAGCTGCAACGACCAGCCTTTGGGGAGGCGGAAGGTGTGTTCGCTGTACAGGTTCATCGACTTGAAGGTTTCGTTGATCTCAAATCCTTCGCGGAATTTGGCATCGAAGGAGGTCACAAACCCCGTCACGTTCCAGTAGCTTTCCCACCATTTTGTGAAGGGGATCGGCACGCCGATGCTCAGGGAAAAATTATTCTGGTCGGCAATGTTTTCATTGGTCAAAAATGTGCGGTTGCTCTCCGTCGTGTCGATCACTTCGGTGAACAGGTCGTTGGTATGGCTGTACCCGAGGGTGGTGTTGAGCCTTCCCATGAAGGTGTGCGTCAGTTCCACACTGTTGGTGAATTGCGGGCGCAGGAAGGGATTCCCTTTTTTATAGGCCAGTTCGTCGAGCCGGTCTTCGAAGGGGTTCAGGTGGCGGTAGTTGGGCCGGTCGATGCGTCGGCTGTAGGTCAGGCTGAATTGGTTTTTCTCGCTCATGCTGTAAGTCATGGCCGCACTCGGGAACCAACTCAGGTATTTTGCCTCGTTCATTTCGTCGCCGCCGGGTTTCAGGCTGGTCAGGTCGCCTTTCCAATCGGTGTGCTCGGCCCGCAAGCCTGCCTGGAAGCTCCATTTTTTCACCTGGATGTTGTAGTTGATGTAGCCCGCATTTACCCGTTCATCGTACACGAAGCGGTTGCTACGGTCGATATCCGGCTCAGGATTTCCGTCGATCACATTGAAAAAATCGAAGGTGTTGTCGGTTTTTACATTGGTAAGTTTGAAACCGACGCCGAATTTGCCTTTGAAAAGCCGCTGTTCGTAGTCGGCCTTTACGATCCACATATCGATATCGGTCGGGGTGTTTGTGCGGTAAATTTTTTCCGACAAAACCACCTGCTCCGACGGGTCCATGTAGCGATTCGGCTGGTAGGAGTCGGCCCGGGAAGTGAAATCGCCGCGGTTGACATCCACGGTGAATTCCCTGCCCAGCGTATCGGCATAGCGGTAGTTCAGGTTAAAATTGAGGTTAAGGCGGTCTTGCGGGTTGTAGTTGGCGGCCACCAAAACCGAGTCGATCACCGACGGATTGTTCAGGTTGTAAATATCGGTGTGCGCCTCATTCAGCCAGGGGCCGCGGGCATTCCGGCCATCAACAACAAAACCGATCGTGTTTTTGGAATTAAGAAAAAAGTCGGAGCCCAGTTTAAAATTGTGGTTGTTGTTTTGATCCGACATGACACTCGCCTGGTCGTAAATATTCCCGGCCTGCTCGCGGTACAGATTCAGGTCGTTGTGCCAGGTGCCGAAGTGGTTGGAATAGTTGCCAAAGGCATTGACCCAGGTGTTGCGGTGGTTTAATGATACGTTGCCGCCGCCTTTGATGGTTTCGCCGGCGACAAACTCGCCTCCGACGGAGCCGTTGGTACCGAGCGCACGGTTTTTGCGGGTACGGATGTTGATGATACCTGCATTGCCCGAGGCATCATATTTGGCTGAGGGGTTGCTGATCATCTCGATGGCGGCGATATCCTCGGCGCGCATGCTTTTGAGCAGGTTCGCCAGGTCTTTGCTGTCCATGGGTACATCGCGGCCGTCGATCTGAAAACGCACGGCGTTTTTACCGCGCAGGCTGATGTTGTCGTTGTTGTCGATCACCACGCCGGGTGCTTTGCGGAGCAGTTCCAGGGCATTTTGTCCCTGGGAGTTGATGTTGTCTTCAACATTCAAAATCGTCTTGTCTGCGCGCACTTCGATTACCGGGCGGCGGGCAACGATAGTGACCGTGCCGAGTTCCTGGGCATTTTCCTGCAAGGTCATGGATTCCAGGGTCTTATCGCCACCGGCATAATCAAAAACCGGCAAGGCCCCCTTGCCTGCGCCGACAAGATTGGCATTGATAAAATAACGACCCGGTTTGATGTTGTCGAATTCGTACTTCCCATACGTATCGCTCACGCTACCCTTGGCCAGGCTGGTGTCGTTCGCATGATAAAGCAGCACGGTGGCAAATTCGGCCGCCTGGCCGTCGGCCTGCTGGATTTGGCCGCTGATCGTTTGAGCAAGGGAGGCAGCGCTCAGCACAAACAGGCTGAACAGTGTCAGAAAGATGGGTTTCATTGCTTAATTTTTTAGTTGTGACGTAGTGTCCGTTCGTGACAAATGGATTAAAACTGTTTTGTTTTCACTGCAAAGATGCGGGATTTCGGGTAGTATGCAATACATAGAACCTGTTAAAGGCAAGCACTTTCTATAAAAAGGACAAGTCTGGCGACAAAGGGCCGTCATTTTTATATCAACAGCCCGGTTAAGAGGCAAGACAGGCGGAAAAACAAAAAGGTTACAGCTGGGTTGTCGGAAATGATTCTCCCGGAAACTGCACGCACTAAATTGGACATTACCGCTCAAAAGCGGGCAGAGCCTGCCACGACATCAAAAATCCCCTATCTTTGCACCCGAAAACACGAGGCTAAGTCCCTCAAAAACAGGTGACTAAAAACAGTCGCCGTCGTCTGAAAAACATGCCGATCGATCTTATTTGTATGGTCGCTTTTGTATATGGCTTCTGGAAGGGTTTTAACCAGGGCATTATCAGCACCGTTTTTAACATTGCCGCCTATGTATTCGGGATTGTGCTGGCCTTCAAAATGACGCCGACCACCACGAATATTCTGGAAAAGCTCTTCAGTTCGGATAATCCCATGATGTTCATGGCTGCTTTTCTGATCAACGTCACCCTGATCATGCTGATCGTCCGGCAGGTGGCCAAAGGTTTCGAAAGTGTTTTAGAGTCCCTGTACCTCAACATTATCAACCAGGCACTTGGTGGCGCCGTGCTGGGTTTTGTGGGCATCCTCATCTTCAGCATTTTGGTCTGGTTTGCCGATAAAGCAGGTATGATCAGCGACCAAACAGTGGAGGAATCGCGTACCTACCCCTACCTCATCGAATTGCCGGGCAAGGCCAAAGTGGCGGCCGCCCAGTTTAAACCTTTCCTCCTCGATACCTGGGACACTTCCGTAAAATGGATGGACAACCTGGAGCAATACGGCGAGGAAAAAACAGGCGCCTCCACCGGTGATCAACCCCGTATTTACGAACTGCCCGATGACGGCAGCACCGGCATTGAAGACGAACCCGCTAAAAGCCGCCCGATTTATGAGGACAACGGCAGCGGGATCGAGTAACCCGGGTCTCCGACCCGGGCACTCCCGATCTGTTAAATTGTTGCCCCGATATGATGCTGCCCTGCTGTCGCTGCCCTTTTTTGTGCCAAAGTGTTAATTTTTTTGAAACCCGACCGGCGGGTCCTGTTCAGATTAAACGAATTCCGAAGTTGTCCGTCTGATGCTACGATTTTTAAAACACTGCCGGAAACCAGGATTCCGGCGTACAAACCACTTCCAGTCATGAAAGCATACCTTATTAGCGGTATCCTGAGCGCAGGCATGCTCCTGCTTTTCAGCACCATCAGTACAGCGCAAGATGTCGATCCGGCCGATAGCACCGGCCTGCCCGGCGACCATTTCAGCCTCGAAGGCGCCATCGAACTGTTCAAAAAATCCGCATCGCCGGAGGAATTTGAAAAACTCCTGAATACGGAAGACAACGGCGTAAACAATCTCGATTTGAACGAAGATGGAGCGGTCGACTACATCCGCGTGATCGACAATTCCGATGACGATGTGCACGCCATCGTTTTGCAGGTTCCGGTCAGTGAAAAAGAATCACAGGACATTGCCGTTATCGAAATTGAGCGGCAAAACGAGGAGTTTACCATACTCCAGATTGTGGGCGACGAAGCTATTTTCGGCGAAGAGACCATTGCCGAACCCTTCGAAGAAGAAGCCGGTGCAAGCGAAGGCCGCGGTGGGCCGGCAGGTCATTTAAAGCCTTACCGGATCGTGGTAAACGTCAGGCTATGGCCCTGTGTTACCCACATTTACCGGCCCGGATATCGCGTATGGGTATCGCCCTGGCGTTTTGCCTATTATCCTACCTGGTACCGCCCCTGGCGCCCACGGCCCTGGCGTGTGCACTATGTCGGCGTACGACCGTACCATCGGCACTACCATGTGGTGTCGACCCACCGGGTTGTCCGCGCACACAAAGTATACGTGCCCAAGCGCAGCCGTTCCACCGTTGTGCATACCCGCACCACCACTACCGTTGCAGCCCGCCGGGCGAATGGCACGGTTGTCGGCAAACGAACCACCACCACGACGACAAACACAAAAAACCGGCCCACCGGCAGAGCAACTACAAAACAAACGACAACGACGACTAAAGCAGGCGCTCGCCAGGGCAAAAACGGCCGCGCCGTTGGCAAAAAAACAACAACTACGAAAACAACCGTAAAACGAAAGCGCGGCGGATAAAAGCGCATAGGGCATAGGGCGGAGGGCATAGGACTAAAACCTATGCCCTCCGCGCTTCGCCCTATGCCCTTCGCCCTGGGCACAACAATGACCATACTGCTCCTCGACAATTACGACTCCTTCACGTACAACCTGTACGACTATCTCCAGCAAGCCGGAGCCGACTGCACCGTTGTGCGCAACGACGCCCTGGAACTCCTCGCCTTCGAGCCCGGTGACTTTGATGGCGTTGTGCTTTCCCCCGGGCCTAAACGCCCACAGGATGCCGGCATGCTGCCCCGGTTGATCGCTGCCTGGCATCAGCGGTTGCCTATGCTGGGCATTTGCCTCGGCATGCAGGCCTTGGGCGAGTTTTTTGGCGCCCGGCTGGTCAAATCCGAACCGCCAATGCACGGCAAAACTTCTACGGTACGACACAACGGGCATCCAATGTTCACAGGTATTCCGATGCTTTTTTCAGCAATGCGGTATCACTCACTGATCCTTCAAAATCTTCAAAAAACGCCATTAAACGGCGTTGCCTATACCGACGACGGCGCCCTAATGGCCTTGGCACACCGGGAGTTGCCGCTTTGGGGCGTCCAGTTTCATCCGGAATCCATACTTACCGAATCGGGATTGCAACTGATCACAAACTGGGTAGAATATGTGCACCGCAGCGCGCCCAATCCGCTCCGACCGGTATTCGCGCCCTGCTGAAGATTACCATTATCAGCCAACAAGCAGTAACATTGCGGTATGGAACGCAATAGCATTACCTGGCTGGGCATTTTTGTCTTACTGGCCATCCTGGAACTGGCCGGAGAAATCTCGGGAAATCATACCCTGATCCTTTTTGCCAAACCCCTGCTCATGCCGGTTTTAACCATGTGGCTGGTGCGAAAAACACCGGGTGTTCGCCGGTTTTTCCGGCAGACGATCATAGCCGGGTTGTTGTTTGCCATGCTGGGCGATATTTTTATGATGTTTACCCATGGTGACTATGGTGATTTCTTTTTTTTGTTGGGGCTGGGGGCATTTTTAGCCACACATGTGTGCTATCTCGGCGGTTTTCTCTCCGAAGTAAATCTGCGAAACGGCTACCTGCGGCGCCGGCCGTTGATCCTTATCCCCTTTCTGATCTTTTTAGCGGGCTTTCTGAATTGGCTGTGGCCCGACATCCCCGAGGGCATGCAGCTGCCGGTGGCAGTATATGCCATTGTTATTTCGACAATGGCGCTGAGCGTCGTCAACCTCCAGAGTCAGGTGAAAGACCTTGTTTTTACCAGCCTGCTTTGTGGCGCGCTGTTGTTTATGTTGTCCGATTGTATGATTGCCGTGTACAAATTCGGGCACCCGTTCCCCGGCGCACGCATTGCCATTATGGCAAGTTATATCCTGGGGCAATGGCTGATCGTACACGGCGTAGCCGAACGGCTGCGGCATTTCCCCCAACGCCCCTGAAAAGGGGCGGGATTGACTGAATTTCACAAAACAGAAGTGAAGTTTTTTTACCCTTCGGCAACCTCCCGGGCCTTACCCGACCTGTACCGCCAGATTACGTAAACGCTCCCGATCACACTCACCAAGAGCAATCCGACGGAGATTATTTCCGCCTGACTCATGCGCATCCCGAATACGTCGTGGTGTACGTTCACCCGGATTTTTTCAATCAAAAACCGCTCGACGGCGATAAGCGCCAGGTAAACAAAAAACAGCAGGCCGGGCGCTTTCAGAGGTTTGCGCAATACCCAAAGAATCCCAAAAATCAGCAGCATCATCATTACCTCATAAAACGGCGTAGGGAATACCGGCATGGACAGCTGCATGCAATATTCCCAGGTGCAGCCATCAATCGGTACACTCGACACGGGGTCGGTATGCGGCGTGTTGAGCACGTTGTGCGGGTAAGTGGTCGACCACATCCAGTCGGGCAAGGCACTCATCCAGTCGGGCTTCGGCGCCTGGTTTACGATGCCCCAGTCGCCGTCGCCGCTCATCTGACAGCCGATACGGCCAACGCCATATCCGGCGGTAAGTGCCGGTGCGACGGCATCGGCAGCCGGCAGAAAAGGAATTTTATGGCGAGCTAAGAAGCTCACCACGGCAATAAAGCCCAGAACCAACCCCCCGTAAAATGCCAGCCCACCCCCCGAAAGCAGGGAGCCAAGCGGGTCTTGCAAAAACGAATCCCAATTGTCGAACAGATCAAACACTTTAGCCCCAACAATACCGCCCACGGCCGCCCACACCGTCATTTCACTGATGCGGTCGTGCGGCCACACCTCCACCACGCGGGTTTCCGGTTTCGGCTTCCGCTTGCGCCAGGCTTCCCACCACACCAAACCGCCGAAAAACAGGGCCCCGCCCAGTGCTGCCGGCCAGTGCATTTTCCCCGACAGGATGATCGAAGCCGGGTCCACGCGAAACTCGGCAAAATGCTGCACGGCATACAGTCCTTTCCCGCCGATGATCAGCCCCACCAGGGCGTTCATGCCGATATCCGCCATCGAAGCCGGCGCCCCTTCCGTGACACTGACTTTCTCCGGTTGGAATACCCCGGCCCGGGCTTTGCGCCGCAGCTCAAAATAATAGGTAACGGCGCTGGCCAGAAAGGCAAGGGCCAGAAAAAAGCCAAATGTTTTAAAAACGGACAGCCAGTTATCCGGCTGGGTGCCGATCAGGGCGTGAAACAGGTAAGACAAATCTGGATACATAATGGCAAAGGTAGAAGACGCAACCGGAATTTTTCAGGTAAATGTGCCGGCTCATTTAGGGCCGGTAATCTGGTACAGGGACCAATTGCCGGCCAGCCGCTGTATTTCCACCAGATCAAAATGGGTGTTTGCACGCTCCCAATTGAGCATTGGCGCCTTTCCGGCCCATTGGGTTTGGAGCGCCGGTGCATTGAACAACATATAACTGCCCGCCGGGAAAGTATCGTAGCGCTGCAAAAACAAGTTCCGGAATTCCACCTCCGGCAAATAGGTTTTCAAGGCAATATCCACATCGAAAGCGTACAGCACATCACCGGCGTGTACTTCCGTTTGCAGCGCCCGGGCAATCGCCCGCTCCATCCGGTGCCGCGCCCAAACCGGCTTGAAAACGTACAGCCCAAATGCCAGTTGGCATAGCAGCGCAATTCCGATCAGGGCATAGGTAAGCCGTTTGAAAAAATACATGCCGTAGGCAAAAAAACGGTCCCAAGCCGGAAACAGCAGCAGCAGCAGCACGGCATAGGCCGGTAGCAGGTAACGCAAATTTTGATGGGACAGCCCACCCAGAAAAAGCAGGAAAACGAGCAGGCTGAGGCCAAGCAATCGCTTGCTATACAACTGCACATCTGTTTTTTTAAACAACAAAAACAAACCCGGAAGTACCAGGCAAAACCCGGGATGCACAACCGGGAAAAACAAGTACACTATGTTCGGAACAGTGTACGAAACAGTGCCGCTGGCCTGGCTGAATGTTTTTTTAAACAGGTTCAAAAAAGACCAGTCCTGCAGCAGGGAGTGCTCCAACGGACTCGCCGGCGCTCCCGCCTTCAGCCACCAAAGCGGCAAAAAAGCCAGCAAACCAAATATCGAGAAAAAGCCGATAGCCATAAAACGCCGCATCCGCCACAGCTCCAGCAATAGCGCCAGCCCCGGCAAAAACAACAGAACAACCAGGGCATAACGCGTCGTGATAGCCAGGGCCGAAAAAACGGCAAAACCCAACAAATCGCGCTTGCGCACCTGCTCCAGGCAACGCAAGCCAAAAAACAAGGCCGCTAAAAAAACAGCCAGCCCCATCGCATCCGACATAGCCGTAAGCCCCGCGCGCACGAAGTACGGCGCCAGCCCCAAACCCAACAGACCATACAGCCACCGGCTTCGGATGTGCGTGCCCGGGGAAAGCAGCCGAAGCAATGCCTCAAACAGAAACAACGAAGCCGCCGCCGCCAGCCAACTGACCAACTGCATCGCCAATACCGGCGCCACGCCGGCCAGCTGCAACAAAGCCGCCGCCAGCGGATACCCCCCTGCCAGCTCAGCCTCACCCGGACCGGCAGGCGGAACAGCCGCCCCCAAAAAACGCTGCACCAATACCTGGCTCTGCCGCAGGTACTCGTGCGCATCCTGCCCGTACAAGCCATTAAAATCCAATAACCAGGATATGGCCATTAGCAGAAAAAAATAAAGTACCGGTATGAAAGGGAGCAGGGAGCGTTGGGTCATTTTTGCATCAGGTCATTTTTCGACCGTTCTAAAATAAAGGGGGGCAAAATAAATATAGTTCAGTCTTTTTTAATCTTGCGTTCCGATTTCAATTACCCCAACCGGTAGCTTACCGATAAACATGGAATAATACCATGCGCAAAAAAGTACTCGTCAGCGGCTGCTTCGACCTGCTGCACAGCGGCCATGTCGCCTTCCTGCAGGAAGCCGCCACACTGGGCCTGCTGCACGTATGTATTGGTTCGGACCAAACCGTACAGGCGCTCAAGGGGCGCTACCCCGTCAATGCCCAGGCCGAACGCGTGTTCATGCTCGAAGCACTGGCTTGCGTACACGCCGTCCGGATCAGCCGGGGCAGCGGCATGCTCGATTTCGAACCGGAACTGGCCGACATTCGGCCCGACATTTTTTTTGTAAACGAAGATGGCCATTTGCCGGAAAAAGAAGCCCTGTGCCGCGCAAACAGAATCGAATACCGGGTGGCTAAACGCATACCCGCCGGCCATCTGCCCGCGCGCAGCACGACAGCCCTGCGCCAACTGAACGGCATGCCATATCGGATAGACCTGGCCGGCGGCTGGCTCGATCAGCCCTGGGTGTCCGAATACCACCCCGGGCCGGTAATTACCATCAGTATCGAACCCACGCAGCCGTTCAACCACCGCAGCGGCATGGCAACCAGTACGCGCGAGAAAGCCATCGAACTCTGGGGACAAACACTGCCTCCCGGCAACCCGGAACAACTCGCGCGCATCCTTTTCGCTTACGACAACCCGCCGGGTACGACTGAGGTTTCCGGCTCTCAGGACTCGATCGGCATCGCCATGCCGGGCTTGAACAAGGCACAATACGCCGCGCAGTACTGGCCTGAACATATTGCGTCCGTACAGGACAACCCTGTTTTGGATTGGCTTGAACAGCACTTGTATTTGCTGCCACTCGGCCCGCGCCGACTCGGCTACCGCGCACTGGATGACACCTGCATCAACCTGGAAAATGTACGCGCCCTTGCTTTGGCCGCCGAAGCCTGCTGGGAGGCGCTCCTGCGGCAGGATACGGTTGGCTTCGGACGGGCATTCCGGCAATCGTTCGAGGCGCAAACGGCTCTTTTCCCCAACATGGTGGATACAGGAATTTTAGCGCAGATCGAACAATTCCGGGACAAAGCCCTGGGCTGGAAACTCAGCGGCGCCGGTGGGGGCGGTTATCTGATCTTGGTTATGGAAGAACCGGTGCCGGACGCCATTCAAATTAAAATCCGAAGACAACAGGCCTGATTTGTCCTGGGAATATTTCCGCCGCCGGCCCGAAAACGTGTCCGGTTCGCCCCGGCAAGTGGCAGATTTAGGCCTCCGTTTACTGTGCACCGCCGGATTATGCCGGTAACGTTGCATTGCGTATTTAGAACGCGTTGCTGTATAATTGCAAAAATTCCAGGGTAGCATTGACCTTTTTCAAAAACATGACATTCGGGGATAGCGAATCGCAGGACAATCAGTCCTCGGAAGATGCCAAAAGGGCCTTTTTCGAGCGTCTGAAGACGGCCGATGTGCCCACAATACGGGCATTGGCGGTCAAGGTCGCCCCGGATGTCAAACGGCGGGTTCGGGAGGCAGGATTGGATGCCGAAGATGCGGAGGAAGTACTCAACGATGCTATTTTGGCTACGCTGCAGGCCATTCGGAAAGGCACGTTTCAGTTCATGGGCTTTCACCCGGCGGCATACACCTTCGGCGTTGCTAAAAAATTGATCGCCAACAGCGTACGCGCCAAAAAACCGCAGACGGAATCCTTGGATAATGTAGCCGCAACCTCGGATTTCAACCCTGAAGTTTATTTGAAAAACAAGGAACGGGTGTCCATTGTGCAGACATTGCTCGATCGTTTGGGCGAAGATTGCCGGAAAGTGCTGCTGCTCAAATATTTTGAACACAAAAGAGACCAGGAGGTGGTTTCAAAAAAACTAACGCCTTACACCACCGTCGGTTCATTGAAAAGCAAGCGGGGGCAATGTTTGAAGAAACTGGCTGAAACCGTCAAACAGGCAGGCATCAACGAGGCATTTTGAGGAAACTATTTAACCAGAACAGCAAAGTGACCGAAATCGAAAAATACCTGGCAGGCGAAATGACCGCCAAAGAACAGGCGGCATTTGAAGCAGCAATGGAGCAGAACCCCGCGCTGGCTGAAGCAGTTCGTTTTGTGCGCCAACTGACGGAAGATATCGAAACGGCAGAACTGGATAAAAGGGTAAAGGCAGCGCTCCACAACCTGCCGCCTGCGCGCGCCGAACGTTCAAAATACCGTTGGTGGCCGCTCCTGATCCTGGCAGCGGCATTGCTCGTGGCTGCGCTGTTTTTCCTGATAAAAAGACCTGCCCCGCAGCCAGCGCCAATCGAAACGCCACCGGTCGACTCCGTACAGCAAGCGCCACCACAGGCCGGGACCGGCAGGCCGGCAACCGATGAAACACCGGAAAAAAACAGCACGACCCGGCCGGACCGCCCGGTCGCACTGAACCAACCGGACAGAAATACACGAACCGCAATGCCTGCTCCTCTGCTGCGGGGCAACAATGCCGCTCCCGATACCGGCCGGCAGGCACTCCTGGACGCCGTATGGTACAGTGAATACCCGCCCGAATGGCTGCAACTGCGCGAGCCGTTCAGTCGGGTGGACGCGTTGTTGCGACAGCGTGCTTTTTCAAAATCCTATGCGCAACTGCAATTGCTCGAACGGAAAATGCCCGCCAACGACACACTCTTTTTCCTAAAAGGCTATTGCCTGCTGGAACGGGGCGAGGGCAGCGAAGCCATCCGCTGTTTCGACCGGATAAAAGACAACAACCTGGCCGGCACAGACCTGCTGGAATGGTACCGGGGCCTGGCTTACCTGCTTTCGGGTGAAGATGCCAAGGCCAAAAATACCTTCAGGAAGATTTCAACAAAACCCGGACATGCCCTCCAGGAACAAGCGGGCCGGGCCTTGAAATTACTGGAATAAGAGCATGCCGGAGATTTTTCCCCGCTGAAGCGGGACAGGACTGCCGGAGGCAAAAACGAGGGTTTTCGGTTTCAATGGATATATTGCATGCGTTATCGCGCTCTACTTCTGCCCACCAAAATGTCATCAAAATGAAACGTATCTGCATTTTGCTGCTCCTGTATGTATTCTATGTTCTTCCCGGCCAGGCACAATCGATGGAAAATAAAACCGCCGTTGCTGAAATTGACAGCCTCCTCAATTGCGCCCGAAAGCAGGATCAAAACCCTGACAAGGCTTTGGAAAATGTACTGGCCGCCCAAGCCAAAACCCGCACCACCCTGGGCAAACAAACTCCGCAATTCGCCGCCTGCCTGTACGTCCAGGGACAGATCCTTTCCCAACAGGGAAAATATGAAGAAGCGACACCACTCCTCCTGGATGCCATCACCATACAGGCAGCGGTTTTGGGCAAAGAACATCCCGAATATGTACAAAGCCGCTCCGCACTGGGAGCACTCTACCTCAGCCAGGGCGACTTCCCCAATGCGGCCACCCAACTGCTGGAAGCAGAGGCGATCAGTTTGCGAATGAAGCGTACGGAGGACGAAGCGTTTGCCTACCTCTTGTCGTCCCTCGGCAAGTATTACCGGCTCACCGGCGACCTGGCACAAGCTGAAACGTATTACCTCAATTGTATCCGGATCCGGGAAAATATCTTCGGTAAAACACACGAATCCTGCGCTTTGGCGACACAGGATGCGGCGATCGTTTTTATTGAAAAAGGCGAATACGAAACGGCAAAAAAGCTGTTGGAGCAGGCCAAAACCATTCTTGCTCAAACGATCGGCACCCAGAATACAGACTACACGAATTGTATCACAAACCTGTCCGGCCTCAACAGGTACACCGGCAATTTCGAACAGGCCGAACAGCTCGGGCTGGAAGCCCTGTCCATAGCAGCCGCCATCCTGGGCAAGACCCACCCCGACTATTCCATTCACCTGGAAAATCTCGCTAACCTGTACATGGAAATGGGCAACTATGAAAAAGCAAGGACCTATTACGAGGAAAGCAAGGACCTGCGGGAAGCTGCCTTCGGAAAAGAGAACTACCTGTGCGGTGTATCCCTGAACAATCTGGGCAGCTATTACAATGCCGTCGGGGATTTTGCGCAAGCCGAACAGTATATCGCGCAGGCATTGGCTATTTATGAAAAAGCACTGGGCGCAGAGCATTTTTACACGATGCTGGCGAAAGATCACCTGGCCCGGACCTACCGGAGCCAGAAAAAGTATGCCGCCGCCGAACCGCTGATCCTGGAAGTGCTCGAACTCCGGGAGAAATTCCAGGGGAGTGAGCACCCCGATGTAGCGCGAAGCCTCGTCAACCTGGCCTACCTGAAAATGCAATTGGGCAAATTCGGGGAAGCCGAAAAACTACAACTGCGAGCCAGGCAAATCTGGGGGAAAACACCCGGACCGGAAAGCCTGGACTACTTTGCCAACCTCCGGGAACTGGCTTCCTCACAAGCCGGCCTCGGACGGTTGGAGGATGCGCTACAGACCATCGCCGAATCCATCCGCCTGCAAAAAACGGTCTATTTCCAGGCCTCAAAACACCTGACGGAAACCGAGCTCGCTGCGTATTTCGAACGATTCAGCTATTACTTCCCGCAGCATTTCTCCTACTTGCAAAAACTGCGTCCTAATCCGGGCGAAGCCACCGCCCGGGCATTTGATGACGCCGTTTTTCAAAAAGGGTACCTGCTCGACCAGGCCAGCCGGGTGAAAAAATTCACTATTCAGGACCCTAATTTTGCAGCGCAATACAATCGGCTGGGACAATTGCAAACGTCTCTGGCTGCCGAATACGCCAAGCCACCTTCCGAACGCATCAATATTGCTGAAATGGAAGAGGAATGCAACGCTATCGAAAAAACATTGGTGGCTGCTGTAGCAGGCTATGGCGAGCGTTTTCAGGAAATAACCTGGCGGGAAATACAAAAAAGCCTGCAGCCGGGCGAGGCCGCCGTGGAATTCGTGCACTTCGATTCCCTTCCCGAAGTCCCGGAGCAAAAAAGCATTCGGTACACCGCGCTCGTTCTGACCGCCGGACAAGCGTACCCTGCCTTCGTGCCGCTTTGTGCCGAACAGGATATTGCCGGCCAAATGGGCGCGCAGGGCCCCAACCGGATGGAAGCCGTCAACCGGCTCTATCGTTTTGACAAAAAACAACCCGGCCGCGCACTCTACAACCTGCTTTGGCAACCCCTGGAAAAACCGTTGAACGGTGCGAAAACCGTTTATTTTTCACCCTCCGGCCTGCTCCACCGGCTAAACCCGGCAGCCATTCAATGCGAAAACGGACAAGTACTGGCCGACCGCTTCCATCTGGTAAAATTGGGCAGCACCCGGCAGTTGGCGTTGCCCGGACTGGCTGTCGCCCATTCGGGCAACGCAGCGCTTTTCGGCGGCATCGAGTACGAAGCCGACAGCCTTTTGACCGATCAGACCAACAGCACCCCGGCTGCGCAACTGAACATCGCCAGCCGGAATGCCACCGCGGCAGACAGCACCACGCTCCGCCTGCGGGGCGAAAAATGGGAATACCTGAACTGGACCCAAACCGAGATCGAGACCATCGGCCTGCTGACGGAAGCCGCTGAGATACCGACCCGTTACCACTCCGGGCTGGAAGGCAGCGAAGAGGCATTCAAAAAACTGGGCAGCAGCCAGCCATCACCCCGCATCCTGCATCTGGCAACGCACGGCTATTTTTTCCCAAGCCCAAAAGAAACTGCGGAAAGCGGCACAGGTTTTCAAACCTCGGAGCACCCGATGATCCGCTCCGGCCTCATCCTTGCCGGCGGAAATTACGCCTGGAAAAACGGCCAACCTATCCGTCCCGGCACAGACGATGGCATCCTCACCGCGTACGAGATCGCTCAGTTGGATCTGTCCCAAACAGAACTCGTCGTACTCTCCGCCTGCGAGACCGGTCTGGGCGATATCCGGGGCAATGAAGGGGTATACGGCTTGCAACGGGCCTTCAAATTTGCCGGCGCCAAATACGTCCTCATGTCACTCTGGCAAGTCTCCGATTTCCAGACCCAGGAACTGATGACGGCTTTTTACTACAATTGGCTGGAGGAAGGCATGGACATCCCGGCCGCCTTCCGAAGCGCACAGGCCGAATTGCGGGAGAAGTACCCGGACCCGTTCCTTTGGGCAGGCTTCGTGCTTGGATGGTGAATAGCGGCGACAAGTGCCTAACGGCAAACAAAATCCATCCACATCTAAAAAAAAAACCGCCAAATCCTGTTGACCTTTTTTCTCCGCTGACATAAGGGGTTGAAACAGGGGGAATTCGCGGCCCGAAAACGGGACGGCATTCCTCCTTATTTTCAAATCATCAACCCTTTATTTTTATGAAACAATCTACTTTACTCCTGCTTGCTTCGCTTTTTGCCGCGCAAATTTTTGCACAGATCACCATTGAACGCCCGGACTACACATACACGACCAACGGCGGCACCGTCCATGGCTGGATCATGAGCCCGGCCGGCCTTTCCCTGCCCGCAGAAGGCGCTGATGTGACCTGGGACTACAGCGGCCAGGCCTTGACCGCGCCCTTTAATTACGTCAAAAACCCCGTCTCCGAACCGCTTTTCCCCGATGCCAATCTGGTGGAATACAGTACCGGACTGGCGCTGGGGATCGCGCCACAGGGTGTCAATTTTTATGAGCAACTGGCAGAAGACGGATACAAAGTATTGGGCCGTACCACTACCGCCATGGACCTGCCGTCGCAGCCACTCACAGGCGGCCCAAATGATACGATCTCCTTTTTAGGCGCTGTAAACGTGTATGAAGAACCCAACTACTACCTGAAGTTCCCGTTAATTTATGAAGACAGCTGGGATACGGAAATCAATATTGCCGGCAACTACCTCATGACGGTACAAGCCTTCGGCCTCGACCATGTGCCGGCCAGTTCAAATTACAATTATCAGAGCACGAATACCGTTGCCGGATACGGCACCCTCATCCTCCCTCATCCGGATGGCGTCGGTACCGTGAGCCTCGAAGCCCTGCTGCTCAAAGAAACAACCCTGCGAACCGACAGTTTCTTTCTTGCCGGCCAGCCGGCGCCGCAAATTATGCTCAGCGCCCTCGGGCTGGTCCAGGGAAATACCGCGACGTACTCGGATTATTCTTTCTACGCCAAGGGGCTGAACCGCTCAGCCTTGTACCTGGAGGGCGATAGTGGCCAGATCACCAGCGCCACCATGGCCGATGACGTTAAGAATATTGTCAGTTCCACCAAATTCGTTTCCCCGGAACTGATTGCCACCAGCGTCTTCCCCAATCCGGTTTCCGGTAATTTCCAGGTGGAATTTGAAAAGCCGGATGCCCAAGCCTGGACCTTCGAACTGTATAACCCACTCGGCAAGATGATCTTTTCAAAACAACTGGAAGGAACAACCGGAAAGATGATTGCCAAATACGCACTGCCCCGGTCAGCCAATGCCGGGCTATACCATTTCGTGCTGCGCAATGCAAAAGGAGTGGTCATGGCCAACGGACATCTGATGGTAAAGTAGACTTATTGCAAATAGGATTGCCCTGCTGATAGGTATATCGGCGGGGCTTTTTTTATTTCCGTTCTGTGCTGCGGGCAGCGTCGGGTTGTTTTTTAGCAACCTGCGCCAGGGGAAGAGAATTCATGCAATAAAGCCTATCTTTGTACTTAAGCATATTGTGCATCTGCGGAAAGAGCGCCACAAACAATACCCTGTGTTGTGACGAGCCCGTCTCAAACGACTAGTCTTACAATTGCCAAATGAACCGCAGGCTGTATACCCTGCCACCGCACACTTGCAAAAGTGTTTCTCCTTTTCATCTTGGCTTTTACCTGTAATATCAGAATGCACCCCCCGCGGGTGTTGTTTGCTATTTCATTTTCTAATTAAAAAATTCTACACCATGCAAAAACAATGGAATGTTCTAAAAACCGGCTTCCTGACCCTCCTGCTCCTGTTCGGGCTGGCCGGTATCGCAAACCTGAACGCGCAAACGGCCCTAAAGGCGAGCTACAACAAAACGACCAAGGTGCTTTCACTCAATGATTCCGGCACGTTCGGGTACATGTTCGAACTGGACATCAAGCCCATGAATTTTGCTTCGCAAAAAGCAGCCGACGAATTTTTCAGCAATTGGACCACCGAACTGGTTTCCTTCCAGGTAGACTACGCAAACCGCAAAGCGCAGGTTTATCTGAAAACCCGTGAAAAACGCGATTGGGGCATCAAAGAATGGAACGCCTACCTGGCCGAACTCCCCAAACAGTAAGCTCTTCGCATTCTGCATTTTAAAAACTAAAAAGAAAACAACGATTATGAAACACCTCCATCAATTGAAAACTACCCTGCTATGGATAGTTTTTGCTTTGCTGTTTACCGGCACGGCCTCAGCCCAACTCAATGTAGCCAGCAACCCCAATGCCGCCGCGCTGGCGACCAAACTTGTCGGTCCGGGCGTTACCATCTCTAATGCCACCCTGGACTGTGCCGCCGGCGCTGCCGGTACCTTTTCCACCGGCGGCGTCAATGAAGTCGGCATTTCCACCGGCGTTTTGCTGACCAGCGGGAATGTCTCGATCGCCGCCGGCGCCAACAATACCCAAGGCGCAACGGTCGAGAACGGCCATGCGGGCAATTCCATTTTGGGCGCCCTGATTCCCGGCTACCAAACCTACGACGCTTGCATGCTGGAATTCGACCTTGAAGCCATCGGCAACAAGGTTTCGTTCAATTACGTGTTCGCCTCGGAAGAATACGAAGAGTGGTACTGCTCCGCTTACAACGACGTGTTCGGCTTCTTCGTTTCCGGCCCGATACCCGGCCCCGCAACGTATACCAATAAAAACATTGCCATTGTGCCCGAAACCGCCAACGTACCGGTTTCCATAAACAACGTAGGGCCGGGAACCTGCGACGGGGTTTCCAACACGTTCTGGTATGTGAACATGTCGGGCGCCACAACGGTGCAATACGACGGCAAGACCAAAAAAATGACCGCCTCCGTCGACCTGGTTCCCTGTAAAACCTACCGGTTTAAACTGGGCGTCGCCGACGCCGGCGACCGCCGCCTCGACTCGGGCATCTTCCTGGAAGAAGGCAGCTTCGTCTCCTCGCCGCCGGTGATCGCATGCGCAGCCAACATTATCAAAAACAGCGAACCCGGCAAATGCAGCGCCGTGGCTACCTATTCGCCCACCGTCAGCGCCGACTGTCCGGTAACCGCTACCTGCACGCCGGCTTCCGGCGCCACCTTTCCGGTCGGTACAACCATAGTCACCTGCAAGGCCACCGATCAACTTGGCAATACGGCCACTTGTAGCTTCACGGTAACGATCAACGACAATGAAAAGCCCGTAATCACATGTCCGGCACAGGTCACCGTGAGCTGTGAAGCGCCCACCACGCCCGGTGCCGTCGGTTTTGCCACAGCAACCGACAACTGCGGCCTGAACCCGTTCACCCATGTAGACGCTACCGCTGCGGGTTCCTGCACCCACGAATACACGATCAGCCGGACCTGGACGGCCCACGACGTACACGGCAACACCAGCAGCTGCGTGCACGTGATCAAGGTGCAGGATAAAAAACCGCCGACCATCACCTGCCCGGTCAACGTTACCGTCACCTGCGACACTACCGCAGCCGCTACGGGTCTGGCCACTGCAATTGACAATTGCGACGCTGTACTCGACTTCAGCCGCTTCGACACGCATGCCAACGGCGATTGCGACTGGTTCTGCATCGTCGAGCGCACCTTCGAAGCCAAAGATGACTGCCGGAACACCAAAACCTGCATTCAGATCATCACCAAAAACACGGCGCCGCTCATCGAAACCGCCCTGCCCGTTACGGTGGGCATGAGCAACAGTTTCGTGACCGTACCGCCCGGCCGGGCAGACTGTGTCATCGAATGGCTGCCGCACACCGGCACGATCCCGAAAGGACTGGGTTTTAAAAAGATCACTGCTGATGCCAGTTGCGACCTGCTCACCAACCCGACCGATCCGAGCGGAAAGATCATCAACCCGCTGTTTGGCGAAGCCCTCAAACTGAGCATTTTTGTGAAACTGAAACCCTCGCTGGGCACTAAAAAACTCACCGAGTTTGCCGGCTGCGATATCCTGAAAGAGGTTACCCACTACCTGGCGCCCGACCCCGATGTGAACGAATTGTTGCGGGTGGCCAACGGCGCCCTGGGCAATATTTCAAACCAACCGCACATGTACGAATTGTTGCAAGCGCTGGAATGCATCAACGGGCCACTGGATCCGTGTAGTTTGTAAATTTCGCAATTTGGATGCGTTACCCGTCCTGCGGCCCCAAGCCGTAGGACGGGTTTTTCTTTTCCCTAAATTTGCTGCATGAAAATCTTGTTACCAATCTGGGTTGCCTTGTTGACGGGCCTGCATCCTACAGTAAAAAAACTGCCAATTGCATTTGAGGCGATTGAAAAAGGGGGGACTTTTTTATCAACCCCACCCCCGGCCCCCCCCCCCGGTGGGAGGGGGGCTTGCTCTCAAGCTAAGGCTCGATTCCGTTTATGTGATCAAAGAGTAAAGCGGAATCAAGCCCCCCTCCCCCCGGGGGGAGGGGATGGGGGTGGGGTTGACACGGGCGGAGCGCGATCTTTCCCTTCGATTCAACACATTTCAAATAGTTCAATCAACCCGTGGGTAACCACGAGTTACGCCACAGGCGGGGGTAAGGGCATATGCCCTCATTTCAATCTAAAATCAGGGAGAGGGCAAGCCCCCCTCCCCCCGGGGGGAGGGGATGGGGGTGGGGTAACCCAAACACCCGAAATCGAACTTAAACCCGGATTAGTCATCACCCAATCCTGCCGCATCAAACCCGGCGAATACCGCTTTGAAGCGCACGCCGAACTTGGCACCCCGCTCATCACCATCGCCGGCAACGACATCTCCGTCGATTTTCAGCAATCGCTGTTGGGCAGCACAGCCGACCCGACCCGGCCCGACCAATTCACCGGCCTGGCCATCGAGGTGCAGGGACAAAACATAACCCTGAAAAATGCGCAGGTACGCGGTTTCAAAATTGCCCTGCTGGCGCACAACGCGGCCGGGCTGACCATTGAAAACAGCGATTTTTCCTACAACTACCGGCCGCGCCTGCGCTCCGTCCGGGAACGCGAAGATTTTTCGGACTGGCTCAGTTACCACCAAAATGACCAAAATGAATGGCAACGCTACGGCGCCGGTATTTACCTCGACAGTTGCACCCGCACAACGGTGCGCAACTGCCGCATCACCGGCAACCAAAACGCCCTGCTGCTTACCCGCTGTACCGACGGTCTGTTTTACAACAATAATTTTCAGTTCAACTCCGGCCTCGGCATCGGCCTGTACCGCAGCAGCCGAAATCGCGTGATGCACAACCGCCTCGACTGGAACGTGCGCGGCTACTCACACGGTTTTTACCAGCGTGGGCAGGACTCGGCGGGCATTCTCTGCTACGAACAAAGCAATGAAAACCTGTTCGCTTTCAACTCCGCCACCCACTCCGGCGACGGTTTTTTTCTTTGGGCCGGCCAATCGACGATGGACAGCGGCCAGGGTGGCTGCAACGACAACATAATTTTCGGCAACGACTTCAGCCACGCACCCACCAACGGCGTGGAGGTCACCTTCAGCCGCAACCGCATCCAGGGCAATCTCCTGCGCGAATGCACCTACGGCATCTGGGGGGGCTACAGCTTCGAATCAACTTTTATGGGCAATTTCATCGCCGACTGCCGCACCGGCATTGCCATCGAACACGGGCAGGACAACGTCATCCGACAAAATTATTTCGAAGCCGACAGCATCGGCATACGCCTCTGGGCCCGCGCCGAACAACCCGCCGACTGGGGCTACGCCCAAAACCGCGATGTGCGCAGCCGCGACGCACTGATCGACCGCAATGTGTTTTTGCGCGTGCGCAAACCCCTGCGTATTGCCGCTTCGCAAAACATTGCCGTAAACGGCGAAAACTTGTTTACCGGCTACGAATCCCTGCTCGAAACAGATCAACCCAACGAAAACCTGACTTTTTTACGCAACGATATTTTCGGCTCCACAGCCCAGATCGAGCGCGTTTGGGCGCAGCCCGAAATAACTGCCGCCCGCAGTCTTAACTTCAGCCACCCGGACAAACAGCCCCGCAACCTCTACGCGCCGCTCGAAATTCCCTACGGCGAACTCGCCGAACCCGACAGCCTGCCCGACGGCATCAATGCCGGGCTGCCGCCCAATTATCCGCGCGGACGCCGGTATATTTTCGTGGACGAATGGGGCCCCTACGATTTTTTGCGGCCCAAAGCCATTTTAACCGAACGCAGCGAAGGGGGCCAAGGCAATACCTATGTGCTCAAGCTGTACGGCCCGCCGGGACAATGGAAAATCGCCGGAAAGCAGGGTATCGCCACGGTGGATCAGGAATCCGGGGCCATGCCGGCCACCATCCGGCTGACAGCCGACGCCGGGGCCGACGCCATTTGGCTGGAATTTGAATACCTGGGCGCTCTTGAAATAACCGATGTGTTTGGGCAAACCATCCCCGCCGGACAGCCGTACCGCTTTTCATTCGAACGTTTTGAAAAAAAACTGGATTGGGACGTGCAGTTTTTCAATGTTTCCAGTGCTTCCAGTGACGGCCTCACTTCAAGTGAGGCCGTCACTACGGGGAAGGCCGTCGCTACGCTTAGGGTACCCGAACTATACTTCGCCTGGTGGGGCAGCCCGGCCGAAGGGGTGCCGGCAGATAGTTTTGCAACGGTAGCCATCTCGACGTTCGACATTGCCCCCGGGCGGTATGCCATCGAACTCACTTCCGACGACGGCGCCCGCCTCTACCTCGACGGTACCCGCCTGATCGACCATTGGGACATACATGAACCTGCCGTGGATGAAATTGAAGTGGAACTCGGGGGCCGACACACGCTGCGCGTCGAGCATTTTGAAGCGGGTGGGTTTGCTACGTTGGGGTTGCGGATGCGGGTGATTCGATAACCTGTCAGGTGCAATTTTTCAAAAAGCAGCCCCGCCGCGGCGGGGCTGCTTTTTGAAAAATTGCACCTGACAGGTTTTGGTTTTTTAAACGGCGAACCAGCGGTTCGCGTTACTTCAACACCAATTTCCGCACCGAACCCTGCACCTGCACTACATACATCCCGCGCGGCAAACCCGCCGTATGCAACAGCAATCGATCAGCCCCCGAAGGCATCAAAACCTCCTGCATGCGCTGCCCGGCCGTGTTGAACAGCGCAACCCGTACGTCACCCTGCACAGGCTGATCCACCGCCAGCCAAACGGATTCGTTGGCCGGGTTCGGGAATAGCCGGAAGTCAAAGGCCGCAGCGGCCGGTTCGTCGGCGCCAACCAGCATATGCCCGATGCGGAATTTCGGCGTACCGAAATAGCCACCCTCGCCGTCGGTGACCATGAAGCGGAAGCCGTTGTCCGTGTAACTGCCGCCATAGTCGAAGAAGTGGAGCGCGCCGTTGTCCAACTGGGCCTGCGTGAATTGCGCGCCTGGTTGCAAGGGGTCGCCGCCGTTGAGCGCCAAATGCCCGTATTCAGGCACCGTCAAAAGCGTGTACAGCAACTCGCTGTGCGTGTTGTTGGCGTCTTCAACGAGCAGCAGGTCGGGCGTGATGCCTTTGTTGCTCCCGGGGTCCAGCACCAGCATGTTGTTGTTGACCAGGTAGGGCGGATTGACGACCACTTCGGAGCAAAACTCCAGGCTGAAGGCTTCAAAATTACCGCCCCCGCCAATGTTCAGATCGCGTATGCGCAAGATCCACACCCCGGCTGAATTTTGTCCGAAAAAGGCATCGTTCAGCGGGTTTTGCGGCCGGTAGGCATTGCCGTTATTTGCCGGCGGGCAGGGGAATGCACCGGGCGCCGCGTCGGTGAGGCGCAGGTTGAACGAGCCGTTGAAATTGCCGCATTTGTTGGTCCACAGGGTCAGGTCGGTGCCTTGCGGACTGATGAGGTGCACATCCAGGTCTTTGAAAAATTCGTGGTAGCCCTTGATCTGGTGCACCTCCACGCTTTTAATGGCGCCGCCGGCATTGACCGTTATTTTTGATTCAATTGTTGGTGTTCCGTTCGAGGTCAGGCTCTTGGGCAGGTCGTTGGCTTCCCAAACGGTGCAGGCTTCCGCAAAGGTGGAAAAGAAAAAAGGCTCCGTCCAGTCGGCAGCGCCGCAGGCATTCACCGGGCGCACCCGCCAGAAGTACGGTGTGCCTTTCGCCAACAGGATGGGCAATTTGAAACTGTCGAGCAAGGTGCTGGTTGTGGATGCCAGAATCGTACCCGGCGCAAAGGAAGGATCGCTGGCAAACTGGACATCATACGTCAGCGCATCAACCGCTTTGGTCCAATGCAGCGTTTGGCTGAGTTGCAATTCCGTGGCGCCGTTCGTCGGCAAGGTCAAGGCCAGTGCCGAAAAATCGTTGCGCAGCGTTGTCAGTACAATATCCCGCAGAATGGGGTTTGTCCCGGCCGCCGTGGCCTGAACGGTAATGGTAAACGTCTGCTGCACGGTCACCTGCGAAAAGTTGAGTTTCAACGTGGCGCTTTCGCCCGGCTGGAGGGTAGTCGCGCTGAAGTTGGCCGTCACATTGGGCGGCAGGGCTCCGACAATTTCCAGGCTTACCGGGCTGTTAAAGCCCAACACTCCGGCAGTCAGAATTTCCACTTCATGTTCTGCCGGCAGGCAAAGTATGCCGCTATCGTTGTTGAGGCTAAGGCTCAATGAGGGTTGGGTCGGCGCTTGTATGCTGAAATTCCGGTCCGACACATCGAAAAAGACCGAGTTTTCGGCGTCTACACGGATGCGAGCCTGCGTGGTTGCAATGGCCGGCGCCAGTACGAAGTGGCTGCCGTCATTGCTAACATGTTCGGCCAGGGTGATGGGGTAGGTTTGCCCCCCGTCGGTGCTAAGGCGGATGTTTACGTAGCGGCAATTGACTGGCGCCTCATCCGTTTTGGCCACATCCCAGCGCACTTCCGTGTATTCGCCGGTATTCCAGGTTATGCCGGTGGTATTAGGCGCTTGCACCAGGAATGGGCCCGCCTGTCCCCAGGCTTTGAAGGCCACATCGGCCCAGCCGACGCCGCCGGTCCTGTTGTCGCGGGCGCTGAGCCGAAAAGTCAGGTCGCGCGTCCAGGGGCCGGGCATTTGTTCCGTCACATCGAAGGTGTTGCTCAAAATCCGGCTCAGCCGTGGGAAATACCTGTTGGTAAACGTATCGGAAGGCCAGGTGCGAAAAAGGGGAGAGTTGGCTTGCGGTTGTGCCAGCGGCACCTCCGGCCCGAGGTCGATCTCTTCCCAATTGTACACCAGCGGGTCGCCGTCGGGGTCGGTGGCGCTGCCGTCGAGCTCAAACGGCGTGCCCCAGGGTATGAAAAAACCGTTCTGATAATCCAGGGTAACCACCGGTGCAAGGTTGTCGGTTTCAACGACTGTACCGCAGGTGCTGCCGCCGTTGACAAAAATCCAGGTCTGAATTTCTTCGATTGAGCCGGCATGGTAGTACAAATCCGAATAGCCCTGCACATTGTCGGAACCACAAGCGCCGGCATACGACATGATCGTACTGCCGCTGCCCGGCTCATAGGCGGTACCGTATGCGCGGCCACCGCCGCCGCCGCAGCGGTTCCAGGTATGGCCGCCGGAAAACTGGTGCCCCAACTCCTGGCCAATCGTGCTGATAAACCCGTCGCCGTAGGAGCCGCCGCCACCCGTGCAACCGCCCGCTTTCGAACTCAGGCAAGACAAGCCGGCAGCAATCCCCAGAATGCCGCCGCCCATGTAGCGGGCATACACGTGCCCGACATCATAGGCTGCCCTGGGTATGCCCGCCGCATCGAGTATGTCCAGGTTTTGGCCGGCCCAGCCGGGAACCAGTGTACCGGTAAACGGCGCACTGGCCGGGTCGGTAAAGGTCACCAGCAAGGTCGCCTGGATGAGCTGCAGGCGCAGGGAAATATCGCGTTCCAGAATGGCGCTCACCCGGTTGGTATGTTCAGTTATTGCGGAAAAAACATCGTTTTTCGTCGGCCCGTTATCCAGACCGTATTCGCCGGTATTGGAAACGACGTATTTGTAAATGCGCAGTTTTACCGGATCGGCCTGGTCGCCACGCGCCTGAACGAGTTGACCCGGTTGCTGCGCGGAGGGGTCGGTTGCTTTGGCATCCTGCGGGATCCAGGCGGTCGGCACCTGCGGGCGTTCTTCCAGCGGGCTGTCTTTCCGGTCGTACACGATGTAATATTCCGTCTGCCCTTCCGCATAGCGATCGAGGTATTCGACGCCCAGGTCGGGGTTCAGGATCATGGCCTGAAATCCTTTCAGGGTATAACTCAGGCGCACTTTTTTGCGCTTGTTGCGCACCGACTCGCCGGCAAACGTGCGGATAAAGGGCACTTCAGCCGCCAGCGCCGGTTCCAGCATGGCAATTTCCCAAACGGCAAAATCTTCCATGGTACCGTCGGCTGTCGGCAGGGCGATCGTGCAGCTATGCCGGCGTGCCGCCTCCGTGAATTCTTGCGGCGCCGTTTGCAGGGCCGTTTTTATGCCCGGATAGTCGAGTTGAAAACTGCGATATTTCAGAGGAATCAGTTTGCGCACGGCGGTTTCGGAGAGCTGGATTTCACCATCAGAAACCGGTTTGAAATAGTTGGGTGCGTTTTGGGCAAAGGCCGGGGTTCCAAGGAGTATGCAGCAAAGCAGTAAGCAAAAACGCATTGGTGGAGTTGTTTAATAAAAATGAAGTAGCGCGAAAGTAGACAAACACCGGAGGGTAAGGTTCAACATTGGGCTTCAACCTTGGCAAATGGGCGGCAAAATCTGGTTTTGTAACGCGAACTGTTAGTTCGCGCTAAAAAAAACAGCGCAGCGCGAATAGTTTTCTCGCACTGCGCTGTTACTGTCTCGAACGCGAACTAACAGTTCGCGTTACCGCACAACAAGTTTGCGCACCCCGGAGCCTTCCCGGTTATCCACCGCTACCGTGTACAACCCTTCCGGTAAGCGGGCCACATCGAGTTGAGCAAATACCTGGCCACCGGCCAGCACCGCATTGTGCACCAGGCGACCGGCTGCATCAAACACGCGAATCCGGGTGTCGGAACGCAGTGCCTCGCCAAAAGCAATCCGAACGATTTCGGTAGCCGGGTTGGGTGCCAGCAGGAAGTTGAGCGCACGCGTAGTTTCCTGAGTGCTGACGGGGAACGGCTGTACGGTGAAGCAGGCCTTGATCAGACCGCCTTCGCCGTCCGTCACCGTGAAACAAAATGCATCCGGTCCGGTGCTGCTGCCATAATCGAAGTAGCGCAGGCCGTTGTTGTTCAGGTCGAGCTGGGTAAACTGATCGCCTACCTGCATGGCCACCCCGCTGCCGTTCAGTTGGAGCTGACCATGCGCCGGTATGGTCATCAGCGTGTACAGCAGTTCGGCATCGCTGTTGTTGGCATCTTCGGTTTTCAACAAACTGACGGATATCCCGGCATTTGCCCCGGGCGCTACCTGGAGCGGGTTGTTGTTCACCAAAACCGGTGGGTTGGAGGTGGTATTGGAACACAATTCCAGGTTGAAAACCTGAATGGCGCCGCCGGAACTGATCAGATTGTCTTTTACCCGGAGTATCCAGTCACCATTGATGTTGTCACCATTAAATTTGCTCAGGTTTTCCACCGGTTTGTAACTGGCGCCGTCTTTAGGCGGCGGGCAGCCGAATATGCCGGGTTTACTGTCGTCAAAGCCGAAACTGAAGTTGCCGTTGTAGTTCGGGCATTTGTCTTTGAACAGCAGCACATCTTTGCCCGATGGGCTGATGAGGTGCATTTCCAGGTCTTTGAAATACTCATGGAAGCCTTGAATGCGCGAAATATTCACGTCGCTGACCTGCCCGCCAAACGGCACATTGATCTTCGATTCAACGGTAATCGCTTGGCTGCCGGTAATATTTTTCGGCAAGTCAATCGATTCATACAGCGCACATACGTCCACCAGTGTGCTGAAAACATAGGGGCCTGCCCACGCTCCGGAACCACATTCGTTTTTCGGGCGTACCCGCCAGTAGTACACCGTGCCTTTCTCCAGCAAATTTGCAAAACGGAAACTATCGGGCACCACATTATCGCTCGTCGACACCAAGGTGCCGGCTGCAAACGAAGGGTTGATGGCAACCTGAATCTCATACGTATTGGCGTCCGCCACACCGTTCCAACGAAACAAAGGCCCACGGTCCTGCCCTACCGCACCATCGGCAGGCAATTCGAGCGCCAGGTTTGTAAAATCGTTGAAAAACACCGAAAAAGTTTGCAGGCGCTCCTGGCTGAGCGCACCGGCCTGTGCATGGAGGGTGATTTCAAAAGTAGTTTCCGTTTGATTTGCCGGTAAATCAAGGGTCATCACCGTCTCGGCACCCGGCATAACCGGGTTCGGCGTAAAGGTCGCCGTCACACCGGCAGGCAGGTTGGCAGCGCTGAACGCAATGGGTTCGCTGAAACTCAGCTGAGCGGCGGTGCTGATCACCGTGCTAAAGGAAGCAGGCAGGCAAACAGTGTCAAAAACACGCATGGGGCAAAACGTGAACCCCGGTTGCGTGGGGGCCTGTATTCTGAAATTGGCATTGGAAATATCAAAAAAGACGTTGTCTGCAGCTTCGACCCGAACGCGCGCACTGTTGGTTGGGAAATTGGGCACCTGCACGCAATAGCGGCCGGTATTGGCTACATTGGTAGCCAGGGTGATCGGATACGACAAGCCGCCGCTGGTGCTCAGTTTGATGTTGACTTTCTTGCAGTTCACCGGTGCCTTATCGGTATTGGCCACATCCCAGGTGACTTCCTGGTATTCGCCCGGAATCCAGGTTGCGGAAGCACCGCTCGGATAGCTGACCAGGAAAGGCCCGGCCAAATCCGTCGCTTTAAACCGCAGCGTATCGATCCCGATACCGCCGCCGCCTTCGCGGTCATCCCGGACGGTCAGGGCAAAATTCAGATCGCGGGTATAAGTCGGTAATATCTCGGCAATACTGGACTGGTTCGAAACAATGGTCTGCATACGCGGGAAAGTACGCGTAGGGCTGGCAGTGGGCGGGTACGAGCGAAAAATCGGGGTATTCCCGACCGGGCTGCCCAGCGGCACCAGTGGGCCGGTGTCGATCTCTTCCCAGCAATACGTCAGCGGATCGCCGTCAACATCCTGGCCTACACCGCTGAGTTCAAACGGCGTGCTGATGGGGATGAAAAAACCATTGGAGTAGGGAATAATGGCTACCGGTTCTGTGTTGTCTGTGACGATATTGACGCCGCAGTTGGCGCCAAAACCGTTTTCGACAAAACTCCGGATTTCCAGAATCGAGCAGACATTGTAATACAGGTCGCCGAGGCCCGAAGAAACATTGTCGGGACCACAGGCGCCGGAGTACGACATGATGGTAGTGCCGCTGCCGGGTTCGCAGGCCGACCCGGGGAAATCGCCCGGACTTTGTCCGCAATGCGTCCAGGTGTGGCCGCTATTCCATTGGTGACCGATCTCCTGACCAATTACGGAGAAAAAGTAATCGCCGTAAGGCACGTTGCCGGCCGAGCAACCGCGCCCTTTAAACGAAGTGCAACCGCTGTTCAGGTGCCCTACGCCAACCGCGCCGCCGCCCAGGTACCTGGCAAATACGTGGCCGAGGTCGTACTGGTCGGCGCTGCCCAGGTTTTGCACCATTGCCAGCGGGTTTTGGTCCAACCAGCCGCCAACCGTTGTGCCGGTGTACGGGTCCGTTGCCGGGTCGAGGAAAATAATTTTGTCGTTATTCGCGACCAACTCTAGCCGGATTGCCAGATCGCGTTCGTAAATGGCGTTCAGTTTTTTCACAACGTCTACCACTTTGGCCAGGACCAGGGGGGTAGTGCCGCCATTATCCTGTGAAAACTCGCCGGTACAAGCCGCTGCAAAACGGTATTTTTTCAAAACGACAGGGTCGGGTGATCCAGCGCCCCGTTCGGTCGGACGCGGGTCGGGCAAGGCCACCCGCACCGTTGGATCATAATCCGGCGAAAACACGATTTCCGTTTTCGCGTCGATCCGCATCTCGTTTGGAAAATCGAGCCGATCGTACACCCGGTAATACCGCGTTTGCCAGCGCGCCAGCGGTTCGATGTACTCGATACCCTTGTCGGGGCGAACCACCATCGCCCGAAAACCCCATCCGGGCGACAGGCTGCAATGGATTTTTTTTTGCGGATTGTCCAGGGAATACCCGGAGTACGTCCGGATTTCCGGAAAACGCGCCTGCAATTCGGGCGCCATCACCGGCGACTCCACCAGGGCAAAGCGCTCAAATGTGCCATTGGCAAGTGGAAGGTTGAGGATTACCGGCGCATTTTTTGCGGCGCCGGTAAATTCCATGGGCGCTTGGGCCAGTTGATGGCGCAGTGCATCATAATCGGCCTCGTATGCCTGATAGGCTTTAGGTTCAAAGTCGATCTCAGCCGTTTCCGCCAGTGTGATGTCGCTCCAGATTACCGACGTCCAGAAACCGGTGCCGGTTTGAGCGTTCATACTGGAAAAGCATCCGGCCAGAAAAATTAAAATAATTAGAAAACGCATGTGTTTTTTTGTTTTTGAATGATCAGTGAAGCCGCTGCGGCGTCCTGCGAAAACTCGTCCTACGGCTTTGAGCCGTAGGACGAGTAAGGTTTCTTCGTGTACTCCATGGCTCCGTGGTGAAAAAAAAATCTACAGAGCGCATTTCAAATTTCGCTTCTTTAAAACAGCCCAAACGGCGAACCGGAGGTTCGCGTTACCGCACGACCAATTTGCGTACGCCGCTACCTTCGGCATTGTCCACGAAAACGGTGTACAAACCTTCGGGGAATTTGTTCAGTTGCAAAATCGCGGCCTGTTGCCCGGAAGCTACCCGCTCGGTACGCACCAACCGCCCGGCCGCATCAAACAACCGGATGCGGGTATCGGAGCGCAAGGCTTCGCCAAAACTCAGCCGCACGGTTTCCGTTGCCGGGTTGGGCGCCAGCAGGAAGTTGAGTGCGCGCAGGCTTTCCGATGTGCTGACCGGGAAAGGCTGTATGGTGAAACAATCTTTAACCAAACCGCCTTCGCCATCGGTCACGACGAAACAAAACTCATCGGTGCCCACATTGTTGCCATAGTCGAAGTAACGCAGGCCGTTGTTGTCCAGGTTGGTTTGCGTGAACTGGTCGCCCGGCTGCATGGCCACCCCACTTGCGTTCAGGTGCAATTCACCATAAGCCGGTGTGGTCATCAGGGTGTAAACGAGCTCATCCGGGCCGTTGTTGGCATCGTCGGTTTTCAACAGGTCAGACGATACTGCGGCGTTGCCGCCGGGCATTACCTGCAGGGTGTTGTTGTTGACCAGGAAGGGTGGATTCAGACTTGTGCTGGAACACACCTCCAGGTCAAAACCGCTGATCTGGCCGCCGGAGCTGATGGCATTATCTTTAACGCGCAAAATCCAGTCGCCACCGGTATTTTGCCCGTTCAGGGCGCCAAGGCTGGTTTCCGGTTTGTACAAAACGCCGGTATTGTTGGGCGGGCAGGCAAAGGCAGTCGGGCTGGCATCGTCGAAGCCAAAGTTGAAGTTGGCGCTCACGCCGCCGCATTTCGTGGTAAACAACAGAACATCGGTTCCGGCCGGGCTGATAAGCCGCATTTCAAGGTCTCGGAAAAAGCTGTGATTCCCTTGGATACGGGTAATTTTCACGCCACTCACTTCGCCGCCGGCCGGAAGGTTGATCTTGGAATCAACCGTTGTCACAGCATTCGGCGTGATGGGTTTCGGCACATCGGTCGAAATGTAGGTCGAACAGACATTAAGCCCGGTAGCAAAGGCAAAAGGACCCACCCAGTCGCCAACGCCGCAAGCATTTATCGGACGGAAACGCCAGTAATAAATTGCGCCTTCGTTCAGCTGCGTCGTTACCGCAAAACTGTCCACCGCAATATTGGACGCCGTGGCAACAATGGTCTGCGGCGCAAAGGAAGGGCTGTTGGCCAGTTCAACCTGGTAGGTAGCGGCGCCCACGGTTGTCCATTGCAAGGTTGGCAGGCGCACCTGTCCGCCGGCGCCATCGGCCGGTTTGATGGCTGCCAGGGTGGAAAAATCGTTCAGGTACACCCACAGGGTATTGGTCGTGGAGTCGGACAGGCTGCCGGTGCTGCCTTTGATTTTGTAATTCAACACGAGTTCCTGCTGATCGGTCGGGAAGCTGAGTGCCAGGGTGACATCATTTCCGGGGACAACCGGATTGGGTGTCAGCAGTGCCGTTACGCCAATCGGCAACCCTTCCACGCTCAGTGAAATCGGGTCGGTTACACCGGCAGTAGCCACCGTGCTAATGACGGTGCTGTACTGGCCCGGCAGGCAAATGGTATCGTACACCGAGGCGGCGCAAAAGCTGATATCGGGCTGTGCGGCCGTTTGAATGCTGATGTTGTTGTTGGAAATGTCAAAAAACACGTTGTCAGCCGCTTCTACCATGATGCGGCCCATTGTCGTGGGGACGTTCGGCACCTGCACACAATAACGCCCCTGGTTGAGCACATTGGAGGCCAGGGTAATGGGAAAACTCTGACCGCCGTTGATGCTCATTTTAATGTTCACACGTTGGCTGTTCACCGGGCTGAGGTTGGTGCTGGCCACATCCCAGGTAATGGTTTGGAAATCGCCCGGCCACCAGCTGATGCCGGCATTGTTGGGGTAAGTTACCCGGAAGGGGCCGGCAGCGACACGCGGAGCGAGTGTGATCTCCTTCCAGGCCTGGCCGCCGGGGCCGGTCAGCCGGTCGCGAACGGTGACCCGGAATTTCAAGGTCCGGTTATAGGTTGGCAGTACTTCCACGGTTGTGCTCTTGTTCGCTGCCAGGTCGGCGAGGTTGGGAAAGTAGCGGGTTGGCGAGGTCGTGGGTGGATACGACCGAAAGGCCGGCGCGTTGTTTTGCGGCATGCCCAGTTGATAGGAGATCGGATCGGCGTCGTATTGCTCCCAGCAGTAGGTCAGGTTATCGCCGTCGGCATCCGTACCGGCTGCGGTGAGGCGGAAGGGGGTGTTGACCGGAATGACCATATTGTTCGGGCTGACAATTTCCACTTCCGGGGCATTGTTGGTGGTTTGAATGGAACCGCCGCATGTGGTACCGCTGCCCTGCCACATGAAGGTCTGCGCCTGAATAATACTGGCAAGGTGATAGTAGGAGTCGTTGTCGTTTTGCACGTTATTGCCCATGGGGCACGATCCGGCATACGACATGATGGTGCTGCCGCTTCCGGGCTCGAAGGCCGTGCCCGGGGCGATCTGCGGTTCGCTGTCCGGGCAGTTCGACCAGGTGTGGCTGGCGGAAAGCTGGTGTCCGAATTCATGCGCGGCAACCAGGTAAAAATATTCCGTTTGCGGGTTTTGTGCCGAAGAGGCGCCCCGCGCCTTGTTTTCATTATTACAGGCGCGGCCGCTCACCACCCCGACCTGGTTGCCGACGATGTACCGGGAAAAAACATGTCCGATATCGTAGCTGCTGTTGGGCAAAATTGAATCGATCGCCGCAGGGTTCTGGTTCATCCATTCCCCAACGGTATTTCCGGAAAACGGGTCGGTGTTCGGATCGAGGAAAATGATTTGATCGTTCATGGGATGCAGCATCAGCCGCAGGCTGAAATCGCGCTCCTGAATAGCGACAATAAAATTGAGGGCCGCATTGATGGCGGATAAAACCAGCGGTTTGGTACCGCCAAAAAACTGGGAATATTCGCCGCGGGCCGAGATGGCAATCGTGTAGGTTTTCAGCGTGACCAGCGCAGCGCCCCGGTCGGAAGCCTGCCCGGGCTTCACCGCTTGTTCCAGCGATATGGCCGGTTGGCCGGCCGCTTCCACGCCGCAAAGAATACCCGAAGCCAGGGCATTTTCTTTTGGCAAATCCGACAATTTATACGCCAGGTAGTAGCGCGTTTGGCCCATTGCGTAGGGGCGGATCGACTGCACGCTGCCGTCTTTTTCAAACTGAAAAGCGTGAAAACCCTGATAGGTCACACCCAAACGCACCGTGGCTTCGGAGCCGTCGGTAGCCCGGCCGGCGTAGTTGCGGATGTCCGGGTAGCGGGCCGCCAGTTCCGGCGCCATGATCGGCGATTCCCAGACTTCGAAGGTCCGGATCGTACCGTCTGCCGCAGGCAAATCGATCAGCAGGGGATTGCGGTCTGCCGCTTCGGTAAACTCCATCGGCGCCTGCGCCAACAACTGGGCCAGGGCATCGTATTGCAGGTCGTATGCCTGAAATTTTACGGGATTGAAGTCGGGGGCCGTACCCTCCGGCAAGGCGATCCGGTCAATGGTTACCGGCTCCCAGAACGGCGTGCTGTTTTGGGCGGAAAGCCCGGTTAAGAACCCGGTTAAGCAAAGCAGAAGGTAGACTTGGCGCATGAGAAACTGTTTTTTAAAAAAATACATGAGTTGCTGAATGTAATAGGCGAACAACAAAAATCCGGCTTTTGGCCGTGAAAACGCCCTTTTTATGAACGTTTGCTAATACTGACGTAGAAAGCCCCCTCGGTTTTCAAATCAACACCCGAATCACGAGGACCAATCCAAACACCAGCAAGGTAAGCCCGATGCCGCGTTGTACCCAACGCGTGTGTTTCGGGGTCAGAAAATGGCGGACCCGTTTGGCTGCATAGGCTTTCAAGGTGTCGGTAGCGATCAGAGTAATCAACATGCCCGTAAAAAAGCCAAGGGTCTCCTTGGGCGTCCACTGGTTGGGCACGATCACCGCACTGGCAATGCCGAGCCAGAAGAAAACAGTAAACGGGTTGATGGTGTTCAGCAAAAATCCGCGCAGCCAATAGCCCGGGTACCCCCAACGCATCCAGTTGTGCTCTACCCCCGGCGCCTCCGGACCATCCAAGGCATCGAGCACCCGGTCGGCCGGGGTATGATGCGTATCCGCAATGGGCACACGCTTCCGCAAAAACGTCCCCAGGCCGAAAATCACCAATACCGCACCGCCCAGCAGGCCGGCCCACAGCCGGAAATGCGGCAACGCCGTCAAGGTAGCCAGTGCATCCACACCGTGATAAACCAGGGTAATGTACAGGATATCGCTCGTCCAAATACCGGCTGCCAACGCAAAACCGGCGCGAAAACCGCGCTCCAAACTGGCCTGCACTATGGCAAACAACAACGGGCCAACCATGAAACTCAGCGACAATCCTAATAGTGCGCCTTCCAAAAGCATAAGCAAGGGTGGGGGTTGCGAGCGGCGAAAATACAACTTCTGCCTTTGTTGGCCATACGCTTTCGATCCGGGACAAGCAATTAAGATGCAGGAAACCCGGTAAAGCTACGTTCGACAAAAAAGCCAAAATTTCGTATTGTTGCTAATCATTCAAATCCGCGCCTCAATGAGCAATAACAAGCGTTCTTTCTACCTCACTTGCTGGAACTGCAAGCGCAAAAACATCCCCTACGTTTTCAAAAGCGCCGAAGACACCCCGCCTGCCAAAACCACCGTGCAGGTGCCGTGCCCTTTTTGTCAAAAAATGATGGCCGTCGAAATCCCGTTCGACCTGCCGCCCGACGCGACGGCGATCAAACAGTTATCCACCAAAAAGGCTTAACAAACGTATTCAGGCGGTGACTTGAAGTCACCGCCTGAATCGCACGAGTCACCGCCTGAATAATCACCCATTATCAAAATGAACTTCTACCACTTTCCCCTGGCCCTGTCTCCCGAACAAGAGGCCGAACTCAAACAAGACTACGCCCTCTTTTCCGAAGTCCTGGAAAAACAAGCCATCGTGCCGCCCGACTTCCTTGCGGGGCTGGTCGGCCGGCTGCGCGGCGCACTCGATGGGCTACAGCTCACCGATTACGAACGTTTCCGCCAAAACTCGCAGGTGCCGCACAACCTCGTCCACTTCACCCACGACGACCACGCCATCCTCAACCTCCCCTGGCAGGAAGCCATCGGCGATGCCGGACACCTCTATTTTTCACGCGGCGCGACGCTGCGCGGAAAAGCCGAACTGCCTGCTTTCAGGGCCGCGAGCGACGGTCCGCTCCGCATCCTGGTGATGGTGGCCGCGCCGGAAACCGACGGCGAGCCGGGCCGCCTGCGCTACGAGGACGAGCAGATGCAAATCGCCGAAGCATTCGGCCCGCTGCTCCGGCACGGCGGCATCGAAATCCACTACGTCGCCGACGGCTCGGAACGGGCGCTGCGGCAAGCGCTCGACGCCCCGCGCTACGACATTTTCCATTTCAGCGGCCACAGCGAATACGACGTGGCCGATTGGCTGAACATCCATGCCCGCGAAGGCTTTCTGCTGCTCGAAGACGAACGCTCCATGCGCCCGCACCGTTTTCCGGCCACTGCCTTCGCCGCGCTGCTCAACGAACGCCCGGAAAAAACGCCCGCGCTCGTGTTCCTTTCCTCCTGTCAGTCGGCACAAGGCGCTACGGGCGGCGGCTATTCCGGTGTGACGGCCCACCTGCTCGAAGCGGGCATACCCGGCGTGGTGGCCATGAGCCATTCGGTCGCGGATGTGTACGCCACCTTGTTTGCGGCGCAGTTTTACAAACACATCGCCGAGGGGCTAAGTGTACCGCTCGCTTTTTCCAAGGCATTGAAAACCAGCCAAAACGGGAATCCCGATTTGCGGTTGCCGCCCGAATTTTGGCAAAGCCAAAGCCTCATCCCGCAACTTTACCTGACCCAAAACATAGGTGCGCTGGCAACAACGGCAAACAGCGGCAAACAGCGGCAGGGCAAGTTCTGGCAAACGGGACGGCTGCGCGAAAAACTCCAGAAAATCCACCGCTTCGCCGGCAAGGAAGACAAGGATTTTATCTTCATCGGGCGGCGGCGCGAGCAAAAGGCCATGCACCAATACCTTGAAGAAGCGGCGCCGGTGTACCTGCAAGGGCAGGGCGGCATCGGCAAAACCGCCCTTGCCGTGCACACCGCCGAACGGCTCGTGCTGGCCGACCCCGACGCGGCGCAGGTGTTTATGTTTGATGAAAACAGCTTCCGTATCGGGCAGGTGACCGACGAATTGATCGCCTTTTTGCAAAACGAGCAAAAACAAATCCTGCTCGCCCACCAGATCAAAAGCATGGACAAGGCCTGGGAAAAATTCCTCACAGCCTTGCAGGAAGTCGTCAATCGCAGCCATCCCGTTTTCATCTTCGACAACCTCGAATCCTTCCAGTCGACCGACGGCGGCGGGGGGGATTTTTTGCCGGAATTCGGCATGGAATGGAACATCATCCAGACTCTCGCCGAAGTTGGGCTGCCGCTCATCCTGACCGGCCGTTACCCCCTGCCGGAATTGCCCGGGCTGCGCACGGTGGCGCTCCACGAACCCACCCGGCCCGACTTTGCCGTGAAATGCCGTTACCTCGATATTTCCGAAAAAATACCGCCCGGCGAGGCCGGGAAACCCGTTTTTGAAACCCTCTTCCGCAGTTTTGGCGGCAACTACCGCGCCCTCGAATACTTCGACCAACTGTTCCGGGAAAAGAAAGAAGCCTTTGGCGAGGTGCTGGAAACGCTGGACGTATTCATCGAAAAACACCGCGCCGACCCGAATTTCCCGCTCACCCGCATGAGCGAAAACCTCGTGTTCGGGCGGCTGCTCGGCCTGCTGGATGCGCCCGCCCGCCGCGCGCTGGGGCTGCTGGCGCATTTCCGCCGGCCTGTGCTGCCGCTCGCGGTGGAGATGCAGGTTTATTCATGCGGTGACTCCAAGTCACCGCCTGAATCGCATGAGTCACCGCCTGAATCGCGTGAGTCACCGCCTGAATATGCCGCCCTCAACCACCTAAGCGCACTAACCCTGGCCGAAAAAACCACCGGCCCGGACGGTCACGCCTTCTTTTACGTGTCCACGCTGACCCGGCTGCTGCTCGAACGCGCCGAAATGATAGCCCCGGATTTCTCCGACCAAAAGGCGGGGGAGTATTACGAGTATGTGGCGGAAAATGTGACAGACCTCGTGGCAGACCTGGAAGAAGCCTTTTCCCACTTTTTGCAAGCGAAAGACGTGGAAAAAGTGAACAAAACCGGCGGGCGGCTTACTGATTTCCTGTACCGCAATTCCCAATACCAAAATGCCCTGCTCGTGGCCGGGCAGACCTACGAAACCTGTGGCGAACAGACGACGGGATCTGTGCTGAATCGTTTGGGGTTGATTTTAAAACTTTCTGGAAAAAGTGATGAGGCGCTATTTTTCTATGAAAAAAAATTAAAAAAAGATCGAGAAATAGGCGACCGGAAGGGTGAGAGCGACACACTGAACAACATAGGTCAAGTACATCAAGCAAGAGGAAATTACGATGAAGTCTTGCGATATGGTAAATTGGGCTTAGAAATTTGTCAGCAAATAGGCGACCGGGCGGGCGAGGGGACGATATTGAACAACATTGGACTTACATATAGAATGAAAGGAGATTATGAAAAAGCGTTAGAATATTATAAACAAAGTTTGAAAATTCTACAGCAAATCGGAGACCGGGCGGGCGAGGGGGCAACCTTGAACAACATTGGACTAGCATATAGAATGAAAGGAGATAATGAAAAAGCGTTAGAATATTATAAACAAAGTTTGAAAATTCTACAGCAAATCGG
>CAZAEZ010000016.1:26769-48665 GCA_964484205.1 uncultured Saprospiraceae bacterium | reverse complement strand
AGACCGGGTGGGCGAGGGGGCAACCTTGAACAACATCAGTCAAATACACAAAGCAAGAGGCGATTACGACGCAGCCTTGCGCTACCTGGAACAAAGTTTGAAAATTCTGCAGCAAATCGGAGACCGGCAAGGCGAGGGGACGACCTTGAACAACATCAGTCTAATCTACGATGCCAAAGGCGATTACGACACAGCCTTGCAATACCTGAAGCAAAGTTTGAAAATAAGACAGCAAATCGGAGACCGGCAGGGCGAAGGGACGAGTTTGAACAACATAAGTCAAATCTACTCGGCCAAAGGCGATTTTGACACAGCCTTGCGATACCTCGAGCAAAGTTTGAAAATTCTGCAGCAAATCGGAGACCGGCGGGGCGAAGGGACGACATTGAACAACATCAGTCAAATCTACGATGCCAAAGGCGATTACGACACAGCCTTGCAATACCTCGAGCGAAGTTTGAAAATTCAGCAGCAAATAGGCGACCGGGCGGGCGAAGGGACGACCTTGAACAACATCAGTCAAATCTACAATGCCAAAGGGGATTACGAAACGGCCTTGCGATACCTCGAGCAAAGCTTGAAAATTCAGCAGCAAATCGGTGACACCTACGGAATGGCGGCCACTTTGACCAATATGGGCGCAATGCTTTTTAAACAAAACCGCCCGGAAGAAGCCCTGCCGCTGCTGTGGCAGGCCTACCGGATTTTTCAAAAAATCGGCTCGCCGGATGTGCGGCACCCGGCAGGGTATTTGGAGACAATCATCCAACAAATCGGCGAAGCGCGGTTTCAGGAGATCGTGGCGGGTATAAAGTGAGGCGGTGACTTGAAGTCACCGCCTCACTACGCACTAAGTCACCGCCTCATTACGCACTATTCAGGCGGTGACTTGGAGTCACCGCCTGAATACCAAGTCACCGCCTGAATATAAAAACAGCACATCATGCACTTCACAGCCCACGCAATCTTTCACATCTACAACCAAGGCAACAACCGCCAACAGGTGTTTTTCAATGAAGGTAACTACCTGTTCTTTCTGCAGAAAATGCGCGCGTACCTGCTCCCGTATGGCGATTTGTTGTGCTACTGCCTGATGCCGAATCATTTTCATTGGCTGATGTATGTGCGGGACGTGGAGGTGGAGGTGCCGGGTCCGAGTGAGGCGGTGACTTCGAGTCACCGCCTCACTGGGCAGCCGGGCTCCCTCGATCCAGGCGGTGACCTACGCGATTCAGGCGGTGACTTGAAGTCACCGCCTGAATACCGCAGGCGTACCCTCAACGACTCCATTGCCATCCTGCTTCGCTCGTACACCCGCGCCATCAATGTGCAGGAAAACCGTTCCGGTTCATTGTTTCGAAAAGAGACCAAAGCCAAAGACGGCTGGGAGGATGTTGCTTCGCCGCCAAATCACCCCAACTACGGGAAAATGCTGCAAAATTGGGAGTTGTACGGGGCCACCTGCTTTAACTACATCCTCAACAATCCGGTAGAAGCCAAACTTGTTGCGCGCGCAGAAGATTGGCCGTATAGCGCTGCGCCCGATTTTGCGGGGTTGCGCAAGGGTATATTGTGCAACCTGGATTTGGCTAGAGAACTTTTGTTCTTGAGGTGAGTTTACGGGTCTATTGAGGCGGTGACTTGAAGTCACCGCCTCAATACGAACACGCGATTCAGGCGGTGACTCCAAGTCACCGCCTGAATACAAAAACAATAACATTAACGTGAGTTTTGGATAGATTTTGTTTAAACCAATTCAGATGTCTCCCTCCGGTCGACATGACAAATCACTGAAAATGAAATGGTTAAACAGGTTTCTCGCTACGCTCGAAACTTCACCAAGGCTTGGGGAAATTTCGAGCGTAGCGAGGAATCTGTTGAAAAATTTGCCATGTAGTAAGATGTCATGTCGACCCCGCCCTGCGGGGGAGACATCTGAAAAAGCATTGCTTACAGTATGATAAATTGAATAAATCAACCAAAACCTATCCAAAACTCACGTTAACATTATGCAAGAAAAAACACCCGACTCCCCGTCCCAACTCCCGACCCGCCCGCCCACGCCGGACGAAGAAGCCTGGCACGTCTGGCGCCGCGCCGACGAACAGGACACGCCCAAGCGGCTGGAAGAAGCGGCCAAATTCTGCGCCGGGCTATACGGCATCACTTACGCCATCCTGCTCGGCAGCGACGCCAATGCGTTGAAATACGCCAATGAAAACACGCTGAAACTTGTCGCCGGCTTGTGGCTGGTGTCGCTCGTGGCGGCGTTTGTGGTGGTCTTTCCCCTGCCCTGGGTCTATCGCTCCGATTCGGCGGCCTCCATCGCGGCCATGCACCGGCGGGTGGTGCGCTTTAAGTACCGCGCCCTGATGCTCAGCGCGGGGCTGTATCTTTTTGCGCTGGGGATTTTGACTTGGCTGTATTTAAGTTGAGAGGTGACTTTTTTTCCGGCCACAGAGAAGGCATTCATTCTGATTCCGGTGGTTTGGCGCTATGGTGTATTCTCAAAATATCAATTTGGTTTTCTGAAACAATGTAATAAGCTACCCGGTAAGTACCGATGTAAAATTCACGTAAACGGTCGTTTCCGAGTTTGTCTATTACTTTTCCCATTCGCGGAAACTCCCGCAACTGCTCAAAAAAATCCAGAAACCGGTCAACTTGTACCAAAGCAGCGTTGATGGAATATTCGGACAGGTAGTTGTAAATCTCCCGAATATCGTCTTCTGCATCCGGAGTGATGATCAGCTTCACTTCGCCCATTTTTTTACTTTTTCGCGAAATTTTTCAATGGGTATTCCTTCCCCTTTTTGTGATTTCCGCAATGCCGATTCCACCTTGAAAAGGTAGATGATTTCATCAAGGAGAGCATCTATCGGAATTTGATCCGGCATTTTACTCAGGGAGTTAAGTACTGCTTCTTTCGAAACTACATCAGTCGCTGCATCCATATTTCAAACTTTTTTTACAAAAATAACGTAGTTTTTAATTGCGGGTTGTTAATCACATGATCATTGCAACTTGGGTATAATCCCCACCCTCTCCTCACCGTCCCAAGTGCACCAGCAGCACGCTCACATCAGCCGGGCTCACCCCGGAAATCCGGCTGGCCTGCCCGATGGTGCGCGGTTTTTGCCGGGCGAGTTTGTCGCGGGCTTCGGCGCTGAGTGCCGTGAGTGCGGCGTAGTTGAAATCTTCGTGCAGGTGCAAATCCTCCAGCCGGCTCATTTTTTCCACCATATCCTGCTCTTTGCGGATGTAGCCGTCGTACTTGATATTTATTTCGGCGAGCTCGACAAACTCCTGATCGAAGGGCGCCAAAAACCGCTGCACCTCAGGCAGCGCCCGGGCAAGGCTTCCGATATTCACTTGCGGGCGCAGGAGAATATTGTGGAGTTTGAGTTTTTGGGTTATCGGCGCCGAGTCGACGGAAGCCAGGTAGCCGTTCACCTCATCCGGTGCAACAGATGCATTTTGAAAAAAAGCGGCGATTTCAGCGGCAGATTTTTCTTTGGCGCGCACCCGGTCCATACGCCGGTCGGCGCCCTCCAGGCCCAGGCGGTGGGCGATGGGGGTAAGGCGCAGGTCGGCGTTGTCTTGCCGCAACAAAATCCGGTATTCGGCCCGGCTGGTAAACATGCGGTAGGGTTCCTGGGTGCCTTTGTTCACCAGGTCGTCAATGAGCACGCCGATGTAGGCTTCGGAGCGTTTAAGCACCAGGGGTTCCTGCTCGTGTACGGCCAACGCTGCGTTCAGGCCGGCCATCAGGCCCTGGCAGGCTGCTTCTTCGTAGCCCGTGGTCCCGTTGATCTGGCCGGCAAAAAACAGGTTTTTGACCCGGTTCGTTTCCAGGGTAACCTGCAGTTGGGTCGGTGGAAAATAGTCGTACTCAATCGCATAGCCCGGACGGAACATTTTGGCATTTTCCAACCCGGCAATCGCGCGCAGGGCTTTGAACTGCACATCTTCCGGCAGGGAGGAGGAAAAGCCGTTGATGTAAATTTCGCAGGTGTCGCGGCCTTCCGGTTCCACAAAAAGCTGGTGCGACGACTTTTCGCTGAAACGATCGATTTTATCCTCAATGCTGGGGCAATAGCGCGGCCCCACACCCTGAATACGCCCGTTGAACATGGGCGACTGGTCGAAACCCGTGCGCAGGATATCGTGTACTTTTTGATTGGTATAGGTGATGTGGCAGGGCATCTGTTCGGTCAGCGGCGGCGTATCGGTGTACGAAAACTTGCCGGCCGGGTCGTCACCGGGTTGCAATTCCATTTTGGAAAAATCGATCGTACGCCCGTCGACCCGGGGCGGTGTGCCGGTTTTCATACGGCCTGCTTCGAAACCCAGTTCAACCAGTTGCTCGGTGATACCGCGGGCAGCGCTTTCGCCGGCCCGGCCGCCGCCAAACTGTTTTTCACCAATGTGAATAATGCCGTTCAGGAAGGTGCCGTTGGTGAGCACTACGGCTTTGCCCGGAATTTCGAGGCCCATACCGGTGCGCACACCCTGCACGCGGCCATCTTTAACGACGAGTCCCCGCACCATTTCCTGCCAGAAATCGATGTTCGGATGCCCCTCCAACAATTGCCGCCACAGGCGGGCAAACTCCATCCGGTCGCTCTGCGCGCGCGGACTCCACATGGCCGGCCCTTTGGATTTGTTCAGCATCCGGAATTGCACCATCGTGTGGTCGGTCACGATGCCGGAATAACCGCACAGGGCGTCCACCTCCCGCACGATCTGGCCCTTGGCCACGCCGCCCATGGCAGGGTTGCAGCTCATCTGGGCGATGGTCTGCATGTTCATCGTGGCCAACATGACTTTACAGCCCATGTTGGCCGCAGCCACTGCCGCTTCGCAACCGGCATGGCCGGCGCCGACTACTATGACGTCGTAGGTTGGGAACATATTTTAGTATGAAATGGGGGCAAAGGTACGGCTTTTGGGCCTGGAAAAAATAAACCGCATAAAGGCGAACGAAAGGAACAGCCGATCGTAAACCTCTATGCGGCTTTAGGTGCTACGTGCGAATGCGGGTAAAGCAATATTTCCGGCTATTCGCAAACACCAAATTGTTAGTTGGTAAACGTAATCCGGCTCTTAAAGCCGAGAATATCGATCTCTACAACCAGCCTGCTGGAGCTGAGTTCGGTAATTTGGCCTGCGAACGAAAAGCCACTTCCCGGATCCGATACGGTAAGCGTGCTACCATCGGCACTCAGACTCCAAGAGCCCGTGCTGGTTTGCGGGTCGGCCGGATCGCATTTGGTGGCGCCCTCATCGAAAGTCATAGTTTTGTCCGCATTGAACCGCGTGCAGTCGTCTTTGTCGCAATCATCGAGCACATCTTCTGTCCATACGTTAGTAGTCGGATCATAGGTTTCCGACTTCGTATTTTTCCAACAGGAGGCAGCGGTGAGCTTGTCTTCGTTCGACTCATCGTCTTTACAAGCGGTTACGGTAAATGCAGAAACTGCCAAAAGCAGCAGCAGGGTTTTAATTGAGAACTTCATAAATAAAAAATTAAATGATGTGGGTGAAGAATAGAGGCAAAACTAGGCTTTAAATTCAGGGGTGAAGCGCACCAATAATAATTATATTGTCTGCAGGGCTTTTGTTAACGAGGTTAAGGCCTCTAGTCAACACATTTTTGAAGAAATAATTCCCGGGTGTCCAGGCAAAAGGCCACGAGGCGCCCCAAGTCCGGCCGGTCGTGTTGCCGCAAGGCATACACGCAGCCGTTGTCGAGGTTGAGATATTGGTTGACAGGCAGGTTGGCCAGTTGCGTTTGTATTGTTTCCAGTTCAAGGGGGGTATGGCCATGCAGCACCATGCGTTCGCCTAGCCAGTTGTAGTCAATTTCATCGTACCAGCGCCGGATCCAGAGCAAACTGAAGTGTTCGTCGAGCGGGTTGGGCCGGGTAAAATTGAGGCCGGCGTGCACGCACAGGTAGTCCTGCGTTTCATACCAATGGGGCATTGCCTGGAAAAAATTGAGGTAACGCTCCGGAATGCCAAGCAGGTGTTTCGTGCCAAAACTCTCCAGCGTTTGAGACCCGCCGTTTAACAACCACAACTCAATTTTATCGGGATTCAGCAGCCCGTTGAGCAACAACTGTTCATGGTTGCCGCGCAGGCAGGTGACAGGATGGCCATTTCTACGCAGGCGAAAAACGGTGTCGATAACGCCCTTCGAATCCGGCCCCCGGTCGATCAGGTCGCCCAGCAGGATCAGGGAATCCCCCGGCTGAAGCGGAAGCTGCTTCAACAAAGCCTGAAAGCTGCGGTTGCAGCCATGAATATCGCCGAGAGCATAGGTAGACATTTTTATCTATTTGGTTATCCATTATAGAGGGGCCTCGTAGGGGCGGCCCTTGCGGCCGCCCTGTAAACGGCGGCCTGCCATAAACCAGGGCGACCGCAAGGGTCCCAACAGGGCGACCGCAAGGGTCCCAACAGGGCGACCGCAAGGGTCCCAACAGGGCGACCGCAAGGGTCGCCCCTACAACCCCAACCGTTTCAGGGCCGCCTTGGGTTCTGCATAATTCGGCGCCATGCCGCTGGCCTGCTGGTAGTCGGCTTTTGCGGCGGCGATATTTCCCTGAAGTTCGGCGGCATGACCCCGGTAGTAGTAGGCTATCACAAAAAGCGGGTCGGTTTTGATGGCCAGATCGAAATGGTCGTAGGCCTTTTGCAGGGAGTCCAGCTCCAGGTAGATCATCCCCATGTCGAAATAGGCATTGGAATAATCCGGGTTGCGCACGACGATATCCCGGTACACTTCAAATGCCCGGTCAAACTCACCGCGCCGTTTGTAAAAAGCGCCTTTGAATTCGCGCGATTCCAGATCATTCGAATCCACACGCAGGGCATTGTCGAAATACTGCAGGGCCAGGGGATTGTCGCGGTTGGAGAAAATACGCCCCAGAAAGCGCCAGGCATCGGGGTTGTCGGCATCGTATTGCACCGACTTTTGCAAGGCGGCGATGGCGCGCGTAGTGTCGCCTTTGTCCAGCGCAACCCGGCCCGCCATGAAAAAAGCTTCGGCATTTTGCGGGTTTTTTTGCAGGATTTTGTCCAGCGTGGCCAGGGCATCGTCGTGCTGACGGACGATCAGCTGAAACTCGCTCAGTTTCAACAAGGTCGGGACCCGCCCCGGGAACATATACGCCGCCGTGAGCAACACGTCGATAGCGCGTTTGGAATCGTTGGGCCGGGCATAATCCAGCAGCACATCGGCCAGCAAATGATAGTATTGCGGGTGCAAGGAATCAATTTTTATAGCCGCATGCAGGTCGTTGAGGGCTTCATCGAAGCCGTCCAGGTTGTAGTACACTTCGGCGCGCCGGTAGAGCAGCGAGTCGTTGTTCGGCTCCTGGATCAGCAAGGCGTTCAGCCGGCCCAGCTCGGGGTCTATCTGCGCATCCGCACCGGCGTTTGGTTGATCTTTAGGATCGTTTTTGCAACTGCCGGCCGCGAGCAGGCCGGCGCTTATCAGGACAATCAGTACAGTTCGTAGCATTGTGTTGGGCAAAATTTCTGAAAAAAAACAAGGGTACAAAAGTAGCACCCCCGTTTAAACAATAAAACCCGGGCTTCGTTTTGATGGGATAAACCGGCACCATGGAATTATTTGCACGCGAATTTGGGCAGGGCGACCCCATCGTAATCCTGCACGGCCTCTTCGGTTTTTCCGACAACTGGCAAACGGTGGCCAAAGCATTGGCCGACCAGCACCTCGTGATCACACCCGACCTGCGCAACCACGGCAGGTCGCCACACCTGCCCAGCCACACGTACCCCGAGATGGCGGAAGACCTGAAAGCCTTCCTGGAGCATCACTGGATTTTCACCACCACCCTGATCGGGCATTCCATGGGCGGCAAGGTGGCCATGCAGTTTGCCCTCGATCACCCCGACATGGTCGATAAACTTGTGGTCGTCGATATTGCTCCCGGCCCGGCGTCGGACAACCACAGCGATATTTACGAAGCCCTGCTGGCGCTGGACCTGAGCAAGGTCGGCACCCGCCAGGAGGCAGATGATTTTCTGCAAAAACACATTCCCGAATTCGGTGTCCGCCAGTTTTTACTGAAAAATATTACCCGCAACAAAGACGGCAGCTACGCCTGGAAAATGAACCTGCCCGTACTCTGGCAGGCCTATCCGGATGTATTGGCCGGCGTCGGCGGCCCGGCTTTTGACAAACCCGTGCTTTTTATTCGCGGCAGCAAGTCCGGGTATATCAAAGACAGCGATTTTGCGTTAATCAAGTCCCTGTTTCCGCAGGCAGAAATCGCGACGATCGAAGGCGCCGGGCACTGGGTGCATGCCGACAAGCCGGATGAACTGCTGGCGGTGCTGCGGCAGTTTTTGGGTTGATTTGATTCGGGGTCCGGTATCCTTTTGACTCAAAAAAACAGCCGTTTCCACGAATACGCGGTATTTGCCCGTAGTTTTGTCGGAAAATAAAAATTGCCCAGCTCAACCGCGCTATTTTGGTCAAATTCAACCCAAAACCAGGAACCCGAAACCCGAAACCAGTAACCCTCGAACCCTCAAACCAGTAACCTAAAAATTATGCACAAACGAATTTTTCTGTTGATCTGCCTGGCTGCTGCCGGCCTGTTTGCTTTCAAAGGATTTGATGACAACAAGTACTTTGAGATCATCAAAAACCTTGAAATTTTTACCAACGCCTACAAGGAAATCAACCACGCCTATGTGGATGAACTGGACCCCGGCAAACTCATGCGCACCGGGATGGACGCCATGCTCGGCGGCCTCGACCCGTTCACCAATTATATTTCCGAAACGGATATCGAGGGCTACCGCTACCTCTACGACGGCCGCTACAACAGCGTGGGCGCCGAAGCCAAACAAATGGGCGACTGGGTGGTGATCACCGAAATTTTCGAAGACAGCCCTGCACATAAATCAGGACTCAAAGTGGGCGATGCTATCCTAACCGTGGATGGCCAGAGCGCCAAAGGCCGCAGCAAAGACGACGTGATGGCCTTTCTGCGCGGCGTGCCCGGCACCAAAATCGACCTGGAAGTGCAGCGCCCCGGCGAAAGCAAAAACCAGCGCATCACCCTCGAACGCGGCGAGATCGAATCGCAAAATGTGCCGCACGCCGGCATCGTTGATCAGGGTATCGGCTATATTTACCTGAGCACCTTTACGCGTGCTGCCGGGGAAAATGTGGCCAACGCGCTGCAGGAACTCAAACGCAAAAATCCCGATTTGAAAGGCGTGATCCTCGACCTGCGCGAAAACGGTGGCGGCCTGTTGAACGAAGCCGTCAATGTGGCCAATGTGTTTTTGCCGAAAGGCGAATTTATCGTCAGCACCAAAGGCAAAGTGCCGGAATGGGACCGCAGCTTCAAAACGCTGCACAGCCCCATCGACAAAGAAATTCCGGTGGTCGTACTGATCAATAAAATGAGCGCATCGGCCAGTGAAATCGTCTGCGGGTCCATTCAGGACACCGACCGGGGCGTGCTTTTGGGCCAGCGCAGTTATGGAAAAGGCCTGGTGCAAAATACCAAAGACGTCGGCTACAACGCCAAGATCAAACTGACCACGGCGAAGTATTACATCCCTTCGGGGCGCTGCATCCAGGCGGTGCGCTACAAAAACGGCGAGCCGGTGCACATCCCCGACACCGAACGCGCGGCCTTCAAAACCCGCAACGGCCGCCGTGTGCTCGACGGCGGTGGCGTGGCGCCCGACGTAACCTTGCCGGTGGATACGGCTACCGGAATCGTGCGGGCCTTGCTCGACCAAAACATCATTTTCGACTATGCCACCGAGTGGATGCTCAAGCAGCCCAAAATTGACTCGATCGAAACGTTTGCGTTTACCGGCTGGGACGATTTCAACCGTTTTGTTCAAAGCAAAAACTTCGAATACGAAAGCGCTTCGGAGCAAAAACTAAAAGAACTCAGCACCCTGGCCACCAGCGAAAATTTTCCCATCGGCGCCGATATACAGGCCATGGAAAACAAGATCAAAGCCGAGAAAAAAGGTGAAATGCTTAAAAACAAAGCCCGCATTGTGCATGAAATTGAACAGGAACTTGTGGGGCGCGTGTTTTTCCAGCGGGGCAAAGTGCGCAAAAGCCTGAAGAACGACCCGGAAGTGGACGCCGCCGTGAAATTGCTGCACGACGAAGCGAAGTACAAGTCGATTTTGGCGGGATAATTTATTTAGAACACGGATGACGCGGATTCGCCTGCGGCGAAACACAAATGCTCACGGATTTATTTTGCTTAAAGGTGAGTGCGCGTCATCCGAATGCTAAAACGATCAGAGGCTGCCTACCATAGTTAACTCAAGTTGTGACCTACCAGGAAAAAATGGACAGGATTTACATGATCAGCGTCGGCTACGCCGACTTTTACAAACCGGATGGCGGCGCAGCCGGCCTGATAAAATCCTGTTGATCTTGTAAATCCTGTCTACTTTTTGTTGGTCACAACTTGGGTTAATTAATCAACCACTCAACCGTACATCTCGTACAAAATCTGCGTCCGGTCATAGCCCAGTTTGATCAGCAGGTTGGCCACGGCCTCATCAATCATGTTGCTCCAGCCGCAGATGTAAAACTGGATATCGGGTCGTTTTTCCGCGTATTCCTTGAGGTAAATCTGGTGCACGTATCCCTGGTAGCCGGGCCAGTCGGGCTGGCGGGAAAGCGCCACATCGTAGCGAAAGCCCGGCATAGTGCGTGCCAGCGTTTCAAATTCTTCGCGGTACAGGATGTCGGCTTCGGTACGGGTACCGAAAATCAGGTGGATGTTCCGGTGCGGGCGGCCGGCGTGTTGCAGGTCGCGCAGCATGCTCCGGAAAGGCGCCACGCCCGTGCCCGTACAAATGAGCACCAGGTCTTTATCGATCGTTTCGGGCAGGCAAAAGGTGCCTTCGGGGCCTTTCCAGCGCAAGGTGGAACCCGGGTGTACTGCTTCAAAAAAATACTTGGAACCCAATCCGTCCGGCGCTTTCACAATGCAAAGTTCCAGGAAGTTGGGATCGTCGGCCGGGGCGTTGGCAATGGAATAGCTGCGCCAGCGTTGCAGGCGTTTTTCGCCGATCGGGAGGTCTATGGTGACAAACTGGCCGGCCTTGAAGTCGGGCCGATCGGCGCCGGGCGTTTCCAGCCAGAACCGCTTTACATGCGGGCCGGCGTCTTCGATTTTTGTGACGACACTGTCGTACCAGGTGGTGGGCATGGAATGCTGTGGTTAAGTTATGCTCAGCTTATAACTGATTTGCCGCTACAATGTTTAGCGCTTAAAAATCTAAAAAAAACATCAAACGCATACTACTGGACATTTTGTTTTTCGGACGCGCTCAGGCCTTCCAGGTTTGCGAAACCTGGAAGGTCTAACGGAAATGTCCAGTAGTATGCATCAAACGATATGCGGCAGTATTTTACCAGGGAGCAAGTGGTTTGCGGTAGATTAGACTGCGAGTCACGCCGGCGATATGCGCAGCAAGTTCTATTTTTAGCCTGTTTGCGGACTTTTTTAAGCATTTCTCATGGTGTCAAAAATCCTAACGGGGGGCAATCCGGAAGCATATGACTAACCCAGGCCTTTCCCCTTTCGCGGAAGCCCTGATCAATCTTTCGCCCGTACGTTTTTTCCAGATCACAGCCCTCATTTTTGGCCTGGCTATTGTTTTCCTGATCCCGCCGTTTCAGGTACCCGACGAGGCCGATCATATCGAACGGGCGTTCCATTTGGCCGAAGGCCATTTTTGGGGCGAACAGCGGGACAACCGCCTGGGCGGCGAAACTCCGGAAAGTATCGGTCAGCTGGAAGCAATCTACTTGCCCATGAAGTTTGACTATAGCGCCAAACAAACCGCCCAAAAATTTGCGCAGGCAAAATCGATAGAATTGAATGTCCGGATAAAAACGTTTGCCGATTTTCCGAATACCGGGCTGTATCCGTTTTCAGTCTATCTTCCTCAAATAGTTGCTGCAAAAATCAGTTTGGCGCTCGGAATAAAACCGTTGTTTGCTCTTTATCTTATCCGGTGTTTCACGCTTTCATTTTGGATTGTTTTAATTTCAAAAGCAATAGAAATAATGCCCCAGCACCAATGGGCTTTTGCTTTTTTGGCACTGTTGCCCGGTTCTGTGTTTATCAATGCCAGCGCCGGCGGCGATGTGGTAACGAACGGTGTAGCCTTTTTAACCATAGCCTTTTTTTATAGAAAAATTATAGAAAAAACAAACAAGCTGACTCAAGAGCAAATGGTATGGCTTGCCGTGGGCATTGCTGTGCTGGCATTGAATAAATTTGTATACGCGCCTGTTGTATTGCTCGCATTTCTATTGCCGAAAATATCATTTGAAAAACCGGAACACCGGAACCGCTATGCCCTGGGTTTATTGATCCTGGCCCTTGGAATTATAGCCGCCTGGAACAGCCAATCCAGCAACTTATTTTTGCCTAAAGATCAATACAACCCGCTTTTTGCCGGGCAGGTCACCCTCAACGAAGGTGTGGATCCCGGCGCGCAGTTTTTCCATATTTTGGAAAATCCCGTTCAGTTTATAAAAATACTCGGCTTGTCTTTTGCTGAAAACGCGCAGGCCATAACGGCGCATTATTTCGGGAAATTTGGTTGGGAAAAAAATTACCTCCCGGGTTGGACAATTGCCCTGCTGTTATTGACCACGTTGTTTTCGTTTGTGCAAAAACAACCGGCCGAACTTCCGAATAAGGCGAGAATATTATTTGTCTCGATCGCAGCATTAATGGCCATCAGTCTGGCCACCACGCTGTACCTGATGTGGGCGCCGGTGGGGCATCCGCGCATTTTGAGCATGAGCGGGCGGTATTTTATCCCGGTCCTGCCATTGGTCTGGCTGGCCATGCCGGGGCTTTTCCGATTTGCTTATACCCGGCAACTTGTCATGGTGGTCAGTGTGCTGGCACTATGTGTGAGCCTGTTTGCGGCTTATGCGCGGTATTACTGACGCCCGGTAGAGCACGGTTTCTAAAAAATCAACCTTGATTGGTTTATTGTCGGCGTGATTTTGAGTCACGCCGACAGTATGCACGGCATCATCATTTTTGCGAACCACTTTCCGCCGGCTATTACGCTTCACCGACTATTGCGAGGAGATAACCATATCCCGGTACGCCAAACAAGTCGGAAAACCTTTTTTCAAAAAATAGTCCGTTACCGAAGCCGGCGCCTGCGCACTCATGGCCAGCACAAAGTCGCCGCCCCAGGCGCCCAGGCTTTTCACCACCCCGGGAAAATCCGGGAAGTACAAATCCTGCGCCCGCGGCAGATCGAGTGTCCGGCCGATCAATTGCTCGTGCTCGAGCATTGCAGCGCTGAAATCTGCCAGCGTTTGCGCCTGAACGGCACGTTCCGTCAGCGCGGTAATTTTTTCAATAAAATCCGGATCACCCTGCGCCCGCTCGCGATACCGCTGAATTCCGGCGCGGCTGTTTTGTTTTTTACCTAAAAAAACAAAACACAAGTGGGCGGCAAATGCCGGTGAAAAATGAACGGGCTGCACGTGGGGTTGTTTTTCCTCCAGCCGGTACAGCAACGGCCCCTCGGCAAAAGCGCAGGCAATATCGTAGCCCGAGCCGCCAAACGTGTCGAACAACACTGCATACGGATCGACGCCGGCCCAACGCGCCAGCGCAGCAATGAGCGTGCTGCTGGTGCCCAAACCCCAGCGGCGCGGAAAATCGGTACGCGTGCGCACCTGCCAACCCGCACGGGTAAGAAATTCCGGATTTTGCTTCCGGCAGGCGGCCAGTATGCCCTGCAGCCGTTCGGCGGTGAAGACACCGGTGGTTTCCAGTACGTTGAGCGCCGGCAGGGAAAATGTGGCGTTGAACCAGGTTATGCCTTGTTCGTCCATACTTTCCCAGTACAACTTTTCAGCATCCGCCGATACGCGCACCTCCAGCGTTTGGCCGTAGCGCACCGGCACTGCCAGGGCCTGCGCCCCGTCGAGCACGGCATATTCCCCGGTGAGCAACAATTTGCCGCGGGCGCGAATGGTAGTGGTTTCGGTATCGTTTTTCACGGTGCGGTATGTTTTTCAGTGGAAAAGCCAACCTGTGCCAGATGCTCCCAGAAGGCCGGATAGGATTTCGCTACGACGCCCGGATTTTCAATCTCGACGGGTCCCAGCATGGCCAGGGTTGCAAACGCCATGGCCATCCGGTGATCGCCGTAAGTAGCGAAGCGGGTCGGTGCATCCCAATGGGCTTTGCCTTGCAAAACGTAGCGTTCGCTGCCGGGCGTTTCCGGGCCGAAATGTACGCCGATCTTAGCCAGTTCGATGCCCAGGGCGCTGGTGCGGTCGGTTTCTTTGATGGCCAGCGTTTCGAGCCCGGTAAACACCGCGGGAATGCCCAGTCCGGCGTATACGACGGCCATTGTTTGGGCAATGTCGGGGCAGTTGCGAAAATCGACTGTGTGTCTGGCCGGCCTCCCGTTTCCATTGGGAGAAAGGATGCTGGTGGGGCCAAACGCCCGGCTGGCCACTCCAAAATCGTTCATCAATTCCCGGATTATCCGGTCGCCCTGCCAGCTGTCGGCAAAAAGGCCTTCCAACTTGAGGTCCACCGTTTCGGCAAAAGCAGCCATTGCATACCAGTAGGACGCTGCCGACCAATCGGCTTCGATGCGCAAGTGCCGGGGCACATACTGCCCGGGCGCCACCCGGATCCGGTCGCCCTGCCATTGCGTATCGGCGCCGAAAAACCGCATCATCTGCATGGTCATTTCGAGGTAGGGCCGGGAAACCTGCCGTCCTTCGGGGATCAGCTCCAGGCCGCCGGGCAGGTACGGACCGATGAGCAAAAGCGCGGAAAGAAACTGGCTGCTTACACTGGCATCTATCCGGACCGTTTGCATTTTTTTAGTTGAAAAATCGGGCGGGCCAATACGCAGCGGCGGGTATCCGGAGCGGCCAAGATAGTCGATCCGGGCGCCCAAACTGCGCAGCGCCTCCACCAGGGCGCCGATCGGGCGCTCGCACATGCGGGCCGAGCCGGTCAGTTCCTGTTCGCCCGGCTGCAAGGCCAGGTAAGCGGTAAGAAAGCGGAAAGTAGTGCCCGCATCGCCGGCATCGTACCGGGCGGATGGCTTTTGCAGGACTTGCAGCAGGGTTTGCGTGTCTTTGGAGTCGGAAAGTCCGCTCAGCCATTGTCCGGGATCAGCATCGGCAAGGGCCAGGATGACCAATGCGCGGTTGCTCAGGCTTTTGGAGCCCTCGAGTGCGACGGTACCCCGAAGGGTGTGGTCGGGTTTGGAAAGACGCATGATTTCCATGGCGGCAAAGATAGCCAACCGCCCATGCCAACGGCCAACAACCGCTATCTTTACCGCCATGACATTTGCAGATCATGTACTTGCGTTCACGCGCAATTTACGCCCTCCGGAAATTGCCTTGCCCCCCGATTTTGAATGGCTGTTCCCGTATGCACAACCGGAAACCATGACGGCCCTGACGGCTTTTTACCAGAAATACTACACCGATACGCAGCCGCGCAATTTCATGTTCGGCATCAATCCGGGCCGTTTTGGCGCGGGCATCACCGGGGTGCCGTTTACCGATCCGGTACGTCTGGAAAGCGAATGCGGCATTCCGAATGATTTTCCGAAAAAACAGGAGTTGTCGGCGCAATTTGTGTGGATGTTCATCCATGCCTACGGCGGTGCGGAGGCCTTTTGCCGGCAATTTTATATCACCTCCATGTCGCCGCTGGGCTTCGTCAAAAACGGCATCAACATCAACTACTACGACGACCGGCAGTTGCTGAAAGCCACCGAGCCGTTCATCGTGTGGAATATCCGCACCCAGTTGGAATTTGGCGCCCGGCGCGAGGCCGCGGTGTGCATCGGGGAAGGGCAAAATTTCAAGGTGTTCAAAAAACTGAACGACCAACACGGTTTTTTCAGGGAAGTTATCCCCTTGCCGCATCCGCGCTTTGTGATGCAATACCGCCGGAAACGGCTGGACGAATTTGTGGGGAATTATGTGTCGGTGTTGCGCGCTATTTCTGAGGGCGTATCATAGGTCCTTACACGCGCAGGCAATTCCAAATTTTCACTACGGAGACACGGAGGCCACGGAGTTTAATTCTCCGTGGCCTCCGTGTCTCCGTAGTGCATATAATATTCTACGGCGGGCATTTTAGATTTTCTCTTTTGATACGGCCTCCTAAGAGATGAATCGGTGAGATGGGAACCAGGCAGTCGTGAAAGTCGATTTTATTTCGGGACGGTTTTCAGTTGTTCCTGAATTTCCCGGAGGCGCTTTTTTTTGATCGAATCGACCAGTTGAGGCAGGACGGTTTTTTGCTGGAGTTTGCAAAGGCTATCGAGTTCCTCCCGTGCCAGCCGTATTTGTGCCGCTGCGGTGGAGTCGATGCGCTGGCGGGTGCCGGCATCGAGCGGGGTATTGGGGTTGCCGCAGGCTGCGAGGAGTAGGCAGAGGGGAAAAAGCACGGCGGAAGCCCGGAGGTTTTTCTTTTGGCGAAAAACCTTGATGTCTTTTTGCCTCCGTGGTGCATTAAAAAAAACGTTGGACATAGCGCCGGCATTTATAAAACCCAAAAGTCCGGCATTAGCCTGAATTTTACGGTATGTTTTTCCGGATAAGCCGGGGAATACATCAGCAGATGCCGGTAAAATCCTACTTTTGCCTGCGCGGCCGGCTTTTGTTTTCTTACAAAAGGAGAGCGACGCCGGGTCGGGACACTCCGCACTCCGTATTCCGTACTTCGTACTCCTTATGCGTCAACACATTCCCAATTTTTTCACGTTGTCGAACCTGTTTTTCGGGTGTTGCGCGCTGATTTTGCTGCTGAACGGTCAGGTAGTGCCTGCCGCCTGGTTTGTCCTGGGCTCTTTTTTATGCGACTATGCCGACGGCATGGTGGCGCGGGCCTTGCGCGTAGCCTCCCCGATGGGGCGGGAGTTGGACTCCCTGGCCGATGTGGTCAGTTTTGGCGTTGTGCCCGGAGCGATGTTGTACGGTTTGCTGGCTTCCGCATACTGTCCGGATTTTCCCGGTTTTTTTCCGTGGATGTCTGATTCGGCACCTGCCACGGAAAGCACCCGGCTGGCTATTTGTCCGTTGGCGTTACCGGCGTTTTTGCTGTCCATGTTTTCCGCCTACCGGCTGGCAAAGTTTAACCTCGACACCCGGCAAAAACACTATTTCATGGGTCTAAGCACCCCGGGGTGTACGGTGTTTGTACTGGGTCTGATGCTGGCGGCACACAACAACCAGCTCGGCATCGGGAGTTTGCTGGTGGCACAGCCCTGGCTGTTGTACATTTTGACCGGACTTTTTTCCTTTCTGCTGGTCAGCGATATCCCCATGTTTGCGCTCAAGTTCCGCTCCCGGCGTTTGCGCGAGAATAAAATGCCCAGCTTGTTTTTGGCCTTGTCGATAACTGCACTGGTGCTTTTTAAAGGCCTGGGCTTGTCGCTGGTCATCTTGTTTTACATTGTTTTGTCTGTTTTTTCAAAAAATAAAATACTCAATGCAGACCAGGCGCCCAACCGCCCGGGTCTTTAGCCATTTAAACATCGCGCTCAAATGAAATTTGTTGCTGAAATTGACATTATGCCGCATAAGGAACTACTCGACCCGCAAGGGAAAGCGGTAGTAAACAATTTGGGGCACCTCGACCTGGATGGAATTTCCGATGTCCGCATTGGCCGTCATGTACATATGGCCCTCGACGCGGCTAGCGAAGACGACGCCCGGCAAAAGGTGGAAACGGCCTGCCAAAAACTGCTGGCAAACATGATCGTGGAAACATATACCTACCAGATCAGTCAACAGTAGCTGCCGGCACTGGAAAAATGCTCTACATCGTACCCACACCCATCGGCAATCTGGAGGACATCACCTTGCGCGCGCTGCGCATCCTGAAAGAGGTGTCGCTGGTGCTGGCCGAGGATACGCGCACAAGCGGCAAACTGCTGAAGCACTATGAAATCCGCACGCCGTTGCGCGCTTTTCATGCCCACAATGAGCACGCTGTAGTTGAAAAACTGGTGGCTGAACTCCAGGCCGGCACAACGATGGCATTGGTGTCGGATGCCGGCACGCCAGGAATCAGCGACCCCGGTTTTTTACTGGTGCGGGCCTGTGTGCAGCAGGGGGTGCGGGTGGAATGCCTGCCCGGCCCCACGGCATTTGTGCCGGCGCTGGTCGCCAGCGGCTTGCCTTGCGACACGTTCCATTTCGAGGGTTTTTTGCCGCATAAAAAAGGCCGGCAAACCCGCCTGAAGTACCTGGCCGAATTGCCGCACACGTTTGTGTTGTACGAATCGCCCTACCGGCTGGTAAAATGCCTGGTTGAACTGGCCGGCGTTTGCGGCGCAACGCGTATGGCCTGTGTAGCCCGCGAGTTGAGCAAGCTGCATGAGGAAGTGAAAACAGCGCCGCTGACGGAATTGCAGGCCCATTTTTCGGCCAAGGAGGTGAAGGGCGAAATTGTGGTCGTCGTTGCCGGAATCAAGCGCTCAGCTGGCTGATCAGCGCCTCCACCGTCATATTTTTCTGCTCCCCGGTTTTCTGATCTTTCACCGTCAGCTGCCCCGTCTGCATTTCCGTTTCGCCGACGAGCGCAACCACCGGGATATTGCACCTGGCCGCATAGTCGAACTGTTTTTTCAATTTGCCCGGCTCGGGGTACAACTCGGCGGGGATGCCTGCTGCGCGGATTTTGGTCACACATTCAAACGCATACTTGTGCGAAGCGTCGTCGAAAGCCATGAGCAGCACACGCACCGTTTCCGACAAGGTTTCCGGGAAGCGGCCGAGTTCGTCCAGCACATCATAAATCCGGTCGGCGCCGAAGGAGATTCCGACACCCGACAGGCCGGGCATGCCGAAAACGCCGGTGAGGTCGGCGTAGCGGCCGCCGCCGCCGATACTGCCCATTTTAACGCCGTTTGCTGCCACTTCAAAAATGCAGCCGGTGTAATAACTCAGGCCGCGGGCCAGTGTAACATCGAATTTCACATCATTTTTCAGGCTTGTTTTTTCTAAAAAACCGAATACCTGATCAAGTTCGGCAAGGCCGGCAAGGCCGGTTTCGCTGGTGCTGAAGATGGCCCGAAGTTCACCGGGCGACGCAATGGCCAGTACTTTTTCGATGGTGTCGAGGGCCGCTTCCGGAATGCCGCGTCCGGCAAGTTCACGCCGTACACCCTCCGGGCCAATTTTATCCAGTTTGTCGATGGCCACCGTCATGTCGGAAAAGCGGTCGGCGATACCGGCTGCTTCGGCGATGCCGTAGAGCACCTTTCGGTTGTTGAGTTTGATGGTTACCGGAATCTGCAATTGGGCAAAGGCTTCGTCGTAGATCTGTACCAGTTCAGCTTCGTACATCAGGCTGTCGGAGCCGATGACGTCGGCATCGCATTGAAAAAACTCGCGGTACCGGCCTTTTTGCGGGCGGTCGGCGCGCCAAACCGGCTGGATCTGGTAACGTTTGAAGGGGAAGGTGAGGGCATGGCGGTTCATCACTACGTAGCGCGCAAAAGGCACGGTGAGGTCGTACCGCAGGCCGCGTTTGGAAATACTGGATACCAGTTTGGCCGAATCTTTAGCCGCCAGGGCTGCGGGGTCGGCTTTTTGCAGGTAGTCGCCGTTGTTCAGAATTTTGAAAAGCAGTTGATCGCCCTCGTCGCCGTATTTTCCGGTGAGGGTGCTCAGGTTTTCCATGGCCGGAGTTTCCAGCGGTTGGAAGCCGAATTTCACGAATACGGCGCGAATGGTATCAAAAATATACGCGCGTTTCCGGGCCTGCTCGGGCCCGAAATCGCGTGTCCCTTCCGGTAAGCCGGGTTTTTGCATAATTTATTTTTTTTGAGTGGACAGGATCAACAAGATTAAGCAGGTTAATCCTGTCCAGTTGAATCTGGTCAGCTTAAGCTGCCGAAAAGCAGCCCTTTTTGCGCCAGCGTGCCAACAATAATCACCAGTGCAATCGACGTGTAGACCGCCAGTTTCCGGTGTTTTGACACATCGTCGGTTGCTTTTTTCGAAAGGCTGCGCCCGACCTGGATAAGCGCCACAGCGATCAGCATGGCCGTTATATGCTCGACAGCAAAATACCGCATCATCGGGTCTTTCATGGCTGCGCCGAAATTGCCGAAGGCTGTCTGCGTCCAGGTGCTGGTAAAAGCGTACTGGATGAGGCCGATCAGGGCCTGAAGATGCGCCAGGCCAAGCAGCGCCACCGAAGCGGTATTGTCGGCTTTTTCGAAGGGTTTGCGGTTTAGCCACCCGTTGTACGCGCGGATCAACACGAAGACCATTGCCGCCAGCACCAGGTAGCGGTTGTAGGAGTGAAGTGTATTTAAAAATGTATCCATGACAAGGAATTTAAGTTATTGACTTACAGGGAATGTCCGACTGTATTGGAATTCGGGCAAATGTAGGGTTTACCGGCCGGTTGCCTCCCTAAACCACCCAGGGTAAGTTCAGGTTCAAAAAAAATTTCAGCTGGTATGTGACCCGGAAAGCAGGCCGGCGTATAAAAGATGTCTCTCAAACCGATTTTATTTTATTCAGAGATATTACAGTAGGAAGATTGTTTTCATTTGGTTTTTTGGGGTTTACCGCCAGACGCAATGTCCGGCGGTTTTTTTTTGCCCATACTCCTACTCCCGCATTTTGGAATCGATCCATATTGTTACAGGGCCGTCGTTGATCAAACTAACTTTCATGTCGGCCCCGAAAGCGCCTGTTTGAACCGGGCGCTTGGTTTCCCAGGTCAGTGTTTTCACGAAAGTCTCGTACAATGGAATCGCCTGCTCGGGCCGGGCAGCCCGGATAAAAGACGGGCGGTTGCCTTTTTTGGTGCTGGCATGCAGGGTAAACTGGCTGATCACCAGCAACTCGCCGTCGATTTCCTGTACCGAGAGGTTCATCAGGCCTTCGGCATCCGAAAAGATGCGCAGGGCCGCGATTTTTTTGCACAGCCACCGGGTGTCGGTTTCATCGTCGTCGACTTCAATGCCCAACAGGATGAGCAAGCCGGGGCCGATCCGGGATTTCTCGACGCCGCCGACGGTTACAGAAGCCTGGGATACTCGTTGGATTACTACGCGCATTCATTGAGTGATTGAGTGATTGAGTGATTGAGTGATTGACGCAAGGTGCGGGGTGCAAAAATGCCCAATCCCTACCAATTACTCCCCTAAATTTGCCCATTCACCTTGTCACTCAATCACTCAATCACTCAATCACTCAATCACTCAATCACTCAATCGCTCAATCACTCAATGTAATGGTAAACGAATTCAACGACTACCGCGCCCGGATGAACGAACGCATCCTGGCCCACGATAACAAGGTAATCAAACGCTTCTGGAGCCTGGATAACCAAACCTACCAGGAAGGCGCACTGGACACCAAAACCAAGGAGATGCTCGGATTGGTGGCATCTATGGTGCTGCGCTGCGACGACTGCATCAAGTACCACCTGGGAAAATGCCACGACCTGGGCGTGACAACTGATCAGATCTTCGAAATTTTTGCCGTGGCAAACATGGTGGGCGGGTCTATTTGTATCCCGCATACGCGCCGGGCCGTGGAGTATTGGGATGCACTGTAACGCGAACCGCTGGTTCGCGTATTTAACTGCGAACCGGAGGTTCGCGTTACTCATACACCACCTTGCGCAACAACCGCAACCCTACGGAAAGCTCGATGGTCAGGTTGCGGATTCGCCGCTCCGGTATGGTGATATTTTGGCCGGGGTTCAACGGATCGATCACGTTGGGTAACGCGAACCTCCGGTTCGCGTTTTTTAACTGCGAACCGGAGGTTCGCGTTACTCATACACCACCTTGCGCAACAACCG
>CAZAEZ010000016.1:0-26669 GCA_964484205.1 uncultured Saprospiraceae bacterium | reverse complement strand
GCCGCTCCGGTATGGTGATATTTTGGCCGGGGTTCAACGGATCGATCACGTTGGGAATAGACGGCTGGCGGTATTGCAGCAGAAAATCCGGGTGTGCCGAAAGCATAAACTGGCAGCCAACCAACTCGCTGAAGGGAAGTTCGATGCCGCCGCCGAAGGACAAACCTGCCGTCCATTTGTTTACAAAGCCTGGCTGCGGGTAATAGATCGCGGCGTAGGGGTTGTTGTTCTGGCCCAGGTCGTCGAGGTTGGTGCTGAGGTTATAGTCGCCGCGCAGGCCGCCGAAGTAAAAATACTTGCCGCGCGCGCCCAGGGGCTTTTTCATTTTTGCGCCAAGAATGAGCGACAGATTGTTGAATTGAAACTCCTGGGAAAATGTTTGGATACCGCCGCCCTGAAAGAAAAAACGAAAACGCGTGGCGCTTCCCCGCACATGGTAGCCCAGTTGCGCATAGATGGAAGAGTTGTCGTTTTCGTTGTTGACCGACTCGATCGAAAGCGCTGCGTGATATTTGTAAAGTATCTGGCGCTCGAACGAATTGTCCCATTTTTGAACGCCCAGGCTTGGGCCCACGTGGATTACATATGCCGTGGATTGTGCAGCAATTTGTCCAATAATTGCCGTAAAAAGCGAAATGCTGAGTACAAAGCGGATCATTCTGTCGTTTTTTGTGCGCAAAGTACAAAACCACCGTTTGGTAGCCAGCAGAACCTGATGTAATCTATCCCAAACATGGCATGACAATTTGAGGTGTCATACCTTTGCAATACATAACTACCTAATAATTTGATTAATGGAGACTATGATTGACACCCCTTCGACAACAGCGACTTTTGAATCCTTTCCTTATACCCGGCCCGACCTGGCGGTGGTTTCACAAAAATTCAATGCGAGTTTGCAAAATTTTGAACAAGCCGCATCGCTGGAAACGCAAATCCATTACCTGAAACAACTGATCCATATCCGCGAGGAATTTGCCACGATGTATAACCTGTGTCTGATCCGGCACACGGTGGACACCCGCGATCCTTTTTATGAAACGGAGAATACTTATTTTGATGAAAACCTGCCCGCGTTTGAGGCACTGAACGACAACTTTTACCGGGTCTTGTTGAAGTCGCCCTTCCGCGCAGCGTTGGCCAAAAAGTATGGCGGGCATTTGTTCGTACTCGCCGATCTGGCATTGAAAACATTCAAACCGGCTATCCAAAAAGATTTGCAGGAAGAAAATGCGTACAGCACCGAGTACACCAAACTGAAGGCAACGGCCCAACTGGAATTTGACGGTGCGGTGTACAACCTGAGCAGTTTCACGCCGGTGGAGCAATCGAACGACCGCTCGGTGCGTCGCAGGGCCGCTCAGACCAAATGGGCGTTTTATGAAAAAAATGCGCCTGTAGTTGAACCGTTGTTCGACAAAATGGTGCAAGCGCGCCATCGGATCGCCCGTACGCTGGGCAACGACAATTTTGTTGCCGTTGGGTACGCGCGCATGCGCCGCTCCGACTATACCCCGGAAATGGTTGCCAACTTTCGCAAACAAGTGCGGCAGCACATCGTCCCGCTGGCTTCGGCACTGTATGAACGGCAACGCCGGCGGCTCGGGCTGGATACACTCTGCTATTTTGATGAGGACTATAAATTCCCGTCTGGAAACCCAAAACCGGTTGGCACGCCGGCCGAAATTGTGGCGAATGCGGCCCGGATGTACCGCGAACTGGCCCCCCAAACAGATGAATTCTTCCAGCACCTGTTCGATGCCAACCTGATGAGCCTGGAAAACCAGGACGGCAAAGCTACCGGGGGCTATTGCACGTATATGCCGATGTTTCAGGCGCCTTTTATTTTTTCAAACTTCAACGGCACCAGCGGCGATATCGACGTTTTGACGCATGAGGCCGGACACGCCTTCCAGGTGTGGAGCAGCCGCCATTTTGAATTCGACGAATACCACTGGCCGACCAGCGATGCCGCCGAGATCCACTCCATGAGCATGGAGTTTTTCACCTGGCCCTGGATGCATTTGTTTTTTGGCCCGGATACCGAAAAATACTACTTCATGCATGTGGGCAATGCGCTTCAATTTTTACCATATGGCGTTGCCGTGGATGAATTTCAACACATTATTTACGAAAATCCGGGCATGACGCCGGCCGAACGCAATGCCGCCTGGCGCCAGTTGGAGAAAACGTATTTGCCACACCGCAACTACGACGGAAATACATTTCTGGAAAACGGCGGTTTTTGGCAAAAACAAAACCACATCTTCAATTCGCCGTTTTATTACATCGACTACGCGCTGGCACAAATCTGCGCATTCCAGTTTTGGAAAAAAGACCGCGAAAACCACTCGGCCGCCTGGGCTGATTACCTGCGCCTGTGCAAAGCCGGGGGCAGCCAGTCGTTCCTCGATCTGGTAAAACTTGCCAATTTGCGCTCCCCGTTTGAAGATGGCTGTGTGGCCTCGGTTGTCGGTGAAATACAGGCTTATCTCGATAGCGTGGATGATTCTAAATTTTAACTAAATCTCTTTCCTACATAATATGACTCGGCTTTCCCTACTCATTTGCTGCTTCCTCGGAGCAACCGCCTTCACTTTCCGCAATGCCCACTCCGCACTCCGCAATCCGCGTTCCGCAATCCAAACGCCACCCACGCTACAGCTGGCCCTGCTCAAGTATTCCGGCGGCGGCGACTGGTACAACGACGTGAACTCGCTGAAAAACCTGGCGCAGTTTTGCAATCAAAATCTGAAAACAAATTTCAGCCTGGAATACGCCACTGTGGAGCCCGGAAGCGCCGATATCTTCAACTATCCGATCGTGTACGCCACCGGCCACGGCAACATGCTGTTCAGCGATCTGGAAGCGCGGAACCTGCGGGCTTACCTGGAGGGCGGCGGGTTTCTAATTTTAAACGATGATTTTGGCCTTGACCCCTTCGTTCGGCCGTCTATGAAAAAAGTTTTTCCGGAGCTCGATTTTGTGGAGCTGCCCTTCAGCCACCCGATCTACCACCAGAAATACGAGTTCAAGAACGGCATGCCGAAAATTCACGAGCACGACGGCAAACCGGCGCAGGGCTTCGGCCTGATCTGGCAGGGGCGACTGATTTGTTTTTATAACTTTGAAACCGACCTCGGCGACGGCTGGGACGATATTCACAACGACCCGATCGCCATACGCACGAAAGCCCTGCAAATGGGGGCGAATATCGTGCAGTATGTTTTTGGCGGGGAGTAGGGCAAAGGGCGTAGGGCGCTACTTTCGTCCAAAGTCGGCGGGGATTTCCCCCCAGGCATCCGTTTCCCACTTTAGGATCGGGTTGGTGACTTTGTTGAGTGCGAGCCATTTTTCCGCGCGTTCGATGAGCTGAAAAATCTCGGCATTGCGGCCGGTATGCGCCAGTTTGGTGCGGCATTTTTTGGCTTTAACCCAAATTTGTGCGTTCCGGGAATCGGAGTAAACAGGAATGTTCGGGCTGTTTTGCTGCTTGAGCCAGGCCAGGCCATGAACCAGCGCCAAAAATTCTCCGACATTGTTTGTGCCGTCGGGCAAGGGCCCCACCCTGAATATCTCCTGCCCGGTTTTCGTGTGTACGCCCCGGTATTCCATGTCACCCGGATTACCACTGCAGGCGGCATCGACGGCCAGGCTATCGAGGCGCACGCCGGCCTTTTCAAGTTCCGGTAGTGATTTTTTTACATTTTTGGTGTCCTTTCCCACATAGGCCCAGTAGCTACCCCGGTACGCTTTTTCTGCTTCGGTTTTTGACGAAAAACTCTTGTACTTCGCCTGCGGGTAGCCGTCGATTTGCTGCTTGGCTTCCGACCAGCTGCTGTAGACGCCGGGCTCATGCCCATCCCAGACGACGTAGAATTTTTGTTTCGCCATATTTACAAGCCCAACAAGTTAAAACTGTAATACAGCGAAATGCCCTGCAGGCCGATCCGGCCGTTGCAAAAAGCGGGGTCGTTGCACTCGCGGTTGTACAGGGCATCCAGGTCGGCCAGGCCCAGGTTGGCGCGCAAACCGAGCGTACCGCCCAGGTCTTTTTTGCCGAAATTCAGGCGGTACTGGAGCCCCGCGATGATACCTACGTCGTTCTTTTTGAAATCGTTATTGGCGTCAAATAGTTTATTGTCGCCCGTGGGCTCTTCGGTCCCTTTGGTTCTGTTGAACAACAAGCGGCTGTAATACGGCCCGGCAAGAATGGTGAGCCTGCCGTCGCGTTTCAGGTTAATTTCCGGAATAGCTGCCAAGGTTAGCCAGGTTTGGCTGTAGGTGACGTCGCGCGCATAATTGATCACGGAGTCTGTAATGACAAAAAAGGCCGATTTCGCGTGCGAATATCTGCCCATCAGGCCGGCTTCCACGTTCAGGGTGATGAACCCGCCGCTGCCTTTAAACCGGAATTGGGTACCCAGCTCCCAGCCGGGCCGCGCGGAGGTGACAGGGTTCTTGGCAATGGCCGGATCGCTGGAAGCCGGAAAATTGCCGGTAGCCCGAATGGTCGTCATATTAATGCCGGCGCGAACGCGAAACTCCAGCCCGGCCGGGGTAAACTCGCGTTCGAATACATTTTCGGTATTTACCGTACGGCTGCCACGTTGCCCTTCGGTCCAAACCTGGATTTCGCGGCGCCCCAGCAGGCGGTAGCGGATTTTGTTGGGATTTACCTGTTTCGGATTTTCAAATAAATAGCCATCGTAATCGGCCAGGGTAAGTTCGAACGGTATGGGTTCGTTATCATTTTGGCCGCGGATAGTTTGGTGGTACGTAATAACTTGGCCGCGCAATTCGATCCGCATGGATTCCAGCAACACCGTGTCGCCATCTTCTTCTTTAATGCGCAATTCACGGCCGGCCAGGGTACTGTCGTTTTCAATTGACCAAACCTGGAGCCGGTCGCCCCGCGATTGCGGCATGAACCACACGCCGTCCAGCACGCGCAATTCGCGAAAGATGATGTCGGCATCCTCAATTTGGGCCGATAAAAAAAGTGGCGTACAAAACAGAAGGCCCAGGAGGCCAAATTGCCGTAGAGACATATGTTATAATTTTTGGCAAAAAAACGAAGAATAATCTGAGGTTAGTAAGTTTCTGGTTTAAAGGTTTTTGGTTTGTAGTTTGTGGGCACCGGAAAACAAGAAACTCTAAAATAAAAATTTAACACTTCGATGCAACCCGATCTGGCATAAATTGTCAATATAATCAAATCACAAAATGGACGCCACGCAAACGCACCGCGACCTGATCGAACGCTGTAAACAAGGCCGCCGCGACGCACAGTTTGAGTTGTACCGCCTGTACAACCGGGCTATGTACAACACAGCATTGCGTATGGTGCAAAACACCCACGATGCTGAGGACCTACTGCAAAGCACTTTCGTTGAGGTGTTTATGAAATTAGACACCTTTCGTTACGAAAGCAGCATCGGCGCCTGGATCAAGCGAATCACGGTCAACAAATGCATCAATTTTTTGAAAAGTCGCCGCCTGTCTTTTCAAGAATTGACGCCCTACAATGAACGTTCCGAGGAGCCGGAACCAGTGCCTGAAGTGCCCTATAGTGTTGAGCGGATCAACCACGCCATTACGGAATTACCCGATGGCTACCGGATGGTTTTCACACTGTATGCCATGGAAGGATATGATCATGAGGAGATTGGTGATATTCTAGGCATCTCGGAAGCAACGTCGAAATCGCAATACAGCCGCGCAAAATCAAAATTGCGTGACTTGCTTTCAACGTAGGTATGTATCGGCGGCCGCTTTTAAACGTGACCTGCAGCAACAGGAAACGTTTTAACAGAAAAAGCGGATCGTCAAATGGTAACGGTTCAATCTAAAAAACCAGCACAGCATGATGTCCAACAGCAGCAACATAGAACAGTATATCCGGCAGCACCGGGAGGCTTTCGACTATGCCACACCCAACCAGGGCGTTTGGGCTTGTATCGAAAAAAGCCTGGACCGGATGCCTGCCGCCAACAGCCTGGAACAGCAGATTTTCCTCCAGCGCCCCCTTTTTGATTCTGCCACCCCCACCGATGCCGTTTGGCAGCGCATCGAACAACAATTGAACGGCAGAAGCAATCACACACTCGAAGGATTTATTCGCGCAAATCGCGACGCATTCGACACCCATTCACCTGACGAGCAACTGTGGACCGCCATTGAAAAATCCATTGGCGGGAAAACGGCAAAAGTCGTGCAAGTCCATTGGCAACGTACCCTAATGCGTATAGCCGCAGCCGCGGTGCTACTGATTGCCGGCGTTAACATTGGCATTTGGTATGCCAACAGTTCCGGCCAACCCGGCATGGCCCTGAGCGATGTTTCCAAGGAATATGCCGAGCTGGAGCAGTATTACCAACGGGATATTTCAGCAAAAAAAGAAAAACTGGCCAGTTTCGCCACATACCAGGATGCCGGTGTTACAGAAGACCTCCTGCAAATGGATAATGTGATGAACGAGCTGCGGAACGAGCTCGCCAAAGTTCCCCCGGGCAACCGGGAAAAGGTAGTTCGTGCCATGATCGAAAACTACAAAGCCAAAGCAGCAATACTCGGGCGTGTTCTCGAACACCTCGAACAACAGCGACCAAATCAACAGCAAACTGCACCGATAAACAGCGGAAATCATGAAGTTAAATCTATTTAAGCCGGGCCGCCTGCAACAGACGCTCCTGCTTAGCCTGGTTCTACTGGGCACTGCAACAACCACTCCCTTACAGGCAAACGGCCCCACACAGGAGTTTACAAAGAAGATCAACCGGGAATTTAACACGACTGCCAATGGCATGACTGCCTTGTACAACAAGTATGGCAAAGTACATGTGAATACCTGGGAAAAAAACAGTGTGAAAATCGACATCACCATCGTTGTTAATGCCAACAACCAACGGGATGCGGATAAAACTTTTGACCGAATCAATGTCAATTTTACCAATACAGCCGGTTACGTTAAAGCCGAAACAGTCGTGAATTCAGAAGGTAAAAATTGGTGGCCCGGCAACAGCTGCAAAGACTTCAAAATCAACTATGAAGTCTGGATGCCGGTCGGGAACCAGCTCGATCTGAAAAATAAATACGGCAATTCCTACGTCGGCAACCTCAATGGCAAACTGACCGCAGAAATCCACTACGGCGACCTGCGCACCGAGGCCATAAACAACGACGGCGACCTGACGATCGGCTACGGAAAAGCAACCATTGCCAAGGTGCGCAACCTCTCGGGGCACCTCAGCTATGGCGGCCTAATTCTTTCTGAAGCCACGGATGTTCAGATTGACACCAAGTATTCGGAATGTCAGATTGATCGGGCTAAAACCGTGCGCATGACCTCCAAATACGACGACTTTAACCTCGGCGACATTCAAGACCTGCGCTTACAAACAAAATATGCCAACCTGCGCGTGGACAAAGCCGGCGCAGCTTTTGTCACGGCGCAGTACACCGATGTGAAAGTGAACAGTGTGGCCACTACCGTAGACGCCGACCTCACCTACGGAAGCCTGAAGGTCTCCGCGCTGGCCCGCAATTTCTCCGAAGCAAAAATTGTCGGCAAGTACACCGACGTGCAAATGAACGTGGAAAGCGGCGCATCTTTTCGTTTCGACGCCGAAGGCACACATACCGACCTGCACACACCTTCCGGCGCAACCATCAACCGGCGCGCCGATGAAGGCAACCGTTCTGCAGTTGCCGGTTTTGTCGGCAATGCCAATGCACCCGGCCTGGTTAAAGCACGGCTGACTTACGGCGATTTTGTGCTGAAATAATCTTTCAGAAGGTTAGAAAGTTAGAGGGTTACTGGTTAGAAGGTTGTACACCATTTCGGATGATGTTCAACCTTCTAACCAGTAACCCTCTAACTTTCTAACCTCTATTATCTGGTAAGTACAATGTAATCGCGCAGCAGGGTTTTCAAAAATTCCAGCCGGTTGCCCGGGCGCTGATCAATTTCAAGAATTGGCATCAGGTGGGTGACCAGATCTTCCACAACGGCCTCGTGTGCATAATTCGGATAGCGTTGTACACGACCGAGTACTGTTTTTATAAAAATCATGTCCTGCTCATTGAGCCTGCGCACTTGCGGATAAACGGGCTGATAATTTTCCAGTGTGGAAATGCTGAGGATATCCTGAAGACGGAACTGGTATTGCGCTGTATCCTGAATTTTAATGACGGTGGTGTTGGCAGCCAGATCGCCAAGCCGCTGGCTTTTCCCGGTTGTTTTTATCAAAACCGCGCCGATCACGCAGAAAGAAAACAGCGAATCGACCAGGTGCAACACCGCGCGCAAGACCACATCGCTCCATTCCGGGTCTTTCCCATCCAGCCGGACAACCTTGGTCCCCATCAGCATCTTCCCCGGCGTTTGGCCAATATTCCAGATTTCGAAGCAAATATTATACAGGAAATAGACCAAAAAAGGCATTAAAACTGCTACCATCACCCAACCCGTTTCTCCAGTGAACAACCCGCCGCTAAGCGCCTGCAGGAATTGAAAAAAAATCAGGTACCCAACCAGCACGATCACCAAATCAAGAAACCAGGCCAACCCGCGCTCGCGCAAACGGGCAAGGCTGTATTCGATCGTTACGTTTTGCGTCGTGGTTATCTCGATGGATTTCAGCATGAATATTTATTGGGTCGACAATGCGTTTTACGCCGATACCTGGAAGTCGCGCAGGGCATCGTTGAGCGATACTTTTTTATCCGTACTTTCTTTGCGTTTGCCGATGATGAGCGCACACGACACCTGGTAGGTACCCGCCGGAAACTCCTTGGTATAGCTGCCCGGTATAACCACCGAACGCGCCGGCACCCGCCCTTTCAGGATGGCCGGTTCCGGGCCCGTCACGTCGATAATCCGCGTACTCTGCGTGAGCACCACATTGGCGCCGAGCACGGCTTCGCGCTCCACATGCACCCCTTCCACTACGATACACCGGGAGCCGATAAAACATTCATCTTCAATAATTGTCGGCGTTGCCTGCGGCGGCTCCAGCACACCGCCGATACCAACGCCACCGGCAAGGTGCACATTCCGGCCAATTTGCGCACAGGAGCCCACGGTGGCCCAGGTATCAACCATGGAGCCGCTACCCACCCAGGCGCCGATATTGACATAGGAAGGCATCAGAATAGCGCCTTTTTCGATAAACGACCCGTAGCGAGCCAGCGCCTGCGGTACCACGCGAACCCCTTTTTCGGCAAAGCCTTTTTTTAGCGGAATTTTATCATAAAATTCAAACGGGCCCACCTCGATCGTTTCCATAGCCTGAATCGGGAAATACAAGATCACGCCTTTTTTTACCCAATCGTGCGTAACCCAGGCGCCATCGGGAAGCGGTTCGGCGACCCGAAGTGCGCCGCTATCCAGGTGGGCGATCAGGCTGCGGATGGCGTGTTGGGTATCGGGGTTTTGAAGCAGCGAACGGTCGTCCCAGGCTGCTTCGATGGTCTGTTTAAGTGTGTCGGTCATTTTTTTTATTTATAAAAACCAGGCAAAACAGGTATTGAAAACTACCCGGTCAGGACAACAGCGATCAGGTAGTCGGCCAGCAGAATGAGGATATCGCTGTACACCACCGATCGGGTACTCGCCTGGCCAAGCTCGATACTGCCCCCTTCGACAAAGTAGCCCTGGTAGCAGGAAACCGTGGTCAGGATAAAAGCAAAAACCACCGATTTTACATACATCATGAACACGTTGTACGGCACAAAAAAGGAGCGCAAGCCCTGAATGTATTCATCGTCGGTAATGAGGTCGGTGGGTACGCTGGCCAGGTAACCGCCAATAATGGCCACGTAGGCCGAAAAAGTTACCAGCAGCGGAATGGCCACCAGGGCGCCGATCATTTTCGGACGGATGAGGTATGCCGCCGTGTTCACCCCCATAACCTCCATGGCGTCGATGTGCTCCTTCTGACGCATGCCGCCTATTTCAGCGGTCATGTTCGAGCCAACTTTGCCGGCCAGCACCAGGCAGGTGATGGTTGGCGACAATTCGATAATCGCAAGGTCGCGCACAATGTACCCGATGTAATAGCGGGGGATCAACTGACCATCCAACTGGTAGGCAAACTGCACCGCCGCAACTGCACCGATAAAAATCGAGATCAGGCAAACGATCACCAACGAGCCGATGCCAATGTCATTGGTTTGGCGCATGGTTTCGCGCCAGTACATGGAGAATTTTTCAGGCCGGCCGAAAGTCTGCCGCATCATTTGCAAATAGCGCCCGAAATGAAAGAGAAAATTGAATTTTTTATCCAGGACAAACATGGGTGGTCATAAATTTTACAGTGTTCAAAGGTTGGGATTTTTTCCAAACTTTAAGCAGCCTATCGGGTTTAAGTACTTGTTTTTGCCTCAAATTCAATTTTACAACGCAGTTTTCAATCCAAACCTAATCTACCGTGCCACATTCCGCTCCACCGACCGCCGTAGTAACCGGCGCCACCAAAGGCCTGGGCCGGGCCATCGCCGAACGATTTGCAGCCAATGGTTTCGACTTGTTCGTGTGCGCCCGTTCCGCCACCGACCTTGCTGCCATGCAGGTGCACTGGGAAACAACGTACCCCGGACGAGAATTATTTACGCAAACTGCCGACCTCAGCAAAAAAGCGGTCGTATTGCAATTTGCCGAAACCGTACGCCGGCAATGGCCACGCCTGGACGTACTGGTAAACAATGCCGGCCTGTTCATTCCGGGCAACGTTACGGAAGAAGCCGACGGCGCCCTGGAACAAATGATCGAAGTGAACCTGTACAGCGCGTACCACCTTACCCGGGCATTGCTTCCGACTATGCTTCCCTACCAAAACGGTCATATTTTCAACATGTGCAGCATCGCAAGCCTGGGCGCTTATCCGAATGGCGGCTCCTATTCGATCGCCAAATTTGCCCTGCTGGGTTTTTCGAAAAACCTGCGCCATGAACTGAAAACCGAAGGCATCAAAGTGACCACACTAATGCCGGGCGCCACATGGACCGCTTCCTGGGAAGGCGCCGGTTTCCCCGCCGAACGGCTCATGCAAGCCGATGATATTGCCCGGATGGTTTGGGCGGCGTACCAGCTGTCAGACGCCGCGGTGGTGGAAGAATTGATCATCCGGCCGCAGTTGGGCGATTTGTAACAACCCTGCCAGCACGTTTGATTGCTGGCCTGCACGCGCTCCTGAACATTTCGCTATAATTGCCATTCCCTAAAAAATTCATCACTCATCACTCATCACTCATCACTCATCACTACCGAATGTTCCACTTAAAAGCAGGCGACAAAGCCCCCGATTTTTCAGTCCTCAACGAAAAAGGCGAAACCGTCAAACTGGCCGATTTTCGCGGCAAAAAACTGGTCCTTTATTTTTATCCGAAAGACGACACCCCGGGTTGCACCGCCGAAGCCTGCAGCCTGCGCGACGGCTACCCGAAATTTCTCGCCCAAGGCTATGAAATTTTGGGCGTCAGCCCCGATTCGGTCAAAAAACACGTCAAGTTTATCGAAAAGTACGATCTGCCGTTCAGTCTGCTGGCCGATGAAGACAAGGCTGTCGCCAATGCCTACGGCGTTTGGGGCCCGAAAAAGTTTATGGGTCGCAGCTACGAGGGTGTGCACCGCACCACCTTTGTCATCGATGCTTCCGGCAAGATCGAAGCGATCATCGAAAAAGTGGATACGAAAAACCACGCAGAGCAGCTGCTGGCTTAATGGGACGCCGTTGAGTCGTTTTTAGCCGCCGCTTGCCGCGCAATCCATGCCGGCACTACAAAAGCGCCCAGCAAAAGATACCCGTAGTAGGCCATACCCCGCCACAGCAGGGCAATGATCAAGCCGATGCCTGCCGGCACAAAGTCGGCGATGAACCCGGCAAGTGCAACCTCCGCCAGACCGGCGCCGCCGGGGGTGGGGCTAAACGCCATGATGATAAACATGGCCACCAGGCGCGCGTAAATGAAGGCCTGGGTACTGCCGTCGAGCGGTGTGCTGGGCACGAGGGCAATGATCAGGAAGTTGATCATGATAAACTTGCTCGTCCAGGAGGCAATGGTGCTGAGCACTACCTTGAGGTGGTACCGCCAGTCTTGCAATCGGATTTCCCCGGCAGCATTTTCAAATTCATTGCCCAGGCGCTGAAACTTGGGCGCCCAGCGTTTCAGCAGGGGCCGGGCCGCCAGCCAGTACAGGGTCCGGCGGGCATACTGCGGCCGGATAATCAGCAGAAAAACCAGCACCAGCCAGTAACTGGTCATTACGGCATAGGTGCCAAAAAAAGCGCCGCTGGCCAGACCCACATCGTGATACGATTGCATGCCGGGGTACAGCATGATCGGTCCGTACAGCAGCAACAGAAACGGCAGGATCAGCACGAAAAAACCCGAGTCGAGCACCATCGTGTAAAACACCGCGGCAGCCGTGCGGCCGGCCGGCAGTTTTTCACGGGTCAGCACAAAAAGCATCACGAAGGGGCCGCCCTTGCTGGTCGGGGTGAGCGCGCCACTGAACTCCCACAGCACAATCAGTTCCAGGCATTTTCGGAAGGAGAAATAATGCCGCGTAATGGTGTACAAGCGGTATGAAATAAATAAATGGCGCAGCACCAGCAACGCGGCGGCAATGCCGATCCAGAAAAATGCAGTGGCCGTCCATTGAATAGACTGGAATTTCTCCAGGTCAAACTGCCAGTAAAATAAAAAAGCAACAGCCGCCACGCCCAGTAAAATCGGGAAAATGGCGCGGGATAACCGCAGTGAATCCAGCACGCGGCGCGCTTCGGCTTCTGCCGGTTGGGGAATTACGGGTTTGTGCACAAGTCGTATTTTATCGGGCAGGCGAAGGTAAGGCAGGGCATTAAAACGCAAAAAACAATTCTGGCGCCTTTCGGTTGCTCGGAGGCTGTTTGAATTTTTCTGCTGGCGGCAAAAAATGCCTTTGGGCCCCGGTGAGAAGAATTCAAACAGCCGCTTAAAAAATAAAAAAACCGAAGCGCTCTGTTGCGTCCGGTTAAACATGGGCAAAACCTACTCATGTTGTTGTATGAAGCAAATCTTATTTTAAAAGAACCGGAGCGCAATTTTCAAAACCTGTCCACTCCGGCTTATTGAAACCGCACCAGGCGGCATCTACTTCAGTTGTTGTGGTGTTCCATTTTCAGCGCCATTACCATTTGTGTTCCACAACGACATGTACTCCATGACTTCCGGGCCAAAATCCGAATCCGGTAACACCTGTTCGCGTTTTAATCCATACAGTTGCGGTTCGCGTTCGGGCACTTGCAACATGGGGTTGAGCACCTCAAACTCGGCTTCGTCGTAGTGGTAAATTTGCCAGCGGCCGAAGTTGTACTCCAGGGCGGTAAGGTGCTCGATCCAATCGCCACTGTTCAGGTAATGCACCGTTCGACCGTTATCGGCATTTACTTCCCGCATTTGCGGACGGTGAATATGCCCGCAGATCACATAGTCGTACGATTTTTCAGCCGCAAGCTGGATGGCGGTATTTTCAAAATCGTTGATGTATTTGACCGCGCCTTTTACCGATTTTTTCACTTTGGACGCAAAGGAAACCGGGCTGAATCCGAACAACCGCCGTGCGCGGTTGATCGCCCGGTTGATGCGGATGAGCAAGTCGTAGCCTTCGCCGCCGAGCCGGGCCAGCCATCGGGCGCGCTGGATGCTGGTGTCGAACACATCGCCGTGAAATACCCAGTGCGTTTTTCCATTGACCTGAAACACCAGCTTGTTGCGCAGGTGGATCAGGCCGAAGGACAACTCGCCGAATTTGCGCAGCAAGTCGTCGTGGTTGCCGGTCAGGTAGTACACCTTGGTGCCCTTCACTGCCATTTTCAGCAATTGGTGCACCACAGCGAGGTGGTCTTTTGGGAAATAGTTTTTCTTAAAATACCAGATATCGAAAATATCGCCGTTAAGAATGAGCGTGCGCGGCTCGATACTTTTCAGATAGTGCAGCAACTCCCGGGCATGACAGCCGTAGGTTCCCAGATGAATATCCGACAGGACGACGATATCAATATTCCGTTTCATGGCTACCGGCTTATATGGTGCATGGTCAACAAGTCAAAGGCCCGCGCCGGGTAAAGTGAGCCATCAGTAAAAAAACCTGATACAGATTTGGGCGAGCGCCCGGAAATGGAGATAAAGCGACCGAAAAAAGGATGGGCTTCAACTAAATGGCGCGGGAACATAAACATAAATACCTCTTTGTGTCTTTTCTTGGCACAAAAGTAGGTCCCGCGCCGGGGCAGGGTGTTAAGCCAGTATGAAGTTAGTATTACGTTTTCTGGTGCTTCTTTTTGGCTGCCGGAAACAGGATATTATTCAGAATGAGGCGATAGCCGGGCGAGTTCGGGTGCAGGTTCAGGTCGGTGGGCGGATCACCGACGTAGTGCCGGTAATCTTCCGGATCGTGCCCGCCATAGAACGTCCAGAAGCCAAAACCGGCAGTGCCGTGGATGTAGCGGGCTTCGTCGGCGGCTTTGTTTTCACCCATGATCAGCACATTGGATTTGATCGTTTGCTTGGTAAAGGCCGTGCTTTGGCCCATGAAACCCTTCACCGTACGGGTGTGGCATTGGGTGAGCATGGTTGGTACGGGATCCCATTTTGCAGAAAAATCGAACAGGGTAAAGTAATCCTGCTCGGGATTCACCCGGCGGCCCAGGTTGTGGTCGATGGTGGAGTGCTCGTAGGTGAGCGGGTCGCGGATCAGCTGAAAATTCTGGAACGCCAGCGTTTTTGAAAAATCCAGCTTGTTTTGCGCATTGGGGTCGGCAGGGTCGCCGTCGTACATATCGGCGCAAATATCGATGCCTTCGGCAGCCAGGGCAATGTCGTAGGTATCGGTGGCCGAACACATGGCGAACATGAAGCCGCCGCCGGCCACGTATTCCATAATTTTTTTGGCCACCGCCAGTTTGAGCTGGCTTACTTTGTTAAAACCATTGGTGTGGGCCAGGCTTTCCATCATGCGCACATGGTCGCGGTACCAGGGTTGGTTGCTGTGACTGGCGTAAAATTTTCCATACTGGCCGGTGAAATCCTCGTGGTGCAGGTGCAGCCAGTCGTACTCCAGCAGTTTGCCCTCCAGCACCTCGGTGTCGTACACCACATCGTAAGGAATTTCGGCGTAGGTGAGCACGAGCGTTACCGCATCGTCCCAGGGTTGAATGATCTCCCCTTTCTCGTTTTTATCCGGCGAGTACACGGCAATCTTGGGCGCCTTTTCCAGTTTTATCACGTCCATATTGACTTCCGGATTCAGGATTTCATTCTGAATGGCGGCAAATTGCGCGTCGGCGATTACCTCAAAACTGACATCGCGGGTTTTGCATTCCCGGTCAAATACCGAAGTATACTGAAAGGCAAAACTGCCCCCGCGGTAGTTGAGCAACCAATACGCCTCCACACCCTGCGAAAGTACCCAGTAGGTAATTCCATACGCTTTCATGTGATTGCGCTGGCTGTTTTCATCCATCGGGATGAGCATATACGTGGCGTGCAGCTGCGAAGCGGTGCAGGCGAGTAAGGCAATGGCAAAAATCAGACGACGTAGCATGAGAAATATTCAAATTGAGAGAAAAAAGTGGGGTCAACCCCACCCCCATTCCCTCCCCCAAATGGGAGGGGGGCCTGGTTTCGAGTTACTTTTTTATTCCGCAACCGAAATCAAAAAGTAGTTTGAGGACAAGCACCCCTCCCCGCTGGGGGAGGGGATGGGGGTAGGGTTGACGCAAATGCGCAAATTTTATAAAAGCGCATAATCCGTTAAACGCTATCCATATCAAACAGATTTTTTCCAAATCCGTTTTCACCAACAAAATTACACAGAAATGGCCGGAGCCCGGGGCATTTGGTCGATCACCGTCTGCCAATAGCGGAAAAAACCGCCGGCCTGCGCATTTACCCGGCACAATGCCTTAATTTCCCCCTCGAATATGCTGTACAGGCAACATCGAAAAAGAACATACCTGCGTCCCCTGTTTTGGGTGGGAATTGCCCTGTTGTTTGGAGGCCCGCTACAGGCCCAGCTGGCGGATTCGCTGGCCCGGTTGCTCACAACTGCGCCTGCCGACACCCACCGGGTCATCCTGCTTACCGATTATGCCTGGGAAATCAATGAAATCCAGACCGACGAAGCCGCCCAACGCCTGCAGGAGGCCATCCAGCTGGCGAAGCGGCTCAACTACCTGCGCGGCGAAGCCCTTGCCTGGAATGGCTTGGGTGTTGTGGAGGAAATTCGCGGCAACTTCGACCGGGCCCAACAACACTACCAGAAAGCACTCAACCTGCGTCGAAAGCTGGGCGATCAAAAAGAAATCGCCGCCTCCCTCAACAACTTGGGCGTCCTGTTTGAAATGATCGGCCGCTTCGACCTGGCACTGAAATACCACCGCGACAACCTCGACATTCAGGTCCAACTGGCCGATACCATGCGCATCGCCCGGGCGCAGTTTAACATTGCCAGTGCCTATCAGGAAATGGGCCTGTACAACGAAGCCCAAACTTACCTGTACGATGCCCGCGGCATCCTCGAAGCCCGCCGCGACCTCGACGGCATGGCCAAAGTGTACACGCAACTGGGGCATATCCGCTTCGAACTGGACCGCTACGACGAGGCGCAGGATTTTTACAAACTGGCGCTGGAAATTCGCGAACAACTCGACGATCCCGGCCGCCTGGCCGAAGCGCTCACCGACTACGCCAATGCCCTCGACGAACTCGACTCCGCCGAAACCGCCGTCGGCTATTACTTGCGCGCGCTCGATTTGTGGGAACAACTTGACGACCAGCTGGGGCAAGCCAATGTATTTATCAATCTTGGCGATGCGCATAAACATCTCGCCAACTACCAGTTGGCACTGAAATACCTGCGGCAGGCGGAGCGCATTTGCCTGGAATTTGACGACAAGGTCGGTCTGATGGAAGTTTACAACACTATCGGCGACACCTACTCCCGGGCCGGACAACAACAGAAATCGCTGGAATTTGTGCGCAAATTTTATCGCATAGCCCAGGAAGCCAACGACAACAAGTACATCCAGGGCGCCTACAAGGACTTTGCCGAGGTGTATGCCAAAATAGGCGATTACCGCAAAGCCTACGATTACCGCGTGCAGTACGACGAGTTTCGGTATAAAAACCTGGACGAAAAGATCAGCACCGAGTTTGCCCGCAAGGAGGCGCTGTTTGAAGATGAAAAACGCAAACAACAGATCGAGCGCCAGCAAAATGCCCTCGAACTGCAGGCTGTCCGGATCGCCGAATCGACCACCCGGCAATATGCGCTGCTCGGCGGCGCCCTGGCGCTGCTTATCCTCGTCGGTCTGCTTTTCAATCGCAACCGCATTCGCGCGCGCAGCAACCGCGAACTGGCTGCCAAAAACGCCGCCATCGAACACGAGCGCCAACGCGCCGACGAATTGCTGACCAACATCCTGCCGGCCGCCACCGCTGCCGAACTCAAAGCCCACGCCAGCGTGCAACCCGTGCGCTACGATTCGGTCACCGTGATGTTCACCGATTTCGAAGGGTTTACCAAAATTGCCGAAAACGTTTCCTTCGATGTGCTGATCGGCGAGCTGAACGAATGCTTCAGCCTCTTCGACGACATTGTTAAAAAATACGGCCTGGAGAAAATCAAAACCATCGGCGACGCCTACATGTGCGCCGGCGGCCTGCCCACCCCCAACAATACCCACCCGGCAGACGTGTTACACGCCGCCATCGATATGCAAACCGAACTGCAGGCGCTCATGCAGCGTAAAAAAACGGAAGGCAAACCCGTGTTCAACATGCGCATCGGCATCCACACCGGACCGGTGGTGGCGGGCGTGGTGGGCAGCCACAAATTTGCCTACGACATCTGGGGCGACACGGTGAACACCGCCGCCCGGCTGGAGCAAAGCAGCGAGTCGCACAAGATCAATATTTCGGAAACGACCTACCAGCAGGTCAAAGACCTGTTCGCATGTACCTACCGCGGGGAGTTTACGGCGAAGAACAAGGGGAAGGTGAAAATGTATTTTGTGGAGTATGGGGGGTAGGGAATTGTATTTGCATCCAAACGCTTCACCCTCCGTTTCCCACCGCTTAATTCAATTCCACGACGGGTCGTTTCCATAAAATTGGCCCTCCAATCTTTCCGTGCACATCTTTATCCCATCAAAAACAACCTTGAGAATGATCGTACTCGGAAATTTGTTGTTGGCCATTGCCGCTTTGGTCTTCTTCCTGCTTGCAAAAAGCATCTTATTTACCAAAATGCCCGGTGGAGATGCGGGGGTAGGCTATGCGTGGGCGCTCATCATTGGCGTATTGGCTTTTTCCATTTGCATGGCGGCGGTAACGGCCATAATCGGAAGTCAGGGCGGGTTTTCGTGGGTCGGGTCGCCCGGAGGCTCAAGGACCATGCTGGTATTGGCGGGCTTTGTTTTGATTATGGTGGGCAATGGCTTTTTTATGGCAGGGGAAGGATTTGGCGGTTTACCATATTTTAGCCGAAAAATAGTTGCTGCCATACCCGCCGTCCTGCCACCGTTGCTCATCATAAGCGCCGCTATATTGTTGAATGCAGCGCGCACGTCGGTCCCTGTTTTTACGTATAAATTGCCCATCTATTTTGGATTAGGTTGCGGAATAATGGCGGTCGGTTTTATTATGGCTCAAAAAGCCAGGAACTCAGCGGCCATACTGCAAGACCGCAGCAATTTTAAGCGGCGCAATTACCAAAATCACCTCGACAATATTGACTCCACGGACGTAATGAAGGACATGGTTTTCCTACTCGTTTACACCGATGCCAATCATGAAAAAGAGGTTCGAGGAAAAGCGCTGGGTAAATTAAAATCCCGCCCCGACTGGCAGGAAGAATTGGTGCGCCGCCTACAAAACGACTGGGCGCCCGAAGTATTTACCTTCCTCGCCTCCAATGACGTGGACGACAAGGCGATGTTCGCCGAACCCGTGCGGCAGGGCGTTTTGATCCAGGCCAAACTCATTCGGGAGAACATCCGACAGTGCCGGGATGCCTATGCTTTGTACGCCGGAAAGTTTACTTGGGAAGTGGAACGGGTGCTGCGAACGGTGGAAAAATTTGAGGGCATGGGCGTGGACTACCGCCCGGCAGTGCAGGAAATGCGGAATGCCCTGGACGAGCGGACTCATTTTGAAAAACCGAAACTTGCGGCGAAAGGCATTTTGGATAAATGGCTCAAAAAGCATTGAGCCGTGAAATTTTTATTTGATTTTGACGCGTTTGGAAACCGCGTAGCGGTGAAACTTTTGTAGTAAAATGGTTTATATCCCCATTTCAACAACCGCGTAGCGGTGACATTTTAAAATGCCACCGCTACGCGGTTTATACAAAATGCCGATGCCAGGCTTCTACAATGTCAGCCCTAGCGGGCTTTCAGATCAGGCTGCAGACCAACCCGGTGCAATTCTTTACACTAAAAATAAGTGAGTCAAAAGACTTCGCCCAACAGGTAAAGCGAAAGTGAAACTGTATTTTGTGGCGTATGGAGCGCCCTAATTCCACCAATCCGGCCGACCGAAATCATAGTCCAGGAAAATCTCGTCGAGCAGCGGATCGGCGCCGGGTTGGTAGCCGTTTTTCAGGTCGTAATCCCATAATTTGCCCAGGTTGTGCCAGTAGGTCGCCGTGAGCCCGCCGCGCGTATCTTTGATCAGGTTGAAAAACGACTTGTTGGTTTCTTTTTCCACCATTTTGATCAGGACCTTGCCTTCGGTGCGCGACAGTTTTTTCATCTGCTCTTTAAAGTCCTCCTTCAGCTCTTTTTGCTCTTTGCGGAGGTAGCGCCGGCGCTGGCGTTTGTTCATGTCTTTCGTTTCCGCCTCAATTTCCTCATACAAACTGATGGCCTGAAGGGCGTAGGGGTACACCTTGCGCGCGGCGCGCCAATACAGGTAATACTGGCGTTGCTCGGCAAAATTTGCAAATTTCCGTCGCGCCACCACACGCACCAGGTTGAGCGACATGATAAAAGTCGAGTCGCCGTTTTCCACTTCCAGACGCGCCCAGGCACCCTGCGGCATGCGGGTGGTGTCGGTGGGCAGCGCGGTTACGCCCCCTTGGGCCATCGCCCGGGGGGCGGCCAGAAACAGTAACAGATAAAGCGGCCAGGTTTTCACGAGCGTAAAAATGTGTTCGTTTGCAGGTAGTTCAATAACGTACAGCGCCGAATTTCGTTGCGGTACGCCAAGTCGATTTTCGGACGAAAAGCAACACAAAAGTAACACACCGGCCAGCACCATGCCGCGCAAAAGAAAATCTACTTTTGCCCCTGCAACCAGTTCAATCCGCAAATGTTCGCCACCCTGCTCGGTTTTATTACAGCCTTTACGCTATGCTATCTGGCTATCCCGCCGATCTTGCAGATAGCGCACAAAAAAAAACTATACGATGCGCCGAATGAACGCAGTGCCCACGCCGAGCCCACCCCGCCGCTGGGGGGTGTGGCCATCTTCGCCGGCGCTTGTTGTGGCATTGTGCTTTGGGCGCCTGAACACACATTTGGTGGATTGCAACACGTTTTGGCGGCATTGGTGCTCATTTTCCTGATCGGCATTCGCGACGACCTGCTGCCCATGGCTCCAATCAATAAACTGCTGGGCCAGGTACTCGCCGCGCTCATTCTGGTTTACAAAGCCAACGTGAAAATTAGTAGTCTCGACGGTATTTTCGGCATCCAGGAAATACCGGAACTGGCCGGTTTCGGGCTTTCCGTAGTGGCCATTGTCGGCCTGATCAATGCCTTCAACCTCATCGACGGCATCAACGGGCTGGCCGCCAGCACAGGACTGCTGGCCTGCCTGACGCTGGGGCTTTGGTTTGCCGGGGCAGGGCATGTGGAATTTGCCGTGGTGGCTTTTTCGCTGGCCGGCGCACTTGTGGCCTTTTTGAAATACAATGTCACCCCGGCCCGCATTTTCATGGGCGACACCGGAGCCATGCTTACCGGGGCCGTTTGTGCCGTGTTGGCGATCAAATTCATCGAACTCGACCGCCTGTTGCCCCCCGAAAATATTTTCCGACTGGGCGCTGCGCCGGCTATTGCGACGGCAGTTTTGATTCTCCCGTTGTTTGATACACTCTGGGTTATGGCGCACCGGTTTTTGCAGGGTCGCTCCCTGTTTTACCCCGACCGCAGTCATATCCATCATATGCTGCTGGACACCGGCCTGAGCCACATGCAGGCCACCGGCATACTGGTACTGCTCAACGCGCTGATCGTCCTTTGGGTGGTGACCCTGCACGACTGGGGTACGAGCCGGCTGTTGCTGCTCGAACTGGTTTTTGCTTTGGCGCCGGCCATCTGGCTGCACCGGTATGGACGGCGGTAATTCTGTAAAATCCTGACCTTACCGCCCTTTTAAACCGGGTTGGCGCCTGTTTTATCCAAACAACCCGGTATTTCCAAAATTGCGCTTGCATCTTTGCCGGCATTGAAAACAAAATTTACCCGCCATGTTAAAAAACGTTCTACTTGCTTTTCCGCTTTTTCTTGTTTGCCTGAACCTAAGCGCACAATCCTCCGCCCTGGAGGTGTACAAAATTTTTGAGGCCAAATGCATCAGCTGCCACGACCACGCCTCCCCGGAAGCGGGCATGGACCTGGAAGGCACGGGTGCTACGCCCGAATTGCGGGCCATCCATGTGGCTAATCAACTGCTCAATGCCAAACCGGCAAACGTGCACGCGCAAAATCAGGGTTACAAGCGCATTTACCCGGGCCGCCCCGATCGCAGTTTGCTTTTCCGGAAAATAAACAATGGTTTTGAACCCTACGTGCAACCCCTGCACGCCAATGAAGGCGGTTCCATGCCTGCTTACCCGCAACCGGGCGGCGCCCTCACCGACCTGGAAAAAGAAGTGATCCGCCAATGGATATTGTTCGGCGGAAAAAGCACCGGCACGCAATTCAGTAAAGCCGTACTGGATGAATTTTACAGCGGAAACGGCGAAAAAAGTTTCCCCGACGGCCCGCCCCCCGCTCCGGCGCCCGGCGAAGGTTTTCAGATAAAAATGGGTCCTTTTTACCTGGCTGCCGATGGCGAGGTGGAATATTTTCAAAAATACGAACTCCAACTGCCCGAAAACGTGGAGGTCAACCGGATGGAAATGCTCATTTCGCCGTATTCGCACCATTTCCTGGCCTATAATTTTTTGAGCGCCTCCGGCGCAAACGCGATCCCGCACGGCCTTCGGCTAAACTCGTACCACAACGATATCAACCTGGTGGCTGCAGTTCAGGAAAAAACCGATCTGCATTTGCCGCAAGGCACTGCCTTTCGCTGGGATAAAAACATCGTGCTCGACCTGAATGCCCACTACATCAACTATTTGCTCACCCGCCCTTACCAATGCGAGGTTTACGTCAATGTGTACACCCAGCCCCCGGGTACTGCCCCCCTGGAAATGAAAGCAGCCCTGCTGGTCAACGGCCTGATCAACATCCCCAACAACGGCAATACCATCACGCATACAAAAGCGGAATTCCAGTTTGGCGCCGACAGCCTCTACATCTGGGGCCTGATGGGGCATACCCACAAGTACGGCACCGGCTACAAGGTGTGGAAACGTTTGGCCAACGGCCAGAAAGGCGAGCTGGTCTACGATGCCGCCTGCCCGCTCGGGGTGCCCGGTTGCCCCGCGCCGCAGTTTGACTATCAGCATATTCCACTTCGGTATTGGGAGCCGCAGCTGCTGCCGGTGAAATGGAGCAGCGGCATTATCCACGAAGCCACCTGGGTAAACGACGGCCCGCAGTCGGTGCAGTTTGGCCCCACCTCCGATGACGAAATGATGGTGCTCATCGTTTTTTATACCGAGGCCCAGGTGACGGTGAGTACCGGAGAGCCGGTGGCGCCCGTGCAGCCATTGTCTGTGTTTCCCAATCCGGCAGCCAATCGCGCCTGGGTGCAGGTTCCGGGAGCGCAGGGCGTGCGTTTGTTGCGCCTGTTCGACCTGGCGGGCAAGGAGGTACTTCGAAAAACCAACCTGCCGGTAAACCCCGTTGAACTGGATCTGACGGCCCTGCCCAAAGGCATGTACTGGCTGGATGCCGACGGGCAAAAAGGTAAACTCGTGGTGTATTAATTTAAAAAAAATATATCATTTGTGCCTTGGGGTTGTCCCGGACGCTGGTTTTAAGCGATTTTTGCAAAAAAAACGATGGCGCTCCAATCCAACCCACAGCTCGAGCTCGCCTTCGAGTACGTTTGTTACACCGATAAAAACGTGTACCTGACCGGCAAGGCCGGTACCGGTAAAACTACGTTTCTGCACCGGCTGAAAATGGAGCCGGTCAAGCGCATGGCCGTTGTAGCGCCCACGGGTGTGGCGGCGATCAATGCGGGCGGCATGACCATTCATTCTTTTTTCCAGTTGCCTTTCGGCCCGTTTGTGCCGGGCAACAGTCGCGATGTAGCCCGCCAGCGCAAGTTTTCCGGCGAAAAAATCCGCCTCATCCGGAGCCTCGACCTGCTCGTGATCGACGAGATCAGCATGGTCCGTGCCGACCTGCTCGACGGCATTGACGATGTTTTGCGGCGCTACAAAAATCCATACCAGCCCTTCGGCGGGGTGCAGTTGCTCATGATTGGCGACTTGCACCAGCTGCCGCCGGTGGTGAAAGACGAGGAGTGGTACCTGCTGCGCGAGCATTACCAAACGCCCTACTTTTTTAGCAGCCAGGCCCTGCAACAAGCGCCTCCCGTGGTGATCACGCTGACGCACATTTTCCGGCAGTCCGACGGTCATTTTATCGAATTGTTGAACAAAGTGCGCGACAATGCGCTGGACAGCTCCGTGTTGGAAACGCTGAACAGTCGCTTTGTTCCGGATTTTGAACCCGATGAAACGGAAGGCTACATTACCCTCACCACCCACAACGCCTCGGCCCAGGCAATCAACAGCCAAAAACTGGCGGCCGTACCCGGCGCCATTCGGCGTTTTGAAGCCCAGATTTCAGGCAATTTTCCTGAACATGCCTATCCGACCGACCAAACACTGGAACTCAAGGTAGGTGCGCAGGTCATGTTTGTTAAAAACGATAGCAACCAGGAAAAACGCTTTTACAACGGCAAAATCGGCCGGATCACCGACATCAGCGAAAACACCGTTTACGTGCTATGTCCCGGCGACCCGGAAGTAATTACCGTCGGGCCAATGGACTGGGAAAATATCCAGTACGCGCTGAACGAACAAAGCAAGGAGGTGACCGAAACGGTGGTTGGCACGTTCACGCAGCATCCGCTCAAACTGGCCTGGGCGATTACCATTCACAAGAGCCAGGGTCTCACTTTCGAGCGGGTAATCCTGGATGCGCAGGCGGCCTTTGCACACGGGCAAGTGTACGTGGCGCTGAGTCGCTGCAAAAGTTTTGAAGGGATTGTGCTGTGTTCCAAAATTGTGCCCGCCAGTGTGCGTACGGATTCCACCGTTAAAAATTTCAGCGACGTCGCCGGTAAAAATGCGCCCGATGAAGCCCAGCTGCAGCAATCCAAAGCGGCATTTCAACAGGCACTTATTTTGGATTTGTTCAGTTTGAACGATCTGAAAAAGTATCTGGCGCAACTGCGCCGGGTTTTGCTGGAGCATGAAAATGCATTGGAGCCCGATGCCCGCACACAGTTGGAAGCGTTGAACGTCCAACTGGAAGGGGAACTGTATCCGGTTGTTGACCGGTTCAGGCCTCAATTGCTGCGCTATTTTCGGGAGGCTGGTTTACCGGAAGCAAACGAAGCCCTGCAGGAGCGGATTCAAAAGGGTGGTACCTGGTTTTCCGAAAAAATCAGCGCCGATTTTTTGCCTGCGGCAAAAAACATCCAAATTATCACCGACAACAAAAGCGTGCGTAAATCGGCGCTTGAGGCGTTGGAGCGGGTGCAGAAAGAATTTTTTGTCAAAAACACTTGCTTTGCCAAAGTAGGGGATGGTTTCTCCACCCACTTGCACCTGCGCGCAAAAGCGGATGCGGAACTCGACTTTCAAGCCATCCAGCCAAAGCCTGCTGTGGGCACCACGACAGCACCGGTAAACACCGAACACCCGGAATTATTCGCCCGGCTCGCCAAATGGCGGCGCGATTTTGCAGATATGCACGGCCTGGAAGCGTACCAGGTTTTGTTCACCAAAACAATCCTGGAAATTGTGCGCAGGCTTCCGGCTGATTTGCACAGTTTGCAAAAAATAAAAGGCATCGGGAAAAGTAAGCGTGATCAATTTGGCGCTGAGGTGATCGGTATGGTGCTGGACTATTGCGCAGAAAAAAAGATTCAAACTGCGCCAATCGATTTTTCCGAACCGGAGCCGGAACCAGTGCCCAAGCCGGACACAAAAGCGCTGAGCTTCGAATTGTTCAAATCTGGAAAAACCATTGACGAGATTGCTGCCGAGCGCGGTTTTGTGCGTTCCACCATTGAAGGGCATTTGGGGCATTTTGTGGCCCTGGGCGAGCTGGATATTTTCGAACTGATCCCGGAGGAGGATGTCCGCAAAATCGAAGCATTTTTTTCAGAAAACCAGACGGACCGTACGACGGAGGCAAAGGAACATTTTGGCGAGGCGTATTCGTACGGGGAATTGCGGTTGGTGGTGAATTGGATGAAGGGGGCGCAGGCGGAATAAGAGATACACTACCACTCCGATATAATTGCGCGCGGGAAGTGATTCAGGTTGAATTGTTATCGCAACAATCCCATAACCTAAAATTTAGCGGACAATTTAACCGGGATTAAGACATGTTTAACGCTACCGGCGACCGGGCTCCGTTTTCAGTTAACCATCCGTAACTTACCTTGCTGACGCATTTTTCACCAATTCATCGCTGCAATTCAAATTACGATTATGAAAAAAATTATTGCCCTTTTCAGCCTGATTACCACTGTCCTGATGACGGTTTCCGCTCAAAATTTTTATTCAGCCGCGAGTACGACGAATGCGCTGAATGTTACGGAAGGCTCTGCCCGTATCCCACCATTATTTGCTTCTGATTACGATGATTACGGCGGAAAGGTTGGAATTGGCGTTTCGATTCTGAATGGCTTTGGTATTCCTGCCCGTGTTTATTTAAATCCAAAAAATGTAGTGGAAGCGGGGGTGTATTCCGGTGGTGTCCTCATTTACAATTCGGATTTACAGGAAATCCAGGCAATCAAGTATGGTTTCATGGGTGGCCTCGGATACACGCATTTTGGCAACCGGTTTCTAAAAGAAAAAAAGAAGCGTAACAAGGTGCGCGCGCACGGTGTGGCGCTTCGCGCCAACCAATTGTTTGGCGACTTTAAAACATCCTTCGTTTCCCTGGGTTGGGCCATGGAAACATTTAAAGAAGACCGGAGAAACCAGTCCTTTATTTTTGAATTGGGCCTGCAGGGTTTTTTCCCGGATTTTGTTTACGAAGGTGTCGTCTATAATGATCCTCAACCGGGGATTTACCTGCGATGCCATTGGAATTTTTTCCTGGATTGAGGTTCTGCCGCAACGCCTGCGCTTGTATTGCCCACACCCCTGCATTGCGGGCGACCGCGCGGGTCGCCCCTACAACGGGTTGTGGGTAAACCCGCCTAGGCCAAGGCTAGGGGCGGGTAAAAAAGAAGCCCCGTACCGAATG
>CAZAEZ010000015.1:112202-116888 GCA_964484205.1 uncultured Saprospiraceae bacterium | reverse complement strand
TTCGTTTACGCAATCGATAAGTAACACGAAATCAGGCCCCCCTCCCCGCGGGGGGAGGGGATGGGGGTGGGGTTGACACACGGAAGGCCGAAAAATTTAAACTCAACGGATTTGTGTGTAATGGACAGACTCAAAGCCGCCTCCACCCGAAAATTACAAGCCCCAATAAGAAAGCGTCAGTTCAAAGGAATGCCCGATCGCCAGCAACTTGTTTCCGGCGGGAAAACTGTAGGCCAGCCCGGCCTGCAGGCGGGTGCCGACATCGTTGGGGTGGTTGTCCCACCGAAAGGTAAGGCCGGCTTCCACCTGGGCATTGTGGTTGGAACCGTAGCCGCCGCCTACCCAAAACTTGTTTTGATAATGTATGCGAATATTGGCGTCGAAGCTGAATGGGGCGCCGTTGAAAAGGGTGCTGTATTCCACGCCCGGCACATACCGGAACCAGAAAGACGGTTCGAGCGTGTACAACAATTTGTCCCGGTCGAGCGGATCTTCCGGGCCGAAAGGGATGAAGCCGCCGGTCATGGCGAAGTAGTGCTGCCGGATTTCTTTGGCAAGGTTCAGCCCTTCGTTTTGTCCGCTGATATTGACCTTTAAAGCGGATGGAATAGATACCCCGGCATAAAAATACTGGCCTACGCGGTACAGCATGCCCAGGGCTACGTCGCCGTACAGGTAGTTGGATTGTGCCGCGATGCCATTGATGACAGGGTCGTTGTCATGCTTGAAACGCAGGGCGTCGGCGTCGATATGGTATTGGTTGATCCGCCCGCTGAGTCCCAGGTGCAAGACGTGGCCCTGGCTGCGGCCCAGGTGAAAAAAGTAGCCGTAGTTGACCAGGAAGGAGGTGGTGCTGATCGCGTCGGTGCGGTCGCGGATGAGGGTGCCGCCCAGCTTCATGCCGGGCATGTATTTTGTTTCCTGCTCCGGACACCACTCCACAGACGCAAAATAGGTGCGCGGGGCGCCATCCACCCCGATCCATTGCTGGCGGAAAGCGGAATTAAAGACCAGCGTATTGTGGTGTTTGGTCAGGTAATGCGAGCGGTCGATGGCTGCCGGGTTGACCATCTGCCAGTTGGCGCGGTAGAAGCTGGCGTAGGGTGTTTGCTGGGCAAAACCGGAGGCGCAAAGTACAAGCAACAGCAACAGGCAGCAGAAAAGGCGGGTTTTCATAATTGGATCTATTTGAGGATAATGAAAGACAGGTTCATTTTTTGTGCATCGACTTTTATGACGGGATGCTGGGTGAAGTTGGGATTGAATTTTTCCCGGACCAGCTCCGGCACGCGGGTTTCCAGAAAGGCTTTTAATTCATCGACCGTGATAATGTCGTCGGGTTCGGGGGTGTACATTCCGGGCACTTTTACCCAGGAACCTTTATCGATGCCGAGTTCTTTTCCCCGGAGAAATGCTTCCAGCAGGGCTTCGGTGAATGCCCCGTTTTGCCAGCTGCTGTGTTCATACGACAATTCGTTGGATGAGCACGACGTGAAAATGGCCATGCCCTCGGCGGCGGTATTTGCCTGAAACAAGGCCTGGGACAACTCCTGCCGGCCAGGCTCCTTGCCGGTAGGGTCGTCGGGATTTTGACCGCGCGCCGCGCCGCTGTGGCAGGCGTCGACGAAGAGCAGTTTGTGCTTGCAGTTGATCGGGTTGAGGTAGCGGGTGAGGTAATATTCGTAGTCAAACATCGTGGCTTCGTACTGCGGGATGCAACCCGAAGATTGCAGGTAAAACCGCCCGTCTTTCCCCCTGTCGCCATGACTCGAAAGAAATACCACGATAAAATCATTGGGTTTTATTTGCCCGTTTATGGCGGCATCGCGCAAGGACTGAAAGGCCACGGCCAGGGCATTATTGGTGGTGGAATCGTAGGTGGTATACACCTGCACATTGATCCGGTTGAACAACCCGAGCCCGTTTTGCGCACGAATGGCCGCCGCAAAATCCCGGGCATCCTTGGTGGTGTATTGCAGGTCGTCCGCCGGAACGCCGATGGCCAGCACGTGCAGGTTGGGGAGTTTGGGGGCGAAGTACACCACAATGGAATCGGACAGGTAGCCGTCAAATTCGATATAAATGACATTCCGGCCCTCTTCCAGCGGCACCTGCGCCTTGAAATAATAGGTGAACCGGCGCTGGTCGGGCTGGGCCACCGGGTCGGACAGTTGGGGCTGGGCTTTTTGGTCGCTCAACGGAGTCCGGTTGACAAAAACCCGCGCGTTGGCAGCCTTTGCTTTCCCGTTGAAGGTATTGATGGCGGTTTCTACCGGGTACATTTTGTCGGTCGCCTCAAATTCGCGCACGGTACTCCCGCTCTGATTCACCAGGCGGGGGGTAACGTAGTTGATGGCCACCCCGCCGTCGGACGGCGCCGTTTTTTCGGTCCGACAGGGTACCTCGGCGGTATATTGTTTAGGCTCCAGGCTTGGCGCTTCCACCGTAATACGCAGGGTGGCTGTGCCTTTGCCCAGGTTTTTTTCGCCGTAAACCGAGATTGCACAGGTTTTTTCGCCGCCGGCCGGTAAAAACGGAATGACCTGGTACGGCCTTTTTATACTGAGCCCCTCCACCGGGTTTATACATTCTACCCGGATCACGCCTTCCTGGAGCGGAACGGTCCCGGTGTTTTTCAGCAGAAAACGCACCGCACCGAATTCGTCCGCACCCAGTGTCTGGTTGCCGTCGTCGTCGGCGAATTGGATGTCGGCCACTTCAATTACCGGGCGGCCACGCCAGCTGAAGGTTTCTTTATCGTAAATACTGGTGATCCGGATGGCTTCGGCTTTCCGGGCAGCATCAAAACCGGTGCCTGCCAGCAGGTAGGTGTTTATTTTCTTTTGAAGCAATTTAACCAGGTCAAAGCGAGACTGCCTGGAAATATCATAGATGGCCCGCTCTTTTAAATTGTTGCCTTTGTAAACCAAAACCGATACCGATTGCGTGCTCGGATTGCTCATCACCACCCATTTGTCTTCCAGGGGGGTCAGGTACAGGAAGTTGGCGAAATCGTTGTAGTCTTCTCCGAAGTAATCCGGTTTATCCTGTTTTTTTTGTCCGGGCACATATTCCGCGATCCAGCCGTCGCTGTCTCCGGTTATGGAGCCGTACACTTCGCCGGCCAGGCGCAGGTTTCCGGAAAAATCGCCCGAACCGCCCCGGAGCCGCTTGTAATACCGCCCCGAAAGTTTGTCGGTGATCAGCGGCGCCCCGCGGTCGTCGACTTTGCACAACCAGACGTCGCCCTTGCGGGTCACATCCGACTTTCGCGCATTGCCGGCCAGCCAAACGCCGGTGTTTGCCGGATTTTTTTCCATGACCACCAGGTCTTCCACCATGCCTTCGCCCAGCGAGGCCATTTCAGTGACCGCGTTGCCGTTCACCTGAAACAAGGGCAGGTAGCCGGGCGGTGAAGCGGCCTTGGCGGCGGCGATCAAGCCGCGGTTTGAATTGGTCCAGACGATTTTTAAAAACCGGTCATCGCCCTGGCCGCCGAAATAGTTCTCCGGCAGCGGGATCTCTTCGCCGGTGTCTTTCAAGCGTACGATCCAGGCCTGGTTGCCAAATTCCGGACCGGCATAACTGTGCCCGACGAGGTAGAAGGTCCCGTCTTCGGCTTCGGCGCCACCCCAGAAGACATCGTCGCGCAAGGCTTTTCCGAGATATTTCCGAATCAATACCCGGCCGCTGGTGTCGAGCAGGATAAACAGGCCGTCGCGGTTGTTTGCGGCGTCGAGTGCAGAACCAACCACCAGAATATTCCGGCTGGGAAGAATGATCACGTCGTGCACCGTTTCCGGGCGGTCGGCGTGATAAATGGAATCCCACAAGACGGCAATGGTCGTGTCGGCGGGTTGGGCGATTCCGCACAACCAGAATCCCCCGAATAAAAGGAGCAGCACATGCTTTTTCATAAAGCAAATATAAAAAGGTAGCGTTCGGAAGCCGTTTAAATCCGGATCAAAACATCGCGTCGGACAAAGGCGCGCACTTTGGTTTTTGCGGGTATCTCGACGTCTTTACCTTTGATAAACAGGCCAAAACCAAGCGCCGGCAAGGTAAAAGCGGCAGCCACGGGGTTCGTAGCGGCGATAAACACCCCGACAGCCGGCAGGATCAAACTGCCCGCCCAGGCCAGTGCCCGGCGGTCTTTGCCGGTCTGCGTCACCTCGATGCTTTCCAGCGGGATGCTTTGGCCATCGAGCGCTTTGACGCTCACCGCCTGAAGCGTGATGGAACCGGGCCTGCCGAAAATACCGGCCTTGCGCACCCGCACCACCTCGCCTTCGGCGTAAACATTGGCTTTTATCAGGGTCAACTCGCCCACGGTCACCGGCACATACACGCTCAATTCGACAACATTGCCCACTTGCAGGTTAAGCGAACCGGCAGGCTCCAGCAACTCCAGGCTCACGGGCGTGCCACGGGGCAGCAAAATACTGGAGTCGGTGCGCGTCTGAGGCGGAACGGCCAGGCTGGCTTGAACGGGCGTCGGCAATAGCAACAGGGTGTGTACAAGAAAGCAGCAATAGATAAAAGTATTTGTTCTCATAAAGCAACCGCCCAGGCGGTTATTTAGGTATTGGTGGAAAATCCGGTGTTTAAGTACCCGGTAAAAAAAGCGTGAAGACAAGTGTCGGGGGGGGGGGGGGGGGAGCGGCCCCCCCCCACCACGAAGGGGGG
>CAZAEZ010000015.1:63991-112192 GCA_964484205.1 uncultured Saprospiraceae bacterium | reverse complement strand
AACAAACGCTTCCACACTCGGGCGGGGGGCACGCCAACCCCCCCCGACACTCCAGCCCTATTGTCGGCGTGACTCGCAGTCACGCCGACACTACAGCGGGAAAAACAATTTACCCTGCGCCCGGTGGGTACCCGGGCCTTTACCAATCCACCTACTTAAGTCAATACGCAGTTTTTTCACCTTAAAAATTTTGTTTAACATGAAACCTGTCCTGATAATTTGCCTAAATGTACTTTGCCTCGTTGCTTCCGACAACCCACAGGCTACTGCCAACACGCCGATCGTTCAGTTTCATCCGCCCGAATGTATCACCTTGCCTACCGGCACGCTGGTTCTGCTGGAAACTGCCGAACGCACCGCTTCCGACCGGGCTACCATCGGCAAACAGGTCCTTTTTCGGGTGCGCGCCAATGTTGTTGTGGACGGCCAGGTGGTTATCCGTACCGGCGCGCTTGCGCTTGGGCGTGTGAAAAGTATCCGGAAAAATACCTACAATTTTCCGGAGTCGCTTGTGCTCGAAGTCACTGCCGTGCAAACGGTAGACGGGCGGCTGGTTGCCCTGCACGGGAATGAGCAAACGTTTACGGGCCTTTTTCCCGGAGAAAGCATGCAGGTCGAGCCGGGGCAAACGATGACGGCGTCGCTGATGAACAACGAAACTATTTACCTTCCTTAAACGCCACGAGTTATGCGCTACCTTTTTTGTCAACTGCTTTTGGCGATCTCCTGGGGGCTTTTTGCCCAACTGCCCGACCATTCTCCGGAATCGGCAAATTTGCTATCCGCAGGCCTTCCCGTGCGGTTTCAGCTCGACGCTTCGGGCGCCGGCCCGGCCCGGGTATTACAGGAAGGCGATCGCTTGCACTTCACCGTTATGGAAACGGTTCGGACCGACCATGGTCTTGTCATTCCTGCCGGCGCAAAAATCGACGGTTTTGTCTGCGCAGCCGATGTGCCAAATGCGCCGGGAAGGCAAATGGTGTGGTTTGAACTAGGCAGTGTTCAAACCACGAGTCAACATCGGATACCCCTGGACTCCAATGCGCGGATGTTCAGCCGAAACCCCAACCGGGTGTGGACGGCACGCCTCCGGACCAATGTTTTACCGGAATCGGCGGCAGACGGCGCCGTTATGCTCAACGTAAGTGGTTTGCAAAAGTGATGAAACGGTGCATATTGTCGGCGTGACTCCAAAGTCACGCCGACAATAGACTGCATATTGTCGGCATGACTCCAAAGTCACGCCGACAATAGACTACTTTCCGACGGTATAAAGCAAGCCGATAGATTATTTTCGCGCTGTCCGGTAAATAAAACACCTATGCAACACCACTACGACTACATCATCATCGGCTCCGGCTTCGGCGGCTCGGTGAGCGCCCTGCGCCTGGCAGAAAAAGGGTACCGGGTGCTTGTTATTGAAAAAGGGAAATGGTATCGCGCCGGCGATTTTGCCCGCACCAACTGGCAATTGTCCAAATGGCTGTGGCTGCCCTTCCTGCGCTGGTTTGGCATTATGAACATCAGCATTTTCCGGCATGTGGGCTTTATTTCCGGGACGGGTGTCGGCGGCGGCTCGCTGGTGTATGCGAACACCTTGCCGGTGCCAAAGCCCGCTTTTTTTAACTCCGGCAGTTGGAAGGGGCTGGCCGACTGGCAGTCCGAACTGGCGCCCCACTACGATACGGCCCGCCGCATGCTTGGCGCCGCCCAAACTCCAAAACTATTCGACAACGACCGGGCCCTGCAAACGCTCGCCCGCGAGATCGGGCAGGAAGCGCATTTTGCACCCACCAATGTGGCGGTGTTCTTCGGCGAACCCGGCGTGACCGTACCCGACCCTTACTTCGGCGGCAAAGGCCCCGACCGCACGGGCTGCCACTTTTGCGGCAGCTGCATGACCGGTTGCCGGCACAATTCGAAAAACACCCTCGACAAAAACTACCTCCACCTGGCCCAACAACTCGGCGCTGAAATCATGGCCGAACATCAGGTCACCGACGTGCGGCCGCTCGACGGCGCCGACGGCAGCACGGGCTATGCCGTGACCTTTCGCGCGTCTACCCGTTTGTTTGCACGGCGCCAAACCCTGCATACGAAAGGCGTTGTGTTTGCCGGAGGTGTGCTGGGCACCGTACGGTTGTTGTTGAAACTCAAAAAAACATCCCTGCCGCGCTTGTCCGGCCGGGTCGGCCAGGATATCCGCACCAACAACGAAAGCCTGATCATGGTCACCCAACTGGACGGACAGGCCGATCTGTCGAAAGGCGTGGCCATCGGCTCCATCCTGCATACCGACCCCGACAGCCACCTCGAAGTGTGCCGGTACGGTCCCGGCTCGGGCGCCTGGCGGCCTACGCTGCTGCCCTATGTGGAGGGCCGGAATGTGCTGGTGCGGTTGTTAAAAATTATCCGGGAAATTGCCCTGAACCCGCGCAGTTACTGGAAATACCTTTGGGTGAAAGATTGGGCGAAAAGCAGCAGCATCCTGTTGTTTATGCAAACCCTGGACAGCACGGTCACCTTTGCCCGCAGCCGCTGGGGTGGCCTGCGCACGCACATCGTCGGGACGGACAAACCCACGGCTTTTATCCCCCGCGCCACCGAATTGGCCCGGAAATTTGAAAAAATTGTGCGGGGAAAAGCGACGGCTTTTTTTCTGACCCCGCTGGCGGGCATCCCCGGCACGGCGCACATTCTGGGTGGGGCGGTTATGGGCGCCACAGCCGCCGATGGCGTGATCGACAGCCAAAACCGGGTATTCGGCTATGAAAATATGCTGGTTTGCGACGGCTCCATGATCTCGGCAAACCCCGGGGTAAATCCGGCGCTGACGATCACGTCGATTACGGAGCGCGCCATGCAGGCGCTGCCGTTGAAACAGGGTGAAACGGAATATTCGGCTGACTAATCTTTTGGGTTTTTCATTCAACGGGGGTTTTGGGTAGGATTTACTGAGAACCTACATATGCGACCTCTCTGCCGGCGTGCATTGGATGGTTGTAGTGGATGAGCGGTCAGACGACATTTACGGTTTCACTGATGTAACGGATTAAAATTTAATCCAGATGTCTCCCTCCGGTCGACAAGACAATTCGCATTGAATAAAGAAGGGAGGGGCGGTAAATCACGGTAAAGCAAAGTTTTGACGCCCCTCCCCTTTGATCCAATTACAGTGGGATAAGATGTGGCTAAAACTGGGGGGCGACGTAATGGTCCTTTTTTCCAATTTTTCGCCCCCCAGTTTTTTACACCAAGGCCGTGTCATTCCGACCCCGCTTTGCGGGGGAGGAAACTGTTCGCTCGAATGGGGAGATACTAAAAGTAAAATAGATTATTCATATATAACCAATCACTGCACCCCGGTAGAGAAGCCAAATATTTGTAGAAGATTGGATTTTAGGCAGTTGAACGACCTCGGAGCGGTCGAATGTTCTTTAACTATCCAAAACTCACGTCAGCAGCGATGAGGTGACATCTTCGACGAAGGAGAAGGTGTTATCTCATCGCGGAGAAGTCGTTACGAGATTTCACCTGCTCGTGCCTCGCAGATGAAACCTCTTCACGTGCCTCCAATCTTTGAGGTTTTCAATTCAAAATTGCTCAAACAAATTTTCCCTGAATTCAAAAAACAGCGCGCGCAAATCGCTTTTGGCATCGGTTCCGTAATTAACGATCAGCGCCACGGTAATGTCCTGTTCGGGGAAATAGTACAGATCGGCAGAATAGGCCAGGTCGCGGCCGCGGTGCCCGTAGCCTGTCCACTGGCGGTTTTTTCCGAAGTATTCCTTCCGCAGTGAAACCCCGTAAAATTCATTTTCCGCCTCGTCGCCGATGTACACCGTTTGCATTTCCTGCAAGGCGGCGGCGGGGAGCAGCGTCTTTTGGCGCAGGAGTGTTTCAATAAAAACCTGCATGTCCAACACATTGGAATACATACCGCCATAGCCGTTGCCGCTGCCGGTATTAAAACTGCTCATATCGACCAGCGTGTTGTTGTGATAGAGGTCGAAATAGCCGTGTGCGGTGGTTGGCGGTAGCGGGTCGTGGGGCTGATAAAACGTGTGGTTCAGGGCCAGCGGGTCGAGGATGCGTTCGTGCAGGAGGTCCTGGTGCTGCCGGCCGGTCGCTTTTTCGATGATGAGAGCGGCCAGCAACAGGTTGGTGTTGGAATAGTCGACCGAATCGCCTGCGGGGGTAAACAGCGGTTCGTCACCGCAAACAAAATCGAGCAATTCTTCTTCCGTCCAGTGTTTAGCCGGGTTATTGAGCACCTGGAGGTAAAACTGTTGGTCGTCGATCACATCGGCAATGCCGCTGCTGTGGTTGAGTAACATCCGCAGGGTGCTTTCGCGGGCATTTGCAATGTCGTTGATGTAGCGGGCAGGTACCCAGCGCGCAATCGGCGCGTCGAGTTCGAGCACGCCTTCTTCCACCAGTTGCATGACCAGCACGCCGATAAACACCTTTGTGACACTGGCAATTTTCGATACATGGCAGGGCTGCATCGCGATGCCGGCGCCGAGGTCGGCCATGCCCGAGGCACCCATCCAGCGCCCGTTGGCGTCGCGTACCAGCAGAGCAATGCCCGGGAGCCCACGTCGAGTGTAATTGTCGAGCACCGCCTGAAACTGCGGCCCACGCGGGTGCAGGGAACTGCTGTCGTTGGAGAAGGTGCATTGGACGGTGTCGTCCAGTTCAGATTCCTTACAGCCACTCACAACCATAAATGTGGCAAGCAAGCATAAAATAAAAAGCAGGCGGTTCATAGCAATCAATGTTTAAAGCAAGGGAAACTGAGTCCGAGGTGCAGGGCCGTATTGGGCACCAGAGGTACATAGCCCGGTGAAAAGGGCATTTGTACATAAAACTGGCAAGCGAGCACCATGCGCACAGGCGCTTCCGGCACACCGGCTATCCGGTAGCCCAGGGCAACGGCCGAGGTGGCCATAAACTGGGGGCGCCCGATCGATCGCTGCCGTTCATATTGACCCTGGCTGTTCAGTTCGAAAATTTTATTGGCCGGAATAGCATGCAGGTAGCCCACCCCCAGCCGCAGCCCGCCGTCAAAACGCTGGATTTGCCGCCGGTAGCCCAGTTCGCTGTACAATTGAATGGTGTGTTGTACATAGCGATGATAATGGTAGGCGGTGCGGGCAGTTTGATACCACGTGTTTTTAGGGTGCTTGTTGTAGCGCCATTCCGTGCCGGCCGATATGCCCGGATGCACAGGGATGCCCACGACCCCGAGTGTTGCACTGCCGGGCAGCAACGTTGCATTGTCAAAAAGGGTAATTTCCAAGGGTAAACGCGCAGTTTGCGCCCAGCCCGCTTCAGCCGCTGTAAGTGCAAATACCAACAGGCAGCTTGTCGTGAACGTCCGCATAATCATGCATTTTAGGAGAAACAAAGTATAGCAGACACAGGCAAAATGGTTATGATAGGCGATGGTGAAACAGTTGATTTTGGTCAGGTGCGCCCGGGAAAAAGTGGTTTATCCTTATTGTCGGCGTGACTCGAAGTCACGCCGACAATAACCCGCATAAACGAGGAAACACAAAGGGTATTAAGGCCCAGGGATATTATTCTCCACCGAGGTATATTCAGGCAGCAATTCAAAGGGAAGCGGTATCTTTTGGGTTGTTCACCTAAATCTCCGTTAACATGCAAAACCGCCTTACAAGCCTGCTGGTGCTCCTTGCAACCATGGCTCCCGCTTTATCCGCTCAAACCCCGGTTAACCCACTCATACACAATGGCGCTGTCGTAGCGCTGTCCGACAATGTGGACAATTATGTTTTTGCCCGCTACCTGGTAGTCGATCCGCCGCCGGATAGCTGCGTGTTGTATTCCTTTTCAAACGACCTGAATGGCCTGGTCCAAAACTTCAATTGCAACGCCCTGGGTACCAACCCGGTTGCCATCTGGTCCATCAGTGCCGGTTCGGTTGCTGCGCTGCATTCCGAAACCTATGTGCTGGTGCAGGATAATCTTGGGGCATGCCCGGGTTCGCCCGGGGGTCAACTGCCGATCGTGGTTTGCCGGAACGGCCTGGCAATAAGCCTCAACGGCCGCGCCGAGCTTGACATTTCACCTGACTTGTGGGACCTCAGCACAGCGGCCTGCAACAATGACCCAAACATCAAATTGTCGTTCAGCCCCGACACCACCGACGTCCAGCGGGTGGTCGATTGCTCCGCTCCGGGTATCAACATCGTTCAGATCTGGGCAACCAACAGCGCCGGCCAGCAGAACTACGCGGAAGTGTATTACAACCTCCAGGATAATACCGGCAATTGCGACGGCTTCGGCGATATTCATGCCCCGCATCCCCGGGCTGCTTCCGGCCTGACGGCTACGCCGGGCTATGCCGGCACGGTGGTTTTGCACGCCGCCGATACCGATGCCGGCAGTAGGCCCGACAGCACCGACTGCCTGCCTTTGCGCTTCTCTTTTTCTGCCGACACCAATGATATCACCCGTACGTTCACCTGCGACAATCTGGGGATCAACCTCTTCCAACTCTGGGTAACGGATGCCTGCGGACGACAGAATTTTGTCGAATCCTACATACGCATCACCGATGGGGACGGCTGTGATCTCCAAACAAGCGCACCGGCCAACGACAACTTTGCCGACGCTGTACCGCTCGACGCAACCGGCGCCTGTGCCGTGTACTGGTCCAATGTAAATGCAACGGCAGAAATGGACGAGCCGGCTCCCACACTTTCGGCGAATTGTACCGATCCGAATACCTGGTGCGACGGGCAGGGCGCCGAGCACAGCGTGTGGTTCAGCTTTCCTGCGCCCGTATCCGGCAGCGCTGAATTGCACACTGCCGGCATGAACACGCAGTTGGCCGTTTGGGAACAGATTGGGGGCAACCTGGTGCTCTTGGCATCCAACGACGACCTGCCGGGCAATCCCGAAGGCGCTTCCGGACTGACGCTGACCTGCCTGGAGGCCGGCCAAAACTACTGGGTGCAAATTGATGGCCACAGCGGGGCCATGGGCCAGTTTTCCATCAACATCAGCGATCCGAACATCAGCTGCGCGGTTTCCGGCCAGCCTAACCAGGGCTTTGCCTGCGGCGAAATACCCGTTACTCCGGTACAATCGACCGGCACCGGCGCCTGGCTTTACCTGCTGGACAATGAACAACGCGCCGTTTTGGCCGTCAACGATATGGGCAATGCCCTGGGCGCCGTCAACGCCGAATTCATGGTCAACGGCGATGCCGTGCGCACCGATGCAGCCGGCAATCCGTACCTCGACCGGAACTGGACGGTCACGGTGGAAAACCAGCCTGTCGCCCCCGTTTACGTCAAATTTTTTATTGGAAAAACCGAGTGGGACGCCCTGAGCAACACGTCTGGCGCGCCATCCGATCCCGGCCAACTGCACGCTACCAAAGTAACCGGCGCCGGCTGCGGCGATTACCCGGAAGGGGGTGTTCTGCTGATGAACATGGGGGCTTATTCCATCAATCCGGCGGGCGACCTGGCTACCACATACCAGGTGGATGGATTTTCCGCTTTTTACCTGCATGGCGGCGCAGCACTGACCGCCATCGGAACGCCGCAAAGCCTCCCGCTAGCCGTCTATCCCAATCCGGCCCGCGACCGCATCCGGATTGAAGGGCTGCCGGGAGTTTCCAACACCGGTTTTTTAATCCGGCTGGTCAACAGCATGGGGCAGGAAGTTTTTCAAACCCGCCTGACCAATGCAACTACCGAATTGAGATTGCCCCGGCTTGCCACAGGCTTGTACTTCCTGCAGGCGACAGACGGCCTGCAAACGTATTTGGGGAAACTTATGCTTTCGGAATAAGTTGCGCACAGCGCGCAGTACAGATAAACAACACGGGGAATTAGCCCTGAACCGGGGCCGGTCTGTCAATTCGGATCGGCCCGTTTTTGTTGACTCATGTTCCCATCAGGCTGGTAGTGAGGGGGGTGACTGCCAGTCACCCCCTCACTTGCCCCCCGTTCAGCCAAACGGGAACATGAACCTTTTTGTATTATGGGCACAGTCTATAGTTTTTGCGCCAGCAAAATCAGATCGGTAGTGATGGAACCGTCTGCGCCGGGGTATGTTTTGCGTTGCAAATCAAGTATTGAAAACCCGTTTTCAAGCAATGCGTCTGATAGATAATCCGCCTGATGATAATAGAGGAACAATTGGTCCGGTCCGCCGGAACTTGGTCCTTTCCACGCCGACTTTTCATAGTCGTCTTCCATAGTGCTGATATAGAACAGGCCTTTGTTTTTCAATAAATTCGACGCATCGGCAATTAAGGCGATCGCTTCTTTTTTTGATAAATACGGCAAACAGAATCCGCACATGATGCCATCGTATTTTTCTGTTATCCGGCCAATATCCCGGCAGTCCATCAACAGAAATTCCGCTTCCGGATTATTTTGCCGGGCGAGTTCGAGCATGTTGGGGGCGAGGTCGGTGCCGAGGATTTTAAAATCCGGGCGTTTGTCCAGTAAATACCGCGTGACATTCCCCGGCCCGCAGGCGAGTTCCAGAATATTGGCATTTTCAATTGCTGTTGCTTCGCAAAACCGGTCGAGGCTGTCGCCGTACAAATCCACATTCATGTATTTGTCCTGATAGGTTTTTGCGTGCTTGTCGAATAGCGCAATGGCGCGTTTGTTTTTGTCCATTTTTAAAAAAAATTATCGCAATATTCAACAGGAATAAACCTGTGGTCTATTGTCGGCGTGACTATTGTCGGCGTGACTTTGCGACCCGCCGACAATAGTCACGCCGACAAAAGTCACGCCGACAATGTACGCGGCAGGTATACCGGCGTTTATTCCTTTCGTTTCCAAATTTCAGCTTTGCCCCGGGGCGATCCGCTTACGAATTGGTAGGCCGATTCGAGTTGTCCCATTATTTCCCGGGCAAACTGATGGTCATAGAAGCGCTGGTCGTAGCTAAGCAGGAGGACATAATCAATTTTATAACCTTCGCTGCGCCAGTCAAAACTCAGGATATCTGCTCTGGGCGGCCGGTTGTCGAAGTTGATGCCTTCCTTGTCCGTTTGGCCGAACATGTTGCGCTGCCAGTGCCAGATCATTGGAAAATACGCGCGGGTGGCCTCGTAGTTGTCCGACATGATGGCCGCCCGGTAGGCGCCGATGTAGTCGGCAGCATGCATGAACAGCGCGTTTCGGTTGGCAATCGGCCGGCCGTCAAAATCCAGTCCGCCAAAATCGTAATTCAACACCAGAATCACCGATTCGTCGTCGATATGTTGGGTAACACTGACGTAATCCTCCACCAGCGCAGCTGCTTTTTGTAAAATCGGGATGCGGACGGTCAGGAAGGCGGCCAGCAGCACCGCGGCGAGCGCCGGAGCAAGCCAATGCACAAATTTTGGGAAATGCGCTGTTGCCGTCCAGCACAACAAACCCAGCCAGATGAAGGGCTGTATCCGTTGCGGCAACGCCTGTTCCATGGCGCCGGCGCCGGCCTGCCGGAAATACTGCCACAGTACAAAGCCGGTAAACAGCAGGATGAAATCGGCGAAAACCCGGGCGCGCCGCCGGTACCAGATGGCCCGGGCCAGCAGCAGTCCGACGAGGGCGCCGGCCAATTTTGCAATATCGCGTTCGGTAGAGTTTAAGGTGATCAGTGTTTTTACCTGAAAAAGATCGGTGGCAAGGCCGGCCATAGTTGAGGAATTTGGATCGGCTCCCCAGGGCTTGCGCAAAAAATAGCTGATGAGCAGCACCAGCATGGGGGTTGCCGCCACTGCCAGGCGAAATGCGGGCCCGCGCAGCTGCACCCAGGTTTGCCGGGCGCCTTTTTCCCGGAGGGTTTGCAGGACTGCTGCGGCCAGCCCGAAGCCGATGAATGCAATGCTGAAAAGCAAGCCCATCGGGTGCGCACTGTACAACAGTACCCACAGGACGGCCATCACCAGCATCGGGCCGGGCTTCCATTCGTGCCGGTTCCGCATCCAGTAGCCGCATACCCAGAAAAACAGCGCTATGCTCAGGGCGTAATTATAAAATCCCGCCTGCAACAAATAATGCCACACAAACAACAAACCCACCGAGCTCAGAAAGCGGTTGGCCGGATTGATCTGGCGCAACAGGAAGCGCAGCCCGAAGGCAAACAACAGCACATAGCCCGACAGGAATAGTTTTTCAGCGGTTTCCGGGGCAAACACCCGTTGCAGGCCGGCCAGGCAGATGTGGCTCAGCCAGTTGGGGTCGAAGTTGGTATTCAGGTAGTAAAACGGGTCGTAAAACGCGCGGTGTTGTCCAAGCATAAAATCGAGCAGCACCCTGGAATTGTATACGTGGCAGGGCCCGTCGCCCGTAACAAAAAAACGCCCGGAGAGCCATAGCGGCGACAGGGCGAGCAACAGGAGCAGGCCAAACAGGAGGCGCTCCAACATAGGTTCCGACAGGCGTTGCATCCGTTTTTTATGCAATATTACCTGTTGTTTTTCAAGGTGTGCGCAGGTTGGACTGAAAGAGCAGGTTTTTTTAACCTTGTAAAAAAAAAATGGCCTGCCCCCAGCAAGAGGCAGGCCATGATATCCAAGCATCGTTCAGTATTCGGCTAGTTTTTTACACGGATACGAACCTTGTCATTTCCGATTTCCTTGCCATTGTACTTGCGGTACAGCTCCAGGTATTTTGTGTGCAGGGTGTCGGACTGTTTTTTGCCGTTCACGCGCATGTCTTTTTTCGAAATTTCAAAGGTGTAATTGTCCGGGTCGTCGATCAGTTTATCCTTGAGCAGGGCTTTGGGGATGACCGATCCGTACGATTCCGCCCGGTTTTGAAAACGCAGGGCACGCGGGTTTTCCCGTTCGACGCGGCGAACATCCTCGCGGACTCTTTCCCGGTCCCGTAAGGCGCGCTCCATGGCCCTTTTTTGGGCGATCTGGGCCTCTTCGACAGCCCGTTGAGCTTCCTCCATGGCGCGGTATTGCTCTTTTTGTTCTTTTTGCTGCTCCTTGTTGCTTTGCTGCATTTGTTTCTCCAGTTCCCGCATTTGCTTTTCAAGTGCCTTGCGTTCTTTTTCCAGGGCGACAGCCGTTTCTTTTTGGATACGTGCCAACTCTGCCTTGTCGATATCGGGCATATCAAAAGAAAAACCTTTCAAACCGTCGTAGCCTTTGAAAATGAACTGCTCTCCGTCTTGGTCAAAATGGAATAAATGCGGGGCGTCGGGGGTCTCAATGATTACACCTTCCGGGCTGCGGAAGTGCAGGCGGTTTCCATCGAGTTTGATCTTGTTTTCTCCGTCAAACCAGATTGCGCCGCCGGGCCATTCCTGTTCGATTTCGATGTCCATGGTTTCGCCGGCTTCAATTTTTTCATCTTCCACCCAAACTTCGCCGTCTTTGACCCGGATTTCGAGCGGCTGGCCGTTGCGTTCAACCTTGATAATCGTGTTTCCGTTGTCGTCGGTTTCGGTACTGATCCGGGAAGACGAGTGCCGGGGCGGGAAGGGCGCACGGGGGGCACGGGGGGCCTTGGGTGTTGTCCAAACCCCCATCGGGGCATTCGGCGGTGCGGGTGGCGCAGGCGGCGTTATTTCCTGGCGCAGGCTTTCGGTGAGGCTTTCGTACTGGCCGTAGTTTTCGGGGGCGATCTCCTGCCCGTCAATTTTGAGTTGAGTGATCTTCCCGTTTTCGAGTTGCATTTCCACCTTTTGGTCGTCGTCTTCCCGAACGATGCGCCGGCGTTTTACCGGGTCGGGTACGGAGTCGCGCGCCGGCGCCTGCCAACTGGCAGGGATGGGCGGGGCGGGGACTTGCGCCAGCCAGGTGATCGGTTTTTCGGCAATTTCCCGGATGCTTTCCACCAACGCGGGGGGCGTATTGGCGCGCACGGTCAGCAGCGTGATCAGGGCCACCAGGATGGCCATTGCTATTGTTTTTTCCATAAGAGAAGCGGATTGTTGTGGTTGGTGAAGAATGCGTTTAATTCGTTCGAGTAAGAGGGGGCGGCGGCGGAGCAGATTTGGAGCGCCGTCGATGCCGAGGGTCAGGCTGGGTACCGGCGCCGGCCGGGTGATATCTTGCAGGCGGACCAGCGTTTTGGCATACAGGAGCCGGTTGCCGGTGAGCGCCACGGCGGTGTCGTCGCAGCAATTTTCCCGTTCGGCGCGTATGGTGGCGGCGATCCACCACACCGCGGGGTGGAAGTAGAAAAGTGCTTCGATGATGGCCTGGATGAGGTTGAAGAGCCAGTCGCGCCGGGCAATATGCGCCAACTCGTGCGCCAGGATAGCCTCCACCTCAACCGGGCTGAGCTGGTTGGCCATGCCGATCGGCAACAAAATGAGCGGCTTGAAAAAGCCCAGGGCCATGGGGGCTTTTACCAGTGCGGATTCCAAGAGGGTTACCGGGCGCGACAAGCCGATCCGGCCGGCCAGCGCCTGTAGTTTTTCCTGCCAGACGGGTTCCAGCGGCTGGTTGTGGTTTCGCCGCAGGCGGTAAATGTACCGAAGTCCGCCGCCCAGTTGGAACAGAAAAAAGACAAAGCCCAGCAGCCAAATGCTGACGATCAGGGGATGATAGGGTTCCAGGTTTTGCGCCAGGTTTTGCCAAAAACCGGTTTGCAAGGCGGCGGATGTTGCGGGCGCATTGCCGGAAAAAATGACGGCGTCGATTAGCTCCGGCGCTATTTCAACGAGCGTGTTCCGGGTGCTGTACACCCAGACAAAGGTAACCCCGGCCGCCAGCAGCACGGTAAGCAAAGCCGCATAGGATGCCCAATACCGCTGGCCGGACCGGCTCAGGCGCGGCAAAACCAGCCACAGGATGAGGGCTACGGCAGCGCCCTGCCAAAGCGAGTGGACCAGCGTCCACCCCAGCGCCTGGATGAGCGCGTCGGATAAAAACGTTGGACTATGCATCATCGTTCGACTGATTTTGTTCCAGTTGTGCCAGCAGCATTTTGATCTCGTCAATTTCGGCCGGGCTGGCATCGTGGTTGCCGAGCGCCTGCATGACCAGCTTCATCGCACTGCCCCGGTAGGTGGCATCCACAAACTGTTGCAACAGCGCCGATTGGGTGTCCTGCTCGCTGACCGCGGCGGTGTAAATGTGCGTGCGGCCGTCTTCTTCCCGGGTGACCAGGCCTTTTTCAAACATGATCTGCATGATCTTCAGGGTAGTGGTATAGCCCACTTCCCGGGGTGTACCGGTGCTGCGCCGGCTGCTGCGGGCGGTTGTCTGCGGGTCGTTCAGATTGTCGTTTACCTGCCGAACGGTACTGGGCCCGGATGCCCAGAGCACCTGCAGCACTTCCAGTTCGGATTCTGTTGGTTTGGATATTGCCATTTTTTTTATGCTGTTGGTTATTGGCTTTTGGCTGATTTCGGGATTGGTTAGAATTGGGGTTTTGCGTTGGGCGCAGTTTTGTGTTTGTAGTCCAGGCTGACAACCGGAATTTTGCCAACCGTAAAACAACCAAATGCCAAAAACCAACAACCAACAGCCGAAATACAGTTGCAAGTTTCTACGAAAAAATTCGTAGTTCCAAATTTTTCTACGAAAAAATTCGTAGAAACTTTGAACAACCGTTTTCTGCGGCTAAAAAATTTACCTTTGTTTACATGCAGCACGATCCGGCTTTTGAGCCTACGCCACCCGGTTGTTTTCCTTTGGAAGCCTTGCAGGCTTTCCAGCGTGTTGAGGCCTGTGCCCTGATCGATGTCAACTACTACCTCTGGCTGAACAATACGGAAGCAGACAAGCCGCCTTACCGTTTTTTGTATTGTTTGGAGCTGGTGTTTGACCAGCAGGGGGCCTTATTGTTGAGTTCGGGAGAGGACACTACCGCCATCCGGATCATTTCGGCCGAAACGCTGATAAAGACGGCCCGGGATTTACAAAAGCTGCACAACCAGGTGTCGATCCGGCGGGTAAATTGTGCAGATTTTCCGCTCTGGCAACCGGCTGTCGGAGCCGCTCTGCAGGCTGTGCGCCTGTCGCGCAACGACGACGGCTACTACCTGAACGATGCGCTGGTGCTGGATTTTGGCGCGCGGTGCATTCTGGTCGGCCTGAACGAGGGCGATGGGCTGGCGCTGGGCGAATACCGTTCGCACCGGTGAACCGGAGGATGGGCTGCGATGGACCGGAGGGCGCCGTACTTCGCCGTACGCCGGAATCCCGGTTGCATTTCAAATTGTCGCCCTACCGTGTGCCATCCCCGCACCAATTAATGGTCAAGCCAGTTCCGCCAGCCGCTGCAACTTCGAAAAATCGAGCAGCCGGAATACCAGCGCCGCCGTCAGCGCCAAGACCAATACCAGCCCTGCCTGCACCGGCCAGCTTATTTCTAAAAAATTAAATACCCACCAGGCCCCGGCCAGTACAAAACCCGCATAGCCCAGTGTTTGCGCCAGCCCTTTGGCCGAAGGCCGAAACCCGAAATAGCGTGCGCACAAAAAGGCCATAGCTGCGGCGATAAATGCTTGCGTGCTCAGCGCCGCCATGGCCGAGCCAAGTGCCTGGAAGTGCGGAATGAGCAGCAGGTTGAGCAGTACGTCGAGGACAATGCCGGCTATAAAAAACCGGTTCATCTGCATCAGCCGCCCGTCGGCGGTGAGCAGGGTGCTGAAGATGTAAATCGCCGAAACCGGCACAAACGTCCAGATCAGCAGGCCCAGGGTTTCCCAACGGTAGGCTGTGGCGCGTTCGGGCAACATGAGTTGGATGAGGTCTGTTCTGGAAAAATACACCACAACGGCAAGAGCAATACTCCCCGCCCAGATCAACTTAAAACTGACCGACACCAGCGCCCGCACATCGTCCCGGCGTTTGAGCATGCGGGCAAACATGGGCAGCAGCAACGAGGCAAACAAAAAACCCAGCATATTGGCCGCATCAAGCAGGCGGTAGGCGCTGGCATACACATCGGCGTGCAGGCGCCCGTCGGGGAGCAGGCGCTCGAGCAACACGGCATCGAGACGGGTGTATGCCGTCATGAGCAGAATGACCAGGGCGAAGGGCAGGCTTTTCCGAAGAAGAGCCAGCAATGCCGGGCGCCCGGCCCGCCAGTTTTGCAGCCAGCTTGGGCGAAGCGACAACCGGACTTTTCCGCGCAGCACAACACCAACGACAACAGCCGTCAGCGCCAGGGCCAGGGTTTGCGCCAGTGCAAACGACTCTGCGGTAAGCGCTGATGTCGGCATTTCCCAGAGCAGCAGCCCACAGGTAATCAACATCAGCAATTTATCGAGCGCCGACAAAAAACTGTCGAGCCGGTAGTACCCCAAACCGGAAATATTGGACCGCAAAAAAAGCACCCCCTGCGCCAGCACCTGGTTGAACAACAGGATAAGCAACAGCGGCAACTCCGGCAGGCCATAGCCCGCCAGGCCCCATGCCGCCAGCAGGGTCAGGCAGATGTACGCGGTGCTTAGTAAAAATTTTAGCGCCAACAGGTTGGGGAAGTACTTGGGCAACAGTTGTGGGTGCTGGCTGACGTGCCGGTTGTTGAAATTCTGAATACCGAAATCGTTCAGAATCTGGAACAGGTAGGTAAAATTGAGCAGGGTAAAATACAAGCCATAATCCCCTTCCGGCAGGCGGTTTTGTACCTCCAGATCGATACCGAAGATAAAAAAGGGCTTGATCAGCAGGTTGATCGCAACCAGGAACAGGATGTTAAGGAGGAACTCGCGTTGCATTTATTCTTTTTTCCCACTGATGAATCGGTGGGCTGAGAAGCGATTGATTGGGGGGCTGAAATCCTGGAAACTGGCGGGCTGAAATCCCGGAAGTTTCCCGATAAAAATTAATAGATCACAACCATACTACTGGACATTTCCGTTAGACCTTCCAGGTTTGCGAAACCTGGAAGGTCTGAGCCGTCCGAAAAACAAAATGTCCAGTAGTATGGGTCACAACTTGCGTTATTTAGGTTAACCCACCGCTTTTTGAGTCCGGCGTTTTAAATTCTTAGCCCATGGATTTATCCATGGGATCATTTTTGCTGCGCCGCAGCTGCCCGGTCCAGCCAGGGTTTTGCTTTTTCAGGCTGCCCCATGTCGTTATATGCCGAGCCGATGTATTGCAGCAATGTGGGATTCTCCGGCTCGTATTTCAGGCCTTCCTGCCACTGCTCGATGGCTTCGGGAAATTGTTTTTTCATCGCCAGCACGGCGCCCAGGTTGCGGCGGGCATCAATAAAGCGCGGATTAATGGCGATTGATTTGCGGTAAACGACTTCGGCGGAATCCAACTGCTGCCGGATAAAGTAAATGAAGCCCATGTTGGACAGCACCTTGTCGTCGTTTGGCCGGTGCTTCAGTGCTTTTTGGTAATCGGTATAGGCAAGGTCGTATTTGCCGGCAGCCTGGTTCAGGTTGTTTTGCCCCTGAAAATGCTGGCCCAGCCGGAAGTAAGCAAGTCCGCGGCTGCCAAAGGCATCGTGGTAGGCAGGAAATAGTTCGATGGCGTTGGTGTAATAGTCGATGGCTTTGTTCACCCAGGTTGTATCGGTGATCTGGCCGGTATCTTCGTTCATGCCTTCTTTTATCGTTTCGATGCCCATGTGGTAATTCAGCTTGGCGCAGTTGGGCGATTTGGAAATATCGGCTTTGTAAAGGGTGTAGCTGGTGTACCAGGCCGGGTTGCGCAACACCGTTTTTACGCTGTAGGCCAGCAAGATTATTCCGGCGATTCCCCACACCAACGTTCCCTTGCCATTCGGGTTGCGCAGCTGTGCCATGGCGGACGTGTTTTCTTCTTTTTTTAGTTTAAAAACGGCTGCAAACAGCCAGGCCAGGGCCAGTGCAAAACCCAGGGAGGGCGCGTACAGCACCCGCTCGCCGTAGGAGGTGCCGATGAGCATGAGCACATTGCTGAACAGCGAAAATGTTACCAGGTAAAATAGAATGGCATAGGCGAGGAGATGCTTTTTGCGCAGGTTAAACAGCGCCCAAAGGAACATGCCGGCATAAATAAAAAATCCGAGCAGGGCACGCCAGTCGCCAAAGGTCACGGGTTTCATTTGCGGATAACCCAGGTCGCTCACGAGCGGATGCGGGAAAACCAGGGTTTTCAGGTAGCGCCCGCACATCATAAATGCCGAGGCGAGCTGAGAAGCCCGGTCTTTGGCGGCTACGATAAAATTGTCGAGCGCCGAGTAGCGCTCTTCATAGGGTTGGGCAGCCAGCACCTGGTGCCGGATCAGCAAAAAGATCACCGCAGGAGCCAGGAACAGGGCGGCAATGCGCACGATCCGGCCTACGGGTTGGTCGGTAAAAAACCAGAGTGTCAGCGGGAAAATTGCGAGAAACGTGATCGAACTTTCCTTGGAAAACAAGGCCACCGTGTACATGGCCACGGCCATGATCAGCCAGTTTTTATTTTCCCGTTCCAGGTAGCGCCAAATGCCGTACAACGATGCCGTACAACACAACAGCGCCAGTATTTCATCCAGACTTTTGATATTGGCCACCACTTCGGTGTGCACCGGATGCGCCATAAAAAACAATACTGCCAGGGCCGGAACGACGGGGTGGTACGCGGCCAGCACCCGCCGCCAGGTGATCCACAACACCCATCCGGTCAAGCCGTACATGATGGCGTTCATGATGTGGCCGACCGCCGGGTTGTCGGGTGAAAGTTGCCATTGCAGCGAAAAAATCAGTAAAGAAAAAGGCCGGTACAGCGAGCCCGGACTGTTCCAGGCGCCGTAGCGGTACTCTGTTGAAAACATGGTGCCCAGGTTCTTCAGGCCGCCCTGCGTTACCCAGTTTTCTTTGATCACAGAGTAGTCGTCCAGGCAATACACATGCCCGAAAGTGTTCAGGTACAAGACAAAACCAAGGGCCGCAGCCAGCAACCCCACCCATGCCGGCCCAGTGGCAACCGGTCCGCCAACGCCGGAGGTTTGCCGGGCCCGGGCCGGTTCCTGGCCATGCTTGCGGAAGGCTTGTTTTTTGGATGGTTTGGTTGATTTTCGCTTGGACATGACTTTTTCAATACTTTTTATGGCGAAAGTAGCAGAAATGCCTGAATTTGGTTCTGTTAAGGTTTGTCAAAGGCCTTGAAATGTACCCGGTACTTGCTACTTTTGGTGCCGTTTTGAAAAAATACTAATTTGATTCACAAAACTAAGTTTCCCACTATGAAAAAAGGTGTTTTCCTCTTCGCGTTTCTTTTCGCGCTGGGCATTGCTGCTGCCGATGCGCAATCTTGTCAGGGCAAAGCCGCCAGTGCTTCCAAAGCCTGCTGCATGAAAGCAGATAAAGCTGCTGCTGCCGATGCTTCCATTGAAAAACGGATGTCCGATGACGGTACCGTTGCTTACGTCCGCAAAGAATCGGATGCTGAGGGCAATGTTAAATTTGTCAGCGTTAAGTACGACGAAACGAATGACGCCTTTGTAAATGTGGCTCCGAAAACGGCTGCTGCCAGCGCTACTTCAGGTATGACGAAGAAATCCTGCGCTGCCGGTGCTTCCAAAGCCTGCTGTGCAAAAGGCGCCAGTGCAAGCAAATCCTGCTGCGCATCCAAAGCGAAAGCCGGCGATGCCGATATGGAGCAGAAATAACTCGAATTTTTTAAAAAGAAAACCGCCTCCGGAGTTCGTTCCGGAGGCGGTTTTTCATTTGTAGGCATTTGCGCTGTTTCCTGCTCAGTTTCGAATAATACGCATCCCCCGGCCATTGCTCCCGCCCATCGCTTTGATGCGGTCATCCATCATCTTTTGAAAATCTTCCTGGGTGGTTTTTTCACCCTTGGACGGGGCTTCCAACTCGCCTTTTTTGGGCGCTTCCAGTTTGATCGACTTAGCCGTGAGTTCCAACTCGCCGTTGTTGATGTCGATGGCCAGGACCATGCCGGGCAAGGCGCCATACGTTACGGGCCCGGAAGCCACCGGAATATCGGGTGCAAACCAGGCAACCACAGTGCGCTTGCGGTCGGCGGTTGTATCTTCCCATACCGCCTGCATGCAATTGTACCCCAGGATTTCCCGCGTTTCCATGCCGACTTTCCAGGGTGTCTGATCTATGGTACTTTCAATGAGATAACGCTTTCCCATAAACTCGCGCTGGTCAAGGCGTTGGTTGGTTGCCAGATTTCTGTAAAACAGCGCCTCCGGGCGTTGCATCTTGATTACCATGCCGTTCCCACCCATGTCGTCATCGTCTTCCTCTTCCTCCACATTCCGGTACAGGCTTTCGGTAGCCGAAAACAGCAACTCACTTTTCATGATGCGAAATTCCGGGATCATGGCCCGCATATCGCCGGCGTCTTCGGGCAGGTTCCGGTGCATGTTCATTTTTTCTTCAAACTGGATTACCCCGGCGGTGTTCTGAGCCGGCAAAACCCATGAAAGGCCAGGCGTCAGCCAAAAAAGCAACAAATACAGTTTCATAAGCATGATTTTTTTTACAAAAGTAAACCCGGGTCATAAGGCCGGACGTTAAGCGTCCTTGATTTAAAGTTAATTTAGGTTAATCCGCAAAAGCACGGTTGCGAAAATCCGGTATTTTTGATTGTTCCTGTAAATTGCTGCCGTCGACGTACGAATTGCCTAAATGACGAAGTCCAGATCCATAGCGCTTATCATTGTCAGCCTGGTATTACTGGGCATTTTTGAAGGACTTTGGCTGCAACGGATTTGGCGCGAGCAATACGAAAAACTGCAACAGGAAACTAATTACATATTTCAGCAGTCGGTTACGGCCTTGCAAGACAGTGTACTGCGCCAAAGTATGCGCAGCCTGGAAATACAGCCCGACCAGCCCGCGCTGAAAAAACGCAGGTTTCATTTCCGCCCCCCCGATAGTACATTCCCGGGCGATTCCGTTTCCCGGGCCTTCGGATTGGAGCACAGCACTAAAATCCTGCTCCGGATCGACTCCTCCGAAACCGGCAGTTGGATGCCGGCAGACAGCCTGACTGCCGGGCAGCAACTCCAGGTATACGTAGTCCAAACGGGTTCTGCGGACAGCACTGCCTTTGCGGGCCTCGATCGGGTATTGACCGAACTACCCGGGCAGATTCGCCTGCCGGAATCAGGCCGGCAGGTTTTTAAACTTGAAAAAAACATCATCCCGATTGTCAGGCTGGAAAAAGCATACCGGAAAAACCTGCTTGCAGCCGGAATTCCGCTGGAGTTTGCCATTGTGTATAAAGACAAACCTCCGTTTAACAATCCGTCGGGTGGAATTTTAACCAAACCCGTACCGGCAGGTTTGCTGGTACAGCAGTTTTACGCAGCGTACTTTACAGACTACCAGGCCTACCTGCTGCGCCAAATTCTTCCCGCCCTGGCATTTGCACTGCTTTTGTTTGGTGTAACCGCTGCGGCCTTTCTGCTGATCTACCGAAGCATGCGCCACCAACAGCGGCTTACCCGGCTCAAAAATGAGTTTATCAGCAATATCACCCATGAGTTGAAAACGCCGATCACCACTGTTGGCGTGGCGCTGGAAGCCCTCAGCGGCTTTGACATCCGCAACGACCCGGAAAAAAGCCGGGAGTACCTGCAACACTCCAAACAGGAACTGGACCGGCTTTCGCTGCTGGTTGAAAAGGTGTTACGGCTGTCGATGTTTGAAGAGCAGGAGACTCGTTTGAAAACGGAGAGTTTTGACCTTGCATCCGTAGTGCACCAGGTAGTAGCTGCCATGCGGTTGCAGGCTGAACGCGCCGGAGCCGCGGTATACGTAAAAATACCGGACACAACATCTTTTCAGCTCAACGGGGACAAATTGCACCTGTCGAGTGTTATTTTCAACCTTTTGGACAATGCGTTGAAATACACCAGCCAACACCCGGAGATTCACATTTCACTTGAAAGGATCAACGACGATATCCGGTTGACGGTACGCGACAATGGCATAGGCATCCCGGAGGCATTCCAAGACAAAATCTTTGACAAATTCTTCCGCGCACAGGCGGGCAACCGGCACGATGTAAAAGGGCATGGCCTGGGCCTGAGTTATGCAGCCATGGTTGTCCGGCAACACCGGGGCCGCATTTGGGTGGAAAGCATCCCGGAGGCCGGCGCTGCGTTTTTCGTCCAATTCCCTGCGCGGGAAACTCAGGATTTCGGGTAGTGCCTCAACGCCGTCACTGCTGCCGTAATCTCGGCTTCGGTGTTGTAGTAATGCGGTGAAATACGCAAAGCCCACGGAATGCCTTTGCGCGAAAAATCAATTCGGGCAACATAATTAGGGGTAATCCGGGCATTGATTTGCCGTTCCCACAAATAGGCCATCAGTTTTCGCGGCTCCCAGTCTGAACTATACGCTGTGACGATCCCGCACAAATCGTTCCCCTGATCCAAAACCCGCACACCGGGCAGTGCGCTGAGTTCCTGCCGTGCCTGTGCCGCCAGACTGCGCACGCGCGGTTCAATCCAATCCATACCGGTTTGTAGCGCATATTCCGCAGCCGCTTTACTGCCCAGGATGAGTGCGGCCGACATTTCCCAATATTCAAAACGGCGTGCATCGGCAGCGGGCTCATAGCTGTCCGGACTCTGCCAGTGCCCACTGCGCATGTCCGGCAGCAGCATTTCCAAGCCGGCTTTCAACACGCGGTCCGACACAAACAGAAATCCCGTGCCGCGCGGTCCGCGCATAAATTTGCGGAACGTTCCGGACAGAAAATCGCAACCGATTTTTTGAACGTCGAGCGCCAGGTGGCCGGCCGACTGGCAGGCATCCACCAGATACCAACAGTCGTGTGCGCGGCATAAGGCACCGATCGCTTCGACCGGTTGAACCAGCCCGCTGTTGGTCGGCACATGGGTTACCGCTACCAGAACCGGATCGTGTTGCCGGATCAGGTAGGCCATATCGTCCAGGTCAACGCCACCGGTATCGCTGTCTTTTGCCCGCAGCAACTTGATCTGGAAGCGTTTTTTCAGCGATAAAAATGCGATTTGGTTCGAAACGTAATCATTTTCCGTTGTGAGGATCACATCGCCCGTTTGCCAGGGAATAGCGCTCAGTGCCCGGGCATAGGCGTCTGTTGCACTGGTTGCGCAGGCGATGTTGCCGGAATCCGTATTCAGCAATTTGGCCATGGCCTGGTAAAAGCCTGCCAATTGTTCTGTAGTTTGGTCGGCAGCCTCATAGCCGCCGATGCGGGATTCCAGTTCCAGATGTTCCTGCATAACCTGAAGCACCAGGCTTGGGGGCAGTGCGGCGCCGGCATTGTTTAAATGGTTTCGGTATGCGCAACCGGGTGTTTCGGCGCGCACGGTATGTAGCGTTGGCATGGCAAAATTAGTTAAGGGAACCCGATCAGACCTCGTCGTAACTCGCGACCAGGTTTTTCAAATTGGCCAGGTTGCGTTGTTTGAGCGGTTCGCGGGTAAGGATATTCGTACGGGTGTGAAAATGATGCGCAGTCAGGAAATTCACCTGCAAGCGGTTCCAGGCTTGCTCTCCGGTAATCAGCTTGTAGGCCGTTAATTCCATAAACAAGGTTTGCCCGATCGGGTAAAAATCGGCCCGGCCAAGGTAGTCCAGGTCGGCATCGCAAATTATTTCTTCGAGCAAATTCGTTGGAGACTGCGGGATTTTGGTGGCCATGATCATACCGCAGATCGTCTCAATATCATCTTTCGCATATCCGAATTTGGGCAAGGTGGCTCTGGCCATTAAGCAGCCTTCAAATTCGTGTCCGGCGTGTTTATCTTTTACAAAGCCTGCATCGTGATAAAGTGCCGCTGTTTTTACCAGCTTCAACAAATGCCCGTTCACTCCTTCACTTTTACACAAATCCCGCGCTACCCGAAGTACGTCCAAGGTGTGGTGCATACCGTGGTAGTAAAGTTTTGTGGAAAGTTCTGTACGCAATTTGGCCAGAATATATCGTTTGGCAGCGCGGTAATCCATTAGAGTTGATCGGTATTTCGGTGAACGCTATAAAACGGCAGTATGTTGGACAGCGGCCAGTGTAAAATTCATGTTTTTCCTAAAATTAACTCGATAAACTGGAAATATTTTGCGCGCAGAGGCAATTTAGCGCTGCTGCGTCAAAAATTTGAAAAAATTATGCATCAATTTTGGTACCTTTTGGAATACCTTGCGTTTAAAGCATGTTTGCAAGTTAGTGGTTCGCGGCAAGCAGTTAAAGTTTCCGAACATTCATTTTTTCTCAAAACACTACAAATATCCGGTTATGAATTTAATGGAGATACTTCAAAGTCAACTTTCAGATGACGTACTTGGCCAGCTCAGCCAACAGATTGGTGCTGAAAAAGAGCAAACTGCAACGGCAGCCAATGACATTTTTGCTACACTTTTAGGTGGCATGGCCTCCAATGCTAACAGTGCCAACGGCCTTCAATCACTCGCTTCGGCGCTGGATCGGGATCACGATGGCAGTATCCTCGATGACTTGATGGGGATGGTTGGAAACATGTCGCAAACAACGGACAATTCCGCTCCGAAAGCGCTGAATGGCGCCGGTATTCTTGGGCATATCTTGGGTGATCGCCAGGAAGTTGCAGCGCAACAAATCAGTCAGAATTCCGGCCTGAATGTCAATCAAATCATGAAATTGATGCCAGTTCTGGCGCCAATCGTGATGGGTGTGCTCGGCAGGGCTAAAAACAGTAGTGGCGGCGGGCTTGACCTTGGTGGTTTGGCCAACATCCTGATGGGTTCGGTCCAGAATGCGCAGTCGAGCGGGTACGGCGATTTGATCGGCTCGGTGCTCGGCGGCGTATTGGGCGGCAATCAACCTCAAGCGACACAACCCCAAAGTGGCGGCGGTCTGTTCGGGCAAATTTTAGGCGGGTTGTTTGGCAAAAAATAGGATATCTGGAACAATCCGAATAGGTAAAAAAAAGAGCGGCACTACCTCGTGTCGCTCTTTTTTTATTGGCAAACGGCCGGCTTTTTTGGGCGCCGGTTGCCGGATAACGGGCTAGCAGAAAACAGGGAGGCACTAAAAATGCGGGCCATCCTTTTTTCAAGGATGGCCCGCACAAAAAAGGAGGCACGACTAATGCCGTGCCTCCTGGTATTCCTTCAGATTACTTCGTCTGAATCATCTTCTTGACAGCACTGTCGGTAGTGGTCTCGAGTTTGTAGTACAGTACACCGGTAGTATTCACCAGGGCGCGTTCGATGGCAAAAGCGTTGTAGCCTTTGCTGAAGGCGCCGGTTTGTGTGAACACCATGCGACCCGATTCGTCGAAGATCGTCAGGGTAGCTTCCGTTGCCTCAGGCAGGTAGAAGCCGATCTGCGTCTTGTTCATCCACGGGTTCGGTTGGTTCTGATACAATTCGAAGCCAAGACCTGTGACTGTCGAACCGTTGGCACCGTTGAAGCGCAAGGCTACGGATTGACGGTTGCGACCCAGATCGTATGCTTCGGCCTTCGTGATCTGGCTCGACACCTGAACCATTTGGCTCAACGTACCGGTAGCTTTTGCACGGAAGGTTACAGCAAACTCACCTACTGTACGTTCGTTGTCGAACGACGTGGTCAGGCTGTGCTCGCTGTTGAAGACACCGAAGTTATTCATCGTCATTTCAGTACCCGGAACAACCTCCATTACTTCCAGATTCGGGAAGTGCAGGGTGAACTGGTAACCTGTAGCGCGTTCGGCAGCGCGGAAGTTCAGCGTAAAGGTTTCGCCGGCTTTCACCGTACGATCCTGTACATCGAACAACAACGTACCGTCGGTACGGTCTTCCGTGCTCATCAGGCTGCTGGTTACAGCATTCATGTTCACGTCACCCACTTTCACTGATACGAAGTCCTCAGCGTCCATGCTGGCGAGCATATTAGCGATTTGCTTCGTTTCCGGGAAGATGGTTGCGAACGGATTCTGCTGATCCGGGAAGGCAAAGTCTTTATCTACGAACCGCCAGGAAGTGTTGTTCGGCAGTTCGGTGTAGAGGCCAAGGATCAGTTTGCGCAACTCAACGATATCGAACGTCGTGATCGAGCGGCTGTTGTTAGCATCGGCAGCGATCATTTTGTACGGGCTGTTGAGCGGTTCCAGACCCAGGATGTGCTTGTTGATGAGCACCAGGTCAAAGGTCGATACGCCGTTCAGCGGGTCGTTGTCTTTGGTTGGCGTCACGGTGTAGTCACCTGCGTATGGGACACCGGCAAACAGGTAGTCACCACTTTGATTCGACAGGTTGAACATGCTGGTCGGCGGCAGTGCCGGATGCGATCCATCGAGTTCAACGTTGGCATCTTCAAGACCGTTACCTACTTCTGTTTTCAGGCTACCGGCTACAGTACCGGCGGCATTGGAGCAGAAGCCCATATTGTCTTGTACAATCACATAGGTTTCGCAGTAGTCGGCGTTACCAGCCAAATCAATCGACCAGAGTTCGACGAATTGCGTGCCCAGTTCATTACAATCAAATGTTACACTGGTTTGTGGTGTACCATCCGGGTTGTACGGGAAGCCCGTACCGGTGCCGGATTTGCGGATACCGATGACCAGTTTGCTGCTCGGAGTGCAGTTGTCTTCCGTGTACTGGAGGAAGTCATTTGCCCAAAGCGAGATCATCTGCGTCGGCATGATATTTACACTCAAACCGTTGAGACATACCACTGTCGGCTTCTTGCAATCCTTCACAACGAAGGTGTATTCACAGACAGTTTCATTGCCGCAACCATCTTCTACGATCCACTTGATCTTATGCGTGCCGTAAGGCAGTTCAGGTACCACGTAGTTGGTTGGTTGCTGTTGCGTATTCCAGCGTACAGAAGCAACTTTATCTGTACCGCTTACAGTTGTTTGCAGTGCGAATCCATACTTCTGGTTCGGCAATACCGGACGTTCGTCAAATTGACGCGGCGTGCCACCACTGAAGTTCGGGTTTTGTGCGTTGCCAAAGTTCACGTTGTTGAAGCCCGGCAGGTTGGTGCTGGAAACAACCGTCTCCATAGTACCGTCACCGTCGAGGTCAAGGAACAACAGGTATTTGACATTCACAGCAGCGCCAGAACAGAGGTCGGTAGCCGTAATGGTCAGGTCGGTCGGAGCCTCGCACAAGTCGTGGCTCATCGTCGTGTTGTCATACCAGTAGGATTCATTCCACAACTGAGCATTATTCGGCGTGATATCGCAAACTTCAACCGGGCTGGTCGGGCAGTCCGAAACAATCGGCGCCTGCGTATCGATCACCTTAATGATCTGCTTGTAGCGGAAGCAATTATTGTTCGCAATACCCGGTACGGTAATTTGCTGGCCGGTTGCGAAGTCCGTGTACGTACCGCCATGGTAGAACACCGAGTAATTGGTGGTCTGCGGGTCGGTCGGATTCACCCGTACGTTCGTCGGCGTCCAAGGCTGCGGCGTACCCAGCGGTGCGATTGTCGGACCGACCAGGTTTGCCGGATTGTTCGACGTCGCGTTCGGGTTCGGGTTCGGAACATCGACACATCCTGCGTTCGGGTTGTACGTGCACCAGTTAATTATGTTCCAGGTACGTTCGATCTTGAAGCAGGCATCCGGTACTACCGTGAAGATTTCATCTTCGAAGGAAACACCGAGCAGTTCGCAATCTTCACCGTTGAATTCAGGTTCACCGTAGTTACCCGAACCGTTACAAACGGTAACAATCACGTCGTTCGGGAATTTCACCCAGTAATCCTGTTCGTAGTTCACAAACACGCGCTGCGTGCATTGGCTGGACAAACCACCACAGTCGAAGGCGCGGAACGTGCGGGTAATCGTACCCTTCGAACACAGCGTATCGAAGAAGGTGTAGTTGGCCGTTGCCGTGATCGTGTCGATGCAGCAGTTGTCAGCGGCCGTAGCGAAACCATAAGCCCAGAGGCTGGGATCAAAGTTTTCGCAGGAAACCGTCACGTTAGCCGGAGCATTACAGAGCGGCTTGATCTTGTCTTCAACGAAGACGTTAACCATGCAGTCGTTGTAGTGCCCTTCGAAAGCATCGAGGCCGATGGAACCATTCGGTACCGGTACATCGTATACGCGGAATACAACCAGGATCGTGTCGTTGATGTCATCGCAGCAGAATTTCACCTGATCGTGGAATTGCGTGCTGGTCTGGCAATCATTGGTGTTCATACGACGAGCCTTGAAGTGCACGTCATAGCAAATGTCGTAGGAACCGTCGTCGAAGGTATAGGCATTCACGAATGCCATACCGTCGCCACCAAGTGCCACTTGTGTGAATTGATCACATGCAGCAACCGGCGGGATCTGATCTTCAACCGTCATGGTGAAGGTGCAGTTCGATACGTTACCACAACCGTCAACAGCCGTGTAGGTCACCGTGTAGTCGCCCAAAGGCAGACATTGCGTGTAGCCAAATACAGCCATTGTATCCGGATCCCAGTGGTTGTTACCAGCGAAGTCGCTCAGCGAACCTGTACCTTCAATGATGATCAGGTTACCGGTCGTGATGTCCTGGCCAACCACTTTGTAGGTCAGTGCCGTAATGTTAGAGCAAGCCTCGCGGATAATCACATCCGGCAAGTTAGCCGTAGCACAGCAAGCGAACGGATCGGTGCTTACCGTAACATTATCCGGGCAGGTGAAGGTCGGACCATTCGTGTCAATGACCTTAATAACCTGCGTATGCTCAATCGGGTTGCCCGGTGCAACAGGCAGACACATGTTGCGTACTTTCCAGGTGCGGATAATTTCATAACTACCCGGGCAAATGTCATAAATCTCGTCGGTCTTGCTGATCGAAGCCATGCACAAACCGCCGCTTCCGATCGGAGAGCCGTTGATCGTCGGCACGCCGGTTGAAGACGGATCAGTGCTATTCACATTTTCGCAATTGAGTGTCACATCAGCCGGGAACTGAACATCAGCCAGGTTGAACGGAGCAATCGTAATGCGTTGTGTGCAGGAAGACTGGTTACCAGACTTATCTGTCACCAACCAGGTGCGAATAATTTCAGCACGCGGATCGGAGCAAGAACCAAAGTCAGTATAGTCGTCCGTATCAACACTTGTCCAGGTATCGCAATCCGAAACAATCGGCGAGCCCGTGAAGGACGTGCTGGTCGGATCGCTACACTTGATCGTAATATCAGACGGGCAAACCAATGCCGGCGGTTCTTTGTCTTCAACTTTAATCTGACCCCAGCATACGTTTCCGCTGATGGCATGAACAAGGTTAAAGCTCAGCGTTTTACCGATGTGGGTATAATCCACACGGTTTGCCGGGTTGAAGGTATGTGTACCAAACGGATAGGTCAGCACGACAGAGTAGTCATCATCGCACAGATAAGTGCCCTCAAGCACATCATCCGGAGCGAGAACAAATACGCAGTCACCACCGTCATTGTGAATCGAAATATTCACCAGGTCGTTACAAACGATAGTCGTCGGTGTGGCAACCACTTGCACTTGCTTCGTGATCTTCTGCTTGCAACCCGGATCAGCCAGGGCTTCAGCCATGGTTCCGCCTACCAGAACGCCATTAATAACCAGATTGGTCGTAGCAGCGCCGGCATCGAACGTGGCCATTACCGTATGGAAGCCAAGGCCCAGGGCGCCGGCATCAAAGATTGTCGTCGGCACGCCATTAACCATGACATCAACCACCGTGCCTTGCGCGCCGTTGATTTCACCCACTTCAATGGTGAATGGCGGCGTATTCAGACAGAACGGATCGTTCAGGTTGGTAAAGTATGGCGTCGGATAGCAAGCCTTGTTGCTGATCGTACCTGTCTGGCCCACGTTGTTGGCAACAGCAATCGAGTAGCCGATGCATTCAACATGAACACCTTTCAGGGTGTAGAAAATCATCTCGTCTGCCTCGTCGGTCTGACCGTCGTTATCGTTGTCGATATCGTCGTCCGTACCAGCGGTGAAGGTCGTGCCTACAGTCAGCGCAATCGGAGCACCCGGAGGAGCCGGGCTGGACAGGGAGTAGAAACCGGTGTTGGCGGTCAGCGTCCAGGTTTGCATAGCCAACGATTTCACTGTGATCAGGTCCATAAACTGGCCATTCTCCAGTGTCGTCGCATTACCCATGCCACCCATGCCCATGCAGGTTGTTACTACTGCGTATTCCGGTGTGCAAGGTGCAATACCTTCCACTACAGTTACGATAGCGGTGCAGGTTGCACTATTTCCACACTCATCAGTTACCGTCAGGGTAACTACGTTGTCACCCAGGTTAGCACAGGTAAAGCTGTTCGGCGAAACCGAGAAGGTCAGGTTTTCCGGCAGCGAGCAGTTGTCAAAGCTGCCGTTGTTGATCTGACCAGGCGTAACCGTAGCATTACCGGCTTTATCCAGGGTAACCGTTGCATTTTGGCAAATTGCCGTCGGAGCTTTCGTGTCACGTACCGTCACGATTTGCGTGTGTACGAACATTTTGCCGGCTTCGTCGGTCACTTTCCAAGTGCGGGTCAACGTATAGTTAAACGGACAATTGCCATCCGTGCGAACTTCGGTGAAGGTGATCACCAGGTCTTCCGGTGCTGTGCAGTTGTCATGAACGTCGTTGTTTGTCAGTACAAACGGAGCAGGTACGTTGTCGCACTCAACCGTTACATCGCCAGGCATAAGAATGTCGGCATCAAGTTCCGGATTCTGCGTGTCCATTACCATTACGTCGAAGGAACAGATGGACGTATTGCCCATAGCATCCGTTGCAACGAAGGTTACCGTGTACGTACCAACATTTACGATCGTACCCGAAGTCGGACCGGAGGTTTGTACCACCGTCGGGATGCTGCAGTTGTCTACAGCCACCGGCTGCGGCCAGTTTACCTTAGCCCAGCACATATCCGGATCATTACCGAATACCAGCGGACCAACCGGGCAGTTCAGGAATACCGGCGGTTCGGTGTCTTCAACCGTCACCGTTTGTGTGCAGGTACCGGAGTTGCCACACTGGTCAATCACGCGGTACGTGCGGGTATACACATTGCCGTTTGCAACTTCGCTCAACAGGCCGAAGGAATTCACATTCAGGCCGCAGTTGTCGGAAGCGGTGCCACCGGCAGTTTCAAACTCGGTCAGGTTAGCATACGGCGGTTGTTCGGCGGGCGAACACTGTGCCGTCAGCGGAGCCGGGCAAGTGAGCGTCGGAGCAACATCGTCGTTCACCGTGATGATCTGCTGAACAGAAGTTTCATTGCCGCAGTCATCCTGGGCAATCCAGGTGCGAACCAGCGTGAATTTGTTCAGACAGCTGCCCGGATCAACCGTTTCGCTGAAGTCAACAAAGACCGGAGCATTACAGTTATCCGAAGCCGTCAGCACCGGAGCAGCCGGTACTGCGTCTGCACAATCAAAGGTCAGCGGTGAAGCAGGCGCCGGTTGATCCCAGGTCGGAGCCACCAGGTCGTTCACCGTAATCGTCTGTGTAAACACAGCCGTGTTGCCGGCAAAGTCGGTAGCCGTCCAGGTGCGTACAACCGAGTATTGGTTCGGGCAAGTACCCGGCACTTCAACCTCGTTAAAGTCGAGGTCAACAGTACCCTGGCAGTTATCCGTAACCGTAACCACTGCTACAGCCGGTACATCTTCCGAGCATTCAACTGCCACGGTGATATCCGGTGTACCTACCAGTACAGGCGGTTCTGCGTCATTTACTGTGATGGTTTGCGTATGTGCAATTGCGTTGCCGCAATCGTCTTCAGCCGTCCAGGTACGAATGATCGTTACACCGTCATTCGGGCCGGAGCCGGGCAGGAAGGTTTCGTTGTATTCCACATCAACCGGTTCGTTGCAGTTGTCGGAAGCGGTCAATACCAGCGGCATCGGCACATCTTCGCCACACTGCAGCACCAGGTCGGAAGGCAGGGTCAAACCACCAGCCGGTGTGAAATTTTGGCCGGTGTTAACAGCGCCTGCGGTGTTCGGAGCAGGTGCATTCCAAGTAAAATCACCATAAACATTACCCGTGCCAGACAGGCTGAGCGATGTGCCAATAGCGTTGTTTCCATCTTCGAAAACACCGATATCCGTAGACATCATACCAGCAGCAACACCATCCACTGCCGGGAAGGCGCCTTCGTAACTCAGGAACTGGAGTACCATAGAGCCATTCAGGACCAGGGCAATACCGTCGGGTGAGCCGTTCTGTACACCATTCACCGGATACGGGAAGGAAGCAGTGCCAAAGCCATTGCTTTGGTTGCCAAGGGTGCCGAACAGGTTCATCGTACCGTAAACAAGGCCGTTTGCGCCGTTGTACAGAACAATGGAGTAGTTCGACAAGTCTGTGCCCGTAGTACCGGCAACTTCGATGAATTCATCGACGTCACCGCCAGCGTTATCATAGTGGATTTCGTTGATCCAAACTACTTGAGTCGCCGAATTCCAGGTTGGTGCTTCGGTGTCGTTCACGTTGATCGTCTGAACAAAGAAGGTGCTGTTTCCACAGTCGTCTTCAGCCGTCCAGGTGCGTGTGATTGAGTATTGGTTCGGGCAGGTACCCGGAATTTCAATCTCGGAGATCTCAACATCAACCGGAACGTTGCAGTTGTCCGTAGCCGTTACCACTGCCAAAGCAGGTACGTCTTCCGAACATTCAACATTTACGACTGCGTCGGGCAGGCCAACCAGTACGGGTGCTTCGTCATCGAATACGTTGATCGTCTGTACAAAGAAGGTGCTGTTTCCACAGTCGTCTTCAGCCGTCCAGGTACGCGTGATCGAGTATTGGTTCGGGCAAGTACCCGGAATTTCAATCTCGGAAATCTCAACATCAACCGGGATATCGCAGTTGTCCGTTGCCGTTACCACTGCCAAAGCAGGTACGTCTTCCGAACATTCAACATTTACAACCGGATCGGGCAAGCCGACCAATACCGGTGCTTCCGTGTCGCTCACATTGATCGTCTGAACAAAGAAGGTGCTGTTTCCACAGTCGTCTTCGGCAGTCCAGGTACGTGTGATCGAGTATTGGTTCGGGCAAGAACCCGGAATTTCAATCTCGGAAATTTCAACATCAACCGGAACGTCGCAATTGTCCGTAGCCGTTACCACTGCCAGGGCAGGTACGTCTTCCGAACATTCAACATTTACAACCGGATCGGGCAGACCGGCAAGTACCGGAGCCTCATCGTCGAATACGTTGATCGTTTGTACGAACGACGTGATGTTACCACAATCGTCTTCGGCAGTCCAGGTACGCGTGATCGAGTATTGGTTCGGGCAAGAACCCGGAATTTCAATCTCAACCAGTTCCAGATCAACCGGAATGTCGCAGTTGTCCGTAGCCGTTACGTTGGCAACAGCCGGTACGTCCTCCGAACATTCAACATTCACGACAGGATCGGGCAGACCGGCAAGTACCGGAGCCTCGGTGTCGCTTACTGTGATTGTTTGTACAAAGAACGTCGAGTTACCGCAGTCATCTTCGGCAGTCCAGACACGCTGGATTTGATATTGATTCGGGCAAGAACCCGGAATTTCAACTTCATAAAAGTCAAAGTCAAGCGGTTCGCCGCAGTTGTCCGATGCCGTTACATTGGCAACAGCCGGTACATCTTCGGAGCACTCAACATCAACTGTGGCAGGCGGCAGGTTTGCCAAAACCGGAGCTTCTGTATCGCTGATCGTAATGATCTGAACGAAAGAAGTGTAGTTACCACAATCATCTTCGGCAGTCCAGGTACGTTTAACCTGGTACTGGTTCGAGCAGGTACCCGGAATTTCGACCTCGACGAAGTCTACCGTAAGCGGTTCGGCGCAATTATCCGTAGCCGTTACATTGGCAACTGCCGGCACATCTTCCGAGCAGTCAACGTCAACCGTTGCCGGCGGCAAGTTATGCAGCACAGGTTCTTCCGTATCCTGGATCGTGATGATCTGGAAAGTCATGGCCTGGTTACCGCACAAGTCGGTAGCAACCCAAACGCGTTGAACAACAAAGTTGTCTTCGCAACCACCGGGCTGTGTTTCTTCGGAGAAGTCAACCACAACCTGGCTGCAGTTATCCGTAACATCCGGGTGCACAACGGCCGGAACATCTTCGGCACAATCAAACATCGCGCTTGCCGGAACATTGGAGAATACCGGAGCTTCCGTATCCTCTACCGTGATGGTCCAAACGTGCGAATCCGTATTGCCACACAAGTCTGTTGCGATCCAGGTGCGAACAACAACAAAGTTGTCTTCACAACCACCAGGTTGGATTTCTTCGCTGAAATCAACAAACACCACTTCGCAATTGTCCGTAGCCGTTTGAACAGGTACCGGCGGCACGTCTTCGGAACAGTCAACCCGGATATCAAGCGGTTTAACAACCAGTACCGGCGGAATATCATCATTCACCGTGATACGCTGCCAGTGTTCGTCGGTGTTACCGCAAAGGTCAGTAGCAACCCAACGGCGAACAACTTCAAACTGATTCGGGCAACTACCCGGCGTAATGGATTCGGAGAAGTCTACGAAAACAACACCGCAGTTATCGGTGGCAAGGCCAACCGGAGCAGGCGGAACGTCGTCTGCACACTTCAACTGAGGCAGATCAAGCGGCGTCGTCAACAGTACCGGCGGTTCGTCGTCGTGTACCGTGATAAATTGCCAGTGCTCGTCCGTATTTCCACAAAGGTCGGTAGCTTTCCAGCGGCGTACGATAACATACTGGTTTTCGCAGCCACCCGGCTGAATGTCTTCGGAGAAGTCGACAAACACAACACCGCAATTATCGGTAGCGTTGCCAACCGGAGCATCCGGAACGTCATCCGAGCAGTCAACCTGGAGGTTGAGCGGCGTCGTCAGCAGTACCGGCGGTTCGTCGTCATGCACGGTGATCATTTGCCAGTGTTCCGTGGTGTTTCCACAGAGGTCGGAGGCAACCCAACGACGCATGATAACATACTGATTCGGGCAAGAACCCGGATCAACCGTCTCATAAAAATCTTCAAATACGATACCGCAGTTATCCGAAGAAATTTGCTTCGGAGCAGCCTCTACATCTTCAGCGCAATCATACTGCGTATTCAACGGCGTTACCTGGAATACAGGCGCCTCGTCGTCGTGTACCGTGATCAACTGTGTCCACCAGTCGGTGTTGCCACAGAGGTCGGTAGCGATCCAGGTACGTACGACTACGAATTGGTTTTCGCAACCGCCCGGCTGAATTTCTTCCGAGAAGTCAATATTCACTGTACCGCAGTTGTCGGAAGCCGTTTGCGTTGGCACCGGCGGTACTTCGTCGGCGCAATCAACCTGGAGGTTGATCGGTTTGACGTTCAATACGGGCGGGATAATATCTTCCACATACTGGAATGTCTGGGTGCAGGTAGCCGAGTTTCCGGCTGCATCCCATGCAGTGTACGTGCGTACGATGGTACGAATACCGTCATAAGCGCAGTGTGTCAGATCGTTGTCATAGTCGCTGTAATCCAGCACGGTAACACCGCAATTATCCGAAAGTGTACCGCCATTGGCCGCAAAGTTGGCCAGTGTCAGCGGCGCAGGCAAAATTTGCAGGCAAGTCAAATCCAACACATCTGCCGGGCACACAATAGCCGGTGCTTCGTCGTCTTCAACAGTTACGTTGAAATCGCAGCACACCGTGTAGCCGCTTGCCGAGGTGTAGCAATATTGAACATGTGTAACGCCAATCGGGAAAACCGATCCGGACGCAAAGCCTTGCGTCAGCGTCCCTTGAACCGGGCTGCCGCAACCGTCGTTGAACAGGGGTGCAGCATACGTTACAACTGCGTTGCAAACACCGGCATCAGTACCAACAGTAATATCCTGCGGGCAGAAAGCGATACCAGGCGACTGCATGTCTTCCACCGTAATTGTGGTAGTGCAAGTTGCCTCGTTAGCCGGAGATGAACAGTCTTTCACACGCAGTGTGATCGTCACAGGGGATGCAAGATCGGCGCATGTCAGCGTAACATTCGGACCGAAGTTAACACCGTCGCGGCTGACTTCTTTGGCGCAAAGGCCGCAGTTGTCAAAGCTGCCTGCGTCGATGTCGGCATAGGTAATTACCTTTTTACCGTTGGGCTCCAGGTTAACCGTGTAGTTCCCAACGCACATAGCCATCGGGGCTTCTTCGTCGGCAATATTCACCACTACCGTGCAGGTAGTTACATTGCCACAAATGTCTTCAACGGTATAATATACATAGGTAGTGCCTACGGGGAAAAGTGCGCAATGGTCGTCACCGATAGTATCCACCATAACGGTCGGATCGCTGGTCGTAATCGTCAGCGTGGGAATCGGGCAGTAACCGCTGCCTTCACCGAAATACGGGAACTGGCAGTTGTCGTAGAACGTCGGCGGCGCCCAGCACTTCATCTGGTAACAGTCGCCGTTAACCGTTTGTGCATTGATCGGATCCGGGCAGTACGTGAAGAGCGGAGCTTCATCGTCTTTAACCGTGATCGTGAACATGCAGGACGGGGCGTAGTTGCCATGCTCGTCGCGCACATAGTAAATGATCTTGTACTGGTCGTCAATCTGACCGGCGTTGCAGTACGGACCTTTTTCAAACATGTAGTTGGCCTGTGCTACGCCAAGCACATTGACGCGGAAGTTGGGCTCGGGAGCGCCGGTTGCAGGATCGATGGTCGTAAATACGCCATTGATCTCTTTTTGCACTTCCATTTCATAGCACAATACCGTGCAGTTATCTGCAACTTCCGGGTGATCCCATGTAGCGTTCACCGAGCAGTCGTAGCCGGGTTTGTCGCTGGTCATGAAAGTCATGTCTGCCGGGCAATCGATCGTCGGTGCAATATCGTCGATGATGGTGATCGCCGTGCTGCAGTAGCCGGACACGTTGCCGCAAGCGTCGATAGCGCGCATGCGAATAGCAATTACTTCGTCATTATCGGTATTTCCGGAACACAGGTGCAGGTTCGGAATGTCGTTGCAGTCGAACGTTTTCATCATCGAATACGGACCGAACGCCAGGTTGATACCGTCGTTGATGATGTCGCGGGCGAATTCGTACGTCAACGGACCGCCGCAGTTGTCGGCGCTGCCGTCGTTGAACTGTTCGGCCATAATCGTTACCTGGCCGTTAGCGCCCAGGTAAGCCGTTACGGATTTGCAGTTTGCGTTCGGGTCGATGTCGTCAACTACGTTGATCGTTTGCGTCACGATGATCGAGTTGCCGGAGCAGTCGGTCACGCGGTAGCGGCGGGAGATTACCAGGGCATCGCCCGGGCAACCGGAGCCACCGTTGTCGCTGTCGTCAATGTGTTCGACCGTGATCGAACCGGCAGGCGAGCAGGCGTCGGCCTCAGTAGTCACCACGCCCGGATTCGGTGCGGGCACTTCCGATACGCATTTCACGTTGATCGGAGCCGGGTTGCTGGCCGTCGGGTTCACGTTGTCCACCACGTTGATGGTGCCGGTGATCGTCGATGAATTACCGCAGGCATCCGTAGCCACGAAAGTCACGGTGCGGCTGCCGGCCAGCGGAGCGCAATCGCCCAGGCCGTTAAGCACTTCGCCTACCGTACCCGGAATGGTCGAGTAGGTCACTGCGCTGCAGTTGTCCGTCGCCGATGCGCCGGGGTGGTCATTCAGCCAGTTTTGGATAGCCGTTTGATTCGGACCGGAATTGCCCGGGCAGTCCAGGTTGAGCGTAGTGATCGCACCAGACCAAACCGGCTTCTCGTCGTCCAACACGGTGATCATCTGGTGGATGTCGCGCGTGTTGCCGGCGCAGTCGGTGAGGCGGTACGTACGGCGCCAAATCTGAGCGCCGTTCGGGCAACCGTTGCCGGCTACGATAACCATATCGCTCACAAACTGCACCAATATATTATTAGTAGGTGTGCAGTTGTCAGACAGGTTGGTCACCAGCAGGGTGCTGGGTGCGGGCAGCGGCAGGCATTTGATGTCGGCGTCTGCCGGCGGTGTGCCGGTGGGCGCTTCCAGATCGTACAGCGTAATCGTAGCCGTACGGGTGGACGTATTGCCGCAACCGTCGGTAGCCGTGAAGGTCACCGTGGTGGAACGGGTGTTGCCACCGGGCGGGCACCAGGCCGGAACAGCGGCCAGTACGCCGGCTGCCGATGCAGGCGAGGATGTGATGGTCACACCGTTGCAGTTGTCTGTCGCAGAACCGGTGCCATCAGCGGCCAGCCAGTCGGCGATTTGTGTCGTAAGTGCCGGGTCGCTGCAGTTGTAGGTTTGCGACACCGGGTTCTGGCCCCATACGGGAGCCACATTATCATTTACCGTAATGGTTTGCGTGCGCGTTGCACTGTTGCCGGCACAGTCGGTCACCCGGTACGTACGGATGATCACCTGATTGCCGGGGCAACCGGTCACGCTGGGCGGCACGTCGCTGACGTGCACCTTGGTCAGGTTGGCATTCTGAGTGCAGTTGTCCGTTGCGGATACACCGGCCGGGTTCGGCGGCGGCACCTGCGTGAAGCAAGTGTAGGGGCCGAGCGCCGGCAGCGGTGCAATAACCGGAGCTGCATTGTCTACGAGAATAACTTTTGCCACGGCAAAGTTTTCATTGCCGCATTCATCTTTTATGTAAAAACCGACCTGTACTTCGCGGGGCTGCGGCGAACAGGCTTCAGGGAATTGCAAAAGGACACCTGCGCCGGTAGCCGGCGAGGTCGTCTGGCAGCCGATGATCGGACCGCCACCCAGGCAAACAAGTACGTTTTGTGTAAACGGACCGCCACAGTTGTCGGCAACGGCAGCGCCGCCGAAATTGTCGATCCAGTTTTGAATGGCAATACCCAGGGCTAAAACCTGTGCGCCGTAAACAAAGCCACCCAGATTCGGGTTCGGGCAATCCAGCGTCAGGTCCTGTGGCAGGGTGGTAAACGTCGGGGCAACATTGTCCGACACCGTAATCATTTGTGTGCAGGACTTCGAGTTGCCGCTTTGGTCATAAGCAATATAGGTGCGCGTCACCTTGAATTTGTTGGTGCACACAATATCCGAATAGGCATCGGAGTATTCAACGCGATCGATCGTGCAGTTGTCGCTGGCATCAGCACCGCCGCCAAGCGCTTCGAATTGCGCTTCCGTCATCGGGTTGGGCGGCAGGGCAGCCGTATAATCGGCTAAGCAGGTCAGCGTTTGCGGCGCCGGACAAGTGATGTTCGGCGGTGTGCAATCGGCGATCAGGATGGTAAACGGCAAGGCCGCGCTGCGACCTGGGCCGCCGGGCGGGGGCAGGTTCACCTCGCGGGTCACCCAAACCTGGATCGTCCGGCCGATGTCGCTGCAATCCACTTCGTAGTCGGCATCAGCCGGCACAAGCGGGTTTGTGGCGGCGGCATTTTCCCAGACTTTAACGACCGTACAGCAAACCCCGTTTGAGGTTGTCGTGTACGGCCCCATCAAGGATGCCGTGATCTCGCCATTTCCAAGCGCGTTCAGACATAGGATGATTTCTCCAGGAGGAAGCGGGGGCGCCGGCGGAACTACCGGTACCGGAGCGTAGCCGATGGTACAGCTAACCCCGCTACATGGCTGCGCGTACGCAGCGGTGCTCCCTAAAACAGACAAACAGAGCAACACCACCAGACGGGAAAGAATGGGCATTGTTCTGTTTGAAAAAAGAGCGACAGCATTGCTGTACACAGTACTACAGCCAGGCAAAGAAGCCTCGTAGACTTTTTTCATGAGATTGAAAATTTTGTTAGTATTACAGATAAAAATAAATTCCGAATCTAAGGTGGATTAAAGAAAACCGGGAATCAGTTTTGGAATCAGAGCACACTACAACCAGTCCGCAGAAGCTTTGCACCGCAAAAATGGTGCCTAAAACAAATGGAAACCGTGAAGATGATTTTGCATCACCTTTCACATTGCGAAGGTAGAATTTTATTTCAAATTTCCATGACGAAAAAACAACAATCGTCAAATTTTCCCCACAAGCGGTAAGGCTCACCCATTTAACAAGGTATTAACTGGTCCGGCGCCCGGATTTTGCCACTGAAAAAATTGCGTTTCCACCTCTTTTTGGCGTCTTTTCGCCACCGGAAGCTGAAAATGCCGAACCTGCAACATGCCCGAATCCAGGCCTGAAACCTGGCTCATATTAACTAAATATTTTTTGTGAATCCGGAAAAAACGAGGGTCGCCGAGGGCTTGCTCCCAGTATCCGAGATTGCGGATTGCGGTAACCCTTTCCTGCCCGGGCAGGTCGGAATAAACCTGGGTGATCTCGCCTTCCGCTTCCAGGAAAAGTACATTCCGAACCGGCACCGAAAGGCGGCGCCCCTTGGTCAGTTGCAGATCAATCGCCGGGCTCTGTTTTTGTGGCGGAACGAGTCCGAGATTCCAGTAATACAGCTGTTCGGCCCTTTCGAGCGCGCGTTGCAAATCCGGAATGGAGTACGGCCGGAGCAAAAAGTACGCGGCACCCAGTTGCCAGGCCTGAAAAGCATCGGCCTTCCGGGGCGAAACCATAACCCAGGGTTTCGCGGAAAGTAAGTTCCGGATCGGCTCTTTACTCAGGATATCGGCAGGTACTATCAGTACATCCACAGCCGTTGCGTCGACAGGTTCCGGCAACGGATGCAAAACCCACGGGTAAGGGCGGTTTGCCCATTGGCGTACTGGTTCCGAAGCGAGGATTGAAGCGTCATCCGAATGTGCACAGACACATCCTATTCTGATCATTGGGACGGTTTTTGAAACAGCGCGAAAGTACGCAGTCAAGAATTCCGCCTGCAAATTTTCAGGGTTCTTTCTTGATTAACTTAACAAAGCCGTTTCAAAAAACACCAGCCCCGGCTACCGGGACATGGCACTCCGGGCAGGTAAAAAAAACAACTGAAACAGGTTTTTTTACCGCAAAAAGTAGGTCAAACTCAAGCGCAGCGAATTCGTCCGGATATGCGGTCCTGCCGTTACAAAATCGAGGTAATTGTACAAATTCCGAATCCCCATATAATACCGGGCATTGGCTCGAAAACGCCCGTCTCCGGCTGTAATGCCCACTACCGGCCCAAATTCGAGTCCGGCAAAGGCGTCATTCAGGTCGACCGCCCGGATCGCATTGTTTATATTTTGGTAATCAGCGATCATCAACTCACGCGCTGCCCGGTCCAGGCCGTGAAAGTTGGCGCCCAGGTAAGCACCTGCCTGTAAAAAAAGCGGGACATCGCGCCCGGGCCGGTATCCGCCAAGAATTGCCGTCTCAAAAGTATTGTAGTGGTAGGCGTAAGTGTGCTCTTCCGGTTTTTGTTCGGGTTGAAAATACACCGCCCGGGCTTTGGCGCCTTTAAACGCAAGCACAATTTCCTGGTTCAGTTCAAACTGTTCATGCCAGCTGACCACGAACGAGCACCCGATCACCGGCGCGATCCGCCCGGATGAAGTGGTGAACAGATCCGATTTCAGGGATGAAACGTTTACCCCGGAGGTGACCCCCAACTGATAGTGAATTTGAGCAAAGCCGGTAGCGGCTGTCGAAAGAAGAAAAAATACAAAGAAGAAAATCCTGATAAGCATGACGGAAAAAGATTGTCTGTTTCTGGTTTTGGAAACGGCCGGGTGCAGGCCCTCACGGTTTGAAAAGCAAAAAAGGTGCACACAAAAGTGCCGGAAAGCGCACCATCCCTGGAATGTAATCAGCAGTCAGGATTACAGGTCACTCCAAAAATCCCGCCAAGTCCTTTCAAAAACACCCAAAAGTATCAGCAACTACCCGACAAAACCTGAAAGACCGGATGGAAGTGCAAAGCGCTGCCTGGCCTTCGAAGTGAGGCGGTGACTTGAAGTCACCGCCTCACTATGCGCCCCGCTCCTTCTATAGACAATTTTATTTATTTTTTTAAAAAATTTAAAACATAGTTTTTATAGAAAAAGTCTATAAAATTTCTATGTTTTAGAATAAACACTAAAATATTTAATCGGCACTTTATCTTCAAAATAAGCCTTGCCGACAATAGAACTTGAACAACCCATAGATTGCAGTTCTTCAAGGTCGGCAACATTGCGTATTCCACCGCTGGCTACCAGCTGAACCTGGGGGAATTTCAGCAGAATTTCTTTATACAATTCTACAGCCGGGCCGGCCAGTTCGCCATCGCGTTCAATATCCGTTACCGATATCTGGTGCACACCCAGTTTTTCCAGCCTGGTGATAAAATCGAACAGCGGCAGCGTGGTTTGCTCCACCCAGCCATGTACGGCCACCTTCCGCTCGCGCACATCGGCGCCCACCAAAAACCGGTCGGCGCCAAAGCGCTCCACCCAGGCCCTGAACTCGTCCGGCGCCAACACCGCCACACTTCCAACGGCGAACATTTCCGCCCCGGCATCCCATACCTGTCGGAGCGCGGGAATCGACCGCAGGCCACCGCCGTAAATAATCTCCAGCCGGGTACGCGCGGCAATCTGCTCCAGCAGGTACAAATTGACCGGACGGCCGTCGCGCGCGCCATCAACATCGATCATATGCAAGCGCCGGATACCGGCCGCTTCCAGTTCCTGCGCCAGTTCGAGCGGGTCTTGCGGATATTCGGTTTTCTGTTCAAAATCGCCCTGGCGAAGGTGCACCAAACGGCCACCCATTAAATCAAAAGAGGGAATAATTTGCATGACAGCGTTTCAGATTTTTTCTCAAGATACAGGTATTTTCAATGCGCAAAATACAGGAATGCTCCTGCCTGTATGCCCCCAAGGTGAAGAAATCATTATTTCGCCTGTCAAAATTAACCAAGGGCAAACGAGCAAGCCTACCTTTGCCGTTCTCTTTTAATCGTTTGCGATTTTTCCGCCAAGGCGCACCCTGTTTCTGCAATCAGTCTCCTCCACTGCACTATGAAATACCCAACCGCTACCCATTTTTTCCTGAGCGCTTTAATTTTCCTATCCCTGAACCGTGCCGAAGCACAATGCCCGCAGGTTGAAGCGATTATGGTCGATGCCTGCCTGACCGAATGGTTGAATGAGTTTATCATTATTAATTCCGGCGGCGGGTTTAATACCGCTGATATTCAGCTGGATTTTGACATCAATAACAACATCCTTGGGCAGATCAACAACGATATTAACACCAACAACGGCAACGACCCGGGCGATCCGACGCCTTGCGGACTGATACCGGGCAACATCGGCGCCTTCACCGGGTGCAGCAACCTGATCGCTGTGGGCCCCGGCGTGGATATTCCGCCGAACTCCATCGTCGTACTGCAAATCAGCGATAATTCGGTTAACAACATGTACAATTTCAGTACATTATGTGGCGCCGGACAATGTGTCTACGTGATTTCAAATAGCTGTGCTCGTACAGCAGGAGCATTTTCAAATAATGGACCATCAGCACCCCGCACCACCATTTTTTCCATCGCCGGCACCTGCATGCAAACCATGACCTACGACCGGGCCCTGCTGAGCAATGCCAACGGCGATTACTACCTCCCCTTAACCAACACCTACGGCAACGCCAGCTGCGTCGTGCCCCCCACCTCCCCGGCAACTCAACCGCCCAACGTCGACCCTATCCCCAACGTATCCGTGTGCGGCTCCTACACCCTGCCCGCCATCACCGGCACCAACCTCAGCGGAAACGCCGCCTACTTCACCGGCACCAACGGCACCGGCACGCAGTACAACCCCGGTGACATCATCACCGCCACCACCACGCTCTACGCCTACGACGGCGCCACTACCGCAGGTTGTTCGGACCAGGAACAATTTACCGTGACCATCACCGCCGGCCCCACCGTCAACCTCCCGGCCGATATTGTAGCCTGCTCGGGCCAGGCGCTCAACATCCCGATCACCGGCTCCCCCGGCGCCACATTCCCCTGGACCAACGACAACACCGCCATCGGGCTGGGAGCCTCCGGCACCGGCACAATCAATTTCACCGCAGCAAACGTAGTGGCCCAACAAGTGGCGCAAATCACCATCACACCCACGCAGGCGGGTTGCACCAGCACCCCGGTCAGCTTCAACATTACGATCAACCCCGGCACCAGCATGGACGATCCGCCCAACCAAACCGTGTGCGCCGGCGCACAAGTCGATGTGATGTTCACCAGCAGCAGCAACCCGACCTACGCCTGGACCAACAACAACCCCGCCATCGGCCTCGGCCCCAATGGCAACGGCAACATCAGTTTCACCAGCGCCAACGTAGCCACCACCCAAACGGCCACCATCACCGTCACCCCTTCGGAAAACGGCTGCACCGGCCCCGCCCAAACCTTCACCATCACCGTCAACCCCTCCCCCACTGCCAACACGCCGGCCAACGCCACGGCCTGCGGCGGGCAGGTGGTCAATGTGAACCTCAGCGGCAGTACCGGCGCCACCCTCAACTGGACAAATTCCAACACCGCCATCGGCCTGGCCGCTTCCGGCGCCGGAAACATCAGTTTCACCAGTGCTGCCGTCACCACCCAGGAAGTCGCCACCATCACCGTCACCCCAACGCTGGGCAGCTGCACCGGCAACCCCGTCAACTTTACCATCACCATCAACCCCAGCCCGGTGATGGACGACCCGATGGACCAAACCGTGTGCGCCGGCACAGCTGTTTCGGTGACGTTCAACAGCCCGGGATTTAACCCAAATTACAGCTGGACAAACAGCAACACCGCCATCGGCCTGTCGGGCGGCGGCTTTGGAAACATCAATTTTACCGCATCCAACGTAGCTACGCCGCAAACCGGCACCATCACCGTCACGCCCGCCCAAAGCGGCTGCACCGGCCCCGCCCAAACCTTCACCATCACCGTCAACCCCACACCTACGGTAACCCAACCGGCTCCCGTGATCACTTGCGGCGGACAAACCGTGAACGTCAACTTCACCGGCAATCCACCCGGCACCACCTTCAACTGGACGAACTCCAACACCGCCATCGGGCTGGCGGCTTCCGGCGCCGGCAACCTCAATTTCACCGCCGCCGGCGTTACCAATACCGAAACAGCCACCATCACCGTCACGCCACAGATCGGCAGTTGCATCGGCAATGCCGTCAGTTTTACCATCACGATCAATCCCGGCCTGACCGTCGATCCGCCCGGCAACCAAACCGTGTGCGGCGGCGATGCGGTGAGCGTTATGTTTAGCGGCAGCGGAAACAATCCAACCTACAACTGGACCAACTCCAACACGGCGATCGGGCTGGCCGGCAGCGGCAACGGAAACATCAATTTTACCAGTGCTAACGTTGCAGGTGTGCAAACCGGCACCATTTCGGTAACCACCACTGCCAGCGGTTGCACCAGCCCGCCCCAGCAATTTACCATCACCGTCAACCCCACGCCCAACGTCAATCAACCGGCCAACACCATCAGCTGCGGCGGCCAACCGGTCAGCGTCAGCCTCACCGGCTCAACCGGCGCCACCTTCAACTGGACCAACGACAATCCGGCGATCGGACTGGCCACTTCCGGCGCCGGCAGCATCAACTTCACGGCCGCCAACCCGGCAACGCCGCAGACGGCCACCATCACCGTGACGCCAAGCATCGGACCCTGCACCGGCACGGCCATCAGTTTCACCATCACCATAAACCCGACACCGACGCTCGACCCGCCGGCCAACCAGTCCGTGTGCGCCGGCGATAACGTTGCCGTGAGCTTTACCGGCACCGGCGCCAGTCCGACCTACAACTGGACCAACTCCAACCCGGCCATCGGACTGGCAGCCTCGGGCAGTGGCGACATCAACTTTACGGCTGCCAACGTGAATGCCGTACAAACCGGCACCATCACCGTCACCCCAACGGAAAACGGCTGCGCCGGCCCGGCGCAAACCTTCACCGTCACCGTCACACCGGTGCCCCTGGTCACGCAACCGATCGATGTGAATGCCTGCGGCGGCGGACAGATCAACGTGGCGTTTGCCGGAACACCCGGCGCAACGTTTAACTGGACCAACGACAACCCCGCCATCGGACTGGCCGCTTCCGGCGCCGGTACCATCAGTTTTACCGCAGCCACGGTCGTCGTTCCCGAACTGGCCAACATCACCGTCACGCCGGTCATCGGCCCTTGCGCCGGCATGCCGCGCACGTTTACCATCACGATCAATCCCACGCCAACCGTAAATGACCCGCAAGACCTGATCGTTTGCGGCGGCGATGTGGTCAACGTCAATTTCACCGGCACCGACCTGCCCACCTACAACTGGACCAACACCAATGTCGCCATCGGCCTGCCTACCGTGGGGAATGGCAGCATCGCCTACACCACGCCCCTGGTAGCCAACCAACAAACCGGCACGATCACGGTTACTCCCATTGAAAACGGCTGTGTCGGCGCTTCGCAAACGTTCACCATCACGGTAAGTCCGGCGCCCACGGTCAACCAGCCTGCCAACATTTCCATTTGCAGCGGCCAGTCCATTTTGATCAACCTCTCCGGCACCAACGGCGCCACCTTCAACTGGACCAACTCCAACCCGGCAATCGGCCTGCCGATCAACGGCGTCGGGAATATCGACCTCACCGCCGCCAATGTGACGACCACGCAAACGGGGACGGTCACCATCACGCCCACCATCGGCAGCTGCGACGGCGTGCCCGTTTCGTTTACCATCACCATCAACCCGGCGCCGACGGTGGTTGATCCCGCAAACCAAACCGTTTGCGCGGGCGAACAGGTCAGCGTCGGTTTTTCCGGCACAGGAAACCCCACGTTTAACTGGACAAACAGCAACCCGGCAATCGGCCTGGGTGCAAGCGGAACAGGCAACATCAGTTTCCCGGCGTCCAATGTGGGCTCCGCCCAAACGGCCACCATCACGGTGACGCCCGTGCTCGGCAATTGTTCCGGCGCTGCGCAAACGTTCACCATCACGGTCAACCCGGCGCCAACCGTGGATCAACCCGGGAACGTCAGCGTTTGCAACGGCGAACCGGTCATGGTGGATTTCACGGGAACCGGCAACCCCACCTTTTCCTGGACAAATGACAATCCGGCGATCGGCCTGGGAGTCAGCGGAACCGGAAACCTCGATTTCACCTCAGCCCAGGTAACCGGCACCGAAACAGCCACCATCACCGTGACGCCAGGCGGCGGCAACTGCCCGGGCATTCCCGTGACGTTCACCATCAGCGTGAGCCCCGGCGTGAGCGTGAACAACCCCGGCGATCAGGCCGTTTGTGTGGGCGATTCAATCCATGTGCTGTTTTCCGGCACGGGCAACCCGACCTTTTCCTGGACGAACGACAACCCCGCAATCGGCCTGCCGGCCAGCGGCACCGGCGATATCCACATCCTGTCGGCCAACGTAACCATGCCCGAAACGGCAACGATCACCGTGACGCCGGAGGGGGGGCTGAGCGGGTTTGCGTATATCACCAATTTTGGTTCCGATGATGTTACCGTAATTGATCTGGCAACGAATACCCTGGTGGCAACCATCCCGGTGGGTGACACCCCACAGCCCGTGAGCGTCAGTCCGAACGGCACCCGGGTGTATGTTGCCAACTGGATTTCTGATGATGTATCCGTAATTGATGCCACGACCAATACGGTGATTGCAACGATACCCGTCGGCAATGGCCCTACCGGCATTTGTGTCAGTCCGGATGGCAGCCGGGTGTACGTTTCCAGTGTCTTCGACGGAACAATATCCGTCATTGACGCCGCTGCAAATACGGTTATTGCAACCATTACCGGTGTCAGTCAGCCGCGCGGATTGGCAGTCAGCCCCGATGGCAGCCGGGTTTATGTTGCAGAATTTGGATTTAACCGGCTGGCAGTGATCGATGCGGGAACGAATACAGTGCTGACCACAGTGCCATTGGGCACCACAGGCGCTTACGGTTTGGCACTCAGCCCCGACGGCAGCCGCATTTATATTTCCAATGAATTCTCTGATGATGTTTCGGTGATTGATGCTGTTTCTCTTACTGTAATTGCCACCATACCAGTGGGGGCCACGCCAATCGGGTTGTGTGTAAGTCCGGACGGCAGTTTTATTTATGTTGCCAGTCAGGGTTCCGATAATGTTTCGGTGATTGATGCAGCCACTAATATGGTCATAGCCACCATAGGAGTTGGCATCAGCCCACGTGGGGTAAGTATTTCACCTGATGGTAATTACGTGTACGTAGCCAATTTTATCAATGGCAATGTCTCTGTGATTGAAACAGCCACAAACACTGTTGTAGCAACCGTCCCTGCAGGGCAAGGGCCCATTGCGTTTGGCAATTTTATCAGCCCCATCCTTTCCACCTGCACCGGCGCCCCCCAAACCTTCACCATCACCGTCAGCCCCGCACCGACCCTGGCGCAGCCCAACAATTTTACCTTCTGCGGAAACACCACCAGCATGGTCGGTTTCAACGCCTCGGCAGGCGCTACGGTCAACTGGACGAACGACAATCCCGCCATTGGGCTCCAGGCCAACGGAAGCGGAACGATCAATTTCATCGCCGCCAATGTGGCAACGCCACAAACTGCCACCATCACCGCAACACCGGTTGTGGGCAGTTGCAGCGGCACGCCGGTTAGTTTCACGGTCACCGTCAATCCCGCCGTCATGGGCGGCATTACCGGCGACCTGCTCATTTGCGAAGGCGACAGCACCACACTTACCGCCACCGGCGGGCTGCTGTACGAATGGGACAACGGCGACACCACGGCTGCCATCACCGTCGGCCCCACGGTACCAACCACCTACGTGGTTGTCATTTCCAACAGTTTTGGCTGTTTCCGGGCAGCTTCGGTATTGGTGGACGTCGATCAGGCGCCCGTGGTAACGATCAATGGAAACACCAGTTTGTGCGCCGGCCAGGGCACCACGCTCACGGCTACCGGCGGCGGCAGCTATGCCTGGAGCAATGCGGGCAACACGGCCACCGTGAATGTCAGCCCGGCGAATACCACGAGTTACACCGTCACCGTGACCAACGCATTTTCCTGTACCGGCACCTCGGAAATTACCGTAACCGTCAATCAACCGGATACGCTCAACTTGATGGAAACGAGTTGCAGCCCCGTCGATACGGGTACGGTCGTTCAGAATTTGCAAAACCAGTTCGGTTGCGACAGCATTGTCACCACCGTTACGACGTTGGCGCCTTCGAATATTGTCGACCTGACGGAATTTACCTGCGATCAAACGCAGGCAGGTGTGTTTGTTGAAAACCTCATGAACCAGTTTGGCTGCGATTCGATCGTCACTACCACGGTGATTTACGATCCGGCAGCCGTGGACACCACCCTGCTGAATTTCAGCACCTGCGATGCCAACCAGGCCGGCGTGGTGGAAATGCTGTATCCGGGCTCCGACGGCTGCGATTCGCTGGTCATCATGATTACCAGCTTTGTTCCGGCCGACACCGTCTACCAGACGGCGTCTACTTGCGATCCTGACATGGTGGGAACTA
>CAZAEZ010000015.1:0-63891 GCA_964484205.1 uncultured Saprospiraceae bacterium | reverse complement strand
AACTTCGTTGATTCTTGCCGACACCGTCTACCAGACGGCGTCTACTTGCGATCCGAATCAGGCGGGCATTTCTGAATTGCTGCTCACCAATCAGGCGGGTTGTGATTCGCTCATTATTACCACCACCTCGCTGCTGCCCGCCGACACCGTCTACCAGACGGTGTTTACCTGCGATTCCATGAGCGCCGGGGTGTTTACCCAAAGCTGGACCAACCAGTTCGGCTGCGACTCGACAATCGTGACCACCGTCAACTTCGATCCCAGCCTGATCAACATTACCTTCCTCAGCGGTTCCACCTGCGACCCCGACTCGGCAGGCACCACGCAGATCACCTACACCGGCTCCGACGGCTGCGATTCCATCGTGGTGACCACCCTGACGCTTAGCGCCAGCGATACGCTGACGGTCAGCTCGTTTACCTGCGACCCCAGCCAGGCGGGCACTTTTGTGACGGTATTGCCCAACCAGTTTGGCTGCGACTCGGTGCTGATCTCCGAAGTACTGTACGACGCGGCGGCCTGCGGCCCGGTGCTGTCGGTGCTTGGGACAAACCTGAATTGCGCCGACGGATCGGACGGAGCCTTCAGCATTCAAATTCTGAACGGCCAGCCACCCTTGCAATACGACTGGGAAAACAACCTGGGCAACTCGGGCACGGGGCAAATCACCGACCCGAACAACCCTGCGCTCATACAAAATTTGCCGGCAGGCAATTACACCGTCACGGTCACCGACCTGAACAACCAGGCCACGTCTACAGCGACCGTCACCCTGACAGCCCCTCCGGGCATCAGCCTGGCCGCCAACCCGGTGCCGGCCTTCAACGGTTTTGCCCTGAGCTGCAACGGTTCGGCCGACGGCGCCATCACCAGTACAAGCTCCGGCGGCACACCGCCTTACCAGTTTAACTGGAGCAACAGCGCAACTACCCCGGATTTGAACAACCTCAGCGCCGGAACCTACACGCTAACCCTCACCGACGCCAACGGCTGTACCGGCACTACCTCGGCCCAGGCGATTGCCCCGCCCCCGCTGGACTTTGTGCTCGCGCTCGACCTGGTGGACTGCGGGGATACGCTCGCCGATGCAACCATCAGCGCGGCCGGTGGCGTATCGCCGTACACCCTGTTGCTCGATGGGAACGTGCTGACCGGCTCGATGCCATCCATCAGTTCGGGCGCCCACACGATCAGCCTGACCGATGCCAACGGCTGCACGGTCGACTCCACGATCCTGGTGACGTTGCCGCCGGCGCCGACCATTGCGCTGCCTTCCGATACGACGGTTTTGCTGGGAAGTACCCTGCAAATCGAAGCAACCACTAATTTGAACAACTGGGCCAGCCTGAGCTGGCAGCCGTTGCCCGACACCAGCTGCGCCAATTGCCTGGTGCAGACCTGGGCGCCAAAAGATTTTCAGCAGATCACTGTAACCATCGTGGATACTTTCGGCTGTACGGCACAGGCCACGATCCGGGTGTCGGTGGATAAATCGCTGGCCCTGTACGTGCCGAACGTATTCAGTCCGAACAACGACGGGGTGAACGACTTCTGGGTGGTGAATGCCGGTGCTTCCGTGCTGGAGATCACCGACGTGCAGGTGTTCGACCGCTGGGGCAATTTGCAATACCAGTGGAACAACGCCATCGACCCGAACGCCTGGCCCGGTTGGGACGGCACTACCCGCGGCAAAAAAGTACAATTGGGGGTGTACGTGTACTACCTGAAAGTAAAATTAGCCGACGGTTCGGAGGAAGTGGTGAAGGGCGATGTGACGGTGCTGGAGTGGTAAAATTGAAAGAGCCGTTCTGCTGGGCGAAGTATTCGACGCGCCCAAAACAGAGGCCGTATTATAAGCCCTCATGCGTTCCGCAAGGTCAGAATTTTCACCACGGAGGCTCGGAGAACACGGAGTTTAATGCTCCGTGTTCTCCGAGCCTCCGTGGTTTATAAAATAATCTACGGCGGGCATTTTAAGTTTTCAGCGTATGAGACAGCCTCATTGGCGCTTACTTCGCGCCCGGACAACATCCGGAAAACAGGGCTTCCAAGTGCGAAGACTCGGAAGAGCAAGGGGCTTCCCCCCTTGCCAGGATTAGCCATCGCCAGCCAAAAATTTAGTTTTCCCCATTCAAGGCGGTACTTTTGCCAACCTTCCCGACAACCGCAACAGGCTGCTCAAACAAACAATCCGCTCCCCCAGGCGTTTTTGTTTGCACATTTTCCCACCGGCAATGGTGGACGCACTATCAAATCGTCTCCTTGAAATGAAGTTATTGCTCTACTCCGTCATGCTGTGGCTCCTCGCCGCCGGCACCGCCTTCGCACAATCCAACTCCAACCGGGAATCGCTCTTTTTCAGCCGCTACGGCAACCCCGACTGGCTCACCGTCCACGAAAACGTACGCCTCACCGCAGCCGAACTGGTGCAATCGCACCGGCACGCGCTCGGCCTGGGCGCCTACGACGAACTGCGGCTCTACCGCACCGACACCGACGAACTGGGCTACACCCACTACCGCTACCAGCAATACCACCGCAACGTGCCGGTCGACGGCGCCGAGCTGCTCATCCACGAAAAAGACGGCCGTGTGCGCACCCTCAACGGCAAACTGGTGCGCGGGATGGACGCGGAAACCCGCCCGGCTGTTTCAGCCGCCACGGCCTTGCAACAGGGCCTGCAGCAAGTGCCGGCGCAACGGTACATGTGGGAGGCGCCGGAAGCGGAAGCCCTGCTGCGCCGCATCCGCAAAGACCCGACCGCCACGTTTTATCCCAAACCCCAACTGGTGCTCGTGGCGCCCGGTTTTACCCACAACGCCGCCGATTTTCAACTGGCCTGGCGCCTGGAAATTTTTGCGGAGCAACCGTCCGTGCGCCGCGAATTGTTCATCAGCGCAGTCGACGGCAGCCTGCTGGAAACCGTCGACCTGCTGCACGACCAAAACACCCCCGGCACTGCCGAAACCAAGTACAGCAGCACCCGCCCGATCGTCACCGACTCGATGGATGTCGATCTTTTCCGACTGGTGGAAACCACCCGCGGCAACGGCATTGAAACCTACAACATGCAACGCGGCACCGAACACGCCGACGCCGTCGATTTTTTTGACGACGACAACGACTGGAACAATGTCAATCCCGAGAAAGATGAAGTGGCTACCGACGCCCACTGGGGCGCCGAAATGACCTTCGATTATTTTTTCCAAAAACACAACCACGCCGGCGTAAACGGCAACAACATGGCCCTGATCAGCTTCGTCCACTACGACGAAAACTGGGTAAATGCGCAATGGACCGGCGACTGGGCGCGCTTCGGCGACGGCAACGGCGCCTCCTACGGCCCGCTGACCTCCCTCGATGTAGTGGGGCACGAGTTTGCGCATGGCATCACCCAGTTTACCGCCAACCTGCGCTACCGCAACGAAAGCGGCGCATTGAACGAATCGTTCAGCGATATTTTCGGCACCGCCATCGAACTGTGGGCTGCGCCCGAACGCGGCGACTGGCTGATCGGCGAAGATTTTGCCCTGAGCAATGCGCCCCCTTTCCGGAATATGGCCGACCCGAAAAAAGAAGAAAACCCCGACACCTACAAGGGTGAACACTGGGAATTCGGTACGTTCGACAACGGCGGTGTACACATTAACAGCGGCGTGCAAAACCACTGGTTTTACTTGCTCACCGTCGGTGGCAGCGGCAAAAACGACCTCAATTTCGACTATGCCGTGACCGGCCAGGGCCTCGACACGGCGGCGGCCATCGCTTTCCGCAACCTGAAGTACTACCTCGTGCGGCTGTCGGAATACGCCGACGCGCGCGAAGGCGCCATGCAGGCGGCTGAAGATATCTACGGCCCCTGCTCCACGCCATTCCGGGAAACCGTAAACGCCTGGTACGCTGTGGGTGTGGGCAAATTGTTGAGCCCCTTCGACCTGAAAGCCATTGCCGTGCTCGACCCCAAACCGATTGAATGCGGCTTTACCGGCGCCGAACCGGTATCGGTCCAACTGCGGTACAGCGGCTGCAACGCCGACCTGCCGGCGGGGACCAAAATTCCGATGGCCTACCAGGTCGAAGACCACCCCGTCATTTGGGACACCCTCAGCCTGGCTGCCGACCTGACCGCTGCCGATACGCTCAACTTCACCTTTTCGGTGCCACCCGCCGAATTTGCCACGCCCGGCACGTACCACCTGCGCTGCTGGACGGGCCTCGGCGACGACCTGGACCTGAGCAACAACGAGCTGCTCCTGACCGTGGAAAGTCTTGTCGAGCAAAATATCGACGTACGCCTGCAAGCCGTCAGCCAACCGGTATCCAACTGCATGCTGGGTTTTGAAACCCCCGAAGTGGAAATTGGCTATTGGGGTTGCAACCCCCTGCCCGAAGGCACCGAAATTCAACTGGCCTACCGCGTCAACGGTGGCGCGCCGGTGGTGGAAACCATGCAAACGCCCCAAATGCTCAACACCGGGGAGGCCTTCAAATACAGTTTTGCCAACCCGGCCAACCTGTTTGCCAACGGCGACTACGACATTGACGTGTGGGTAACGTACGGCCCCGACGGACTCAACCAGAACGACAGCCTTTTCAACCTCCACATCACCAACCCGGCGCCCATGCGCCGCAACGAAATACTGACCTTCGAAGCGGATCAGCTGTCGCTCGATTCAGTTTTCAGGCTGGAAAAAACGGGTTACTCCCGGGGCGAAATTTCTGCCGACGCCGCCCGAACCGGCGCTTTCGGCTACCGCATTACCGGCGGCGACATCGGCAAAGCTTTTCTTTTTGGCGAAGCCGTAATTCCGAACAACGACAATGTCTGGAATGTAAACCAACAATTTCGCAGCAAACTGTGCCTCTGCGCCGACCTGTCGGGCATGGCTTCCGCCGAACTGCAATTCGAGCACAAGCAAACGTTTTCATTCTTCTACCAAAATAAGTTCGGCTATAACCTGCCTTACTTCAGCTCCCTGCGCGTCGTGGTGAACGGCGACGTGATCAGCCCGACCTACAAGCCGGTTACGCCGAGCTTCGACAACTGGCGCCAACGCAAATTCGACCTGGCCGCCTACCTGGATAAAACCGCCGAAATTTGTTTCGAAACGCTCACCGGCATCAGCCCCGAACTGGATACGTTCAGCTCCAACGGCGACCGGGTTCTGCTCGACAATATCGCCATTTTGAGCGCGCCGGTAACCGGCACGACCGGTCCGGCGGCTGCGGAGCCCGACTGGACGGTGATGCCCAACCCCGGTTCGGGTTTGTTTACCATCGATATTCCGGCGGAGCGCACCCAACCTGTTTTTATTACGGTTGTGGATGCCTTGGGCCGCCCTGTGTACCAGCGGCAAACAACCCTGCAAACCGGCGACAACCGCATAGCCCTGGACATGCATGGGCGGGCTGCGGGCATGTATTCCGTGCAGATCGGATTGGAACAGGTCCGTTATGCCCGGCGGTTGGTTTTGCAGCCTTGAGGAATTTCTGAATCCGGAAAATTAATCGCTATTTTTGCACACTTGTTTTTGCAGGTTTCCCTCCGTTTGATTGATTTTTCCGCTGATCCAGCATTTTTCCTCATATCCAAAATGAACCCATATGGCATTCAATCCTACCGCCGATGCTATTCTGTTCGGCATTCAATCGGCAATCAAACTGGGCGGCGCCGTGCAGCAGGCCTATGCCAACAACCTGCGCGCCCGGGAACTGGTTTTCCCCCTGCCGAAATTCAACACGGGCGAATCCGTGGTCGGCGCCCGCGAATTTTTTAATGCCGACGGCCGGCGGTACCTGACCGACTACCCTGAATTGAGGGCACTGCACGATAAAGACGTGCGACGGACCCAGGATGATGAAAAAATTTACATCAGATTCTACCAGATACTGTCGCATTCGGATGAAGACGGCTGGTCGGATGAATCCAAAGGGGAAATCGTCACCAACAGAGAAACCTGCGTCACGTTTTTCCGTATCCGGCAATGGGAAAAAGGGCAGGAGCCCGACCAGCTGTCGGCGCTCCAACTCGTCGGTGGCGCCCTGATCGAAGTGGGCATCGATTACTTCGCCCAGTCACAAAAACCGTTTTTCAAAGACAATCCATTCGGCCGATCCCTGTCTGCGTTTCTGGCCGGGTTGGACGACCTCACCTTTTCGTCGCCCGACGATTTCAAACACCTGTCGAAAAAACTGGTGCCGCAGCTCTTCATCGCTGCCTCGGAGGTGCTTCAGGAGCTGAGCGACGACATCACCGGCGACGAAAAATTCCAGGCACTCATCCGGCATGCCGGCACTACCCTGGCCGACGACATTTTGAAACGCCTGAAAACCATCGAAGACCAGCCCGACGACAGCCTGGCTTTTGATGAGAGCAGCGTGTTGCAGTGGGGGCAGTTTGTTTTCCGAAGCGTTGTGCGCAACACAGGCGATCACTTCCTGGCCAACCTGCCGGTGTGGATGTCCGGGGAAAAAGGCGGCGTCGCCCTGGTCCAGTCGACCGGCAAAGTGCTGCTCGATGCAATCCTTGACAATCCGGTCGACCGCGTTGATCTCAAAAAAGTATTTACCACGGAAACGCTTGATGCGGTCATGCAGGCCAGCTTCCGGGTGTTTGCCGAACATCCGGAAATGCTTTCCCGAAAAGCCGGCGTGCAGGACATCATAACCGGTGTCAGCCTGGCTGTTTTGCCCAAAAATCCGGGCGATAAAATTGAGCTGGACCTGCTCATCCCCGAACTGGTGCGGCTCATCCTGGAAAACACAGCCGGCCAACTCGATCAGCTCTGGGACGCCAAAACCGAGAATGGAGAGCATTTGCTGCTGATTACCGTCCGGGAGTTGCTGAAAACACTGTCCAAACCGGCGCCCAACGGTCGTTGGAAACCCAGGTTCAGCCACAACCAGTTGCTCAGCCTGGCCGAAAACCTGATCGGCGACGTGGCCGACGACCCGGCCTGGGTCCTGAACAAAGTGGGCGACAAGGCCATGCTGGGTGAAGTGCTCGAAGCTGTTTTCGACGCCTTGCGCCGGCTCCCCGACGATCAGCGGATCGCGTTCCATACGGTTGAAATGTTGTTGGAAGTGAGCATGCGCACCGCGGCAACGCACAAAAACCTGCTTGGCAAAGTCAAGTTTGCCGGCGCCGATCAGCAGCAGGAAGACCTGAAAAGCATCCTCAACCACGCACTCGACATCGTTTTTGCCTACACCTTCCGGCGCGCTGAATTGCCCCCGGTGCGTCGGTTTGAATTGCTGGAGGAACTGCTCGATTTTATTTTGGAAATGCTGCTCGAAATGGCTTCGGCGAAATACCCGGATGCCAAAAGTCTGGCGCTGCTCAAACTGGTGCTGGTGGAAAGCGGCATTTTTGAACAGGACGGCCGTTTTGACGTCCACCTGGCCCGGCGGATGAAAACAGCCCTGCTCCAGGTATTGAAACAACACCCCGAACTGGTGTCCGACAAGCCGGTGGTGCAAGACCTGATCCGGCGCACTGCTGTTCTTCTGAAGAAAAACAACCGCGCGGAGCTGCTGCCCGATATGCTGCCCCTCCTGCTCGACATGGCCACGCGGGCCTTGCACCACCGCGTCAACCCCAACGACGGCACCCCGGTCAGCCAACTGCTGGATGCCCTCGAAGCCGCGCTGCCCGAACTGGTGCGCGCCGTACCCGACCCTGCGGGCAAGCATTGGCGGCTCGAACTGAATCGCGCGCAATTGCACGAAATGATGCTGTTCCTGCTCGAACTGGTGCTCGAACAACAACCGGCCTGGGCAAAAGACAAGGAAACACTGCAAGCCGTGATCCAGTCGGTGCTGGATGCCCTGCGTACGGCGCCTGCCGGTGCGCGCGTCGACTTCCCGGCACTGCTGCAGATCATCCAGGCCACCCTGCTGGCCGCCTGGATGAAATCGGATTGGGTCAAAGAACGCATTGAAGACCTCACCGCCCTGCAATATGCCCTGGAGCAACTTGTTGACGTGTTGTTTGAGGAAGAAATGGGCAGCATAGCCGGCTGGAAACTGACGGAGTCGGATACCCTGAACCTGTTGATCGAAGCATACCTGAAAGGACTGGCCCGGCAAAATCTCAATAAAACCAACGTAAAAAAAGCCCTGGCTATCCTGAAAAAGGCAGTAGCCGCGTTGAACAATCTGGAGGATTTCGACCTGACCGGCTTGCTGCTGCAACTGGAACAGGGGAAAACAGCCTGAATACTTGCGTATAGTGTCGGCCTGACTCAAAGTCAGGCCGACACTTAGAACCACACGTTTAAACAAATAAAAAATGAAAACACCCTTTTTGAAATCTATCCGCTACACACTGCTCCTGTTCACCTTGTGGAGCGCTACGGGTTGTGTCCACCTGATTTACCTGGACCAGGCGCAACATTCCTTTAACAAGGCGGCAACACTGGAAGATGCCCAACGTTTCACAGGCGCCCAGGCCACCGAATGGACCGCAGAGTCGCAGGCTGCCCAACAGGCGCTGGCGCCAACCAACACCCCGGAATTTTACTACAGCCTGGCCTACGGGCAGGTACACAAGTCGCTCAAGCGCAGGGGCAATTTGAAGAGAAACGGTGTACTGTCGACAGCTTACACCCTGCAAGCGCTTTGCGAATGGAAATTGGGAAACCACCTGAACGCGGAAGAATCGGCTAAAAAAAGCCTGGACGCCATGAAGGAAAGCCAGGTGCGGCTGCCGCGGGATCAGGCCATGATGCTGGCGCTGCCCGGCCTGATGAAAACCGACCAGGTGTATGATGTTTACCAGGAAATATACGCCGCCTCGTTCGGCAACTTCAGTGACGTGGTCAACGACGCCGCAGCGGCAAAAGCCCGGTACCTGAGCTTTACAAGAAAGTTTATCCAACTCTGGGATAAAGCCAACCAACGGCCTTCAGCATTTGCCGCTTACGAAAAAGCTTTAAAAGTCCCGGGGATCAATGACGAAACCCGTTTTTACCTGCTAACCGCCGAATTGGGCACCGCCAAAACCTGGCTGGAAACCCGGGACAAGCTGGAAACGATTTTCAGAAAACTGTTTGAAGTTGAAAATCAGCCCTGGCTGGCGCAGGAAACCGAGTGGATATCGAATGAACGCAAATGGCTGAACGACAACCTCTGCCACTACCAGGTAGTGCGCACCGAATTGCTCGCCGAGCTCAAGGAACTGGCGCCGAAAGTGGCGGGCGAAAACAAGGAAACCGTCGTGAAAAACTGGAACAAGTGGCTGGTCGATTTTTCGAGCAAATGCCGGTAACCAGCAGTTACCGCAACACAACTGCGCACACCGCCTGGGCCACCCGCTGCCCGTCCATCGCCGCCGACAGGATGCCACCCGCATAGCCGGCGCCTTCGCCACAGGGGTACAGCCCCTGCACATCCGGATGCATGAGCGTCGAAGAGTCGCGCGGAATGCGCACCGGGGCGCTGCTCCGGCTTTCCGTACCCACTACGATAGCCTCGTTGGTGTAATAGCCGCGCATGAGCTGACCAAAGCGGGAGAGGCCGTCGCGCAGGCGTTTGTAAATAAAAGGTGGCAGCAAATCATAAAGCGGCGCCGGATAAACACCCGGGATGTATGAGGTGCCCGGCAGGTCGGCCGACAGTTTCCCGGCAATAAAATCGGGCAAACGGAGTGCCGGGCCGCGTTGGCTGCCGTCGCCGGCGGCAAACATCCGGCGCTCCACCTCCGCCTGAAATTCCAGATGGGCAAACACGCCGTGCTTTTCCCAGGCTTTCAGGTCTTCCGCTTCCACCGAGGTGACTACTCCGGAGTTGGCGTAGGGGGAGTCGCGGCGGCTCATGCTCATGCCGTTCACCACGATCTCGCCCGGCGCGGTAGCCGCCGGTACGATGAGCCCGCCCGGGCACATGCAAAAGGAAAACACGCCCCGCTCCCGAATCTGGCACACCAGGCTGTAACTGGCTGCCGGCAGGTGTTCGTTGCGCGGGTTTTGGCGGTATTGAATTTCGTCGATCAGCGCTTGCGGATGCTCTACCCGGACACCCAGGGCGAAGGGTTTGGCTTCAACTGCAATGCCCCGGGCATGCAGGAGCCGGTAGATATCGCGCGCCGAATGGCCGGTAGCCAGGATGACGGCATTGGCCAGCCATTCGCGGGTAGTTTCGGCATTTTTTCCCGGCGAAACGGTTTGCGTGCGAACGCCCTGCACGGCGCCGTTTTTTAAAATAAAATCGGTGACCAGTTGGCCGAAATGCACCTCCCCGCCGTAGTGCAGGATCGTTTCCCGGATATTCTGCACCACGCCGGGCAGCTTGTTGGAGCCGATGTGCGGATGCGCTTCGCTGAGGATATCGGATTTGGCGCCATGCTCGACCAGCAGGCGCAGGGCTTTTTGCAGGTTGCCGCGCTTGACCGAGCGGGTGTACAGTTTGCCGTCGGAATAAGTGCCGGCGCCGCCTTCGCCGAAACAATAGTTCGAATGCGGGTTTACCTCGTTAAACTGCTGGATGGCGCGCAGGTCGCGGCGGCGGGTACGCACATCTTTCCCCCGGTCAAGCACGATGGGCTGCAGCCCCCGTTCCAGCAGTTCCAGCGCCGCAAAATAGCCCGCCGGGCCGGCGCCCACGATCAATACCCGCCCCCGGCTACCGTCGACCGGCCGGTACCCCGACAGGATAGCCGGCTCCGGGCTGAACACTTCACCCGGACCGTACAGCTCCACCCGCATCCGGAAAACCGGTGTACGGCTGCGCGCATCCAGCGATACCTTCAGGATTTCGAGATGACTGACCGCCTGCGGAGAGATGCCGGCCTGCTGTGCGGCTTTTTTTCGCAACAGCGTTTCGGAATCCCGCTCTTCGGGGTTGAGTACAAGTTCGAGTGTAGTCGGCATTTTTCGGTGCGCAGCCGGGTTACTTCTGTTTCCGGGCCATTTCTAAAATGTAGTCGTTGGCGCTTTTGCCCCAACTCGGATGGATGGACGAAGCAGGTTTAAACGCTGCGAATTTTTCATCAGCAAGTTCCATCAGTTCTTTCCCTTTCACCGGGTCGCCACCCCATTGGGCCGGGGTAAAAAACAGGCTCATGCCCTTGTTCATGTACACCCGCGGGTTTTCCGGATCCAGTTCCATTGCTTTTTCCAGCGTCATGGCGGCCAGCGGGCCGTATTTCTGCCCATTGACCATGGGATTGATCCGGATGCGCATACCGGCGGCCATACTTTTCAGTACGTAAATTTCGGAGTTGTCGGGGTTGAGCGAATCGGCCACGGCGATATTGCGCTCGGCTTTTTCACAAAGCGCCTCGTATTTGGACGCGTCCTGGTCCAGGTTAAAAATCATCGTCTGGCAAAGCGCCACATAGTAGGGTGGCAGCCACTCACCGGTTTCTTTTTGCGCAATGCGCTCAAACATATTTGATTTGGCAAGCCATTGGTCGCCGGTGCTCAACGTGTCCATGCCGGCGAGCGCTTTTTCCATGGCCGCAACGTATTTGGGATTCGACTGGGCCTGAAGGCTGCCAGCCAGGGCCAGCAAGAGCAGGGTAAAAAGTGTATTTTTCATAGTCGGTTGGATTTTTATCAAAATGGTGAATAAACGCATTTTCCTACAGTTGATTATCCAGTACTTCCTGACGCCGGTCGGTGCCCCAGCTGAAAAAGGCTCCTACGAAGAAAAACTGTTTTGCCGCAGGCGTAATTTCCGTACGCATGGTGCCATCCGGGGAGTACCGGTAATCGAACACCTGGTTTTGGCGGAGCACGTTTTGCACGCTCAGCACAAACACCGTGAATGCGCCCCGAATGGTGGTGAGGTAGCTGGCGCTCAGGCTGAGGTTGTGGTAATCGGGGGTCCGGTCGGACAGGAATTCCTCCACCGGGCGGTTGGGGTTGTAATAGGGCCGGCCGGTGGCGTAGTTATAACTCAGGCTGAGGCTGCTGGTGATGTTTGGAAAAAATTTTTTGACCACCAGGGTCGACACGTGGTTGGCTGCGTAGCCCGGCTGCGCCTCCACCGGGTACCACTGAAACTGCCGTTTGGTGTCGAGCCAGGAATAGGACAGCCAGAAGTCCATGTTTTTCAGGGATTTTTTATCCCGGAAAAAAAATTCAATGCCCTGGGCATAGCCTGTGCCGTCGTTGCGCAGTTCGCTCCGGGTCGTCACCAGGTCGCGGTATTTTTTGTAATAACCTTCCACGCGGAAGGTGCGTTCGTTGAAAATGTACTGGTAATTGAGGATAAAATGCTCGGCGCGCTGGTAGCCGGGTATTTGTCCGTATTGGTTTTGCCAGCGCAGGAGGCTGTCGCCTTTTTGGTAAAAATGCCCCCAGGCAAAAGAAACCTGGTCGCCTTCGCCCAGTTTGTAGGCCAGCGATATCCGCGGCGACACCCGCGCCTGCTCCAGCAAGCTGGAGTGCTCGGCACGGAGGCCCAGGCGGGCTACCAGTTTGGTGGTCATGTACAGGTCGGTTTCGACAAAGCCGGCGCTGTAGCGATCGTCGTAGTCGGAGGCGCCGAAATAGCGGTTTTCAAATTCCTCCTGTCCAAACTGAATTTCGCCGCCAAAGCGCAGGCTGGTGAGGCGGCCAAAAAAACGCGTGGCCACTGCCCGGAACTGCCCGAAACTGTTGCGCAGGAAAAACGTGTCGGGCGAGATGTTGCTCGTGTTGAACGAAGTGCCGATGTCGTTCCAGTCGCGCGAGTAAGAAGTACCCAGTTGTAGTTTCCAGTAGTCACCCAGCAGGTCGGACCAGCTGAGGTTGGTGTACATGTTGTGGTTTTTCACCGAAAAGCCGAAGGTGCTGCCGTCGGGGGCGTCGGTGTTGAAGCCCACGCGGCCCCAGTTGTAGTAGCCGTAGAATTTGAGCAAGCCCGTTTTGCCGGTTTTTTGGCGAAAAAATGCCTCGGTACCGACCGATTCGGGTTTCTGCGTAAAGTCGGGCGTTTCTTTCACCAGCCAGAAATAGGGCGCCAGGTTGGAATAGTTGACGCTGCCGCCGACCGACCGGCGCTTGTCGCGCGAGAGCTGAACCTGCCCGAAGCCGATGCCGACACTCGACAACGCCCCGGTTCCGGCCGAGCGATCGGGCAGGTCTGCCGATTCGAGTACCAGGGCCGACGACATGCCCTGCCCGTATTGCGCGGAATAGCCGCCGGTGCTGAACACGGTGCCTTTGAACAGGAAGGGGTTGAAGCGGCCGCGGGAGGCGTAGTCGGGCGAGCTGGCAAAAAAAGGATTGCGCACCAGCATGCCGTCGATAAAGGTAGGCGCTTCGGAGCCCGAGCCCCCGCGCACAAACAGGCCTTCCACATCGCCCGTAGATACCTGGGCGCCGGGCAGGGTTTTCATGGCCCCGTATATGTCGCCGCCTGCGGACGCGGTGGTTACGATGTCGAGCGGGCGCAGCACCGTGACTTTCTTTTCGTCGCTGGCTTCAAAGGCGCCGGCGGAGATCACTACCACTTTCAGTTCGTTGAAGGCTTCCCGCATGACGGGGTTGAACTCCAGCACACCGCCGGAGAGGGTCACCTGCTGCACCACGGAGTCGAAGCCGAGGTAGGTGACTTGCAGGGTTTGCGGGCCGGTTTCTTCCGTTTCAAATTCGAAAGCGCCATCGGCGTCGGCAGTAGCGCCGTCGTACGTGTCGCGCAGGAGAATATTGGCGCCGGGCAGGGCATTTTTGGAGGCATCGGTCACCCGGCCTTTGATCAGGGTGGTTTGCGCGGAAAGGGAAAAGGTGAAACAGGTGAAAAATGCAAGGAGGTAGCGTGTTTTCATGTACTTGTGTTGCGGTGCGTAGTCGTCCGATGTGTTGTGGGGAGGGTGCGTATTTGTGGGTGCATAGTTCGGGGAAAATCCGGTGCGGGTGCGGGAAATATCTTCAAAACCTGGATTTAGGCCGACGAAATAGCCCATGGGTTGGTATTTTGCCTGCTTATCAACTGTTCCGTTGAAAACCCAAAGGCGCGTAAAATCTGTTGGCGCATTAAACAGATAAATTAACGTGCGTTTTGGATAAAGTTTCAGCAGATGTCTCCCTCCGGTCGACATGACAAGTCGTTGATATTTAAGGTGGTCTATCAGGTTTTTCGCTACGCTCAAAACTTCCCCAGGCGGTGTGCAAGTTTTGAGCGTAGCGAAAAACCTGATAGAGAAGTTTGCAGAACGTATGTTGTCATGTCGACCGGAGGGAGACATCTGATTGATAGCATGTTAAATCACGTAATCGTTAATTTAATGATCAAACTTATCCAAAACTCACGTTAAATTAGTTCCCGTATGGATTTCAACACCAATTCCCTGCCCAAACTGCTCATCGCGGCCGGTGTGCTGCTCATCGTGCTGGGCCTGCTCGCCTGGGCTTTTCAGGGCCGCCTGGGCTGGTTGGGGCGGCTGCCGGGCGATATCCGCATTGAGCGGGAAAATTTCCGGTTTTATTTCCCGGTTACCACGATGATTCTGTTGAGTCTGGCCTTGAGCGCGGTGTTGTGGCTGGTGCGGCGGGTGTGGCCGGGCGGGTGAAACTGGCTGCGCAAGTGGCGATTAGCATACTACTGGACATTTCCGTTAGACCTTCCAGGTTTGCGAAACCTGGAAGGTCTGAGCGCGTCCGAAAAACAAAATGTCCAGTAGTATGGGCGATTAGTTATTTGCCCTGCACCCGCGCATCGAGCCTGGTGTATTCCGGTATGTAAACTATATTTGTTTTGCGCACACGCCTGGCCCGTTATTTAAACCACCATAAATTCTAAAAAATGCAAACCACAAAAAATATCCTGCCCATTCTTCTGGCGCTTTTCATTGCCCGGGCGCTTCCTGCGCAAGACACCATGCGGATCACGATAATGCAGTTGCATACCATTATGGCGTTTGAGGCCGTGACGCCGCGGGATACGTTTTCAACCATGGCGTTAAACGGTTTATACAATTTTGTGGAGCGCCACCACCAGGGCATTACCATATTGGTAGTTCGGGGCATGTGTTTCTTTCAGGCAAGAGAAAATGATACGCACCAGCAAACCCTGGACGAAGCAGCCGCAAACAAATTGATATGGGAAAAGTGGGCTTCTGTCAGCACCCGGGCGGCGGCCCGGCTACCTGAACTCAAGGCGCTCCAATATGGTATATTGGTGTCTGGCAATTACGGCAACACCGAAGTGGATTTTACCAAGCCAGTCAATCCCGATGCCCTGAAAAAAAACTTGTTTGACAAGTTAAAAGCATTGAAAAGCGCATCATTTTATAAATTGAAAACACCCCTGCGGACGCTTCAAATACAGCCGTTTTTTATCGCCCGGGGTACTACGGACTAAACATTTTAGCGTTCCAAACAATACTGGAATTACCCTCACACCAAATCCTCCTTCCGCCGCTGCTTCACCGCATTAAAAATGGCGAGTTGTTTTTTGGCAATGCCGGTCCAGCCGAAATTACGGCGGGCAAAGCGGGCGCCTTCGACAGAAAGCTGATGCGCAAGTCCGGGGTAAAGCATGGGCATGGCCATCAAGGTACCCAGCTCGGCCGGGCGGTTGGGGTCGGCGTACAAGGCGTGCTGGCCGAAACCGATGAGGTCGATCAGGCCGCCGTGCACGGTGATTACAGTGGGCGTCCCGCAGGCCATCGCCTCGATAGCCACCATGCCGAAGGGTTCGTAGCGCGAGGGCATGACAAACACTGCGGCCGTCCGGTAGTAGTTGCTGAGGTCTTCGTCGGGCACGTAGTTCACCCATTTGATTTTATCTAGGATACCCAAGGCTTCAGCCTGTTTTCGGAGTTTGGCAATACCTTTTTTATCGCGTTCAGAGCCCTCACCACCAATAGCAGCCACCAGACGGGCATCGGGCACCAGGTCAAACAGGGTAGGCAAGGCTTTCAGCAGCAGATCGTAGCCTTTGTTGTGGGCCATGCGCCCCAGGGTGAGCACGTCGTGGGGTTGAATGTCGTACCGCTCCTGCAACTTTTTGAGGTCTTCCTGCCGGACCGGTGAAAACTGGTTTTCATCCATGCCGGGCGGCACCACCGTGAGGCGGCGTTCGAGCAGGTCGTAGTGCTTGAACAACAGCTCGGCCTGCGGTTCGGTGGTGGCGATCACGTGGTCGCACATCTGGTACACCAGGAACTCCTTCCGGATGCGCTCTTTGAAGCGGTATTTGCGCTCCATATCGACTGCATCCATATCGGCGCCCATATTTTGCTCTTTCCACCAGCCCAGCGAGTGCGGGGTATGCACATGGGCAATTTCCAGGCCTTCGGCAATTTTTTGGCCGGCCCAGCCGGCATCCCAGTAGTGGGAGTACACGATATCGTACTGGTGGCGCCGGAGCCGGATGGCCGAAAGCAGGTTGGTCACGAAATCGGAAATATGATCGTGCATGTCTTCCTTGCGCACGAAGTCGGCGCCGCCAAACGGAATGCGCCACACGCGCAGGTTTTCATTTACAATATCAAACTCCGGCTGGCCTTCGAAACGCCGGGTCACTACATCGACATGCAGACCCAGGCGGCTGAAGCGCCTGGCAAGTTCGAGCACATACACGACCTGGCCGCCGGTGTCGGGCTTGCCCAGTTCGGGCTCCGCGCTCACATAGCCGTGCAGGGAGATCATCAGGATGCTGTTGGTAGAATCGGTGTATGGCATAGGTTGTGTTTTTTATGGATGTAATCTATTGTCGGCGTGACTCGAAGTCACGCCGACAATATGCGTGTCGGCGTGATTCGAAGTCACGCCGACAATATGCGTGCCTTAAGCAGGGTAAATATCTCGTTTTGCCTTTTTCAGTGGCCCGCCACCACATTCAGCGTATGGCAGGCCCGGATATACTCCGAGGCCGACCAGGCCTGGTAGGCCTTGCCCATGGGCCGGCCGGTTTGGCCATGCGCCCATTCGTTGAATTCCCACTCCTGCTGCACGCCAAGGCGGTTCAATTCGGCGAGGCGGTGGAGCTCCTGCAAGGCCAGTCCGCGCAGGCCGAGTTTACTAATAAAACGCACCCAATGGCCGCCCACAAAAGGCCAGATACCGCCATTGTGGTAGTGGTGGGGCAGGTTGAGCAGGTTGACGGTGTAATAGGGCCGCCAATCTTTGTCGCCCATATTCACCACCGGGTAAATGTTTGCCACCGGGTGTGGGTCATTAACACCAACGCCCCACAGAAACCGGAATGTTTGGTTGGCCTGGCGGGCATCGGTCACGTCGTACAGGAAGGCAAGCAGGTTGCCGAGCACGTCGCAGCGCCAGCTGAAATCGAAGGGCGTCAGTTGTGCGATCAGATAGCGGGCGTCGCCGATGGAATATTGCTGTTCGGCAAACGACACGTTTTTGTACATCTCCTGCCGGGTGGTCGGCCAGAAATTGGTGATGATCTCCCGTTTGATCACGCGGGCCCAGCGCAAGTAATCGCCGGCCTGTTGTTCGTTGCCCAGCATTTGCAACAGGCGCCCGAAACAAATATTGCACTGGTACCACAGCACCTCGTCGTACAGCACATTGTAGCTGCGGCCAAACAGATCGGTCCAGTCGCCCGCTTCCGGGATTTCCAGCAAGGCGTCGTTGTTGCTGTCGTGGGCGCCGAGCCAGCGCATGGCTTGTTCCAGCGCGTGGATATGCTTGCGCAAAAAATCCAGATCGCGCGTTTGCGACACATAGGCGTGAAAAGCAATGATGACCCACAAACCGCTGTCGATCGAGGCGATGCCGCCAACGCCCGAATAATCGGGTCGCTCGCCCTCAATGCGCACATTGGCAGGCAACTGGCCGTTAGGCGAAATATGCCGGAGCAGGGTTTCGAGCGTTTGCCGCTGGCACTGGTGGATCGCATCGTCTTGCGTGTGCAGGGCCAGCGAACCGATGAGGGTCAGCGCGCCGTCGCGGGCCCATACGCTGAGGTAGTTTTCGTCGGTACCGTCAGCGCTGTTGTCGGCCGGCGAGCAGGCAACAAAGCCCAGGGGCGTAATATTTTTTTTGAGCGCCTCGATCGCCTGGTGGTAGCCCTGGCGGATCAGGCTAAGCTGTTCGGCGGTCAGGTCGCCGGTCACTTCCGTCCCGGAAGCCGACAAGGCCTGGTAAATCGAGGGCGCATCCGCAGATTCTTCATCCGTGTGGTCCCCGTCGACCGGGATGCCGAAATGCTGTAACCCCCGCAACACACCAAACGCGCACACTTCGTGCGATGCGGCCCGAAACACCGCCCCGTTTTGCGTGCGTTCGAGCAGTTCGGGCTGCGCATTGCCCACCACGATGCCGCGCACGCCCCGGATGGCAAACATGGCGCTATCATTGCCGGAGTCGCCGGCCACCAGCGTTTCGGTGGTCGGGATACTGAGGTGGCGGAGGAGCCAGAGCAGGGCGTTGCCTTTGTTGGCTGCCTTCGGCAAAATATCGAGGTGCCGGAAACTGGAGTACACGACGTGCACGGCAACGTCCGCATTTTCCAGGGCCGTCCGGATCTGTTCGATATGACTTTCCGGCGCATCATTGAGGTACCAGCTGGATTTGTATTCGTGCTGGTAATGTCCGGGTTGTTTTTCAAGGGGAAAATCCAGGCCGTGCAACACCGACTCCACGCGTTGCAGGTCCCAGTCTTCGTCGAGAATTTCGCGAAATTCCTTGAGCACTTGTCCTTCGCGCGCGTTGAAAATATTGGTGCCAACGCCGTCAATGATAAAATCGGGCTGCGGGATCAAGCCCTGCCCAAGCAGTTGCTGCACATCGTTGAGCAGGCGGCCGGTGTTATAGGCCAGGAAGGGGCGTTGACCGGGCTTGAGATTTTCCCAGGCTGATTTGAACAGCCGGGCCCCTTTTTCATCGCCCAGCAGGGTGCCGTCCAGGTCGGTGCAAAAAAATTGAATGGGTGTTGTCGTCAATGGAATTTTAATTTAATGCGAGGGACTACCGAGAAGACTCGTATTTGAGCCTTTCAGCAAAGGAATTGACAAAAAATACCCTCGTTATGGAAAAGAAACTACCAAGTTAAAGGCCGAAACTGCGCTTTTTGTTCATGGAGTGCTCGCATAGATTGGCCTGTTTACTATGTCATGCGAATACTCGTCCTACGACTTGAAGTCGTAGGACGAGTAGGTTTTCTCCCTGTCCTCCATGCCTCCGCGGCGCAAATCTGCGGGAACCGTGCTCCGCCGTGCTTGGTCACAACTTGGGTAAAATAAATGGTGCAGGAAAAGGCGGAAACGTTCAAAAATTGGAAGATTTTTTTGAAAGAGCAGGTTGGCCGCTAAACGCCGGGGGTATCGCCACCAACTTCAGAAACCTAAGGGGGTGTACACTTTTGACTTTTCAAATTAGACTTTTGACTTGAAAGGAACCTTCCATAAGCCTGAATTTTCCTTTTTAAGTCAAAAGTCTAATTTGAAAAGTTCAATTTGAAAAGTTTATACCCCCTTAGGGTTCTTTAAGTTGGTGGCGATGTCCTACTGCCCCTGCTGTTTCTCCTCAAGCACTTTCGGGTTCAACTCCACCGCCCGGCGGCGGAGTGCTTCGCCCTGCACAGGATCGCCGTTGAGGTAGTACGCCGTGCCCAGGTCGAACAGGTAGGAGGCATTGTCGGGATCGAGTTCCACCGCTTTTTTAAACCAGCTGAGCGCTTCGGCATGGTTGTTTTGCACGCCGTTGGCCACACCCAGCAGGCGGGCCGTTTCGGCATCCTGCGGGTTGAGTTGCCAGGATTCGTTCAAAAATTGCAGGGCTTTGGCCAGGTCGCCTTTTTGTTCGCCGAAATATTTGCCGCCTTCGCGCAGGGCCAGGGCCAGGTAGGTTTTCGGCTTGGGATCATCTTCGGCCAGGCGGGCAGCCATGCGGTAATCGGCCACGGCGCCGTCGAAGTTTTTCAGAAAATACTGGCAGCCGGCCCGGGTAAGCAGGGCGTCTTTGTAGTTGGGGTAAATGTTGATTGCCTGGTTTGCGTAGCCGAACGCTTCTTCGAACATGCGTTTTTGTTCGGCTTCATCGGTTTCCTGCTGGGCTTTTTCAAATAGTACACCGCCGCAGGCATTGTTGATCTTGGCACTGTTCACCGAAGTTTTCACATCCGTGAAAAACAGTTTTTCATTGCTGGCCCACACCGGGTTGCGCAGCAATGTTTTTACTGAAAACAACACCGCCACGGCTACAGCAACCCCCACGGCTGTTTTCCAGTTGGACAGCCGGGCGAGCAACACACCGGCCACCAGGCAAAAGCCCGCCGAGGGCATGAACACGAAACGCTCGCCCATGCTGGTGCCTACCGGGAATACAATATTGGAAACGATGCTGATCGTGAGCAGGAAAAACCAGATGCCGAAGCTGACCGGGTCGCGGCGCCCGAGCCCCCGAACGGCATACCAAAACATACCGGCATAGGCAGCCAGACTGAGCAGCACCATCGGATTGCCGAAGGTTTTCATGGCGATAACCTTGGGGTAATAGTCGTGCGTAAGCGGATGCGGAAACACCAGCAGCACGAGGTACTTGCCAAGGGTGTAGAGGTTGGTGGCCAGTTTTTCGGCAAAGGTGTACGGCACCCACTGATTCCCTTCAATTTTGAGGAAGGGGTTGTTCATCAGTTCCATCGGCGCGCCGCCAAATTTCCAGCCCAGGATGCTGCCGCGCAGAATAAAAAAGGCGAGAAAAGCCAGCCATACCGGCAGGCTGGTTTGCACGCTTTTCCCAACCGAAGCTCCCCGGAATACAACCAGCGCCAGCGGGATCACCACCACGAAAGCCGCTGCATTTTCCTTGGACAAACAGGCCAGAAAAAAGACCAGGGCGGCTAAAATCCCGTACAGCATTTTTCCGGTGTCATAGGCCCTGACGGTCAGCCACAAAGCGCCCAGACTGCCGAGCAGCACCACGATTTCGTCGCAACCCTTGATGTTGGCGGCCACTTCCGTGTGAATGGGGTGTGCGGCAAACAGCAGCGCAGCGATCCAGGCCACCATTGGTGCGCGACCCGCCGCCGCTTTCCAGCCATCGAGCAGGAGCAGCAAGGTGCGGTACAACAACACACACGTTGCCGCAAACAGCAAGACCGTGAGCAAGTGGTACAAAAACGGGCTGTCGCCCGCCACTTCGTGCAAGAGGGCAAACAGCACCAGCGTCAGCGGGCGGTAGCGTCCCCCGGACACCAGGGCATCTTTGCCTTCCACCTTGAAAAAACCGAAAAAGGTGTCCTTGCTCAGAATACCGGGAATGCCCTCCACGCCTTTGGCCGTGAACATGTTGTCGGTGATCACAATGGCGTCGTCCTGCACAAACCCGTGGGTCAGCGTGTTGGCGTACAGCAAAAAAGCGAAGCCGAAAAGCAGCAGGCTTTGCAGGCGGATGTTGGTGAAAAAATCCGGGAGCTGCACGGTTTTTTGCGGCTGCGGTGCTGCGGCTGTGGCCCTGGATTTCGCTGTGGGTTTGGACTTGCGTGGTGGTTTTGCCATGGTGTGTGATTTTTGGCCCCACCCCCATCACATCAACTTTAGGGTTTGGAGGGGGTGAACACTTTTGACTTTTCAAATTAAACTTTTCAAATTTGACTTAAAAGAAACTTCCAAAAGCCGGAATCATCTATTTTAAGTCAAAAGTCAAATTTGAAAAGTCAAATTTGAAAAGTGTTCACCTCCTCTGGGTCTTTAAGTTGATGGTTATGGGGCCGACACCGCGAAAAAACAAAAAATCCCTCAGACCTCGAGAATACTTTTCGAATCCTTCCCCCGGAAGGCCTTGTAGCGCCCCTTGCCAAACCTGGAGCCGTTGAACTGCTCCGTTTTGCTGCGGTCCTTGCGTTCGGCCTCCGGCAATTGCTGAAAATCGGCGCAGTGGGCGGAGCAGCAGCCCTGGAATTTCTCCCGGCAGTCGGGGCACTGGATAAACAGGATGTGACAGTATTCGTTGGCGCAGTTGGTGTGGTCGTCGGCAGGGGCGCCGCACTGGTGGCAGCGGGCAATCACTGTTTCGCTGATGCGCTCGCCGAGACGCTCGTCGAACACAAAATTTTTGCCGACAAACTTGTTGGACAGCCCCCGGGCTTTCACCTGACGGGCGTATTCGATAATGCCGCCTTCCAGTTGGAACACATTTTTGAAACCCCGGTATTTCATGTAGGCACTGGCTTTTTCGCAGCGAATGCCGCCGGTGCAGTACATGACGATGTTTTTGTCCTTTTGATCGGCCAGCAGTTCGGCCACGTAGGGCAGTTCTTCGCGGAAGGTATCCACATCGGGCGTGATGGCGCCTTCGAAGTGGCCCACCTCGCTCTCGTAGTGGTTGCGCATGTCGACGAGAATGGTGTCGGGTGCGTCGGTGAGGGCGTTGAACTCGTCGGCTTTGAGGTGGGTGCCGTAGTTGGAAGGGTCGAAATCGGGGTCGTCGATACCGTCGGCTACAATCTTGGGCCGCAGTTTGATGATGAGCGCGAAGAAGGATTTTCCGTCGTCTTCAATGGCGATGTTGAGCCGCAGCCCCTGAAAAAACAGGATGCTGTCCATGGCCGACTTGAAAGCCTCGAAGTTGGCTTCCGGCACGGAAATCTGCGCGTTCACGCCTTCGCGAGCCACGTAAATGCGGCCCAGCACGTCTAACTCGTCGAACATACCGTAGAGGTGGTCGCGGAAGAACTGCGGGTTTTTGAGGGTAACGTACTTGTAAAAGGAAATGGTCTTGCGCTGTTCGACACTCGTCTGGAGTTGTTCCTTCAGCGCGCGCCGGTTGACGCGGTTGTAGAAAAATTTGTTCATAGTGTGGTCGCCCCGGTGTCCGTTTGCAGTGCGGATGGGCCGCGGCAAAGGTAGAGAGAATTTTGATGTTCGGGTAAATAGCCGGGGCGGGAGGTACATTTCCAAAAATTCCGACCTTTAAGCCTCCCCCGTGGTCTTTTACAACAACCAAAGGCGCTTTTATGAAAAAACCTTTTCGCAGCGAAGTCTTTAATTATGCGCTCTGGGGGGCTCTGTTTGGCTTTTGTTTCCCGATCATCGCGTCAATAATTGAGGCTTACGCCGAGTTTGGCGCTTTGACCTGGGAAAATGTACTTGCGGTGCAGGCCCAATCGCCCTTGTTGTGGATCATTGACACGGCGCCGTTTTTTCTGGGCATTTTTGCTTCTTTCGGCGGCATGCAACTCGACCGTTTGCAAAAAAGAAACCAGGACCTGAAAGCGCTGGCCGAAAAAGCGCACCGGCTAAAAAAACGGGCGGAAGAGGCGAATAAGGCAAAAAGCAATTTCCTTGCAAACATGAGCCACGAAATCCGCACCCCCATGAATGCCATCCTCGGCATGTCCTACCTGGTGCTGAACAGCGAGCTCAACGACAAGCAACGCAGCCAACTCCTCAAGATTGAAAATTCCGCGGAATCGCTCCTGCGGATCATCGACGATATCCTGGATTTCTCCAAGGTGGAGGCGGGCAAAGTCCAGTTGGAAGCGGGCCTTTTCAATATTCAGGACCTTTTTCAGGCCATCATCGACGTGGTCATGGTCCGGGTGGGTGAACGCGAAGACCTGTCGTTTCACATCAAATCCCACCGGAGCGTACCCGAGCAACTTATCGGCGATTCGCTGCGGCTGAAACAGGTTTTGCTCAACCTGATCAGCAATGCGCTGAAGTTTACGGACAAAGGCAAAATCGTGCTGGAAGTGGATCTGGTCTTCCGGGAAACCGGAAAATGCAAACTCCGGTTCTCCGTCAGCGACACCGGGAAGGGCATTTCGAAGGAAATACAAAAAGAGCTGTTTGAACCTTTCATCCAGGGCGATGCCTCCACGACCCGGCTCTTCGGAGGCACCGGCCTGGGGTTGTCCATTTCGAAAAATCTGGTGGAACTGATGGACGGGGAAATTTGGGTGGAAAGCGAGCCGGGTAAAGGCTCCACGTTTTTCTTTACCGTCGAACTGGGCTGTGCCGACAAAACCGAGCTTGCCGGACAGCCAAACCAGGAAATGCTGAACCGGAAGTTATTGCTGGTAGACGACGACCCGGATTCCAGGGACATCCTCGGTGAAATGCTCAGCGGCTTCGGCTTCCAGGTTTCCCTGGCAGCATCGGGCGAACAGGCGCTCGCCATGATCCAAACGGCGTACGATGCCGACAGCGCATTCGAAGTCCTGATCGTCGACTGGAAAATGCCGGGGCTGAACGGCCTGGACACTGTCCGGAGCATCCGCCGACAAATCGAGGCCTATGTGCCCGCCATTATCATGGTTTCGGCCTATGGCCGGGGCGATGTGATCAAACAAGCCAGGGATGAAGGCCTGAATGCCTACCTGCTCAAACCGGTCAACCCCTCCATCATGTACAACACCGTGTTGCAGTTGTTCCGGGAAGACCTGATCGTCGAGTTTCAGGGCCAACCCAAGGAACAACAACTGCGGGAACAGGTCAGGCAAATCCTCCACGGCAAACGCATTTTGTTGGTCGAAGACAACGAGATAAACCAGGAGGTGGCCACCGAATTGCTCCGCTCGGTGGACCTGGTGGTTGACCTGGCCAACAATGGAAAAGTCGCGGTCGAAAAAGCCCTGAAACACCCCTACGACGGCATTATCATGGATATCCAAATGCCGGTCATGGACGGCCTGACCGCTGCGCGTAAAATCCGTGCGCACGAACAACTCCAGCACCTGCCGATCATTGCCGTGACCGCACACGCCTTCCCCGGTGAACGCGAAAAAAGCCTCGCCGCCGGCATGAACGAGCACCTCACCAAGCCCATCAACCCGGACGAGCTGTATGCCTGCCTGCTGCACCACCTGGCCGGCGAACAAGTTCGGGTAGTTCAATCTGCCGCCCAAACTGCCCCGGTAGCTGCGCCAGATACCGGTATCGAACTGAACAGCGTGGACATCGGCGACGTGCTGAACCGCCTGGCCGGAAATGAAAAACTGTTGGTTAAACTGCTTGGCGATTTCACCCGGAACTTCACCGGGATAGACCGGGAGATCCGGGAGGCTTTTGAGCAAAAAAACTTTGTGCTGGCGCAATCGCTGGTACACAAACTGAAAGGTGTGGCCGGCAATATCGGCGCCCGCCAGCTTTTTGAAACCAATACCCAACTGGATAAGCTGTTGAAAACGCGCCTTTCCAAACAGGACAACGGCGAAATGACCAGCCGGGAATTTTCCCTCGTGGAGCAACTCGGCGAACAACTCGTGGTGCTTGCCACCGAAATCCGGGAGAAAATCCCGGAAAAACCAATGGAGGCCCCTGCAACGGCCGTGCCGGCGGATGGGCCTACCCTGCCTGAAAAGGTGGACCGGCTCCTGCAATTGTTGCAGGAATACGACAGCCAGGCGCTCGACCTGCTGGAGGAAATTGTGGCCGCTGCAGACAGCCGCATGAATGGCTACCGGCTGTTGGAGCAAGCGTTTGCCGCTGCCCGCAACTGGGAGTTCGACGAGGCGATCGAACATATTTGGCAATGGAAAAACAACTGGTCATGATTGGGCTGGGACAACAACAGGACAAACTCGGCACCGTGCTGGTGGTGGACGATTCCGCAGAGAACATCGCCATTCTGGTCAATTTGCTCAAAACACAGTACCAGGTCCGCGTGCTGAAATCGGCCATCAACATCAGCCAGGTGGTTGCCCACTTCAACGAACTGCCCGACCTGATTTTGCTGGATGTGCTCATGCCGGGCATCGACGGTTATGAGGCTTGCCGCCTCCTGCAAAGCGACCCGCTCACCAAGAATATTCCGGTCATTTTTATCACTGCGCTGGCCGATGCCGAAGCGGAAGCCCGGGGCCTGACCCTGGGCGCGGTGGATTACATCACCAAGCCGTTTAACCCCGAAATCGTCAAGGCAAGGGTTCAAACGCAGGTAGCGTTGCGGCGCGAACGCCTCAAAACGGAGCTGCTGCTTGCGAACATGCTGCCCGCAGAAGCAATTTTGGAACTAAAGAAAAGCGGGCGTGTCACGCCGCACCGCTTCGAGCATGTGGCGATCCTGTTTTCCGACATGGTCAACTTTACCAAAATTGCCTCGGAAGTGCCCGTCGACTTCCTGATGACCGAACTCTCCGAGGTGTTTTCCGCCTTTGACGACATTGTTGAAAAACGCGGCGTGGAACGCATCAAACTCATCGGCGACGCGTACATGGCGGCTTGCGGCATTGCCCAGTATGTCCCCGACGGCGTCGAACGCATGGTCAATACCGGGCTGGATTTTCTCGACTACCTGCAACAGCGCAACCAACAATCTTCCATAACCTGGGACATTCGAATCGGCATTCACGTGGGTGAAGTCATAACCGGGGTGGTGGGCGAGAAAAAGTACCAGTACGATGTTTTTGGCGACACGGTGAATATAGCCTCCCGGGTCGAAAACCTTTGCCGGCCCAACCATATTTGCATTACCGAAGCCGTAAAGGCCGATCTGCCTGCCGGTAAATATAGCATCCGGGACCTGGGGAAATTGGAGATAAAAGGCATAGGCGCTTCGCCCCTGTATTATGTCGATAAGGCTTGATAAAAACCGGTTTTATGCATTACCTCCTCCCGCTGTTATTTTTTTGCTTTTCCTTGCCCCATGCCTATGCCCAATTTCATCAAACCAGCCACCCGCTCGAAGCCGGCGTCATGCTCGGCCTGGCCGGCTATTCCGGCGATATGAGCGCCAGGCGCGTGGACTTTCAGGAACTCCGTCCGGCTTACGGCGCTTTTCTGCGTTTCCAACTCAGCCGGCATTTTGCCGTTAAAGGCCAGCTGTACGCCGGCGCTATTTCCGGCGACGACAAATACTCGGATGTAAAAGCCCCGCGCCAATTCAAATTCGGCACGGCACTGGTCGAACTGGCCGGCGTGCTCGAATGGCAATTAGTTGCCCGCGACCGTGCCGTCGGCCGCGATTTTTTCATCACGCCGGTTGCGTTTGCCGGCCTGGGCTACACTTTCGCCGATGCCGATGCGCAGTACTACGGACCACCTGCCGAACGCGAAAAGTTTCTGCTGGTCCCTTTGCCCGAAGAAAATTTGAAAAGCCGTTTTTTACTGCCAATAGTGGGCGGCGGTGTTCGGATGGCATTTTTTGACCGGTTGATTTTCAGCCTCGAAGGCGGCCTGCGCCCGGTGCTTTCAGACGATATCGACGGCGTTTCCCTGAACGGAAATCCGGGCGAAAACGACTGGTATTATTTTTTCGGAGCGACCGTGGCTATGGTGCTAAACTAAGGCCGTGTAACGCGCCCACCAAGCCGCGCCGAATACCGCCAATATTCTACCTTTGGCGGCATGGAAAACGGAGTACTTCTCGGGTTTATCGCCTTGTACCTGCTGGGCACCCTGGCCATTGGCTGGTGGGCGTCGCGGCGGGTAAAATCGACGGCCGATTTTGTGGTGGCCGGCAAAAACCTGCCTATGTTCGTGGCGGCCTGCGCCTTGTTTGCCACCTGGTTCGGTTCGGAAACGGTGATGGGCGCTTCTTCGGAGTTTATTGAAAACGGCGTGCTGGGGGTTATTGAAGACCCGTTTGGGGCTGCGCTCTGTTTGTTCCTGGCCGGTTTGCTCATCGCCCGGCCGCTGTACAAGCTCAACCTGCTCACCTTCAGCGATTTTTTCCGCATGCGGTACAACAAGGCCACCGAGGTGGTGTCGGCGGTGTTTATGGTGCCTTCGTATTTCAGCTGGATCGCGGCGCAGCTGATCGCCCTGGCTATTTTGCTGCAGGCAGTGTGCGGCCTGGACAAAACCTACGGCGTGCTCATCTGCACCACGCTTGTGTTGATTTACACGTACATCGGGGGCATGTGGTCGGTGTCGATCACCGATTTTGTGCAAACCATTGCCATCATCGTCGGCTTGTCGGCACTGGCCTTCGACATGGTGGTGAAAGTGGGCGGGTTCGACGCCATGCTGGCCACCGCGCCACCCGATTTTTTCCAGTTTCTGCCCGACCCGGAACCGATCAACTACGTGCACTGGTTTGCGGCCTGGATGACCATCGGGCTGGGCAGTATTCCGCAGCAGGATGTGTTTCAACGGGTGATGGGCGCCCGTTCGGTGCGCGCTTCGGTGAACGCCTGTTACACCTCCTCGGTCATGTACCTGACCGTGGCAGCCTTGCCGCTCATCATCGGCTACTGTGGCCGCATGCTGCACCCCGAACTGCTGGAAGACGGCGATACCCAAATGATGATCCCGCACCTGGTGTTGCAGCACAGCGGTCTGGGTATTCAAATCCTGTTTTTCGGCGCCTTGCTTTCCGCTATTTTGAGTACCTGCAGCGGCGCTATGCTGGCTCCGGCCACGGTTATCGGCGAAAACCTGGTAAAACCGCTGTACCGCAATGTGACAGACGCGCAGCTGCTGCAGATCATGCGGTATTCGGTGGTGGGCGTGGCCATCGTCACGGGCGGGATGGCGCTATCCCGCGAAAATATTTATGAACTGGTCGGGGAATCGTCGGCGTTCAGCCTGGTCTCGCTGTTCACCCCGCTCATCGCCGGATTGTACTGGAAACGCTCCTCGGCGATCGGGGCCATCGCCGCGATGGTCGCCGGCATTGTGGTCTGGCTGGCGGCGATGTTTTGGACCGATGCAGTAGTTCAACCCCCGGAAGGTGAAGTTGCTACAACCGTGCAAACGCTGGCGCAGGTGCCGCCCATGTTGTATGGTTTTGCGGCAAGCATCCTCGCCATGCTGCTGGGGAGCTGGCTGTACCCGGAGCGGCGGGTTTTGCCGATGGAAAATGGGTAAATGCCGTAAACAGGGCATGGGGTTGTGTCAAAAGGGGAAAAATAAAATTGCCCGCCGTAGATTATTCCATTTACCACGGAGAGCACGGAGAATAAAACTCCGTGCTCTCCGTGTCTCCGTGGTGAAAAATTTGCAACGTTTTTCAAGTATTGGACTTTTGACACAACGGTAGCGCAGTCAAATATTTGTAGAAAAACGAAGTTTACACACGATTTTCCGCAATTCCAGACGTTTAAACGAAATAGGAAAAATAAAAAAATACCGGCATGTATAAATTTACCCTCCTCTTTTTTGCCCTCACATTTTGGAAAACAACGGCGCCTGCACAAACATTCAACCAGGCCGAACTTGAGGCAACACTGACCTGCATCCAAACCACAACTCCCGCGCTGGAAATACCGCTTGCCCGGGTAGAGCATTTCATCACCCTGGCAGTGCGCAGCCACGGCGCCGGCACGGCTGGTGTTTTAGAAATTCGAAGTTCAGCCGACAAGCGCACCTGGAGCGCCTGGCAAACCCTGGTAGATGACCCGCACGTGGATTTGCCGGCAACCCAGCGCCAATTCAACATGCTGTTTCTGCCGGTCGAAAGTCGATATGTGCAGGTACGCGCCATCGGGCTTTGTGCCGATCTGGGGCTTCGCCTGTTTTTTTATTCGCCGGTCGATTTACCTTCGGAAAATCCCGTCGCGCTGGACCAGCCGCTGGGATTCCGGAATTGCCCCTGCGCCCTGCCTGCCTACGTGAACCGCGCGGGCTGGGGCGGCCCACCCAACCAGCAACCGGGCTGCACGCCGTCGTACACCACCGTCACGCACCTTTTTGTGCACCACCAGGCCGGCGTCGCCAATCCGCCTTATGCCGCAGTGGTAGCATCCATCTGGAATCTGCACGTGAATACCAACGGCTGGTGCGATGTCGGTTACCAATGGCTGATCGCTCCGGACGGAACGGTGTACCAGGGCCGCTCCGGCGGGAACAACGTGGTGGGCGCGCATGCCACCGGCCTGAACGGCAATACCATGGCAGTGTGTATGCTGGGCAATTTTCAAAACGTCCAGCCGACGCAGGCTGCCCTGGAAAGTCTGAATGCCTTGCTGGCCTGGAAATGCTGCGACAGCGACATTGACCCGACCGGCACGTCGGTGCATGCCGGCTCGGGCCAAACGTTTAAACACATCAGCGGGCACCGCGATGGCGCTGCCACGCTTTGCCCCGGCGATAATATGTACGCGCGCCTGCCTTCGGTGCGCACCGGGACCGACTCGCTGTACACCGACCCTTCCGGCTGCGACGGTATTTGGCCGCCGGCCAATGACAACTGCGCCGGCGCTGCGGCCTTGACCAGTTCGGAGAGTTGCCTGCCCGAGAGCAGCACGACCAACGAGGCCCTGGCTTCGGGCGTGGCTATTCCGGTGTGCAGCGGTCTTTCCAGCGGAACGGCGCTCGATGTGTGGTTCCGTTTTAATGCGGTGGCCGGCCATCACCAGGTTACGGTGACGCCTACCGGTGCGCTGCCGGATGCACTCGACCCCGTGGTGGCCGTGTACGACGGCGCTTGCGGCGCTTTGGAACTGGTGGCTTGTGTGGATGCTCCGGGCGGCGCCGGTGTGCCGACCACGCTGGACCTGCCGGGTTTAACACCGGGGCACAACTATTCAATCCGGGTGTTCGACTACGGCAATGCACAGGCTGCCGACGGCCGGTTTGACATTTGTGTTACGCATGGCGCGGCGGTCGGCACGTCGGAGGAATTTAATTCGGCAGGTATGCGCGTTTTCCCGAATCCCAGCACCGGAAAGGTGCGGGTGGAACTTTTGGCAATGGACCCGGGGGCCGGCATTGTCCGGGTTTTTTCAGCAACAGGGCAGCTGGTGTTGGAACGCAATACAAATGCCGGGGCGTTTGATCTGGATTTGACGGGCCGGCCCGCGGGGTTGTATGTTTTGGAATATCAAACCGGCAGCGGGGTGTTGCGTCAGATGCTGGTGTTAAATTAGTGTCAGTTTGGGATAGGTTTATCTGAAATATTCCAGATGTCTCACTTCGTTCGACATGACAAAACGCTGTGAATAACACACTTAAACAGGTTTCTCGCTACGCTCGAAACTCCAACTGCGCTTGGGAAAGTTTCGAGTGTAGCGAGAAACCTGATGAAAAAGTTTACCCAATGGTGCATTGTCATGTCGAACGAAGTGAGACATCTGGAAAAGCGTTCCAGGTTGACTTGATTTATCAATGCTATCTAAAACTTACCTTAAATTAAGAATTTCCCGTTCTTATAAATCTGCTCCCCGTCGGCCCAAACCTCGCCGCTGCGGGTCATGTCGGTGATCATGTCCCAATGCACCGACGATTCGTTTTTGCCGCCGCACTGGAGGTAGCTCTGGCCGATGGCCATGTGCATGGTGCCGCCGATTTTTTCGTCGAACAGGATGTTTTTCGTCATGCGGCTGATGTCGTAGTTGGTGCCGATGGCGGCTTCGCCAAAACGCCGGGTGCCGGGGAGTTGAAAAATGCGGTCGAGGAAATCCTTGCCGCGGCGCGCTTCCCATTTTTCGATAAAACCGGCTTTAACCCAAAGCGTCACCTCCTCCACTTCATGGCCCTGGTAAAGTCCCGGATAGGAAAAACGGACGGTGCCTTCCACGCTGTCTTCCACCGGACTGGTGTACACTTCGCCGGAGGGCATGTTGGTTTGGCCGTCGGAGTTCATCCACTTGCGGCCTTCGGTGTTGAAGGAAATATCGGTGCCTTCGGTGACGTACCGGACCTGCGTGCAGGCGTTGAGGTGGTCTACGATGCGTTGTTGCCGGGCGCGTACGTCGAGCCAGGCCTGCATGGGATCGGGTTCGAACAGTTTGCAGGCGCCGAACACAAAATTTTCGTATTCGCTCAGGCTCATGCCCGCTTCCTGGGCCGAGGCGTCGGTGGGAAACTGGCAAAGGTTGCGGCGCAGGCGCCGGTCGGCGGTGCGTTCGAAGTAGGCTTTGTTGATGGGTTTCATGGCTTCCTGCCGGACTTTGGCGGGATCGCTCGGAGCATTTTGCATTTCCCGCAGGTTGAATGGCGCCCGGATGGCCAGGTAGCAGTCGAAGGTTTCCATAGCCAGTTGGTGCAGCGGCGGCAGGGTGTTTAGCGCGTCGGAGGAGGCATTTTCCAGAAAAATGCGCTCGCGTTCGCGAAAGGAAAGATCGCATTCCACCAGCGCTGCGCCGGCAGCCAGGGCTTCGCGGTACACTTCGCGGACGAGGGGCTCGGCAAGGGTGGTGGTGCTGATGAAAACTTTGTCGCCGGGCGTGACCCGCAGGCAGTAGTGGGTGAGCAGGGCGGCGTATTTTTGAAGCGTGGTGGGTAACATGAACAATATGTTTACCGCGAAAGTACGGTATTCATCGGAGGGATGAGCCACAAGGTGAGGCACCAAATAATCGACACCCAGACAATTGCCAGGGCTATCCCGGCCAGTTCAAAAAAACCGGTACCTATTTCGACTCAGTCAGGTAGTTTTCAAATTCCCGCTGTGTTTTGTTGGTTAATTGTTTCCGCTTTTTTATGCCGTGAATTGCCTGGATGATGGAATCCTTTTCCTGTGCGGAGCATGCCGTGTTTTTTACCAAGTCGAGTAAAAATGTTGCGCTCCGGTTGGTTCCGCTTGTTCGTAAAACCCCCAACATTCGGTAAAAAAGTTTGCTCTTTTGGTAATCCGAAATTCTATCCAGAATTGCCGGTTCTATCGACGCGTCGGAATTGAAAAACGTAAGCAAAATTCTATCCCTAAGCATATCCGTTGTGTTCGGAGCGTCGAATATGTTTAAATATTGATCGCGCAACCGGTCCCTGTTGGCAGTTAAAAATGCCATTTCGGCGCCGGTAAAATAGTAAAACTGCAGGCTGCTGAATGCCGGGTTTTCTTTTTTGGCATCTTTTGCGGCAATACTTTGCAAGACATAGTTCAGCGAGTCCTGCAAACTGCGCACCTGATGGAGGCCAAAGGCCACATTTAATTGAATACTATCGATTTTTCCAGCCAGGAAGCGGAGATAACTCAAGGTGTCGAAGGGCACGCCGGGGTCCGGGGTGGCAAAACGCCGGTGGTCATGCCAGGCTGCATTCCACAACGTATCGGCGCAATTGCATTGTAAAAGGGTATTCTTGTCCACCGTAGCCAAAACGTCGGCGGTACGGCTAAGTTGCTGTTCAATTTGCGTCAAATTGAACGGCCGGTTGTAGGCCACATTTTTCAGGGCGCCACAAGCTACCTGGTAATCGGATTGCCCGTGGAGCGCAGTGGCGCACAGGAGGAGTAGGAGTGCGTATTTCATTTTTACTGTTTTACTTTGATGTGGGTGCAGTGCAGTTGAATTGCCCCAATATAAGCAGCGACGGCTAAACCGAGGGCATGCCCGGGATTTTCCAACCGGTTAGACATTGATAATCCGCTTTTGGTTGCTGGAAAAATGCCCCCGCAGTTTTTTGTTGGATCAACTTGTTTTGAGCGGCGCTAAAACCGCTCCCAGCCATAGCCCCGCGCCTCCAGGTCGCGGATCAAATCGCCGAGCCGCTTGTAAAATTTATCCTTGCGCCCGGGTCCGGCGCCGAGGTGCAGCAGCAGATGAAAACCGTTCAAGCCATTCGGGTCGCGCTGTTCCCGATCGAGAATGCTGTCGTAAATCACCGCCGAGTTGCGGTAGTTTTTCATGTCGGAGGTGGTGTAGTCGGCAGCCGACAAGGTGCCCGCACTCAAATTGGCCGGGACCAGCCCCGCCTGCCGGCTCCAGGCCACGATGCTGTCGTTGTACCATTCGTAGGGCGGGATGAATAGTTGGGCTTCCGGCTTGGGGATGCCAGCTTTGCGCAGTTCCTCGAAATTGCTGCGCAAATCCGCCATAAATTCCGCACGGCTGACCAGCAGCGAATCCCGGTTTTGCCAGCTGCAGTACAGCAGGTGCCGGTCGGAGTGCGCGCCGACGTAGTGCCCGGCTTTGCGCAGTTTGCGCACAATTTTCGGATAGCGGCGGCAAAAATTGCCGGTCACGAAAAACGAGGCCTGCACACCGGCCAGCCGCAGGGTTTTTAAAATAGTACTGGCGCCCTCCGCATAGGCATCGCCCGTGAAGATCAGGCGGATCGTTTTCCGGGTGGTATCGCTGCGCACCAGGGCGCCCCATTGATCGTATTGGTTTTTGTTTGCCGGTCCTTGCAGGGCGGCCAGCAGGTAACTCAGGCTGGCTGTGCCGTCCATGGTGGGTTCGTTGGAAGAATAGTCGCCGTAGTCGTCGTGATAAACCACCAGGGGCGATTGAAACGCCGCGTACTCGTCGGGTTCATAAAGCCGGATACCGATAAGCTTGTCCCAGATCGAGCCGTAGATCGGGCCGTCCACCAGGCCGCCGTCAATCGGGTAGCCATGCAGGTGCGTGAAAGCCGAGTGCGGGTCGCGGGGCCATACGCCCAGCCCGGGCAGCCCGATTACCATGCTGGTACCCCAGGGATTGCAGCCGAACAACCAGTCGCGCAAAGCGCATTCCATTTCCAGGTAGCGCGCGTCGGCCGTCAGCCTGCGGTATAGCCGCGCCTGGGTAGCCGCGGCCACCACCAGATTGTTGGAGCACCAGATAAACGGCACGCCAAACAAAAAGGGATTAGTGCGACCCCGCTGGTAAACACTGTCGACGCCGCGCCGCAGGTACTCCCGGAATTCCCGGGCACGCGCGCTGTCGGCTCCGGCGGCCAGGGTGTAATGGCCGAGGTTGATAAACGGGTACCACTGGTAATGCCGGGCGGTGTCGCTGCCCATCCAGGGTGTTATGGGTTCGAGCCGGCCATAGGCAGCCGCTTCCTGCCCGTATTGCCGGTCGGTGGCGAGTTGTTCCAGTTGGGCGGCGGCGTTTTCCATATCGTCCACCCAGTTTTCTTCTTCGTAAAAATAGGGGGCGCGGCAGGGCGCCGTTTGGGTGAAGCCCGGTTTTTGTTTGCCGAAGGCATAGGCCTGCACCGCCTTGCCGGCCAGATTTTCGGCATAATCGGGGTAAAACGGCTTCAACACTGTGCTGCCCAGCGCAAAAGCCGCGGCGAATTTGCCGGCCGAAGAGGCCACGCCTTCCGTACGGTTCTGGTATTTAAAAAGTCCTTGCGGCGCGCCGGTTATGAAATACACCGGCCGGGCCAGGTTGCCGTCGGGCGCGGCGTAGCTGAAGGTATCCTGCGTGGGCAGGCGCATGCCCCGGTGGTCGCGGTCGTCGGCGATCTGGTTGTAATACTCGCCGGGCCCCGGATTCATTTTGAGCAGCCAGTCGAGCCCCCATTTTGCCTCATCCAGAATGTCGGGGATGCCGTTGGCGCCCGGGTTTCCGGCTGCGTTGTGCTGGTCGGCGAAGGCGGCGGGGTGCTGCTGGTAGGCAAACAGCAGTTGAAAAACGGCATTGGCCGAGGTGGGCAGGTATTGCAGGTAGTCGGAGGCATCGTGCCAGCCGCCGGTGCAGTCGAGCGCGGTTCCGTTGAGCGCAGGGTCGGGATGGTACACCCGGAAGCCGTCGAGGGTATGGCAGGAGTCCTGCAAAAACGGATTGTAGCCGCAGCGCTGCTGGCGCATGTAGCGCAGGATAAAATCGGCAGCGCCGTCGTACACCGCATTGTCGATCCGGAACACCGGCGAGCGCACACCGCCGGCTTCCAGGTAATACGCCCCGGCCTGCTGAACGGTTGAAAAATCGAGGCGGGCGCTCCAGGCAAAAGCCGTCCAGGGCCCGTAGGTTTGGATTTGTTTGCTTTGAAAAACGGGTTCGCCGGTGAGCGCATCGCACAATTGAAAACTGCCGATCTGCATGGGTTGCTTGCTGACCAGCACGGCTACTTTTACATCCGCTTCCAGGTAGCCGAGTTGGTTGATGCGTATCCAGGCATCGGTGGGCTGGGCGGCTAAGTTGATGGGAAGCAGCAGGAACAGGAAACGGAGGAGGGTTTTCATAGTTTGTTTGTTTTGTGTGGATTGACGGCGTGACTCGAAGTCACGCCGTCAATAGTCAAATCTACACCCGGCAACGTTTTACCCGGCCATAAAAAACGCCTTCAAGCCGCTCAGGATACTTTGAACGGCATAAGCGGCGAGTATCAGCCCCATGATTTTGCTGATCACCGTGATACCATACTCCCCGATCCGCTCCTGCACCAGATTGGCGATCAGCAACAGGAACATGGTCAGCACGATCACTAACAATACCAAAAAGGTGGTGACGGCCTGTTGCTGGATGGTGTACAGATGGTTGTCGGTCAAAAGTACCACGGCCATGATAGCGCCCGGTGATGCAATCGAGGGGATGGCTACCGGGAAAATAGTCACGTGTTTGTAGTCTTTGATCAGGTGTTTTTCCGATTCCGGTTTGCCCTCGCCGAAGATCATTGTCAGGGCGAATAAAAACAGGATGACCCCGCCGGAAATCTGGAAGGCGTCGAGCGTGACATCCATGCCTTCCAAAATGATCTGTCCCACCAAAATGAAGAACAATAAAATCAGAAAGGCGACCATGGAGGCCCGTAGGGCAATTTTGGTTTTGTGTTTTTTATCGAAATGCTTGGTCGCTTCCAGGTAAACGGGGACGGAGCCCAGCGGGTCGATCACTGCAATAAGAAACAGTACTTTGGTTATGATTTCGGTCATTGTGAGAAGCAACCCTTTTGTCCGGGATGTCGACTGGCAAAACGCAAAACGGCGGCGAACAGTTTTTGTACCCGGAAGATACGTCGTGAAGCGGTTTCATACCCTTGCTGGTCGAAGTCTTCAGACTTCGGCAGGGTATCCACCGGACTTGGTCCGGTTTGAAATGATGAAAACGCAGACAAAATCCGCTTGATATTTGGACGAGCCTGAAGACTTCATCCAGCAGGTAGTGAGGGGGTGACTCGCCAGTCACCCCCTCACTTGGCCCCTCCTCTCGTACTGCCCCGAATCAAAATGCAAAATTCACCCCCAGAATAAACATATCCGTCGTCATGTTGTACGACACGGCGCTGTCCGGAATTTTTCCGAGCGGGTTGCCTTCCGAGATCATCATCGGACTCAGCAGCTGGCCGGAGGTGTCGCCACCGCTCGTGCCGTGGTGGTAAGTCGCGTTGATCGTCACTTTTTCACTGGCTTCAAAGCCCAGGCCGAACTGGAAGGCGTGTTTGATCACCGCGGTGGCCGGGGTGGAAAAGAAGGCCAGGTCTTCGGTGATCGGGTTGGTGCTGTAGGTGTACCCTGCGCGCAGCGGCAGCCGGTCAATCGCTTTTAGTTGCACCCCTGCCGAAACGATGGAAATGCTTTCCCAGCCAAAACCGGCTACGGATGCCGTTGGCGTCCAGCCGCCGGCTTCGAAGCCGTGGGTATTGGCATAGTCCACATAGCGGTAGTCCAGCGCCAGATCGAGCAAGTCGTTCGAATAGCCCAGGCCGGCGGAATACATGGCGGGATAGTCCATGTTGAACTTGACATTGGGCGCTGCAGAGCCGTCGAGGTAGGTGTTTTCAAAGTCGAAATCCGTAAAAAACTGCGGCGATTTGTAGGAAGCGCCCAGTTTAAACCCGTTGTCGGCCTGGAAGAAAACCCCGACTTGCGCGCCGTAACCAAAGGCGCCGGCTTTGTTGGTCACCGGGTAGCCCAGCGTCATGCTCGGCGATGCCAGCGGGTTGGGGGCCATTTCGAGTGCGGCATAGTTAAACGTCGGCGCCAGACCGATACTCAGGTTTTCCGAAATTTCATAGGCATACGTCAGACCGACCTGGAGTAAAAAATAATCGGATTCGATACGACCAAAGCCACCCAGATTTTGCGGCATGTTGATCGGGTTGGTCATGCTTTCGGGGAAGGTCACCCCGAAACCGCTGATCCCGAATGCCGACACCCCGAAGGTGTGCTTGCTGTCTGCTTTACCGAAAACCATCGCCAGGTTGGGCATCACGGACACCCCGCGGTCATCTTTGGTGAGGCCGGAAAACGGGCCCTGCGGGGTAGGTACGGTGGAAGCCAGTTCGGGCGCCGAGAAAAACAATCCGGCGTTCACCGAGAAGATTTTTTGGTCAAAAACAGAAATGGCGGCGGGGTTCCAGTGCAGGGCGCCGTTGATATCCAGCGGCTGAGCGGTGGCAGCGCCCCCCATCGACATGTTGACGGTACCGATACCTTGCATAATATGGCCGGCCTGGGCAAACAATGCCGAAGCGAATAGAACAAACAATAGATTCAGACTATACTTTTTCATAACGATAGTGTTGACGGGGCAGGTCACTATCGCGATGATTTTACCAGGACACAGACCTGCCCCGGGCTAAAAAAATTGATTTTTCAGTCATCAAAAGTATAGTGGAAACGCCAGGAAAAAATTGATGGCAGTCAACCGGGCGCACAATGTTTGTCATGGATTATTCGGGGGCTGGGTTGGATTTTTTATGGGGGTAGTGGAGGCGCCGTCCCCGCGTCTCTCCGCTCATTTGGGGAGGGGTGGGGATGCGGTTGACGTAAAGCAGGTCGCTACAATTTGAAATGCACCCATAATTCCTTGTATTTTTGCCGGCCCGGATTAAAACTTAAACACAATACAGCTATGAAAAAAATATTGATCTCTCTGCTGATTGCTGTCGTTGCCTGGAGTGCAACGGCACAGAATCCCGAACCGTTCGATTTTAAAGAATACATCAGTTTGCCGGCCACCCCGGTGAAAAGCCAGGATCGCACCGGCACCTGCTGGAGTTTTTCCACCACGTCGTTTCTGGAAAGCGAGTTGTTGCGCATGGGCAAGGGCGCGCACGATTTGTCCGAAATGTTTACCGTGCGCAACATTTACCGCCAGAAATGTGAAAACTACGTTCGGCGTTTGGGCACGGCCCAGTTGGACGAAGGCGGGTTGGCGCACGACAATCTGAATGCTGTACAGGCGTACGGCGTCGTGCCCGAATCGGTTTATCCGGGCCGGAAAGACCCCTCCAAACCATTCAACCACAGCAAGCTGGTTGAAACCCTGCAGACGATGTGCAACGAGTTTGTTGCCCTGGCAAAAAAAGGCAAACTCCCGGAAGACTGGCTTGGCCGGATCGACACGGTGCTCGACGACGAACTGGGGCCCGTGCCGATTACATTTACGTACCAGGACGTCCAGTTTACCCCAACGTCTTTTCGCAACTACCTGGGCCTGCGGCCGGATGATTACGTGAACATTACCTCGTTTACGCATCACCCGTTCTGGAGCAGTTTTGTGCTCGAAGTGCCCGACAATTTTTCCAACGGCCAGTTTTTCAACCTGCCCCTGAGCGACCTGATTCGGTGCCTCAACTACTCCCTCCAGCAGGGCTACACCGTGGAATGGGACGCCGATGTGAGCAACCCCGGATTTGCCGCCCGCAGCAACGGCCTGGCGCTGGTGCCGGAAGCCGACTGGTCGTCCAAAACCAAAGAACAAATGGCCAACACCTTTACGTACTGGGAACCGGAGAAAGTGGTGGGCCAGCAATACCGCCAGCAACTATTCGACCGCATGGAAACGCAGGACGACCACCTGATGCACATTGTGGGGATTGTCAATGAGACGAACGGCGGCATTTACTACCGGGTGAAAAACTCCTGGGGCGAAGTTTCGGAGCACCAGGGCTTTGTTTACGTGTCGGAAGCCTACATGCGCCTGAACACTATTTCCCTGACCCTGCATAAAAATGCCTTGCCCAAAGACATCAGCCAGCGCATGGGACTTACGCCGGGCGATGCCACGATCGAACATCCGGCGGCCGACCCAAGCGATCAAAAAGGCGATACCAACGGGGAAGCGCCCCGTTCGTTAAACACCAAAACGAAACAACCGGCAAGCTCGATGAAGCGGGTTGTCCGACCCGAAACGGTACCTGCCAAACGCGCTACTTCCAACTCAAAGGATTAACCAACCAAATACGATGAAGTCAACTCCGTTAACAGAACGACACCTGGCGCTGGGCGCCAAAATGGCCGAATTTGCCGGCTACAACATGCCGATTTCCTACACCGGCATCACCGATGAACACCAGGCCGTGCGTACGGGCGTCGGGGTATTCGACGTCAGCCATATGGGCGAATTTATCGTGAAGGGCCGGGAAGCCACGGCGTTTCTGCAAAGTGCCACGAGCAATGATGTTGAAAAACTGGAACCCGGCCAGATCCAGTATTCCTGCATGCCGAATAAAAAAGGCGGTATTGTGGACGACCTGCTCGTTTACCGCCTCGACGATACGCCCGAAATGACCGAGCCCGGCGTGCAAACGTACATGCTGGTTGTGAATGCCTCCAACGAAACCAAAGACTGGCGCTGGCTGCGCCGCCTGGCCCGCGATTTTGATGTGAAAATGCAAAACATCTCGGCCAAAACCGGGCTCATCGCCGTGCAGGGACCCAAGGCGGTGGAGGCCTTGCAGCAGCTGACCAAAATAGACCTCGGCAGCATCAAATACTACAACTTTCAACGGGGCACCTTTGCCGGCTGCAAAAACGTGATCGTATCCGCCACCGGCTACACCGGCTCGGGCGGCTTTGAAATTTATGCCCGCAACCGCGACCTGGTCAAAATCTGGGACAAAGTGTTTGCCAACGGCGCCAAATGGAATATCAAACCTGCCGGCCTGGGCGCCCGCGATACCCTGCGCCTCGAAATGGGCTACTGCCTGTACGGCAACGATATCAACGACAAAACCAGTCCGCTCGAAGCCGGACTCGGCTGGATCACCAAACTGAAAAAAGCCGCCGATTTCCCGTCCAAGGAGCGCCTGCTCAAACAACGCGCCGACGGCGTCAAGCGCAAACTGGTTGCTTTTGTTGTGCAGGACCGCCGCGTACCGCGCCACGACTACCCGATCGAAAGCCGCCGGGGCGCCGGCATCGGCGTGGTTACCTCCGGCACCCACTCGCCCACCCTCGACCAACCCATCGGCATGGGCTATGTCAAATCCAAATATGCAGAAGTCGGCAACAAAATTATGATCGTGGCCGGCAGCAAAAAACTGGAAGCGACCATTGTGAAGTTGCCGTTTGTGGACCCGGGGGTTTGAGTGCGGAGTTGCGAGTGCGGAGTGCGGAATACGGAATACGGAGTGCGGAGTGGTTCACCACTGCGTTGAATATAAAATTGGGGGCCTGCCCGAAGTATTCGAACAAGCCCCCAATTTACTTTCACCGAAAAGGTGAACCACTCCGCACTCCGTATTCCGTATTCCGTAATCAATTAAAGTTGATATAATCGCTCGGGTTAACGGCCCGGCCTTTGTGCCAGAGTTCGAAATGGAGGTGCGGGCCGGAGGTGTTTTCCCCGGAATTTCCGATAATGGCGATGGCTTCGCCGGCTTTTACGGCGCTACCGGCTTTTTTGAGCAGCACGGAGTTGTGCTTGTACATGGTGACCACGTTGTTGGGATGTTGGATGGCGATGCTGTAGCCGGTTTCCACGGTATAGCCTGATGAGATAACCACCCCGTCGGCGGCGGCTTTGACGGCCGTATTTTTGGGCGCTGCTACGTCGAGGCCAAAGTGGTTTTTTTGCAGGTCAAACGCGCTCATGACTTCCCCGGATACGGGTGGCATGAACACGTGTTGTTCCAGCGGCTTTTCCCGGGCAATTATTGGGTTGAGCACATTGGTGGCCGCCTCGCCACCGCCTGAAAATGTGCCGTCGGCAACGGCGACCCGCAGCGCTTCGTCTTCATCGATGCGGTCTACTTTTTTTGGACTTTTGCTGCTTTCTTTGGCGTCACCCGATGCTGCCGGTTGGCTGTTTTTCTTGACGGCCTCTTCCGTGAGGTCGGCCATGTCGCCGACCAGAATTTTCCGGAAATTTTCGTTGTACGCGCGGTGCGCTTTAATTTCTTCTTCCAACCCGGCCACTTTGCTGGTCAGTTCGGCGATTTCAGTGTCGCGCTGAAAGTTGCCATAGCCCGGGATATAGCGTTTCAACGGCGTATAAACAATAAGCACCGTAATCAGGATAGCCGTGCCGACGATCAGCGAACTAAGGAAAATATACACCCGCAGCGGCGTGAGTTTGAGGGAGGAAACCTCTTCGAAGGTTTCGTCATTCATAATAACCAGGCGGTACTGGTCGCGCATTTTTTCAAACAGCCCCCGGCTGTCGTCTTTTCGGGAGCGGATCAAATCGCGGATTTTTTGAATTATACCGAAGTACTTTTGCATGCCTGTGTTTTTTTTACGCGTTGCGCCGCAAAGTTCGGGTAATTTATGCTTCCTCCACGGAAAATATCCCGGCAGGCCTACGTATTTTTTGTTAAATTGGGGGTTGCAGACAACCGTTTTTATAAAAAGAGCGCCATCCGTACCTATGGCCGCATTGCGACCAATCCGTCAAATTTTGTTGGAAATATGAAGAACATCCGGATACTAGTTATGAGCCTGGCAGCGCTGCTTCTGACAGCAGGCTGTGTAACCACGAAAAAGAAAGGCGCCGAGGTCGGCTGGTTCAAAAAGGGCTACCACAACCTGACATCCAAGTACAACTACTGGTTCAATGCCAATGAACTCCTGAACCTGACGACCGACGGCCTGGCGGCGCAGCATACCGATAATTACAACCAGATTCTGGACCTGTACCCCTACGCTGCGGTGGACCCGCAGTCCAGCCTCGGCGACCTCGATAATGTGATCAAAAAATCGTCGATGGCGATTGGCTTGCACCGGGTCAGCGATTTTTCCGACGATTGTTACACCATGATCGGCCAGGCGCAATACCTCAAACGCGATTATGAAACCGCCGAGTCAACATTTCAGTATATCCGGGAAGAATACAACCCCAACAACAAAACCAAAAGCCAGCTGAAAAAAAGCAACAAGAAGAAAAAGTCGGTAAAAAAGAAAAAGAAGGTAAAACGCAAAAAGAAAAAACCGTCTCGCAAAAAGAAAAAGAAGAAGTCTAAAAAATCAAAATCCGATAAAAAAGCGGACGATAAAAAGGCGGCCGAAGAACCGATCATTCAGCAGCCTAACCCCTACGACTACAGCCTCAAGCGCGACGCCGCCTACCCCCTGGCTATGGTTTGGTACGGCCGCACGCTGATCGAACGCGAAAAATTCGACGAGGCCGACTTCCTGTTCCGCGACCTGGCGCAAGACCCCTTCTTTCCCGCCGACCAGCGGCAAGAGCTCGCCATGGCGATGGCCTACCTCTGGCTCAAACAAAAACAATACGACAAGGCGATCCCGCCCCTCGAACAAGCCATCGCCTACACCAACCGGCGCAAAGAACGCGCCCGGCTGGCCTATATCCTGTCGCAGCTGTACGAGCGCGCCGGCCAATACGACAAAGCTTACGCCGCACTCGAAACAGCCCTGAGCAGCAGCCCCGGCTACGAGATGGAATTCAACGCCCGCCTGCGACAAATCCAGACCGGCTGGGCGCATGACAAAATCAATAGCGGCGAGGCAAACAAATCGCTCGAGCGCATGGCCAAAGACGGGAAAAACCTGGAGTACCGCGACCAGATCTACTTCGTCATGGCCGACATCGCCATCAAAGACGGGTTGAAAACCGACGGCATCGCGCTGCTGCACAAATCGCTGAATCACAGCGTTGGAAATACCAACCAGCGCGGCGAATCGTACCTGCGGCTTGCCGACCTGTATTTTGAACAGGAAAATTTTGTGGCGGCAAAAAGTTACTACGACAGCACCCTCACCGTGTTGCCCGCTGTCGATAGCCGCTATCCTACCGTGCAGAGCTATGCCAACAACCTCACGGATATCGCCCGGTTGATCACAACCATCGCCGATAATGACAGCATCATCGCGGTATACAACATGAGCGACGAGGAACGCAAGGACCTGGCAAAAAAGATCAAAAAACAACGGGAAACAGAAGCCGCCCAGGCCGCCGCTCAAAAAGCAGATTCCCCGGCAGCAGCCAATACCCGCTCGCTGCCGATCCCTACGGCAGGCATGCGCCCCTCGTCGTTCTATTTTTACAATGCGGCCTTTTTGAAAAAAGGAAAAAAAGATTTTTCCAAATCCTGGGGGAACCGCCCGCTGGAAGATAACTGGCGGCGTAAAAACCGCCCCACCACCAGCTTGCCCGGCATTGCCGCCGCGGAAGACAGCCTGCAAACCGATGTCATTTCGGAATCCGAACTGACCGACATTTTCCAGGGGCTGCCGCGCAGCGAGGCCGAACTGGCAGTTTTGCACCTGTCGACCTATGAGGCGATGTACAACCTGGGGGTCTTGTTCCGCGACCGCCTGCAAAACAACCAGCGCTGTACCGGCACGCTCGAAGAAATGCAGGGGCGGTATCCGGACACGGTCAAGTATGAAAAGGAAACCTGGTATTATTGCTACCTGGCTTTCAACGACCTGGGAAATGCCACGCGCGCCAAATACTACCTCGACAAGCTGGTGGGCAAATACCCGACCAGCTCCTTTGCCCGGGCCCTCACCGATCCGGACTTCCTGAACGCCAGCCTGGAGCGCGAGCGCGAACTCAACCGGTTTTACGAGCAAACCTACGCGTACTTCAAAAACGGCGACTACAAATCCGCTTACGACCGTTGCATGGAGGCGCCCCAGAAATACGGAAGCACCAATCCGCTCATGGCCAAGTTTGCCCTGCTCAGCGCGCTGTGCACTGGCAACCTGAAAGGCAATGAAGCCTATTGTGAAGCGCTCAAAGAAGTGATTGCCCGGCACCCGGAAACCAGCGAATCCACCCGTGCCAAAGAGATCGCCCGGCTCCTGTCTTGCGAGGGCTTCGAAGTGCCGGCCAGCAATACCGCAGCCAATGCCAACCTCGACAACAGTTTTACCCTCGAGGATGACAAACTGCACTATTTCCTGGTGGCGCTCACCGGCGATGTGCGGCTCGACGATGTGAAAATTGCGGTGTCCGACTACAACCGCCAATACCACCAACTGGAGCGGCTGCGCATTTCCAACATTTTCCTGGGCACCGACACCAACACCCCCATCCTGGTGATCCGCAAATTTGATACCCGCGAACAGGCCATGCGGTACTACGACGAGGTGAAAGCGTTAAACGAGTTTCTGGGCGAAACCAGCAAAAACACCTACAACAAGGAGTTTTTTGCCATCACCCAGGAAAACTACCGCCGCATCCTGCGAAACAAAACCCTCGACGGCTACCGCGAATTTTTCCAGGATAATTATTTGAAATAAACCTGTGTACTCAATCAAATAGCCGCCTGTTTGTGCAAAAGCGGTTTTACCCATAAAAAATGCGCCAGGGCTAAATTGGGCACCCAGCACAACCAGGCCACTATCCGGTAGCCGGTGATGAAATCGTCAAAAACAGCCGTCAGCAAGGGCAGCCAAAGCCGCAAGGTGACTGCCGCGAAACAAGCCGCATAGCTGTAGATCATCATGATCTGGTGCCGGTGCTGATCCCGCTTCCGGATGTAGCGGTAGGCTTGCAAGGTGGTGTAAAACCAGATGCAGCCCAGGCTGATGAACCCGCTTGCAGCAACAATCCCGCCCGTGGCGAAAAAGCCGATGGACACGGCGGCCAGGGCGCTGAGCAACGCGGCGATGACGTAAATTTTTCCGACACTGCGGTGCACCGAAAGGTAGCGGCTGCGCAATTTGGCGCTAAACTGCATCCAGCCAACGAGCAGGGCCAACCCGCCAAACCCGATGTGGGTGTAAAAACCGGCGTTCCACAACGGCGCCGCCAGCAGGGCATCGGATTTGGAGGTGAGCAGGCCAAAATTTGGATCCACCAGGAAATAAACGACCGGGTAAAGCCCGATGCCAACAGCCAGCACGGCAAAAAAAGCCCAGCCTATTTGTTTCAGCATAATTGTTCCGTATTGATGGTTCGCGTTGTAGCAACGGCACGAAAGATACTATCTTCGTTGTGCCCCATGCGCCGGCTTTGTCGAAATTTTGTTCAGGCAAAACAAGCAATCGTCCACAAAACAAAACCACCATGCGTCATCTCCTGCTCCTGCTCCTGTTTCCAGTTTTGGCCTTCTCGCAGCCGCAGTCGTTCCAATTGGGGCCCGGCTGTGCCTACGACGGCGAACAAAACGGCAACAACGTGTACCTGTTCGACGCTTCGGATGAAGCCAACCGCATTGTTGCTGAATTAGTGAATGCCCTGGGCCTGCAACAAAATTTTGTGGTCAAATCCTCCAGTGTGCAAAACGCCCTGGCCACCACCGAAAACGGCCGGCGCTACATCCTGTATTCCACGGCGTTTTTGGAAAAATTCAAAGCCGACGCGCAAACCCGCTGGGCAGCGTACTCGGTGCTGGCCCACGAGATCGGGCACCACCTCAACGGCCACGATTTTTCAGAAAAAGACGCGCGTACCCGCAAACTGCTCGAACTCGAAGCCGACCAGTTTTCCGGTAGTGTGCTGCGCATGCTAGGCGCTACCCTACCGGAAGCCCAGGCTGGTGTTGAAACCATCAATCTCGACGGCGAAAGCAATACCCACCCCGCCAAAATTGCCCGCCGCGAAGCCGTGGCCAACGGCTGGAAATCGCGCGACGAATGGCTGCGCGAACGCGGCATGACCACCGAACCCGTGGTCAAACAGGATGAGGCGCCTGCTACCCAGCCCAACCCGCAAACGACCAGCCCGGTTACCGCTTTCGACCTCGAACGCTGCAAAGATTGCCCGGAGATGGTATTTGTGCAGGACGGTATGTTTACCATGGGCTGCACGGAAGAGCAGGGAGATGATTGTTTGGAGTACGAGAAACCAGCCCATAAAGTGAACATACCCGGTTTTTTTATCGGTAAATACGAAGTAACCCAGGCGGAATGGTCGGCGGTAATGGGCAGCAACCCCTCACATTTCAAAGATTGTCCACGCTGCCCGGTAGAAAATGTTTCCTGGGAGGATGTGCAGGTTTTTATCCAAAAACTCAATGCCAAAACAGGGAAAAACTTTCGTCTGCCTTCTGAAGCCGAGTGGGAATACGCCGCCCGGGGTGGGCAAAAATCGAAAGGTTTCAAATATGCCGGCGATACCAGAAACCTCGGGCTTGTAGCTTGGTGGTCCGGTAATTCCGGTAAAAAAACGCACCCGGCCGGCGAAAGAAAAGTCAATGAGTTGGGTATTTGCGATATGAGCGGGAATGTATGGGAGTGGTGTGCCGATGTCTGGCACCTAAACTACACCGGCGCCCCGGTTGATGGCAGTGCATGGGATTCAAATTCAAAAGAGCGTGCTTCCCCCGCGCTCCGCGGCGGCAGTTGGAACGATAATCCGCTGCACTGCCGCGTCGCGTCCCGCTCCGGCTTCGGGCCGGCGGATCGCAGCGACCAGATCGGGTTTCGCCTGGCGCTTTCCCGGCAGTGAAGGGGCTATACCCTTGCGGACTACTCGTCCTAAGGTACGTGTTTAGCGTGCTTGCCCGCAGAAGCGTATTTTCCCGCAGATTTCCGCAGAAAAGGCCGCAGATTTTCGCAGAAACTCGCTTGGGGTAAGCCCGCGAAACTGATTTTCTCCAGACCAAATTCTGCGTCGATCTGCGGCCTTTTCTGCGCTAATCTGCGGGAAATTCCTCTACGAAAGTCAACCCCAAAATCTGCGAAAACCCACGCTAAACACATACGTCCTACGAATTCGAGTCGCAGGGCGAGTAAAGCGTTGGAAGTTAAAGAATACGCCCTGCTCAAAACACCCACTGCACCAGCCGAACAATTCCCCATACAAGGCCCACCATCAAACCCAGCGCCAACAACGCCAGCAGCAGCAAGACCAACCGGCCCAGCCAGCGTTTCCAGGGATGCCGTTTGAGCGCCAGTGTAGTTTTAACATACGCGAACCGCCTGCTTCCGATGCGCTCCAGCACGCGCAGGCACTGCTCGGCTTTTTCAAAGGAATTCTGACTGGCAAACGTAAGGGCATGCAGGGCATAAAACGTATCCACTTCCTCTATGTCAAACGCCTTGATGGCCGGGTAAACCACGTGCGGATTGAGCGCATCGGAGCCGAATACTTCCTGCACGATATCGTCGCGGTTTTCCGCATCCTGGATCAGGGCGGCGTAGTCCATGTCGATCAGTGGGTAGCCCCGGTGCCTTTCGTAGTTTTGAACGACGCAGGCCCTCGATTTTTCTTTTTCATTTAAGCGGCTGTAGTGCTCGGCGATTTCCCGGAGCAGGAAAGGCTCGCCCGGATAGGCAACCTGGAGTTTTTCCAGGCGGATCAGTTCGGTCAGCAAATCGTAATTTTCATCCTCCGGCGCGCCGGCAGACAGGTCGACCAGCAAGGCTTTGTTTCGGATGCTCCGGATCAAAGCGTCTTCAGCAATCCGTACGGGGCCGAAAGGTGTGTCCAGTTCCCGCACACTGGCCTTGTCATAGGCGCCTTCGGCAAAAAGGGCGCCCAGCACTTCCTTGGCTAATTCGCCGGAAAGCGGCGGGGTAACCGGGTGCATTTTGATGCGCTTGTTTCGTTTTTTTGCCATGCTGAAAAATTGACCCGTTTGCGCAGGCGACCAAAGTTCTTTATTATTTTGCGAACGCTGTTTTTCCCTCAAAAAAAACAGCGCATTTGTTCTGGCACCAAACCGATCATCCGTCCCCGCCACTCTTCACCCCAATCACTTCCGCCAAAATACTCACCGCAATTTCCGCCGGCGTCCGGCTGTTGATCGGCAACCCGATCGGTGCATGCACGCGTTGCAACTGCTCGCGCGGATAACCTTCCGCTTCCAGCTCGGCGAACAGGGTTTTTACTTTTTCCGCGCTGCCCATCATACCCAGGTAGCGGTAGTTCCGGCCGAGCAGTTGTTGCAGGATCATCTTGTCGGTGCGGTAACCGAAAGAAAGCAACACCACGTACGTATTTTCTCCTTCGGGGATGTGTGCCCCGATTTGTGCAAAATCTGAAATAAGGGTGTGCGTCGCCAGTTCAGGTGGCGGGGCGGTGTTCAGGGCATCGCGGTCGTCGAGCACCTGCACCGCAAATTCCAGCAGTGCGGCCATGCGACACAAGGCCAGGCTGACATGCCCGGCGCCGGCGATGTACAGATGCGGGCTTATTCCGAGGTTTTCGGTAAGGCTCCAGGTGTTATCATTTTCTATTGAAAAACTATATTTTTCAGAAACGGGTCGCTCCGGTTTAAAAAAAATACCCCGTTCAGTCAGCGTAACCGCGCCCGCATTTTTTTCGGCAATTGCCCGGATCACAGACAGGTTTGCGGCGTTTAAATGATAAAACGCAACCGTCTGTTCGCCCGAACAGATCATGCCCGAGCGGTGACTGGGAATATCCCGCCGGTGGATTTGTTTTTTCAAAAAAGGGGCAAACGGTTGGTGTACCAGTTCGGCTTTACAGTATTCCACCAGTTTGAATTCCATGATGCCGCCGCCAATCGAACCGGCCAGCCGGCCCGAACTGCTCACCAGCATTTTAAATCCCTGCCGGCCCGGACTGCTGCCGCTGCTCTCCAGCACGTACAGCAGCACGGCGCTGTGGCCGTTTTCAAGTTCGCGAAGGAGTGATTGCCAAAAATTCATGTTCCCATTTTTTTGTGTGCTTACCGTTTCACCAGCACCCGGCTTGTCCGGCCAGCGGCGCCTTCCAGAACAATCCCGTATGCGCCGGCCGGCCAGGCGCTGCAGTCGAGCGGTATCGTCTGCCTGCCTGCGGCGTAATTGCGCCGCCCCGAGCGATAGATTTCCCGTCCCTGTGCCGTCACCACCCACAGGTCGAGCGTTGTCGGCTTCGGCAAATCAAATTCCACGGCAGCCTGTGTCGCCGCGGGGTTGGGGCGCAGGGCCATGTTCAGCGCCGGAATTGGCGCCTTGGTGCTTACCGGCTCCGCCAGCGGTGTCTGCCAAACGCCCAGGCCATGCGTGGCTACCCGCAACTGTCGGTCGGCGCTGATGCTCAGGTGCATGGCCAGCATGCCGGAAGGCGCGCCGGTGGAAAAAAACTCCCAGGAAGCGCCGCCGGTGCGCGACAACCACACGCCCAAATCGGTGCCCAGGTACAGGTGGCTTGGGAAGAGCGGATCGACAAGCACGGAATTGGCCGGCACATCGGGCAGGCTGTTGTCGGTGTTGGTCCAGGTGCTGCCGCCGTCGGTGCTGCGCCAAACATGGCCGGTATTGAATCCGGAAAAAACGGCGTAGGCCACGTCTGGGTTTACCGGGTCGTAGGCAATGTCCATGCAAAGCCGGTTGGGCAGCCCGGTTGCCTGCGCTACCTGTCCGGTGGCAGTATTTACCCGGAAAACCCGGGCGGTGTTCGTCACCGAAGGGGCCGTGCTGCAAAGCAGCAGGTTGGGGTTTTGCGGGTGCACGGCCAGGGTAAGGATCACGTCGCCGTCGGCCAAGAAGCCGGTTGTGGCGTAGTTCCAGAATTCGCCGGCATTGTCGGAACGGAACAAACTCTGGGCGCCGGCGTACATAATATCGGGGTCGGACGGTGCGAATTCAAACGGGCCGTTGAATGCCGCATCTTCGCCCTGCATATCGCCGGTAGTGATGTTGGAAAAGTTTTCCCCGCCGTCGATGCTTTTGTACAGGTTGAGGTACTGCGACGAGCCGAACAAAATCAAGTCGTTCCCCGGGTAAATACCGGCGCACTCGCCGTCGCCCCCCAGCACGCGCGTCCAGGCGGCATCGCCGGTGTAAATGGCCGTAGCATTGTCCTGCATACCGCCGATGCACAGGTTGGGGTTGGTGGTAGAGTTGCCCAGGTTGGCGTAGAACTGCTGGGTTTGATAGCCGCCGTTGCGACCTTGCCAGTTTGTGCCGCCATCGTAAGAAACAAAAATGCCGCCGTCGGTGGCGCTGTAAACTTTATTCGGATCGTTTTGCATCCAATAGGCCCGGTGAATGTCGGCGTGCACGTAATAGGGCGGCCCCTCGGGTCCACCTGCCGGCACTTGGCCGAACGTCCAGGCATACCACAGGGTTTGTTGGCTGACGGTCAGGCCACCATCTACGGATTTCCAGGTGTCGATACCCACCCAAATCAGGGTGTCGGGATTTGTCGGATGCACCGCCACATCGTGGGAGTACCAGCCCTGGTACGCGCAGACATCCTCGTTGTTTACCAGCGCCCAGGAATTGCCGCCGTCGGTGGTTTTGAACAGCCCTTGCTGAAAAAAATTGTTGCCCACCGAGGCATACAGCATATTGGGTTGGCCCGGACAAATTGTCAGCAGTGTTTTCCCCGAATAGCCGGCGGGTATGCCGTTGTTGAGCAGGCTGAAAGTGTTGCCGCCGTCGGTGGAGCGAAACACGCCGCTGACCAGCTCGTCGTCGAGTGAGCCGTGGGTAACGAACACCGTGCCGGTATCAATTGGGTTGATCTCGATATCGACAGCCATTTTCCGATTGTGTACGGTTTGCCAGGAGGCGCCGGCATTGTAACTGCGCAACAGGCCTTCCGTGGTAGCGGCATACAGCGTGCGCGCGCGCCGTGGATTGATCTTGATATCCTGCACGCCGCGCAGGTCGCCGTAGGCCCAGTCGAGGCTTTTTGACCAGCTGAGGCCGCCGTCGGTGCTTTTCAGGATACCGATCCCGTAGGTGCCGCGGGTGGTGCGGAAGGCCACGTTGGGCATGGAGTTATCCAAATTGTATACTTCGCCGGTGCCGATGTAGAGCACATTGGGATTGTTGGGGTCGATAGCGATAGCGCTGACACCGAGCACGGGAAAGCCCGTTTCCACATAGTGCCAGGCATCGGGGCCCTGGCCGGCGGTAGTGGTTTTCCACAAGCCACCGGAGGCGCTGCCGGCGTAGATGATGTTGGTGTCGAGTGGATGGAAAGCCAGGCAAAGGGTGCGCCCGCCGATATTTTTTGGGCCGATGGCTTCCCAATTGCCGCTCCGGTCGGAGGCAGTGAGTTTTGTTTCGAATTGGATTTGCGCCAGGGCTTCGGCGTATTTTTCGGTGTGGATGCTGCCGTCGGGGAAACTGCGGGCCATAGCCCAGAGGCGCAAGCTTTCGCCGGCATGGGAGGGGGCGTGTTTGTCTTTTTTGGGCGTGGATTGGGTGCAAGACAGGCTTGCAAGCAGCAGCAAAACAAGGAGGTGAGGCAGGCGCATCGGATTTTTTCTTTTGGGTAAAATTGGAAAATCGGATGCGAAATTTCTGTGACGGCGCATGAATTGCCTGTTGTTTGCCAAAAAACTGCTTTTCTGTTTTTGTTGAAAACCCGGTGCAGCAAACGTTCACCGGCCATTCACTGGCGCGCCAAAAACGCCAGCAACTCCACCCGGTAAGTATCGCCGCCGCGCGACAGTACATTCAGATGCCCGGCGCCATCAATCGCGTGGAATTCTTTTTTTTCAGATGCCAGGTTGGCAAATATCTCCCGGCCGTAGTCCAGTTTGATCCGGTCGTCGGCATCGCCGTGGGCCATCAGCATGGGCTGAGTGATCCGGCGCGCGGCTTCGGCGGGACGGATGGAGTCGGCTACAAAATGGGCGGTTTCTTCGGCTTCGGCGATGGCCATGTCGGCAAACCATTGCCAGGGAATTTTCAGGCGGTGCTGCTGGTAATCGAACACAATGGTTCGGAAATCGGCGAAGGTACTTTGCACGATCCCGAATTGGAGGCGCGGCTCAATGGCCAGGGCTTGCAAGGCAATGGCGCCGCCCATGGAATTGCCCCAGACGCCCAGTTTGCCGCCTTTTTTTTGTTTTAAAACAGCGTCCACCACGTCGGCTACATCGTATTTTTCAAAATAGCCGTAGGTGCAGAATTCGCCGTCGCTTTCGCCGTGGGCCCGGCTGTCGAGCAGGATGGTTTCGTAGCCGTTTTCCCAGAGCCAGGTGGCGGTAGACAGCCAGCGCTCCTTGCAGGCGCCTACCCCGTGCAGCATCAGCACGGTGGTTTTGCCGGTGTCGGCGGGCCGGTGAATCCAGTAGGCCTGGAGGGTGATGCCGTCGCGGGTGGGAATGGCAATTTTTTCGTAGGGCAGCTGGTAGTCGGCGGGCGTCCGGCCGATGGAATATTTCCGGGGCGTGATGATCATGTAGGGCGCCGCCTGGTAGAGCAGGGTAAAGCCGCCGGTCATAAACAGGGGAAAGATGAGCAGAAACCAAAACCAGCGTTTATGGATCAATTGCTTCTTATTCGTCATTTTTTGCTTCGTTTAAAAAGGCCGCGATGCCCTTGCCCGCTTCGAGCAGGCATTTTGAAGTAAACAACGAAATGGGAAATTGTTCTGTTGCTTTGGGATTAATCAACTCAATTCAGACTGCTCCGTTGGTTGATCCTGGAGATGACGGGGCGGCTGGCCAGCACGAGCACCTGCAAAATGATGGCGATAGCGATGAGCACGGCCATTTCGAAGCTGGTGAGCAGGGAAGAGCCTGCGACGATACGCTGGGATTGGTCGTTGAGCAGTTTGCCTTCTTTGAGTTGGATGAGGGAAAGGCGGTGGAGGTTGGCCGAGGCGGTGGCAAAGTGCATATCGATTTGGGAGCGGGTGCTGACGAGCCGGGGTTCGTCGGCAGTGGCGCGGAGGTACTGGCCTTCCAGGTCCTGGAGGGCGGCCACGTTAGCCTTGAAATCGCGAAAGCAGGCCGACTCCTCATCGGTGAGGCGTGTTTTTTCATAATCGACCAGCAGGCGGTCGATGGCGGCGTTGTGGGTGCCAAAGCGTGCGCCGACCTGGGCGCCGGGCTGGCCGGCGCAATTGTCGAGCAGTAATTTTTTCCGGTAGAGATGGTCGGAGAGTTCATAAATGTAGCTCTCAACGACCAGGCGGTCTTCGTACACCGACGAGAAGGAACTTCCAAGTTTGTCGACGTGCTGCCTGCCCAGGAGGTTGGTGATGAGGATGACGACGCAAACGGCGGCGAGCAGCGCCGCTGCCTTGAATTTTTGCTCAATGCTGAATGCCCACTTCATAGCCGTTGATTTTGGTGAACGGATGGCTTGTGTGCGAAATAACGAAATTTTTGGGAAGGTTTATGCGTTCGGGGCAGCAGATTGATCCTTTTGATCTTGTCGCGCAGACATTATTGATTGGTAAAATTTTGTAAATCTTTGTTAGAGCCATAGACGACCAGAATATCATCTTTTTCAAGCACTGTATCGGGTGAAGCTACCCCCTGTACTTTTTCTTCGTTTCTGCTTTTCCCCAAAATGCTTTTAACCTCTGTTTTTTTGATGGTCGTCAAAGCCAGCAGGTTATATTTTTCCCTGAACTCGATATCCTTGATGGATTTTCCGATAAATATTTCGGGCACCTTTATTTCTATGATACTAAAATCATGGCTCAGTTCAAAAGAATCCACCACATTGGTCAGGCATAGTTTTTTTGCCCAGCGTTCCGCCGTTTCTTCTTCCGGGTGCACGATTTCGTCTACGCCGATTGCCTGCAAAACCCGTTCGTGCAACGGATTGATCGCTCTGCTGATCAGCCGTTGAACCTGCAAATTTTTAAACAAGGCAGTCGCCATTACATTGGCCCCCTGGTCTTCGCCAATAGCAATTATCACGACATCGGTACCCGGGAGTGGCAGGCCCGATACGGTGAATTCATCCAGCGCGTCCATGCATATCGTATGCGATATTTTTTCTTTATACAAATCCACTTTCGAGGCACTTTTGTCAATTCCAATAACCTCGTTTCCCTGCGCGGTCAGTTTTTCGCCAAGCGACGCGCCAAAATTCCCAAGCCCTACGATGATATATTTCATAATTATGTTTATCAGTTTATCGTGATCTCTTCGGTTGGATAACGGTAATTCTTATGTTTTACTTTTTTGAAAAATGCAATAACGATAGACAACATACTCACCCTTCCGACAAACATTATGACGATGATGACCAATTTGCTGCCTGCGCTCAAACTGCCCGTGATGCCCAAACTCAAACCGACCGTGCTGTAAGCGGAAAAACATTCAAAACCTATGTTCAACAGCCCTTTTTCAGGGTCAAAGATAGTGATGAGCATAATGCCCAGGCCAATAATAATCAGGGAAAGCGATATGGTTGCGAATGCTCGTTTTACGGAAATATCGGCAATTTCCCGTCTGAAAATCTCTATCCGGGTTTTCCCTTTTGCCAAACTCAAAATATTCAGCGTTGCGATGGCAAACGTGCTGGTTTTGATACCCCCGCCCGTTGACGCAGGCGATGCGCCAATCCACATTAAAAGGAACGTGATCATAACGGTCGGGAAGGTGAGCGCCGTCATGTCCACCGAGTTGAAACCTGCCGTTCGGGGCGTGGCCGCTCCGAAAAGTGCGGTTACGATTTTTCCAAAAAATGAATGATCGGCAAGGGTATGGTTATATTCCAGAACAAAAAATAAAATAAAGGCAACGACTGTCAGTGACAGGGTCGTCGCAAGCGTAATCCGGCTATTGATGTTGAGTACCCACGGGCGGTGATTTTTGTATTTCCCTCTATTGAAAAATAGTTGCATAAATTTATGTTTCAGGTATTCCAAAATATTGACGACAATCGGAAAACCCAGTCCTCCCAGAATAAACGTAAAAACAATTACGATTTGCAGGGCATAATTATAGCGGAACCCTTCTTCAAAAATACTATTGCTCAACGTTGAAAACCCTGCATTGCAAAAGGCCGAAACGGCGTGGAATACGGAAAAATACAACTGTTGCCAATACGAACCGAAACCGGCATTGTGCAGGGTGGAAAAGATCAAAACAGCTGCAACCCCCTCCACAACAAACGTAATGAGTATGATGTATTTCAGGGTGCTGAACACCTTGCCGATTTTTTGGGAATTGGTCATTTCGCTCAGGGTCAGCTGGTTTTCATAAGTAGTTGCCCCTTTAAAAAAATAACTGAAATAACTCGCAAACGTCAATATGCCCAATCCGCCAACCTGTATCAAAAACAGGATGACCGACTGCCCGAATGTGGTAAAATAGGTGGCGGTATCCACTACGATCAATCCCGTGACACAAACCGCGCTTGTTGCGGTAAACAGCGCATTCAAAAATGACAATCTTTCGTATGCGGCATTGGGTAACATTAGCAACAATGCGCCCAAAAAAATAATGATCAAAAAACTAAAAATAAAAAGCTGGGCGGGGTTAAGATAGGCGCGGCTCAGATCGAGTTTGACCTCAAAAAATTCGCGAAAAAAAGTGAGAATAACCGCAAGCACCACCCATAGCGGGTTTTCAAGAATTAAATCTGTCTTGAATGCTTCACCCACAAAGAGGTACATGTAAAAAATGTACAGCGTATAGATAACCGACAATAGATCGAAAACAAAAACCCGCCGGTAAAATAATTTTGTATTTCCCCAATAGCGCGCAAAAGTGGAGGTGAGGCCTATCGCAATGACGAAAAAGTAAAATCCGTCTACGATTTGTTGCACCAAACCGGATTGATTGAATCCGAAATCAATTACAAAGGCACAAATGCCGAGTATGCTGATCCATAACGCCGTTTGATACAATCGCTTTATTTTCATTTCGATACTGAAAGGTGGTCAACAACAACAATAAAAACGCTTCCCGGAAAATATTGCGAAGCGTTTTGATCATACGGGCGGTGGGTCCATTTTCATCAACATGCACCCATGCTACCCTGACTTTGCCGACGCTAAAATATAACTTGTACTTCTTCCGCCTGCCGCTTCTTTTTGAAGGATGCCTTTAGCCACCAAATCCTGAATATCGCGCAGGGCGGTGTCGCCGGAGCATTTGGCAATTTTGGCCCATTTGGAGGTATTGAGTTTGCCTTCAAAGCCGTCGAATAGTGTATTGATCATCAGGCGCTGGGGTTTTGATTACCGGATCCAGTTGGCCTTCCTGGTTGAAGCACTCGATAAAATCCGACATTTCCCCTCCCAAAATGCCGGGCAAATCGAAGGCCAGGGCCGACATTTTTCCCAGCAACGTTCCCTGCAAATGGCGCACGGCGCCCAGGCGCCCGAGCAATTCCTCGTGGTTCCAGTGGAAGTTTGGCCAATCAGTCAACTGGTGGATGTCGGGCATACGCCGCAAGTTTTGCGGTGAATACAGGGGTTATTCGCCGCATGCTATGCGGGGAATGGGGCTTTTTTCGCCGCAAAGTGGGAGGATTCAGGGCAAACGCATTAAAATATAACCGACCTCGGAGCGGTCAAATATTTGTAGAAAAACATTGATCCAGAGGAACTTGCGCCGGCGGGAGCTAGCGGGCGTTTATTCTCTTTCTTAATATGAGAAAACCTAAAATCAAGTTTATTCCAATACTCAAATACATGATTGATCTTAAGAAGTATTGGCCAGAATTTTTCTTTTTCATGCTCTACCGGATCTGTTTTTATCCTCTGCGCATACGCTACACCACTTCGCGTTTCAGATCAAATGCCACCGGGAAATGCCCGGCTTCCACAGTTTTCTGCGCATAAATACGCCCCACCTGGAGGAGCTGTTCCACCATTTCCGCCTTGTCCATTTCCCGGAGTTTCAGGATGGTTTTGTCGTCAAACGGCAGGTGCGGCTTGTCTTCCTGGGTACCGTCGGGCAATGTTTTTGGTTGTTCCAGGTAGGCCTGGTAGCGCAGGTAATGCAGGGCGGGTTTACCGGTAAGCACGTCGTCGTGCAGATCGCCGACTTCGGAGTCGATCTCGATGGCCGTCGGGCTTTGGCTGAGGTATTGCAACAGGAGCTGGTTTTGGTACGTGGCGTCGTCCATGAGCATATCGGGCACGGTGCTGGCCCACTCGAGCATGTTGTTGTCGGCAACTTTTTTGGCATTCACCACTTTGGTGTACGTGCCCGTGCCGATAGACACCAGCATCAGTTTGTCGGCGCCGGTTTGCCAGTGGAAGGGGAAGCCTTTCAGTGTAGCGAGCAGGAACAACTGGAGCGCCGGGTTGTTGGCCATGCTCACGCCGCCGTCAATAAAAGTCGCTTCGCGGTTGCCGATGTTGATCGTTTGCGGCAGGAAGTACGTGGGTGCAGCTGTGCTGGCGCGGACCACTTCGCGCAGGAGGTAGTCTTTGTTGCCCAGTTCGCCCGCTTCCTGGGGTTCGTAATATTTGGCGTTGGGGTGGTTGATCATCGACCAGGTGCTGAAGGTGTCGGCGCGTTTGGCGTTGATGTTGAGCCCGGTTTTGATGGCGTCGTCGCCGAGGCGGATTTCACCGAACAGTTTTTTCAATTCCTCCTGCAGGGGTTTGTCGTCGTAGCTGGCTTTCATCTTGCTGCCGATCTGGAGCAGGCTGTATTTGTCGCCGAATATTTTACCGCCCAGACTGGTGTACATTTCGATCAGTTCCGAGCTGCTGCGGCCGGTAGCCAGCAGGGTGGCGATGATGGCGCCGGTACTGGTGCCCCCGATGAGGTCGAAGTAGTCGCAGAGGAGCAGGTCGGGGTTGTTGTGCCGTTCGCGGAGCAGGGTTTCGATGCGTTCGATAAACCCGAGCGACACAGCGCCCCGGATGCCGCCGCCATCAAGGGCAAGCATACGTTTGGGGCCGGGTGCAGTGAGTCGGGCAAGCAGTTTTTTTGACATGTTTCAAATGGTTATGTTTAGAAAAAATCGATTGGGGTAAAGATAAGCCTACGATCCAGAACCGCCCAAACCGGCCTGTTTAACCATTCTTATATTTTTCATAAGCAGCCAGCAACAACTCCTCCAGTTGGTCAAAGTCGTACTGCAATGCCCCCGAAGTGATCGCTACCGGCGAGCCGTACAGTTTGTTATTGGCCTGCATGGCTTTTCTGGCAATGCCGTTTTTTGCCCGGGCGATATATTTTTCGGGGTCTTCCACGTCGACCATGATGAATCTGGTCGACCGGATTTTCAGGTTGCGAAATCCCCTGATGTCCTTCCATTCCACCAGCCCGGCGCTGATCGAGCTGGTGTTGTCGTGGATGCCCTCCCGGTCGATGATCACTCCGGGCTGGTTGTCGAACAATTTCCGCACGCCAATAAGGCCCATAAAACCGAAAAATACAATTCCCAGCAGGCCGACACCTTGCAAAAACAGCCGGTAAAATCCGGATTCGCCATTGGCCACATCCAGCAGAAGCCAGGCGCCGAGGGCGACAAACAGGACGGCGCCGCCGGTTAAGAGCAGGATTTTTGTTTTGTCGAGCGGAATTTCAATGCGTTGTGCTTCCATAATTCTTGTAATCTAGGCCGGTCCAATATGGGCTGAACGGCAACTATTGCCGGCGGCAGGTTTTGTATAAAATTGGTGAAATACGGCGCTAAATGTACATTTTTTCCTTACTTGCCTGAGTGTTCCAATGCAATACAACAATGACGACCTCCCGCCGAAAATTCATTCAAACTCTCTCCCTGGCAACCGCCGGCGCCCTGGTATCAAAATCGCTGTATCCCTTTTCCAACGATCCGCAACCGCTGCGCATGGGCATCATCGGCGTGGGCGACCGGGGGCTGGGCATGACACAATTGATCAAAGACATACCCGGCATGGAGGTTACTGCGCTGTGCGATGTTTTGCCCTTCCGTTTGGACCGGGCCATGCCCCTGGTGCAACCTCAAACAAAAACCTGCAGCGACTGCAAAGCCTTGCTCGACGACCCGGCCGTAGACGCCGTACTGATCGCCACGCCCTTCAGCATGCACGCCCAAATGCTGCTGGACGCCCTCGACGCCGGCAAACACGTGTACTGCGAAAAAACAATGTGCTACGGTGTCGAACCGGCCCTGGAAGCCCTGAAAAAAGCCCGCGAGGCCAAAACGATCGTTCAAGCCGGGCACCAATACCGCTATTCCAAACTCTACCAAACCGTTGCCCAATCGATCCGGGAAGGACTTATCGGCCCGCTTTCCAGGATCGAATGCCAATGGAACCGCAACGGCGATTGGCGCCGGCCCGTACCCGACCCCAAGCTGGAACGCCTGATCAACTGGCGCATGTACCGCGAATACTCCGGCGGGCTGGTCGCCGAACTCTGCGCACACCAGATCGACTTCGCCAATTGGGTCCTGAACGCCGCCCCGGAAAAAATTACCGGCTTTGGCGGTATCGACTACTGGAAAGACGGCCGCGAGACGTACGACAATGTGCACCTGTTGATGGACTACCCCGGTGGTGTCAAAGCAAGTTTTACCTCCCTCACCACCAATGCTTACGACCACTATCGAATCAAGGTGATGGGCAAAAAGGGCACGATAGTCCTCACGCCGGAGGAGGCCTGGCTGTACACCGAAGAGGCCACCGCACCCGCTGATACCAACCTGCTGGTGGATGGCGTCAGCGGCGCTACCCGAAGGAACAGTTTGGAGCGTACCGGCCGGCGTTTTAATATCGAACATTCCGATCCCAGTATTCAGGCGTTGATCGATTTTCGCGACAACGTGGCGGCCAATACGCAACCGGTTTCCGGCGTGGCAACCGGCGCCCGGGTCGCCATCGCTGTGCAACTGGCGCTGGATGCGATGGACAACAACCGGGTGGAAGTTTGGAAGGCGGAATATAATTTGTGATATACCATTCCGGGTTAAGAGCAAAATGCGATTTAAAATTATGTTTCGTCTTTAATCCGAAAAATACCCTGACTGAAAAACAAATCCGTGGAAATCCGCGTCTTCGCCGAAGGCGAATCCGCGTCATCCGCGTTGTAATTCTTCTACGTCGGGCAAGCGAAATGTAATTGCGGGCAAGCAGAAATAGAACGCGGATTTAGCGGATTTGCCTTCGGCGAAACGCGGATTTGACTCCGGTTAGGGCAGATTAATTCTACTTTGGCACTTTAAGTTTAGATGTCTCCCGCTGGCCGACATGACAGTAATCTGGGGATAAAATTTCCTCCCGATTTCTCGCTCCGCTCGAAATTCCAACACGCACCGGGTAAATTTCGAGCGGAGCGAGAAATCCGGTAAACAAGTTTAACAAAAATTACCTGTCATGTTGAGCGTAGCGAAACATCTGATTTTAAAGTGCCAAAGTAGAATTAAAGGATAAACGTTGAGAAGCCACTGATGGCGTCCTCGCCGACAGCAAACTCTATCGGACTGATTTAAGCAACCTATGAAAAAATTAATTCTGAGCGCACTCACCCTGCTTACGCTATCGGCTGCTTCGGCCCAAAACGGCTGGACCCCATTGTTCAACGGCAATAACCTCAACGGCTGGGAAAAACTAAACGGCACCGCCGACTACACGATTGAAAACGGCGTGGTCACCGGCATCGCCAAACTGGGCACGCCCAACACGTTTCTCGCCACCGAAAAAAGTTATACCGACTTTATCCTGGAAGTGGAGGTGCACGTGGAAAACCTGCTCAACTCCGGCATTCAAATCCGCAGCCTGAGCACGCCCGACTACCAAAACGGCCGGGTGCATGGCTACCAGGTGGAGATCGACCCGGGCCCGCGGGCCTATTCCGGCGGCCTGTACGACGAAGCCCGGCGCGCCTGGCTGTACCCGCTTTCCGTCAACCCGAAAGGCCGCAAAGCCTTCAAACCGGGCAACTGGAATGCCTACCACATCGAGGCCATCGGCAACCAGATCCGCGTGTGGGTCAACGGCATCCTGTGCACCAACCTGGTCGACGACATGACCGCCTCCGGCTTCATCGCACTCCAGGTGCACAGCATCGGGAACGCTTCTGAAGCCGGATCAAAAGTCCGCTGGCGCAAGCTCCGCATCAAAACGGAAAACCTGGAGGCCGACCGTTGGGCGCCCGACCCCGAAGTTCCCGAGATCAGCTACCTCGTGAACCGGCTCACCGACTGGGAAAAACGCAAGGGCTACCGCCTGCTTTGGGACGGCAAAACCACCGCAGGCTGGCGCGGCGCCAAAATGGAAACCTTTCCAACTTCCGGCTGGGTGATACGCGACGGCGTGCTGACCGTCCAGGCCACCGACGGCGGCGAGGCCACCGGCCCGGGCGACATTATCACCACCGACCAGTTCAGCAATTTTGAACTCGAACTCGAATTCATGCTCACAGAAGGCGCCAACAGCGGCATCAAATATTTTGTAGACCCCGAAATCAACAAAGGCAGCGGTTCGGCCATCGGCTGCGAGTTTCAACTGCTCGACGATGCCAAACACCCCGATGCCAAAATGGGGGTCGCCGGAAACCGGACACTGGCTTCCCTGTACGACCTCATCCCGAGCCAGATGCGCAGCAACCCGTATTCTACGAAAGCCCAGATTTTCAAAGGCATCGGCGCCTGGAACAAGGCGCGGATCGTGTCGAAAAACGGCCATGTCGAGCACTGGCTCAACAACGAAAAAGTGGTGGAGTACGAGCGCTTTTCGCAAATGTTCGAGGCGTTGGTAAATTACAGCAAGTACAAAGACTGGCCGGGCTTTGGCCGCTGGCCGCAGGGGCATATTTTGTTGCAGGACCACGGGAACACGGTGCATTTCCGGAGTATTAAAATCCGGGAATTCTGAGTATACCACGGAGACACGGAGGACACGGAGTTTCGCCTTCGGCGATTTTTTTAGACAGGATTTACAGGACCAACCAGAGTTTAAACCTGTTTAATCTTGTAAATCCTGTCTAAACCAAAAGCCGCCGAAGGCGGCAAAAACTCCGTGTCCTCCGTGTCTCCGTGGTAAAAAAACTCAAGCAGGCTCATCCAACTTTTCGCAATCGCCAAAACACATAAATCTGTCACTTATGAAAAAAACACAAACACGCCGAACCTTCCTGAAAAAATCAGCCGCCGCCGGCCTGGGCCTCGCCTTCGCTACCTCGGCGCGCAGTTACGCCTCCATCCTGGGCGCCAACGACCGGGTCAACATGGCCGTCATCGGGCTGCATGGCCGGGGGAAAGCGCTCATCGGGGCGGCTTCGGCCTGCGACAATACCGGCATGGTTGCGATTTGCGATGTGGACAAGCGGGAGTTGGGCAAAACCAATGAACTGGTGACGGATCGTTTTGGCAAAAAAGCCGCCGAATACGGCGATATCCGCCGGTTGCTGGAAAACAAGGCCATCGACGCCATCCTGATCGCTACGCCCGAACACTGGCATGCCCCCATGACCATCATGGGCGTGCAGGCCGGCAAACATGTGTACGTGGAAAAACCCTGCAGCCACAATCCGCGCGAGGGCGAATTGCTGGTGGAAGCCCGCGATAAATACGGAAAAGTGATCCAGATGGGCACCCAACAGCGCTCGGCGCCCACGTCCATTCAGGCCATCCGGGATATCCGCGATGGTTTGATCGGCGACGTGTACTACGGCAAAGCCTGGTACGCCAACAACCGGCGCGCTATCGGAAACGGCAAGCCGGCGCCGGTACCCGACTGGCTCGACTGGGAGCTCTGGCAGGGACCGGCCCCGCGCGAGGCCTACAACGATATTTACGTGCACTACAACTGGCACTGGTTCTGGAAATACGGCACCGGCGAGATCAACAACAATGGCACCCACGAGATCGACATCTGCCGCTGGGCCATGGGCCTGCAATATCCCAAAAGCGTGAGCTCCTCAGGCGGGCGTTTTCACTTTCACGACGACTGGCAGTTTTACGATACGCAGGTGGTGAATTACGAATTTGAAGGCGGAAAAATGATCAGCTGGGAAGGCCGCAGTTGCAACGGCCATCCGATCAACGGGGAAGGCCGGGGCGCTACGCTGCACGGCACCGAGGGCACCATCATGCTCACCCGGAATGCCTACACCCGCTTTGACTTGGACAACAAACTGGTACAGGAAATCAAAGAGGAAGAAGAAAGCGCCACGCTCAACACCGTCGGCGCCGGCAACCTCGACAAGTTTCATATGCAAAACTTCCTCGCGGCGATCCGCGATGGCGCGCCGCTACATTCCTCGATTGACGAAGGCGCAAATACCAATTTGCTGTGCCACCTCGGCAACTATGCGCAGAAACTGGGGCGCAAAATTGTACTCGACACCGCCACCGGCCGGCCCCTCAACGACCCGGAAGCCATGCACTTTTGGAGCCGGGAGTACGAGCCGGGCTGGGAGATCAAGGTGTAGATTTTTGTTTTGAATTATTACGCATGACTCGTCCTACGGCTTGAAGCCTGTCCATTACACACAAGCCTTGAATTTACTTTTCGGCCTCGTGTCGACCCCACCCCCATCCCCCATAGCCATCAACTTAATACTACTTTGTCACTTTAAAATCAGATGTTTCGCTACGCTCAACATGACAAGTAGTTTTTGTTAAACTTGTTTACCCGATTTCTCGCTCCGCTCGAAATTCCACCACGCACCGGGTAAATTTCGAGCGAAGCGAGAAATCGGGAGGAAGTTTTATCCCCAGGTTGCTGTCATGTCGACCAGCGGGAGACATCTAAACTTAAAGTGACAAAGTAGTATTAAGGAATATTTATTTTTAACAGATTGACGATTAATTGATTACATGATTA
>CAZAEZ010000014.1:11806-119466 GCA_964484205.1 uncultured Saprospiraceae bacterium | reverse complement strand
GAGGGAGGAACCTGAATTCGTTCCAATCGGGAAGTTATTTTTTAAGCGTTACTAATCTATGTTTTTGCAAGTTTGGTCATAAACCACACCTCGAATACGGTATAAACAACGTAGACCAATAAAAAGATACCGACAAACCACTGGTTGGGTGGTTGCGCCGATTGCTGGTAAACAAAAAGCGCCGCAACCGCGAGCAGCATTTTTCCGAATACCGAAGCGGATACCAGGTTGGTGAAAGCCACCTTGCTGGTGCTGGCTGCCGTACTGCGTCCGGCATAAAACAACCCGATGCTGACGAGTACAAACAACAGCACCGAAGCCAGCGCAAATGTTTTGTGGGTTTGGGCCTCCGGCAAAACCATTAAGAAAATTAACAGTAAAACTGCCGTGCCTGCCGTGATACCTGCGAGTCGGGTGAAAAAGGCCTTGTCTGTCATAGGCCGCAAAAATACCCAACATGCTCTTATTTCCTGCGGAAAGTGGTTTGCGAAGATTGGTGGATGAACGTTTTAATTGTATTCGCCCGGCCGTTTCCCAAACCGTTTTTCAAACACCTTCGAAAAATAAGCCGGGGTGTTGAAGCCACAAGCGTAGGCGACCTCTGCGATCGTGCTGTAGGTTTGGGATTCGAGGAGTTGCCTGGCTTTCTGTAATTTGAATTCCTGAATGTAGGCTTGCACGGTCAGGCCGGTTTCCGCTTTTAACCGGCGCAACAACTGCCGTTCGCTGATCGCCATTTGATCGGCGAGGTATTTGGTTGTGAGTTGATCTTTTCCCGACAAGGCATTTTGAGCAATTGTATCGAGGTTTCCCAACCAGCCTTGGGGCTGCATCGCGGTGGCCCCGGCCCCGGTCGAACCTGCTTGACCCGCGTTGTTTCGATGGCGAAAAGGCACTGCCCAGGCGAAAAACAGTCCCGCGCCAACCAACGTGCACAGGATATAGAACCAACTTTGCTTGTAAAAAAATACAGTTGCCCGCAGGGGAATACGCAGGGGTTCCGACCAGTTGCCGCGGTAGGCCATGCCTTTGATCAGCAAGTCATATTCGCCGGTTGGTAAGTCCATGAGGTTCAATTGATTTTGCCGACCCATGTGGACCCACTGCTGTCCTGGCCGGTCAAGTTTCCAGGCAAATACATTTTCTGCGCTTTGGGAGTAGTCCGAGAGTGCAAAAGTCAGTTCAAGATGCCGCTTGTCGGTAGTCAGTTGTATCGGTTCGAGCCGGTCCAGCTTGGTTTGCAAGGTGTTTTTTTTGCCGGTTCTGGCATCGATCCAGGAGATTTCCGTTAGATATACCTGGGCCGGGGCGATCTGGTTCAGTGCGGCTTTTATTTTTTTGGGCGCGATTCGGTTTAGCCCCCGAAGGGTTCCCATAAGCAATTCGCCGGAGCGGGTTTTGATGTAGGACATCCGGTTAAATTCGGGATGCGACAGGCCGTCGGATTTTCCAAGGTTGCGGAGCACCCGGCCCGATGGGTCGAGCAACGACAATCCGTCATAGGTGCCTACCCAAATGAATCCGTCATGGTCTTCCAGGATGCTGACCACCGTGTTGTTGGCCAGCCCATCGGTGCGGTCGATAGCCCCTAGTTGTCGGGTCTGTGGGTTGTACACATGCAGACCGCCAAGGATAGTGCCGAACCAGATCAGGCCGGTACGACTTTCACAGACAACCTGCACCCGGTGATCGTTCAACCCTGCTTTGCGCGCGAGTTGCCGGCTTTTTTGCCGGTGCAAATCAACCTTCCAGAGCCCGCCGTTGCTACCGATCCAAAGTGTTTTATCGTGGCCGACCACGATGTCGTGCACCTGTTTCCCAAAGTCAAAGATTTTCGGGCGGCCATTTTCCTGATATTGATCCAAGCGGCCGGATTTTAGGTCATAAACATACAAGTGCGGGATACTGGCCAGCACCAGTGTCTGATCGGCCAATACGGCTATCCGGTTTATTTTGAAATCGAATTTGAAGGAGTCAATGTGTTGCTCCGGCAAGTTGAAGCGGAGGACCGTGTTAAATGTCCCGTTGGATATATACCAGATAAACTTGCCTTCGGCCAAAAACCGTTGGCCTTTCCACACCGGTTGGCCAATCAGGCAGGGGGCCTGAACCGGAGGTCCCTGATCGGATAGCTGCCGAAATGCCGGTTCTTTATCCATGGCCACCAATATCTCCCCGGAAGGCAGCTCAATCATGCCCCGCATGGAACGGCGCGGAAAGTAAGTTTGGATGTTATCCGGTTGGTGCAGGGAAATATTGAACAAGCCGCTTTTGGTGAGCACTTTAAGTTTTTTTCTGAAATCCCGCCCGTCCAACTCCGTGATGGTGTTTGAAGCAAGTGTCGCCAGTACCGGCGTGTAATCGAATTTTTTGCCGGAGGCATCGATCAGAAAAGCCTGGTACGTTCCGGAAGCAGACTCCCACAGGATGACCATGTTTCCCGTCTGGTCGGTAAACAGTTTACACAGGAAGTTTGCAGGGCATGTGTACGGGGCCGGAGAGAATTGTGGTGCGTCGGGGCGCCACTGCAGCAAGGTGGTTTTTTGTGCCTGCATCACGGTGCAATACACGGTATTCCGATGGATTATTAAGTTCCGGATAAGATAATTGTCATTATGCGTTTTGTGTAGTGCAGGTACATGCGGTTCGAAGCTCGTGCATAACCCGGTTTTAGCATCCATCCGGACGATCCGGCGCTTCGAATCGGTGAACCAGACGATGCCCTGGTCGTAACAAATAAGCGACTGACTGAAAAATGCCCCCTCTTCAAAAGCCGTACCCTGCAACGGGAGCGCCGCCACTTGCTGGAAATGGCCGGCGGTATAACGGAACATGTACACCTGGTTGCTGCTTTTAGCCAATACCCAGCTTTCGCCTGGAGCTCCGGGAGCCGTTTGTAAAATGATTTTTCCCGGGCTGCCGGCTGAATCGATTGGCAAAAGGGAACTCCGATGGCTGCGGAGGTCGTACAACAGCAGGGCGTTTGCATAATGGCCGATCAACTGGTCAGCTGTGTGCTGGTGGCTGAGCCGGGGGCGCTGTTGCGGCCAGTCGGGACTTTCAGGTATCTGGATTTCCAGCGGATGAAATTCGTAGCCGTCGAACTGCACCAGGTAAATTTCCTGCCGTTGGTTGGCAGCAGCGCAACTGCGCAGAAAAAGCCTCCCGCGCGGGCCGGTAAAAGCTGCATCGAAACACTTATTTGGGAAATCCCTGCTCGTACTCAGGGTATCGATCGTGGCCGGATGCAAGGTGGGCAACCCAACCGGGCTCCCGGTGGCCAACTGGGCATACAGCGCCCACCGGGCGTTGAACATCAGAACCAGCAGTTGCCAGCAGCGCATGGATTAACTAAAATCAGATGAACAGGGTGGATCACCGGCGAATTTAGGGGGAATTGTCGGTTTTTCAGGATGCCGGCGCCCTGTGGTTTGTCTGAAATAGTCGATTTTTATAAATCAACCAGGAAGATTGAAACACATGGAAGCGTTTCCCCGGAGTGATTGGAATGCCTGGCCTCCCAGGCTTCAAGTTGTGCCTACACCACTACCAACTGCGCCGCCAACACCTGTTCGTTTACCCAGCGATAGGTTTTTTCCAGCCCGGTGTTGAGAGCCTCGGAAGGCGCCCAATCCAGTTTTTCCCGGATTAGCCGGTTGTCTGAATTTCGACCCCGAACGCCGGTTGGGCCGGGAATATGTTTTATGCGGAGTTTTTTACCGGATATCCGGATAATTTGTTCGGCCAATTGATTGATGGTGACCATTTCGGCGGAGCCGATATTTACCGGGCCGGTAAAACCGGATTGCATCAGGCGGGCCACCCCTTCGATACATTCGTCGATATACAAGAAAGAGCGGGTTTGGTTGCCGTCGCCCCAGACCTCGATGGCGCTACCATCTTCCGCTTCGGCTACTTTCCGGCAAAGTGCAGCAGGCGCTTTTTCGCGGCCGCCGCGCCAGGTGCCTTCAACACCGAAAATATTGTGGAAGCGGGCAATGCGGGGTTCCAGGCCGTGGTTGCGCATGCAAGCGAGGTAGAAACGCTCGCTGAACAGTTTTTCCCAACCGTATTCGCTGTCGGGCTGGGCCGGGTAGGCCGATACCTCCGCACAGTTCGGGTTTTCGGGGTCGAGCTGGTTGAACTCCGGATAGATGCAGGCCGAGGAGGAATAGAACACCTTTTTGGTCCCTTGCCGGAGCAGTTCGGGCAGGAGATTGAGGTTGATGACAGCAGAGTTGTGCATAACATCGGCATCGTGTTCGCCGGAGAAAATGTACCCCGCGCCACCCATATCGGCGGCCAGTTGGTACACTTCGTCAAAGGGCTGATCCAGGATGTACCGCACGAAGTAGGGGTCGCGCAGATCGCCGATGACGAATGCGTTGGCGCGGGTTTCCGAGAACTCCGGGTATTTCAGGTCCACGCCTTTTACCCAGTGATTTTGCTCGCGCAAAAAACGGACGAGGTGGCTTCCGATAAACCCGCCTGCGCCGAGGACAAGTATTTTTTTCATATTCAGAGCGATTTAGGCAATGCTGCGGCGTTTCGCCACCGACCAGAGAATTTTCACTTGCTGCCAAAGCGTAGGTAACCAACCAAAATGTTCGACGCAAATGCGGAAACGCTCCAGCACCGCTCGCAGGCGGTGTTTGGCGGAAAGCCCACCCTCCAGATACAGGCAAAAAATGCCGTCGTAGAAATGCTTGGTACGCACCTGTTTCATCACGCGGACGGCCCAGTCGATGTCGTTGGCTATTTTCCAGGGGCCGAGCCGGTAAGCCGGCGCCAGCGCTCTTTTTACGATCATGCAATGGTGGCAAATAACCATGCCGTTCAGGAAACTTCGATCTGTCAGCACCCCGGGCAAAGGTGTTTCCTTGTGCCAGGGTCTTGTCGCATGAAATTCATCTGTGTACAGGGCTCTTGCGTAAATCAGGTCGGCGCCGGCATGCCCTTCCATCATGTTTTTCAGGGCATGGGCATTTGCAATTTTATCTCCGGCGTTCATGAACAGCACATAGGTTCCGGTTGCCCTGTCGAGGCCCTTGTTCATAGCGTCAAAATGGCTTTTGTCGGGTTCGCTGCTCCAGTAGTTCAGTTCGTGTTCGTATTTTTTGATCAGGTCAACCGTGCCGTCGCTTGATGCGCCGTCTATCAGGATATATTCAATGGGTTTATACCGCTGCTCCAGGACGCTCCGGATAGTCCGCTCCAGAAAAGGCGCCGCATTCCGGCAGACGGTTATGATGGAAATTTTCGGGTGGTTGCTCATGTTTCGGGTTCGTTTTTCACAAAAATTGATCTGCTGAACCGGCCGGCAAAAGCCGGTTCAGCATGAAAGGCTATTGGTCAATCTGCGAAAGGAAATCGGGTTATCTGCCTGACGATCGGCGTGTCTTTAGGATAAAAGTAATTGGACGGATTGCTACCTGCCAAATCAAACTTGTAACTGTGCAGGATTTACTTGTAACTATGTCGGTTTTACCAATAACTGTGTAAGAGCATGTTGGGGATTTTCTCACCGGGTCCAAAACGGTTCTTTTTTCGCCATTCCTCGCCTTTTTTCAGGCACGTAGCTGGGCTATGCACCTGAAAAAACGCAAAAACTGTCAAAAAAAGCCCTCGTTTTTGCCTCCGGCAGAAAATCCCCAACATGCTCTCTAAAGGCCACTTCACCGCAACACCGTCACCGACCCCGATTCCGTCGTTTCAAATGCAACGCCATCTTCGCGGTATCCGCTGATCCGTGCCATCCAAATATACACACCGGGATTGACCGGCTTGTCCTGAAAACGCCCGTCCCAGCGGGCATCCAGGTTTTCGGAGCGGTACAGGAGATTCCCCCAGCGGTCGTACACCGACAAGGTCAGGGATTCCATATCGGCGCTATGCACTGAAAAGTAATCGTTCACCCCGTCATCATTCGGACTGAACACGTTGGGAATGTAGTAGCGGGTCGGGCAGCGGTCTTCTACAAAAACGGTGTCGGCAGCTACGCAGCCGTTGGTGTCGGCCACCTGCACCCAATAGGCGCCTTCCTGCACTACATTAAAATTCGGGCCGGTCGTATTGTTTTGCCATTGGTAGTGTACAAAACTACCGGGGCTCAGCACCACCAGCGGATAGCTGTCCTTGCTGCAGGCAAGGGTGTCGTCGCCCAGGTCGGGTTGCGGCAAGGGATGTACCGTTACCTCGGCAAACGCCGGCCAGGTGGCGCAGCCGGAAATGATGCCGATAACCTGGTATTGCCCGGCGGCTTCAGCCTGCACATTGGGCAGCAGCGGGTATTGTTCGGGCGAAAAAAAGTTGTTGGGGCCAGTCCATTCGTACCGCGCACCGGGCAAATCTTCGGCGCCCAGGGCAATGGCCCCGCCGGCACAGGCTGCTTTGTCGCCGGTGACGGTGGCGGCCTGGCGCAGCGTGATCAGGATGTCGCGGGAAATGGTGTCCTTGATGTTCAGGCAATTATCAGTCAGGTATAGTTTCACTGTGTAGCTGCCCAAGGCGTCGTACACGTGGGCGAAGTTGGGGTCGGTGCTGGTGGCACCGTCGCCGAAGTCCCACAGCAATTCATGGCGCGGCGCTGTGAATTCGGTTTTAAAAACAATGGTGTCGTTCAAACAACCGCCTTCCGGAATCAGGCTGGTGGCGTTGATCGGCTTGAAACTGGCGCCGCCGCCGTAGGCATACGATTCGAGGTCGCCGTAGCCATAGGCCGTAGCGATCACCCCGCAGCCGCCTGAAATGATGGTGTGCGCGCCCGGCTGCACCTTGAGGCGGGCAAAGGAAAAATCGGGATTTCCGGTCACCGGAACTACGCCGACGATACCGGCAATCGGTTGCCCGTCAAAACTGGTTACATCCAGGTCCTGCGTTTTCAGGATAACCGTGATGTAGTTTTCCACAATATTTTCCAACGACGAATTGTAAAGTGTCACGGTGTCGCGAATCTGCTCGATGCTGTTGAGCATGACCATGGCCGGGTCGCCTACGCCATGCCCGGAACAAGCACTGCCGATGATGTACTGGGCCACAGCAATGGGTTTGCTGGCGCTGATAAAGGTGGATTCGCCGGTATTGTATTCATAAAACTCGCCGGCGTTCAGCGAAAACTGTTGGGTGGTGGCGCCCTTGACGGTCACCTGGGTCCCGTTTTCCGAGGCCATGACCCGGAAAATATCGTAGGGCATCTGGGCATGCGTGGCCGTTACAAATTGTTTGCCCCAGGTAGATACCGGCAGCATTTGTTCCAGCAGGTTGTCGCGGTAGTCACAACCGGCAGGCATGGGAATCCAGCGGCAACCGGCGAGCAGGTTAAAATTTTTGTCGCCGGTGATGTAGGTGCCGCTCAGATCGCCGGTGCTGTTGCGCGCCTGCACCTGGTACGTTTCGCCGGCGTCGAGCAGGACGGTAAATGTGGAGCCGGCCGCTTTGCCGCCCAGGGTTTGGTCGCTGAGCCGAATGGTGATCTCCGTTTCGTCCTGTATGCCGACCAGCAAAAATTCGGAAGGGTAAACGGTATTGCCGGCGCCATAGCCGCGATAGCTGAGCGCATAATATTCGTTGCCGAGCGATTCCACGGGTAACACCATGGAAGCTTCCGAGCGCATGGAGTGATACTGGTGCATATACACCGATACCGGCAGGAGGGATTGCACCTGAATGCCCCGGGGCGCCACTTGTTCGGAGCCTGTATTTTCGGCGTAAGCCGGGAGTTGAATAATGGTGACGTCGTTGGCGGCTACGGTGAAGTTGGTTTCCCAATTGTACAGCGGCATACGGACAACGCCGCTGGTGTTGTATTTGGAACTGATCATGACCACCATGGAGTTTTGGCCAACGTCGAAGTGTTCCATAAATCCGAACCAGAAGTTGCGGCCTTCGCTGGTTTGAGCGGTGAGGTTCCCGGCGAGCAGGAGTACGAGGAGTAGATTTACCACGGAGGCACGGAGAACACGGAGTTTTGGGGCAACCCCACCCCCATCCCCTCCCCCCGGGGGGAGGGGGGCCTGATTCCGTTTTACTATTTGATTACAAAAACGGAATCCGGAATTGTGCTGAGGGCAAGCCCCCCTCCCTCGGGGGGGAGGGGATGGGGGTGGGGTTGAATTAAAACGTGCCGTGTCCATCCAACAAATATGGCACACAGAGACCAGAAGTTTCCGGAAAAACAGTCAAATGCCAGGAGCGGCTTACAGTTCGATCACCTTGCGGCGCAGCTCGAAGTTTTTGCCGAGGTACACCTTGCGCACCATTTCGTCGGCGGCGAGTTCTTCGGCGGTGCCGGCGCGCAGGATGGCGCCTTCGAACATGAGGTAGGCGCGGTCGGTGATGCTGAGGGTTTCCTGCACATTGTGGTCGGTGATAAGGATGCCGATGTTTTTGGTTTTCAGCTTGGCCACGATGTACTGGATGTCTTCCACCGCGATGGGGTCGATGCCGGCGAAGGGTTCGTCGAGCAGGATGAATTTCGGGTCGCTGGCCAGGGCGCGTGCGATTTCCGTGCGGCGGCGTTCGCCTCCGGAAAGCGTGTCGCCGTGACTTTTGCGCACCTTGTGGAGGTGGAATTCGTCGATCAGCGACTCCAGTTTTTCCTGTTGTTCGGCTTTTTTCAAATCCGTCATTTCGAGCACCGCGCGGATGTTGTCTTCCACGCTCAGTTTGCGGAACACGCTGGGCTCTTGCGGCAAGTAGCCGATGCCTTTTTGGGCGCGTTTGTACATGGGCAGGTCGGTGATCTCCTTGTCGTTGAGATACACCTTGCCGTCGGTGGGTTTGATGAAACCCACGACCATGTAAAACGAGGTGGTTTTGCCGGCGCCGTTGGGGCCGAGCAAACCGACGATCTCGCCTTGTTTGACATCGAAATCGACGTCTTTGACGACGGTGCGCTTGCCGTAGTTTTTTAATAGATTTTCTGCTCGTAGGATCATGTGCCAAGCAAATTTTTCACCATAGTCGAAATCGCACGCCCCTCCGCCTTGCCGGCCAGTTTTTTCGTAGCCGCGCCCATCACCTTGCCCATATCCTGCGGCGAGGAAGCGCCTACCTCGGCAATGATTTCTTTCAAAACGGCTTCCAGCTCGGCGCCTTCCAGCATGTTGGGCAGGTAGCGCCGGATGACCTCGATTTCTTCCGCTTCTTTTTTAGCCAGTTCCGGGCGGTTGTTTTTCACATAAATATCGTGCGAGTCCTGCCGGCTTTTCAGCAATTTTTGAAGCATTTGCACTTCGGCGGCTTCATCGATCGCCTTGCCTGAGCCGTCGGTTTTTGCCAATAAAATTGCGCTCTTGATGGCGCGAATGCTGCGCAGGGCAACGTCGTCTTTGGCCTTCATGGCGACGACGAGGTCTTTGTTTATTTTTTCTTCGAGCATGGTGATTTTAACGTGAATAAAAAATAATGAAGTGGCACCGTAAAAATCGGCAATTCCTGGGTTTTCCCAGACTGTTGAAAGTGCCCTTCCGGCCCAAACTTGTTTTTTCAAAAAAACAAGTTTGGGCCGGAAGGGCACTTTCAACAGTTATTATTTAAACAAACGTTTTTCCCGTATCAATTGTGCCACGCTTTCGGGCACTTTTTCTTCCCAGCCCGGTTTTCCCGCCCGGATCGTATGCAAGACGTCCTTGTGAAAAATATCCAGAATGCCGGGGTTGAAGCCCTGCACATCCACAATATTCCGGTGATCGATGAGGTGCTGGTACAAAAAATGAATATCGTTGGGGATGTCGACCGTTTTGGCGGTCAGCAGTTCGCCGTTGTCCTTGCGCGCCGGGTATACGTAGAAACGAACATGGCGGGGGAATAGTTCGCCGAAAGCGCCCAGCAGGTTGTCGGCGTTGTTTTCACAGGTTTCGCGGAGGATGATCTGGAGTTTGCGGGCGCCCATGGCCAGGCCGATGCGGGGAACCCGGTAGTTTTGAAAATAGGCGATCAGTTTTTTGTGTTGCAGGCAGTTGGAGAGGATGACCGTTTGGCCCAGCATGCTGAGGATGTCGGCCCGGTCAAGAAAATCTTTTTCCGAAAGTTCGCCGTCGGCGCGCAGGTTGTCGAGGGTGATTTCCGTCAGAAAAAATGCCCGCCCGGCGTCCACATCGGGCTCGGCGACAAACTGCGCGTAGGCGCAGCGCACCATGTCTTGCTGCACCAGCGTGGGCGGGCGGTAACTGCCGCGGGCGATGAGGATGGATTTTTTGTACAACAGCTCGCTGGCATGCACCGGCAGCCCGTCGGGGCCGAACATCATTACCTCGGTGAGGTTGTTTTTTACCGCCCAGAGGCAAACGAGGCGATTATCGACTTGCTCAAAATCGGGGCCCTGCATGCGCACCAGGTCGATGGCCACGCGGTTGTGCAGGTTATCGAGCAGCGACTGGAGCAGCACCTCCGGGTCGTCGTGGAAGCGGTAGCAGCCGTAGATCAGGTTGACGCCCAGGATGCCGATGGCTTGTTGTTGCAGGCGGTTGTCTTTGTCGAGCATGCGCACGTGCAGCACCACGTCGTTGGGCAGCGCGCCGGGTTTGATCTGAAAACGCAGGCCCAGCCAGCCGTTGCCGGGGATGGTTTTTTCATAATTGATCGCCGACACGGTGTCGGCAAACGCGAAGAAACTCTGGTCGGGCCGCACCTGCCGCAGGCGGTCTTCCATGAGGTTAAACTCGTGGTCAAGCATTTTGTACAACCGCGATTCGCACACGTAGCGGCCTTTGTACTCGGGGCCGTAAATTTTGTCGGACACCGTTTTGTCGTAGGCGCTCATGGTTTTGGCGATGGTGCCGGCGGCGGCGCCGGCCTGGAAGAAATGGCGGGCTACTTCCTGTCCGGCGCCGATCTCGGCCAGGGCGCCGTATAGCCCGTCGTCGAGGTTGATCTCGAGGGCTTTTTGTTCTGTTTCTAGGATTTGGCGTGGTGTGTTCATAGCAGTAGTTGACAGGTGGGCAAAAGTAGCGGAATAGACAGGATTTACAGGAACAACAAGATTTTAAACCTTTTAATCCTGCAAAATCATGTTAATCCTGTCCAATTCATTTCCAGATGACTTTTCCGTCCACATCCTCCCGCTTCCCCGCAATCTCCGGCATCTCATGCCAGCCGAGGTAAAAAAGCCCGAGGCAAAATTCGTTGGGCTGGAGTTGGAGAAAATCGCCGGCCTCGAGGGCCGCTTTGGGCGTACTCCAGTAGCAACCCAGGCCGAGCTCCGTGCAGGTAAGCCACATATTTTGAACGGCCATGGCCACAGCGGCAATTTCTTCAAATTCGGGTACGCGCGCCTCCGGGTCGCGGTGCAGCACAATGGCGATCACGGCGCCGGCGCGGCGGGGATTGTCGCCGGCTTTGGCCATTTTTTCTTCAGAAAACGCTTCGGGCGCGGTGTAGTGCTGGTAGTATCCGGCCAGGTAATCGCCCAGGGCGGCACGGCTTTCGGGCGAGTGGAAAACCTGGAAGCGCCAGGGTTGCGTCAGCTTGTGCGTGGGCGCCCAGTTGGCGTTTTCCAGCAACTGCTCGATGACGGCGCGGTCGATGGGCTTTTCGGGTTTGTAAAATTTGGGAAAGACCGAGCGGCGGCTGCGGATCAGGTCGCTGATGGGAAGCGGGTTGTTTGGCATACTGAATGCGTTTGGCGCAAAGCTAGAGTAATTTGGCTGGATAACCGATTTGAACTTCAACAATAGAAATGGGATAACTGCAATTACATGGAAATGCGCGGAGGAAAGGCTTTCCCCTGCAAATAGAGCCAAGGATGATCGTGAATTATAAATTACCTTTGAAACCAAACAGTGCGGAATGGCCAATTTTGAAAATGCATACCTGAATATCTGTAGACATTTGGAAAACGGGGCAGCCAGGAACCTGTTTTTAAGCCTGACGTTCTCCCTCGCCTTTGTCTTTCACGCCGCGCTCGTACACGCTCAAACCGGCCCGGTTGATTTTGAACGGGTGAGCGCATGGTACGGATACCCCAATAGTTTTATTGAAGATATAAAAGAAGACCGTTTTGGTTTTTTATGGTTTGGAACCAACGAAGGATTATTCCGGTACGATGGTTACGAATTCAAAGTATACCGACATGATGTCCGGGATAGCACTACCCTGTCAAGCCCGAATATCAAGGATATCTGTGAGACCCGGAATGGAGAGCTATGGATTGGGACCAATTACGGGCTTAATTTTTTGGACCGCAGAACCGGCAAATTCCAACGATTTCTACCGGAGCCACGGAATCAACCAACCACCAAGAGCACCAATCTTATCCGAAACGTATTTGAAGACAGCCGGGGGAACCTTTGGCTGGCTTCACTTTCCGCCAAAAATATGCTCCGGTTTGATAGAAGGTCTAAACAATTTATACCTACTCGTGAGGCAGGCAAGCCGGATGCGAAACATTTTATAAGAGTCTTTTTTGAGGACAGGCATGGTACGGTTTGGGCCGGAACATCATACGGATTATTAAAACTGAATCCCGGCGATTCAACGTTCCAGCATATCCTGCCCGATCCTGATCCTGAAAGTGAAAACAACAAACTAATCGAGCAGCTGTGCGAAGCGTCGGATGGCTCGTTTTGGCTGGCGACAAAAGCCGGATTAATTAACTGGAACCCTGATACCAAAGCAATAAAAAATAGTTTTTTACCCGCTGACATAGAAAATCCTGCAATAATCGCTTTAATCCTGGACAGAAAAGGCAACCCCTGGTTCGCCTTCGATAATAATGGCCTGGGGGTGTACGATATTCAACAAAAACAGTTTAATCATTATAAATACGAAGCCAATCGAAATAAAAGCCTCAATACTAATACGGTCAGCTGTTTGTTCGAAGACCGCTTCCAGAATATTTGGATCGGTACTGGAAACGGGATCAGCAAGATCAGAAGGGATCATTCCGGCTTTGAATTGTTTTTTAATATAGGGGTAGACGGAAATATTGCCAATCTTATCACCCGCGTCATGCGCGACAGCAAAGGCACGATCTGGACGAAGACGCCCGAAGGTATTTATGCAATTGAAAAGGGAAAATCGCAAGGGAAAAAAATCGAAGAACTTCCGCTGCCAGACCCAGGAGGCGGGGGAGATTGGTTTCTGGAAGATCATAACGGAAATATTTGGTTTTCAATTAGTGGCAAAGGCTTATACCGCCGTGCCGCAAACGAAAAGACATTTCAAAAAGTTTATTTCGGCGATACACTTTCCAGGGCGGCGATTTTCAAAATGGCGATAGACCCTAAGGATAAGGCTATTTTCTGGATTGGGACGGCCCTGGGACTTTGCCGGTTGAACTGGAAAACATCAGAGCGGCGATGGTACGAACCGATGCAGGATATTCCTGAAATTACCTCCAACCGCTTTATCATTTTTGATCAATACGGAGACGACGAGATTTGGGCATACTACACGTATTCCAACAGCCTGGGCAGGTTCGACAAGCGGACCGGAAAATTCGAATTATTTCGTCCGGATTCGGTGAATAGGGCAGTTCTGGAAGGCGTGATTAAAGATATTGCAATCGGGAAAGACGGAAACATATGGATCGCCAACTTGTATGGGCTGACCAATTTCAATATACATACAAAGCAATTCAGGATATACGGGAAAAAAGAAGGTATGCTGGAAAACGAACTGCAAGCCGTCGTCATGGACAAAAACGATCAGGTCTGGGTTACCGGCAACCGTTTTTTTGCCCGGCTTGACCAACGCAGGGATACGTTCTACAATTATTTGGTTCCCAAAGAAGCGCTTTACTTTCAAAACAAAACCAAACATGTCGCAACCGACGGCACGATTTCGTTTGGAACGATCAATGGCATTTTTTCCTTTCATCCCGATCGTATCCGTAAAAACCCGGTTGCCCCCAATGTGATTTTGACCGATTTCAAGGTCAAAACCGAATCGTATCTGTTGGATCAGGCATTTGAAGAAACCAAAATGATTGTACTGTCCCACAACGAAAATGATATCGCCTTTGAATTTTCTGCGCTGCATTATATCAATCCGCAAGCCAATAAGTATAAATGCAGGCTCATCGGCTTTGATAAAAACTGGCGGGACCTGGGGGCCGAACATAAAATGAACTATACCAATTTAAGCCCCGGTCAATATACCTTTCAGGTCGTGGCATCGAACAGCGACGGCGTTTGGAACAAAGACGGCCTGAATATCCGGCTGACCATCACGCCTGCATTTTGGCAAACGCTGTGGTTCAGGTCCTTGCTGGCCTTGATGGTCGTTTCAATCGGCTATGCCATATTTAAAAGCCGGCAGTACCAGCTGGCGCTGAAACGGGAAAAAGCCCTGGCCGAGCAGCAGGCCGAATACAAAACCCGCTTCCTCGCCGAAGTGAGTCATGAAATCAGGACCCCGATGAACGCCATTATCGGGTTGAGCAATCTGGCCCTGGATGCCGGGCCCGACGGCAAGCTATCGAAATATATCGCCGCCATCCGGCAGTCCTCCCAAAATCTGCTGGCCATTATCAATGATCTGCTGGACCACACGAAACTGGAGGCGGGTAAATTCACGCTGGTTAACAAGCCTTTCCGCCTGGCTGAAATTGTCGACCAGTTGAACAACAATTTCAGGTTCAAAGCAGAAGAAAAAGGCCTGGAATTCTATCTGGATACTCTATTCGACAAGGATACCCTGTTGATGGGCGACCCGATCCGCCTGTTGCAAATATTGACCAATCTGCTGGCCAATGCCATAAAGTTTACCGAGCGGGGCAAAGTTTGGCTCAGCATACAGGAAATCGAAGGGCCGGCAAATACGGCAACCGTGCGATTTGAAGTCGGCGACACAGGAATTGGCATTCCTGAGAGCCAGATTGAAACGATCTTTGAGCGCTTCCAACAGGCCGGTAATCACGCCTCTTCAGAGCAGGGTACGGGTCTTGGCCTTGGCATCACCCGGAGACTGGTGGAGTTGCACGGCAGTACCTTGCACCTTGAAAGCCAGTTGGGGACAGGCACGAAACTCTTTTTCGAAGTACCGTTTGAAAAGGCGACATCGGAAAGAATAGAAAAAAAACGGTCGACTGCCGAATTCCATTTTTCAGCATTGAAAATACTGCTTGTGGAAGACCATGAATTAAACCAACTGATCATAACGGAAATATTGAAAAAACACATCCCTGATGCCGATATCCATATTGCCGGAAACGGGAAAATAGCCCTGGAGCAATTACAACAACAGGCGTACGATCTTATCCTGATGGACATTAAAATGCCCGTCATGGACGGCTACGCAACCGCCAGGGCCATCCGGGCTTCCGAAAACGAAAGATGGAAACAGATTCCAATACTCGCCGTAACAGCCAATGCACTACCCGAACAACTGAAAAAATGCATAGCGGCCGGAATGGATGATGTGCTGACCAAACCCGTTGATGCCATGCAATTATTGGAAAAAATACAGGCGTTGACCAGCAAGCAACTCAGGATCGACCGGCCGAAATTGAAAGCCCTTTTGGCTAATGATGAAAAGAAAGTAAAACAATACCTGTCCCTGTTCAAAGCGCAAATGCCTGTGCACCTGGAGCAATTGCAAAATTGCCTGGAAAAAGGCGAACTGGAACAAGTGTCCATTCTAGCCCACGACCTCAAGAGCCAGTTCCGGTACTTAGGATTGGAGCAAATTGCCGAAATCGCTTACGCTATCGAGCAACAAGCAGAAACCGGAAACAACGGAACGGAACTCGTCAGGTTGGCAAATGAATTAAAAGGGAAAGCACTGGCGGTTATGCTTTAGGGGCTCCTTACTTAACCACCAGTTTATACCCTTCCCCGTGCGCGTTCAGTATTTCAATATTGGGATCCATTTTTAAATAATTCCGCAGTTTATTAATATAGACATTCAAGCTGCGGCTTTTGAGTTGGTCGTCGTCCTGCCAGACTTTGGAAAGCACAAAATCACGTGTAACCAGCTTGTTCTTATGCTTGAAAAATAATTGGAGCAATTTGGACTCCATAGCAGACAGTCGGATTGGCTGGCCATCAAATACCAGCTCCCGCGAAATGGGATCGAAGGAATATTGACCCAATATGAATGCCTGCTCCCGGGTTTCTTCCTGATAGCCCACCCGTCTCAGGACGGCTTTTATCCGCAAATAAAGTTCTTCCATGCTAAAGGGCTTGGTCATGTAATCATCCGCGCCGATGGTCAGCCCTTTGATGCGGTCTTCCCGGGTTGTTTGCCCGGTGAGGAAAATGATGGGAACCTGTTCATCCAGCTCCCGGATGTCCGCAGCAAGGCTGAACCCGTCTCTAAAGGGCATTTTCACATCCAAAATGCAGCAATCGGCCCGCCTCGTACGGAAAGCGGCCAGCCCGTCGGTGGCGTTGTGTTTTAAAATGACCTCGAAGCCCTTTTCCTGCAGGTATTCCGCCACCATGGCGCTGAATTGCATTTCGTCGTCAACAAGAAGTATGCTTTTCATTTTATGAAGAACGAAGATACGCGGACATTTTCCTTTTTTGCCAATTGGGTACAAAGGCCGTCCTATTAATATTTTTTAATATTTTTTAAATCGGATTAAGCTGCCCGGCCGGAAGGGCAACCCAATTTTGGGTTTCGACTATGTATGCAAAAAGACAAGCAGCCATTTATAAATCGGCAACATTGAAAAACGTGTTGCTGTTGGGACTGCTGTACCTGATCATGTCGGTTTTCATCATGTCGGAAGCGGAACGGGAAATCGAACGCAGTGCTTACGGGATGGGCCGCTTGCAAACATTCCTGTTTCGTTCTCCCGGCAAATTATATGAGCAAATCGGACGATATGGGACAGAAGGCCGCGCACTGTATGCCGCCATGGAAATGACGGCAGGTATATGTTATGCTGTGGTTATTGCGCTCCTGCTTGCTGCTTTGATGCTCTGGTCATCAGCGGCTTCCCCGGGAAAAACATTGGCCCTAAAGCGCTTGCTGGTCTTGCCGTTGGTTTCTTTTTTATTGACTGTTTTCAATAGTGTTGGCATCGCCTGGATGCTGACATATTATCCGGCGCACTATCATTTCCTGCCACGGATCATCTTCCTCTTTTCTAAATTAAACTTGTTGGCGGTGCTCCTGTGTACAGGCATGATTGGCCGAAATATAGTCTGTTGGTGGCGCCTTTCAAATTGTCGCTTTACCGCCGTGTCAACCCCACCCCCATCCCCTCCCCCAAAAGGGAGGGGTGTCCGCCCTCATTCCAATCAAAATTAGTGTTGAGAGCAAGCCCCCCTCCCTTTTGGGGGAGGGGATGGGGGTGGGGTTGAACCAGGCGGAGCGAGATAATTTGAAATACACCCGTCTTCGTTCGCCAGGCGAACAAACAGCATGCCCCCCTCCTCCGTTAATACTTTTTAATAACTTTTAAACCCCATTAATCCGATAGCAGCGCCATCCCCCGGACTTTTGCCTGACAAAAATTGGTTTAACTAAAATTCATTGTCATGCGCTTTTTTGAAACAGTCCTACCGGAATTTAAGGCGGTACTTTTGCCGGCCGCTTTACTTATCTGTATTAACCTGCAACTCCACGGACAGAGCGGCGTCAGCATCAACAACAGCGGAGCGTTGCCCGATGCCGGGGCTATCCTTGACCTCGAATCTACGGACAAGGGTCTGCTGATTCCCCGCATGACTACTGACCAGCGTGAAAAGATCGGCAGCGGCAATCCCGCCACCGGCATGATGGTGTATGATACCGACACCAATTCCTTCTGGTATTTCAATGGGACGGGCTGGCTGAACATGGCCAATTTCACGCTGGAAGATGCCGACCACGATACCAAAATACAGGTGGAAGAATCCCCCGATGAAGACATCATCCGCTTTGATGTAGGCGGTGTGGAAGTCATGCGGCACGACGGGAAAACACTCCATGCCGCCGCGCCGGGTTTCAGCCTTTTTATTGGATCTGACGCCGGAACCAATGATGATGGTGTAGGCGACGGGGTAGAAAACGAAAACACGTTTATAGGCGTGGGAACGGGCTACTCCAATACGGTTGGGATTCATAATACCTACCTGGGCACGAACGCAGGCGGTTTTAATGCCACCGGCAGTGGCAATACCCTGATTGGGCGCAACGCGGGCTTCAATACAACTACAGGCGGGAACACCTTCCTGGGCGCCGGCGCCGGCTACAACAACAGCTCCGGCAGCAATAATTTCTTCTCCGGGTCCGCTGCCGGCTACAGCAACACCACCGCTTCGGGTAATCATTTTTCAGGGTACCGGGCGGGCTTCTCCAATACCACAGGCGTTGAAAATCAATTTATCGGCTTTAATGGAGGTTTTGCCAATACGACCGGCAATACAAATCTGTTTATGGGCTATGAGGCAGGCAAAAGCAACGCGACAGGCAGCGCGAACCTGTTTATCGGGCATCGGGCCGGCCACAGCAATATTTCGGATAACCGGAACATGTTTATCGGTCATGGAGCGGGCGAAGACAATAATGGCGGATACTTCAATCAATTTATGGGCTTTCAGGCCGGAAAATCCAACGTCAGCGGTTGGCAGGGCCTTTTTATTGGCTATAATGCAGGTCAAAACAACATTACCGGCCATGACAACCATTTTGTCGGTTTTTGGGCCGGACAAAGTAATACGGCAGGGTATGCCAATTATTTTTCCGGCCACCGGGCGGGCCGCCTGAATACCACGGGTACTTGCAACCACTTTGCCGGATGGCTGGCCGGCGATGCCAATACGACCGCTTCTTACAACCACTTTGTGGGTTATGCTTCCGGAAACAAAAACACGACCGGCGGGCGGAACTATTTTTCAGGGTATTACACCGGTGATGAAAACACAACGGGCAGCAACAACCACTTTGACGGGCACCAGGCGGGCAAAAACAATACCACAGGGAACAACAACCAATTTAGCGGCTATAAGGCCGGGATCAGCAATAACGGCGCGGACAATAATTATTTTACAGGCTACGAAGCCGGGCAAGCAAATACCAATGGTCATGACAACCATTTTTCGGGGTTTCAATCGGGATATTCCAACATTGGTGGGCATTACAATTATTTTTCCGGCTATCATGCAGGCTATTCCAATACTGCCAGCTACAATCATTTCTCCGGTTTTAAAGCAGGCTATGAAAATACGACCGGCACGGCTAACTATTGCTCGGGCCAGGGGGCCGGCAGGAACAACCAGACAGGCAGTAGCAACGTCAGCATTGGCTACCAGGCAGGCCTGGACAATCTCAGCAGCAACAATATTTTTATCGGAAGGAGCGCCGGTCAATCCTTTGCCAACGGCACCGAAAACACCATAATTGGGACAAGAGCCGGTGAATCCTTTTCCGGCACCGGAGACAAATGTACATTTTTGGGTGCCTATGCCGGGCAAGGCGCTTCCGGTAGCGACAATACACTCATTGGCCATAATGCAGGCAAGGCCGTTTCCAATTCCGGCAACACGATCATCGGAAGTCAGGCTGGTGCCGCAGGTGTATTTACCGGGGCGAATAATACCGTGATTGGCAAAAACGCCGCCTCCGGGTTGACCAGCGGAAACCAAAATGTGATTATCGGAACCAACACAGCATCCACTGTCGGCGCCGGCAGCTCGAATACCCTGATCGGGTACAGTGCACGGTCGCTTTTAAACCAGCACAATTGCATCGCTATCGGTTACGATACGTACGTCACTGCCGCCGGCACCGCGATGATTGGGAAAAATATTACCAGGGTGGGTTTCGGTAAAGAAGCCGCCGTTGGGGAAGCCATGGCCTTCTATGCCAATGGCGCCTATTTATCTTCCGGCGGAACATGGACCAATGCATCCGACCGCAACGTGAAAGAAAATATCGTCCCGGTAAACAGCGCAGAAGTGCTCGACAAAATAATGCAGCTCCCGATCACACAATGGAATTACATCAACGACGAGGACCGGGTGAAACACATCGGCCCCATGGCACAGGATTTTTATGCGGCTTTCGGCTTGGGCCGGGACGAAAAATCCATCTCCACCATCGACCCCGCAGGTGTCGCGTTGGTCGCCATTCAGGAACTGAACAAAAAACAACAGGAACTTCAGCAAAAAACGGAGGAGATCAACCAGTTAAAAACCATGCTGGAAAGCCTGCAATCGGAGGTGTCGGCGCTTAAGGTTCGAATGGATAGTGCAGGAAAATAAAGCGCTTGGCTCAAGTTCCCGTTTGGCCAAGTGGCGGGCCAAGTGAGGGGGTGACTGGCAGTCACCCCCTCAGTACCAGCCCAGCGGAAACTTGAGCCAAAGCGGTTTATTCGATTGAGAAGGATATATCACAGGACCAACAACCACTTTATCATGAAAAAATTCCTGCTTACCTGCGTTGCAAGTGTATGCCTGGTGCATGTTGCCCTGGCTCAGTTTATAAACCAGGGCGCCAAAGTCAACATCACCCCAGGCCTGGTCGTCAAGACCCTCGACGGCGTCGTCAATACTGCTGGTGGCACCCTCACCGTCGACGGCACGCTGAGCACCCCCGCCGATCTGGGCAACAGCGCCGGCGCCACGCTCCAGGGTGACGGCCAGTACAAGATCGGCGGCAACTGGACCAATGCCGCCACCTTCGATGGGGGCACCGCTACCGTCACGTTCGACGGCGACAAAAACAGTACCGTCACATCCGGCGGCGACGCCTTCTACAATCTGATCCTGAATAAGACCAACGCCAACCTCCTGCTCGCCGATAATATGGCCATCTCAAACAGCCTTGATTTCCAGGCTGCCGATAACTACGTCATCCTGGGCGACTACAACCTGCAAGTGGCAGACATTATCGGCTACGATGCCACGCGCCATGTACGTACGACCAGTGCAGGCTTTCTCGTACGCACCGTGGATGGTGCACCGGTGGTATTTCCTGTAGGCAATACCAGCTACAACCCCGCCACCCTGACCAATGCCGGCGCCGGCGACCTGTACCGCGTACGTGTTGCCGGCAATGTATTGAACAACGGCTATTCGGGCACGGCCTATACCTCCAATGCCGTAGACCGTACCTGGTTCATTGAGGAAGCAGCGCCAGGCGGCTCCGACCTGGCGCTACAGCTGCAATGGAACGGCAGCGAAGAACTCGCCGGTTTCGACCGCACGATGACCTACCTGTCGCAATTCGAGGGCGGCATTTGGGACAATCAGGCGGCCGGCGCGGCCGGCGGCGCCGACCCCTATACCCTGGGTCGCACGGGTATCACGGCGCTCTCGCCCTTTGCCCTGCTGAGCGGCAGTTTCCAGCCCACAGTGGATATCCTTGGCCGAATCATCTGGAAAGGCGACGGCCTGAGCGGCGTGAAAGACGCCACCGTGACTGCCGGCGGCGACCTGAACGGCGTTGCCGTCACCGATGTCAATGGCAACTACAGCCTTACCCTGGCCGGCAACGGCAATGTATCCCTGACACCTGCCAAGAATAGCAACCTGCTCAACGGTTTGAATGTAGGCGACGCCCTGGCTATCCAGCAGCATTTGGTGGGCATTTACCCTATCAGCGATCCTTACGCGCACATTGCCATGGATGTTAACCGCAGTAACAGTATTTCCACTTTTGACGCCGTGTTGATTCGGCAGGCCCTGCTCGGCCACCCGCAGGCGATGAATTATTTTAATAAATCCTGGCGTTTTGTGCCCAAGGCCTACCCGTTGGCCTTGCCGCCCTGGGGCTTTCCCGAGCAGATTGATCTGTCGGGCGTGGTTAGTAATCAAACCGACCAGGATTTCTATGGCGTCAAGATTGGCGACGTGGTGTCCACCTTTGCCGATCCGGCTAATTTCGGAGCAGGGATGCAACCGCTGGTCCTGCGAACGCAAGACCGCATGCTGGAAACGGGACAGGATTTGGAAATCACGTTCAAAGCCGACTATCTCCAAAACGTCGCTGCCTGGCAATTTGCCCTGCTGTTCGACCCGCAATACCTCGAATTTCAGGATGTCGAGCCACTGACTACGCTGCCGCTAAACGCAGACAACTTCCGTCTTTCGGACGATGTGATCCGGGCTGTCTGGTCGCAGCCGCAGGGCCTGGAACTACCCGGTGGCAGCGAGGTGTTCCGCTTGCGCTTCAAGGCCTTACAGTCTGGTGTTCCGCTTAGCGCCGTATTGAATCTCGAAGAAACAATCCTCTCTGGCCTGGCTTACAACCGAAATCTGGATCATGCTCCGGTCCAACTGAACTTCAGCCCGGTTACGGCCACTGGTTCACCGGTCACGGTTATGACAAGGTTTGATGCCTGGCCTAATCCATTTGTGCAAACGACTACAGTACGGTTCAATTTGCCGGAACCCTGCAAAGCCCAATTACGGGTTTTCGACGCAGGTGGCCGGGAGTTGCTCCGGATGGAAAAAAATTACACGGCCGGCTACCATCAGGAACCCGTCCGACTTGAGGGGGTGTCAGGAACGATGGTGTGCGAATTGGCAACGCCCTGGGGAACACAGCGTTTGAAATTGGTCACTTTAAAACAGTAAACCTGCCCCAACCATCTATTGGTGGTATCATCAGCTGGCCGACTGATCTCAGTTGCCGGCCGATCACCATGCCTCTTCAATCGAAGTGAGCAGAATACGGAAATGCAGCGCTACCTATGTGTGCGCATGCGTACGGATGTACCATGGTGCGCCGCAGGCCTTGTCCAGTTGTAAGATTTACAGGATTTCTACTTTTGAGTGAGGGTAAATCAGCCAGGCTGCCCACCCTCACTGCACAATCAACACCGGCACATCCACCGCATGCCGCACCGCATCAATCGTTTGCCCAAAAATCAGATCTTTCAGCGTCCGGTGCCCGTGCGCGCCCATGACGAGCAGCTTGATGCCATGCGCCTCGACCAATTTCGGCACCGCTTGTTTGGCCGGACCATAGCCGATGTGTGCCTCGCAGGTATAGCCCAGTTCGCGCAATCGACCGGCACAGCGGTCCAGGTTTTCGCGGTCTTCGGAAGTTTCAAGGTCGCTGATGTCGGCCCCCATGACCCAGGCGCCGGCGCTTTCCACGGCGTGCAACAATACGTATTCGGCGTTTTTGCCGCCGAGTTGCAAGGCGTGGTTGAGTGCCAGGGTATCCGTTTCAGAAAAATCGAGGGTAACGCCAATGCGTCCGTATTCCGGCACTGGCGTTTCCACCAAACCGGCGAATGCGCCGTGGGGTAGTTTGGTTTTGTGTTTCGGGTTGTGTCGCAGCAGGGGTTTTAACGTAATATAAGCCAGCATGCCTCCGGCAAAAAAGAGCAGCGGCAAAACCAGGAACTGTACGACCCAGCGTTGTTCGCCGGCCTGTTGTGTCCACACAGTCACTTCCTGAATGACGAGTTGTACATTCAATACAACGATGACCGCCGCGCTGACCCAGCCCCCCAATTTGGCCCAAAAGCCAATGGCAAAGTCGCCCATGCGATGCTTGTCGCTCACGTAATGCAAAAGCGGAATGATGGCAAAACCCAACTGCATACTCAGGATGACCTGGCTGAGCACCAGCATGTCGCCGGTTGAACGTTCGCCGAAATAACTGATCGCCAGAATGGCCGGTATTACCGCCAGTAAACGGGTGATGAGCCGGCGCAGCCAGGGGGCTATGCGCAGGTGCAGGTAGCCTTCCATCACGATTTGTCCGGCCAGGGTTCCGGTGACGGTGCTGCTCTGTCCGGCAGCGATAAGCGCAATGGCAAAAAGCGTGGGGGCGTAACTTTTTCCGAGCAGGGGTTCGAGCAACTGGTGGGCATCCTGGATTTCGGATACACCGTTGTAACCGTATTTGTGAAAAACTGCGGCAGCGAGGATCAGGATCGCGCCGTTGACAAACAAAGCCAGGTTGAGGGCGATGGCCGAGTCGATGATGTTGAACCGGATCGCCCGTTTCAAACCCTGTTTGGACGGGTCGATCTTGCGCGTTTGCACCAGTGCGGAGTGCAGGTACAGGTTGTGCGGCATTACCGTAGCGCCGATGATCCCGATGGCAATAAACAGCGCCTCGTCGTTTGGAATGGAGGGGATAAATCCGCCGGCCATCTCCACCACATCAGGTTTTGCCAAAAACATTTGCACTAAAAATGCACCGCCGATGATCAGGATCAGGCCAAGGATGAAGGCCTCCAGTTTGCGAATGCCCAGGTGCATGAGGAACAACAACAAAAAAGCATCCAGCACACTGATCGCCACGCCCCAAACAAGGGGGATATCAAACAACAATTGCAGCCCGATGGCCATGCCCAGCACTTCGGCCAGGTCGGTAGCCGCAATGGCAATTTCGGCCAGGATATAATTGAAAATATTGGCTGCCGGGTGGTACAGTTCCCGGGATGCCTGCGCCAAATCGCGCCGGGCAACGACACCCAGTCGCGCGCTCAGGCTTTGCAGCAGCAGGGCAATCAGGTTCGACATCAGCAATACCCAGAGCAGCGCATAGCCAAACCGGCTGCCGCCGGCCAGGTCGGTTGCCCAGTTGCCGGGGTCCATATAACCCACGCTGACGAGGTAGGCCGGCCCCAAAAAGGCAAACAACCGCCGCCAAAAACCGCCTTTTACATTGGTTTCGACGGTGCCGTGTACTTCGGAAAGGGAGCGTTCGGGATGTTTCATTGGTTAAGAAAATCAGGAAATTTTCACGTACAGGTTTTGCCCCACCTTCTCACTCAGAATAATCTCCTGGCCGTTTTCGGTGCGTACGCGCAGCGATTGATCGTAGGGGAACCGCTCGAGCAGTTCGAGTTGGGCGCCCAGGGCGAGGTTCATCTGGTCGAGGTATTGCAAAAACGCAGTGCTGTGGTCGTCTACGCCGGTCACCACGCCTTTGTCGCCTACCTTGAGCGTGCCCAACAGGACTTGTTGCCGGAACGACCAACGGCCCTCCGCATCGGGGATGGGGTCGCCGTGGGGGTCGAATTTGGGGTGCCCGAGAAATTCGTCGAGCCGGTCCACCAGGCCGTTGCCTTGTACGTGTTCGAGTTGTTCGGCCAGTTCGTGCACTTCATCCCAGGCGAACCCAAGTTTTTCCACCAACAAAACCTCCCAGAGCCGGTGCTTGCGGATGAGGGCGGTGGCCAGTTTGTTGCCTTCGGGGGTGAGTTGAACGCCGCGATACTTTTCGTAATCGATCAGATTCTTTTCGGACAGGCGTTTCAACATGTCGGTGACGGAAGCCGCCGTGGTTTGCATTTCTGCCGCAATGGCATTGGTTGTCGCCGCTTTGGCTTCTTTTTCCGAAATTTTAAAAATCGCTTTGAGGTAATTTTCTTCTGCCTGGGATAACATGGGCTGTTAATTTTTTAGCAAAGGTAAATTATATTTTTAGACAAATCTAAAAATTGTTTATAAAAATAAAAAACCGGACCGCAAGAGGGTAGCGATCCGGTTCAGCGGGTAGCCTTGGCTAGCCGGCTGATTGAAGTCTCGTAGACGGAGTTATCTAGAGTAGGGCTTCAATAATGTTTTCTTCCGATACGCCTTCTGCTTCCGCTTTGAAATTGCGTACAATGCGGTGACGGAGTACCAGGTTGGCAATTGCCTGCACGTCTTCAATATCCGGCGAGTATTTTCCGTTGATGGCGGCGTGGCATTTGGCGCCCAACGCCAGGTATTGGCTGGCACGCGGGCCGGCGCCCCAGGTCAGGTAGTTTTCGGCTTCGCTGGCTGCCAGCGAGGTGTTCGGCCGGGTTTTCGACGCCAGCGACACGCAGTATTCCAGCACGTTGTCGGCTACCGGTATTTTCCGGATGAGTTGTTGAAACTCCATGATTTCCGGTCCGGTGAGTACGTGTTTCAGTTCCACATTCCGCGAAGTGGTCGTGTTTTTTACAACTTCAACTTCTTCGGCGTATGCCGGATAATCCAGCGGAATATTGAACATAAACCGGTCGAGCTGCGCCTCCGGCAGCGGGTAGGTACCTTCCTGCTCGATCGGGTTTTGCGTAGCGAGAACAAAAAACGGCGCCGGCAGGTTGTGGCGCGAACCACCGACGGTGACCACGCGTTCCTGCATGGCTTCCAGCAGCGCCGCCTGTGTTTTCGGCGGGGTCCGGTTGATCTCGTCGGCCAAAACGATGTTGGCAAACACGGGGCCGCGCAAAAAGCGGAAATGCCGGTCTTCATCGAGAATTTCCGAGCCGGTGATGTCGGAAGGCATGAGGTCGGGGGTGAACTGGATGCGCTTGAACTCCAGGTCCAGCACTTCGGCAATGGTGCTTACCAGCAGGGTTTTAGCGAGGCCCGGCACCCCGACGAGCAGCGAGTGCCCGTTTGAAAAAAGCGAAATAATTACTGCCCGGACTACACTTTCCTGGCCGACGATAATTTTTCCGATTTCCTTCGAAAGGTCCTTATACGCTTGGGCTAAAGCATCAATGGCTTCTACATCAGACTTTTGCTTCGACATAACTATTTAGGCGGTGTTTTGTGCTATTGTGTGGGATGAAATGAAGTTGCGAATCTGCGAAAAAACGCCGGAACGGCGGGAATGTTTCGCCGAAAGCGGGCCAAAGGTAGTAAATGACTGGTTTTTTGCTATAAAAGCGCTCCGGTGGGTTTGCCCTTTTCTTTTCTCAGGCAGGAATACCTGGGCGGAAAAGGGGGGGCGAGGGGCATAGCCTTCCACTTAATACTACTTATGCCACCATAACCCAGATGGCTCCCCCGCAGAGCGGGGTCGCCATGACAGCCCGTTTAAGAGCAACTATTTCAACAGATTTCTCCCTACGCTCGAAATTTCACCCAGCACTGTGGGAATTTCGAGCGTAGGGAGAAATCTGTTGGATCGTTTACCTAAAAAAATGTTGTCATGGCGAGCGCAGCGAGCCATCTGAATACAATATTCGGCACAAGTAATTTTCGTGGCAAAGTAGTATTAAGCAACCAGAGAGGATGTACAACTTTTCCGAATTACAACTTCTCCTTTAAAAATTGCCCGGTATAACTCTTTTCCTCTTTGACCAAATCCTCCGGCCGGCCTTCAAACACCAGGTATCCGCCGGCTTTGCCACCTTCGGGCCCCAGGTCGATCACCCAATCGGCGTTTTTAATCACCTCGACGTTGTGCTCTACAACCAGCACGCTGTGCCCTTTTTCCACCAGAGCGTTGATGGCAGTGAGCAGTTTGCGGATATCATGGAAATGCAATCCGGTGGTGGGCTCATCAAAAATGAAAAAGATATGTCCGCCTGAATTGTCGCGGATGAGAAAGGAAGCCAGCTTGACACGCTGGGCCTCGCCGCCGGAGAGGGTGCTGCTCGACTGCCCGAGTTTGACATAGCCCAGGCCGACGTCGTTGAGCGGCTGAATGCGCTCGACGATATCTTTTTGACCCTTAAAAAAATCGAGCGCCTCCTCGATGCTCAGTTCCAGCACATCAAAAATATTCTTGCCTTTGTACTCCACATCGAGCACTTCCTGCTGGAAGCGCCGGCCTTTGCACTCTTCGCATTCAAGGTGCACATCGGCCAGGAATTGCATTTCCACCACTTGTTCGCCTTCACCTTTGCAGGCTTCGCAGCGCCCGCCTTCCACGTTGAAACTGAAGTGTTTGGGCTTGAAACCGCGAATTTTACTCAACTGCTGCCGGGCAAACAAATCCCGGATGTAGTCGTAGGCTTTCACATAGGTGACCGGGTTGGAACGGCTGCTTTTCCCGATGGGACTTTGATTGACAAATTCCACCCGCGTCACTTTTTTCACCGGCCCTTCCAGCCCGTCGAACAGCCCGGCTTTTTTGGATGGTCCTTCGGGCAGGTTTTGCAACAGTGCCGGGTAGAGGATATCGCGCACCAGGGTGGTTTTGCCCGAGCCGCTCACACCGGTCACCACGGTGAGGCAGTGCAGGGGAATCGTGGCGTCTATTTTTTTCAGGTTGTGCTGACGCGCGCCTTTGATTTGCAAAAATTCGGTGGTTTTGCGGCGCTGCCCGGGTACGGGGATTTCCATTTCGCCCGACATGTATTTTGTCGTCAGGCTTTCCGGGGCGGCTTTGCCGATGTCGGCATAGTCGCCGGCAAATACCACGTGGCCGCCATGGGTTCCGGCTTCGGGGCCCATATCCACCAGGAAATCGGCATTTTTGATCACTTCTTCTTCGTGTTCCACCACCACGACGGTGTTGCCCAGGTCGCGCAGGTCTTTGAGCACTTTCACCAGCCGGCCGGTATCGCGGGGGTGCAGGCCCACGGAGGGTTCGTCGAGCAGGTACATGGATGCGGTAAGGTTGCTGCCCAGAGTACGGGTGAGGTGAATGCGTTGGGTTTCGCCGCCGCTCAGGGTGTTGGATATACGGCTGAGCGTGAGGTAGCCCAGGCCGAGTTCGAGCATGAAGCGCAGTCGCCCGTGAATTTCCACCAGCAGGCGTTTAGCAATTTGCCGGTCGTGTTCGCTCCAGCTGATGCCGTTGAAAAAATCGAGTACTTCATCGAGCGGAATATCGGTCAGCTCCGATATGTTTTTGCCGGCGACCCGTACGCAAAGGGCCTCGCTGCGCAAACGTCCACCGTCGCATTCGGGGCATACCGTGCGGCCCCGGTACCGCGCCAGGGTCACCCGGTTCTGAATTTTGTACGTTTTGCTTTCAATTTCTTTGAAAAACGCATCGATGCCGTCGAAATAGCTGTTGCCGGTCCAAAGCAATTTTTGTTCGACCTTGCTGAGCGCCTCGAAGGGTTTGTGCACCGGGAAGTCGAACCGGTGCGCCTGCTGGAGAAACAGCCGGAGCCACTCGCCGTATTTCTCGCCTTTCCAGGGCGCTATGGCGCCGTCGTACACCGACAGCGTTTTGTCGGGAACCACCTTGTCGGGGTCGATCCCCAGGATGCGGCCGTAGCCTTCGCATTTCGGACAAGCGCCGTAGGGGTTGTTGTAGTTGAACAACTGCGGGGTGGGTTCAGGGAATTGGATGCCGTCGAGCTCGAAGCGGTTGTTAAATTTTACGGTTTCCGGAGTAGCGTCCACCGGTTGGATCCAGCATTCGCCCTCACTTTCGTAAAACGCAGTATTGACCGAATCGGCCAGGCGCATCCACTCGCTTTCGTCCTTGTGTTGCACGCTGTACCGGTCGATCAGCACGGTCAGGTTTTTTTCGCGAAAAGTATAGGCTTTGTCTTTCACATTGGCCGGCGCCTTTTGGCCGTCGGCGGGGCTCAGCCAGTCTTCAATGCGCTGAATTTCGCCCTGCCAGTATACCCGGGTATAGCCTTTTTGCAACAAAAGGTTTAATTCCTGTTCGAGGGTCCGCTCCTTATATTTTTGGGTAAACGGGATCAGGATCAGGCCGCGACTGCCTTCAGGCCGGCTTTTTATAAAATCGATCACATCGCTCACGGCGTGTTTTTTGACTTCCTGCCCGCTTACCGGCGAGTAAAATTTGCCGACGCGGGCGTACAACAGCCGCAGAAAATCGTAGATCTCGGTCATGCTGCCCACCGTGGATCGGGCGTTCCCGGTAGTGACCCGTTGTTCGATGGCTATCGCCGGGCAAATGCCGCGGATATAGTCGACATCGGGTTTTTTCATGCGTCCGAGAAACTGGCGGGCGTAGCTGGACAGGCTTTCCACGTAGCGGCGCTGCCCTTCGGCGTACAGGGTGTCCATGGTGATGCTGGACTTTCCGGAGCCGGATACGCCGGTGACGACGACCAGTTTGTTTTTCGGGATTTGCAGGTCGACATTTTGCAGGTTGTTTACCCGGGCGCCCTTGATCGAAATGTAGCGGGGGTCTACAAGATCGGTTTCCGGGGCGGAGGCTTCCGGCGCCGGGCTGTTTTTTACTTTAGTCATTCGCGTGGAAATAAGAGGGCAAATTTCGGGAAAAACAAACTTTTAAAAAAATTTGTTTGAAATGTTTTTTTGGGCGTTGCCCGCCAGCGGGTAGTATTTTTCACCACGGAGACACGGAGGCCACGGAGAATTAAACTCCGTGGCCTCCGTGTCTCCGTGGTGAAAAAAGGAAAGTTCAATTGCAGCCGGCCTCCCACACTCCCCAGAACACAGCAATCCAGACCAGGCCTTTTATCAGAAAAAATAAAAAGCCGGCCACGCCAAAGCGGCGAATCCACATTTTCCAGTTTTGTTTTTCCATGCTCAGCAGCAAATTTTACGGGTACAGCACCATTTTTTGGCATACCAACAAAATAATTGATTGATTTGTTGGCAAAAAAATTGCTGTAGCCTGCAATCTGTTTTAAAAGCCGAAATACGGACAAAAGCAGCAGATTGCCAGTCTGACAAAGTAAAAAGTCGGTCACATTCTATCTTTGCGTTTTCAATCTTTCAACCGTAACCGTTTTACCGTCTTTCACTGTATATGAAAAAAACACTCGTCGTTCTGGGTATACTCGTCAGTTTCTTTGCCTTTTTGTGGTTGCCTAGCGGCTGTTACTGGGATAATGAGGAGGATTTGTACGGCCCCGATACCAATACCAATTGTGACACGACCAACATGCGGTACAGTGTGGAAATCAGGGCCATTATGGCGGAACACTGCGACAAATGCCATATTTCAACCTCGTCGACCTACTCCGGAATTCCATACGAAACCCATGCCCAGTTCAAAGCGGTGGCCTTAAATGGAAAATTGCTCGACCGGATCAACAACCAGGCCGCTCCCATGCCCGAAACCGGCTTGATGAGCCTGTGCAACCGGCTGAAAATTGAAGCCTGGGTAAATGCCGGCTCGCCGGATAACTAGCCCCGGCGCTTCTGTTCACCTGTCTAATCACCCAAATCATGTTGAAAAAAATCTTGCTCTTCCTCGTGGTAGCCGGCGTCATTGGCGCGGGCATCGGTTATTATATGTTCAATAAAAAAGTGCCCAGCATGGCTTCCGAAAAATCGGAAGTGGCCATCAAAGCCGCACAACTGTACCAGGAGTTTGAAGCGGATGAAGCCGCCGCCTCGGCCAAATATGTGGGGAAAATTGTGGCGGTGAGCGGCACGGTGCTTGAAGCTTCCACGCTCGAAGACGGTACGCCCAAGGTGCTGCTGGACACCGGCAGCGATTTTGGCGTTTCCTGTGAATTCGATCCGAACACCAAACACGCCAAAACGACATTTGCCCCCGGCGAAAAACTGACGCTCAAAGGCGAATGCGCCGGCATCAATCTCGATGTGCAACTGGCGCGCTGTGTGGTGGTGGAATAGGCCGCCTTTGATAACCCGCCGCCTTGCAGGGCATTAATCCATAATTTCTTTCCAACAAAAAGCTACTTACGAAGTATGAAAAATCGGATTGTGATATTAGGTGCATTTCTGGCGCTCGGCTTTTCGGCCCAGGCGCAAAAATATTTTACCCGCGATGCACGGGTACAATTCAACTCGGATACCCCGGTTGAAAAAATTGAGGCGGTGAATAAAAGCGGAACGTCGGTGCTCGACACCAAAACCGGCCGCATGGACTGGAAAGTGCTCATCAAAAATTTCCTCTTTGAAAAAGCCCTGATGCAGGAGCATTTTAACGAAAATTACATGGAATCGACCAAGTACCCCAACGCCACGTTCAAAGGTTCGATTACCAACCTGTCGGATGTCAATTTTGCCAAAGACGGCGCCTACAAAGTGACCGCTAAAGGAACCATGACGATTCACGGTGTCGAGCAGGAGATCACTGTGCCGGGTACGCTGACGGTTGGCGGCGGTACGGTAAAAGTGACGGCCGATTTTGTGGTGAAACCTGCCGATTACAAAATAGATATCCCGGGTGTGGTCCGGGACAACATAGCCAAAGAAATTGCGGTGACCATTGACGCAAGTTTAAAACCAATGGGCAAATAGCACACGTATATTAATATCCAAGCCAGTACACACCCGTTATGAAAAAATTGTTACTCCTTGCCTTGTTTTTGGCAAATGCACCCTTTTTGTTTGCCCAGGATGAAGACGACCTGCTCTCCCTGCTGGGTGAGGAGGAAGTCACCGAATACGCCACCGCCAGCTTCAAAACGAACCGCATCGTCAATGGCCATTCCATTGAAAATACGGCTGCCGGGGTGCTCGATTTTAAAATTTCGCACCGCTTTTCGCCGGTCCGCAATGGCTTCTACGATATTTTCGGACTCGATGGCGCTACGATCCGTTTCGGATTTGACTACGGAATCACCGACCGGCTCATGGTTGGCGTCGGGCGCAGCAGCAAGGAAAAAATTTACGACGGCTTCCTGAAATACAAGATTCTCCGGCAGTCGAGCGGTAAAAAGAAAATGCCGATCACTTTGTCGTACCTGGTTGATGCGCAGATCAAAACCGTGGACTTCCCTGAACAGGACCGGGAAAATCTTTTTTCCTCCCGCCTGTACTACACCCACCAGTTGCTGATCGGTCGCAAATTCAACGAACGGCTCTCGCTCCAGTTGATGCCCACGCTGCTCCACCGCAACCTGGTGGCAGATAAAACTGAAAAAAACGACGTCCTGGCGCTTGGGGTTGGCGGCCGCGTCAAACTGTCGAAACGAGTGACGCTTAATGCTGAATATTACTACGTGCTGCCCGACCAGATCAACCCGATCTACACCAATGTGCTGTCGATCGGCTTCGATATCGAAACCGGCGGGCACGTGTTCCAGCTGCATTTTACCAACTCCTCGGACATGACTTACAAGGGTTTCATCACCGAAACGCTGGAGGACTGGTTTTACAAAACAAGCGACGGGAAAAATATGTCGGGCATCCGCTTCGGCTTCAATATTTCGCGGGTGTTTACCATTGTGAAACCCAAGTCGATTTATTGAGCATGGCGTGCAGGGTTACTTTTCAAATTGAACTTTTCAAATTTGACTTTTGACTTAAAAGAATCTTCCCACTACGGACAATTTTATAAAAGTCAAAAGTCTAATTTGAAAAATTCAGCCCGTTGTACCGCCGCAACCGCCGGTACGCATCTTCTTGATTCAGGGCAATCCACCGCATCGAAAACGACATATCCACATCCGGCACGGCCATACGCACCGCGCCGGATGTGTTTTTTTTATCCTGTTCCATCAGCTTCCATAATGCCGGGAAAGCGGATTCCGGAATTTGGCGGTGCGGGAAAAACCGTAGGATGGTTTGCGCGTGGGCATCGTCCGGACTTTCACAAAACATCCCGATGGCTACGGCTTCGCCGTGCGTCAGCGGATGTTCGGTTTGCAAAAAATAACTCTCCAGCGCATGGCCGATGGTGTGGCCAAAATTGAGCAGCGCCCGGATACCCGCTTCCCGGGGATCTGCTGAAACAATTTTTGTTTTGACGGCAATGGAATCGGCCAACAACCCGGCCCAATCGGTGGTCGCGAGGCTGCCCGCCGGCATCGACTGAATTTTTTTCCAAAGCGCCCGATTGCCGATCAGGGCGTGTTTGAGCACTTCGGCAAAGCCGCTGTGCAGTTCGCGCTCGGGCAGGGTTTTCAAAAAAACAGGATCGATGAATACGGCGGCGGGATTTTGGAAAACCCCCACGGCATTTTTTATGCCTTGGAAATCTACCCCCAGTTTGCCGCCGATAGCCGCATCGGTCATGGCGAGCAGTGTGGTGGGGATTTGGATAAAATCGATGCCGCGCTTGTAGGTGGCGGCACAAAAACCGCCCATGTCGCCCACGACGCCTCCGCCGAGATTTATGACCAGTGCTTTGCGGTCGAGCCGGGCTTCAAACATGGCCTGCCAGATGGCTTCGCAGGTTTGCAGGGTTTTCAGGGTTTCCATTTGGGTGCTGGTTTCCGCAGTTTCTCCGACAACGAATGCACCCACGGTTTTGACCGGGAGTGCCGGCCGGCAAAGGCGGTTGGTATTTCTATCGGCAATTAAAAAAACGCTGGAATAGTCCTGTTTTTCCAGCCAATCGGGCAGGCTATCCGACAGCGGGCCAAGGAAAATTGGATGCCCGGAAAATGGGATTTGCTGACTCATGCCGGCTTGGCTTGGTTGGCCATCTGGATTTGAACGGTGGTGCCTTTGTTCGGCTCGCTATGGAGGCTGATTTTCCAGTTGTGCAACTTGCAGATGGTTTTTACATAAAAAAGTCCGAGACCGAAACCTTTCACATTGTGCACATTGCCGGTAGGCACGCGGTAGAATTTGTTGAACACGTGTTTTTGGTGTTCTTTGGCGATGCCGATCCCGTTGTCCTGCACACTGAGCAGGAGGTATTTGTCCTCGTTTTTCAACCGGATGGTAATTTCCGGCGCGCCTTTGGAATACTTTACGCCGTTGTCGACGAGGTTGTGCAGGATGTTGGTGAGGTGCAGGCGGTCGGCGCGGATATGGGTGTTGGCGGCATCGAGATCGAGGTGCAGGGTGCCGTTTCGTTCGCCGATTTTGAGTTCCATCGAAGGCGAAATGCTTTGCAGCAATTCGGCCAGGTCAATATCTTCGAAATTGAGTTCGATCGTATCGCGCTCGATCTTGGCCAGTTGAAGCACTTTTTCCACCTGGGTATTGAGCCGCATGATCTGTTCCTTGATGATGCCCGAGTAGCGGTTTAGGCGGTTGTCCGATTTGATGAGGTCATTTTGCAAAAAAACATCGGTTGAAATGTTGATGGTCGAGATTGGCGTTTTGAACTCGTGGGTCATGTTGTTGATAAAATCGCGCTGCAACTCGGAGAGTTGTTTTTGCCGCAAAATCACGAACATGGCGTAGATAAAAAAGGCCACCGTGATCAGCATGAGTACCGTGAACACCACGACGATCCACATGTTGCTGAGCAGGTTGGCGCTTTTATTGGGAAATCGCACGCCGAAGTAGTAGATAAAATCGCTGTCGTAGTGGGTCGGCAAGGGCGCGTCGAGCGAAACGCCCTGCGAACCGGCCGAGGAGGGTTTGGTGTATTTGATCATGCGCCCGCTGACCATCTGGTTGCTCGAGCAGTCGAAAATGCCGTATTGGAAATCTTCGCGCATGCCCTGATTTTCGAAGGCTTTTTGCAGGTAAAACTCCAGCGTGGCAGCGTCAAACTGGTTGTTGATGTTGATGACGTAGTAGTTGGACGAAGGCTGTTCGATCAGATTGGCGTCTTTCAACACAAACAAACCTACGCGGGCCAGGTCGCGGGCGGTATCCAGTAGTGCCTGCCGCACTTTGCGGTCAAACTCCTGCTCCTGCAAATTCCAGGAACGCAGCACCCAATAGGTCTGCACCGTGAGCAGGCTCAGAATGGAGATGGCTCCCAAAACTATTACGCGGCGAATGATGGCACTGGTCATACGTATTTAGTTGTGTTGCCTGAACAACGAAACGGGCAAAGGGTTTAGCGCCCTCTGTGCCCCTCCGTCCCTCTGTGGCACTATAGTTTCACAGAGGCTCACAGAGGGACGGAGGGACACAGAGGGGGCTTTATTTTTTACAAAATTCCCAAAATTCCAGCATCGCCTGCCCGGTTTTTTCAGTTGCCTCGAACATGCCCATGTGAGCCACGCCGTTCAGCAGGCGAATATCGGCAGTTTGCGGCAATGCGGCGGCTTGCAAACCCCGGTTTAGGGGCACGATGGGGTCCAACTCGCCCAGGATAAATTGCACGGGACAGGCAGCCTTTTCGAGTGTGGCTTCGTGGTTTTCCCGCTCAAGCATGCCCTGCAGCGCAGCGATGACACCTTCGACGCTGCCTTGCTTAGCTTTTCCTACTCGCGCCTGGAGTACTTCGGGTTGGTTTCGGGCAAAATCAGGTGCGAAAAGTCCGGCAAACAATTGCGTCACATAGGCCTCCAGTTTTCCCGACTCCAGCAGGGCTATCCCGCGCCGGCGGTTTTCCGCCTGTTCCGGACTGTCGGTAAACGGATGCGAATGCAACAGCGAAAATCCGGCCAGGCGTTCCGGGTGTTTTTGGGCAAAAGCCAATGCGGTGTAGCCACCCATGGAGTGACCGTAGAGGATGCAGCGGCGGATATTCAACTCGTTCAGTACTGCACAAACGGCGTCGGCGTATTTGTCCATGCCTGGTGCGAGTGATGGTTCCGATGCGCCAAATCCCGGGAGTTCGATGCGCAGGACCGGTTGGTTTTTGAAAACCGGCAATAGCGGTTCCCAAACGGAAGCGTCTTCGCAAAGGCCGTGGAGGAGGACGGCGGGCGGGCCGGGTTTTTGTAGCGCGGTGCTAAAATAGGCGATGTTGCGGCCGTTGTTTAGGAGAGTGTTTTTCATAGGCAGAAAACGCCAAAATACGCAGGAATTACACTGCCCGTCAATTTCATGCCCAAAATGCGGCGGTTTTCCCGATTTTTACCGCAACGGCGCAAAACGCGCACAAGGAAACCGCCTATGGCACTCGAATTCCGGCTATTCAATGATATTTCCCGGGCCTTCAGTCCGGAACTCCCGCGCGACCTGGGCTCCATGGACCAGCACCTGGATTTTATTTTGCCCAAAGTAATCCCCTACGGCGAAGACCTGCGCGAGGAGCATTTCTGGTTAAACAAACGCTGGAAGGAAATCCGCGACGACGAGGGTTTTCACGAAGCCATCCTGCATATTTTCGGCTCGGGCGGCGAGTACCTTCTTTCGCTCGACGGTAACCTCATGAAAGGTACCTGGCGCAAGCTGGGGGAGGAAAATTCGCTGATCATTGAGGTGGCCGGGCGGAGCGAGCTGTTTGATTTGCGGTTTATGAACGCCGAGTTTATCGTGCTCACCAAACACGGCGATCAGGGGCGGAAAGGGCAGCGCCGGTACTTTTGCCTGATCCATGAGCGGGTGTCGAAGGGCGCCGGCGGGCAAGACCTGGACTGGCGGAATGTTATGGAAAAACTTTTCAATGTTTGGCGGGACAACAGTCTCGGCATCTGGGCCTGGTTGTTTTTTATTGGAGCGCTGGGGCTGATCATATATTTATCTGTCAACTGAAATGGAACTAATCGATTGGATTGTGCTGGTGGTCGCGCTGGCAGCAGTAGTTATTTACGGTATCCGGAAAAGCCGGAATATTTATTCCAGTGATAATTTTCTTGCCGGCAAGCGGAATTTGCCCTGGTGGACGATCGGCCTGAGCGTGATGGCTACCCAGGCCAGTGCGATCACCTTCCTGAGTACGCCCGGGCAGGGTTATTTCGATGGGATGCAATTCGTGCAGTTTTATTTCGGCATGCCGATCGCCATGATCTTCCTGGTCATTTTCATCCTGCCGGTGTACTACAGCCTGAAAGTGACCACGGCCTACGAGTACCTCGAAGAGCGCTTCGACCTGCGCATGCGTACCCTCACGGCCGGCTTGTTTCTGATTCAACGCGGGGTGGCGGCTTCCATCAGCATTTACGCGCCCAGCATCATTCTTTGCGCCGTTTTTGGCTGGAACCTGGCGCTGACCAACTTTCTCATGGCGCTTTTCGTGGTGTTGTACACCACTACCGGGGGCAGCGCAGCGGTGAGCCGGACGCAGGAGCTGCAAATGACCATCATGCTCAGCGGGTTGGTGTTGGCTTTTGTTCTTGTCCTGAACCAACTCCCGGAAGGCGTAGGGCTTACCGAGGCCTGGCAAATAGCCGGCGCCACCGGGAAAACCCAGGCGGTCGACTGGTCGTTCGACTGGAACGACCGGTACAATTTCTGGTCGGGTGTGCTGGGGGCCACATTTTTGTTTTTATCGTACTTCGGGACTGATCAGAGCCAGGTAGGGCGCTACATATCCGGGAAATCGCTGCGTGAGAGCCGGATTGGGTTGCTGTTCAATGGTTTTATAAAAATCCCGATGCAGTTTCTGGTGCTGTCGGTCGGGGTGATGGTGTACGTTTTTTACCAGTTTAATGCGCCGCCGTTGCATTTCAACCAGGTGAACCGGGCGAAAGTGGATGGTACGGCGCAGGAGATTCCTTTTGAGCGACTCGAAGCCCGCAACGATAGTTTGTTTTTGCAAAAACAAAGCGTGCTTCAAAACCTTGCCGCCGATATGCGCGCCGGTCAGGCAGGAATACCGGAACAAACCAAAGATCAGCTTCGCCGGCTCGATGAAGCCCGTAAAGTGCTGCGTACCGACGCGGAGGCCATCGTCAAAGAAGTCAATCCGCTCGGCGATTCGAATGATAAGGATTTTGTGTTTATCAATTTTATCCTGCAATACATCCCTACCGGGCTTACCGGCCTGATGTTGGCAATGATTTTTTGCGCTTCCTGGAGCACAACGGCTTCTGAATTGAGTGCGTTGACAGCCACCTCTGTTTCGGACATTTACCGGCGCTCGATCAACCCGGGCAAAGACGACGACCACTACTTTCGGATGTCCCGCTGGTTTAATGTGGGCTGGGGCGTATTCATCGTCATTTTTGCCACCTACGCTGATTTATTTGACAATCTGATCCAGGCAGTGAACATGATTGGCTCGATCTTTTATGGCACGATTTTGGGCGTCTTCTTTACAGCGTTTTTTTTGAAACAGGTAAAAGGACGGGCGGTATTTTGGGCTGCTGTAATCGCACAAATTATAGTGATTTACATGTTCTTTTTTGTGGATAGAAACGCGTATTTATGGTACAATCCGCTTGGTTGCGGTCTGGTAATGGGGATGGGCTGGTTGTTACAGCAGTTGGCAAACCGGACGGCCTAGCGACTAGGTTATCAGAGTTTAGCATTTTATTAACGCATATCGGTGTAGTTTTTGGAAGTATAAGATCGTTTTAAAATACACCGATTGCAGTAACCCAAATTTTTATTCACAAAAAACATTTAATCCAATGTTGATCCTCACTTTTCTCCTGTTTGTTCTTTTCGCTTTTGGAAATAAGATGTTGAAAGAAGCCTGAAAAGGACCGGCAGCAAGCCTTGCTTAGAAGCGTTTTTGTTGCCCCGAGTTAACTAAAAATCCCCTCCCGAAATCTTTCCGGGAGGGGATTTTTTTATCTGCTACCATAACCAATGAGGCTAAAAAGAAAAGCCGCCAGAACACTTACGTGTCCAGCGGCTAATAAACCCCAAAAAACCAAATGAAAACTATTCTTAAAGACGCCTAAAGAGGCGTAGATATTGCAAAACTATCGGTCAAAATTACGTCATAAAATTCAATCAAACAACTTATTGGATTAAAATTTTTGACGAATTCTTTCAAATGCAGCGGCAAAAGTAAAACACCTGTTTGAGACTTTTTTGATTAACAATGCAATTGTAAAAATAAAAGTAAAAAACACTGCTAATCAGTTGATTAACACAACATTTTCAAGAACACATACTGCGCTTTTGCAAGTACTTATATTCGAACAGCAAATGAACTAAAAAGTTGTGACGATTTACAATTTTAAGAAAGACAAAGTTGCGAATTGCTGTTCCTGGAGAATTTGAAGTATGTATTTGCCACGAGCTAGTTTGTCAACCGGAATGGATAGCGAAGTTGCCGGCGCAGGGATACGGCCGGTGTCAACAAGTCCCCCCCAGGCATTATAAATTGCCCAGTGCAGTTCGTTTTCGGTTTCTTGTTGCCAGGTAATATTTAAGTCTTGCACTACCGGTGAGGGGGATAAATGGTACAACGTACTTCCATCGATAAGTACCAGCCGAAGTACACTATAATTGACGCCGCCATCCCGGTCCACTTGCCGCAGGCGGTAGTAATTTGGTCCAGGGGGGGGCTCCCGATGTCGGAAAGTATATTGATTTGCCGATTGGGAGGTGCCGGCCCCGGGCAGCTGACCGATTGTCCGGAAGGTTTTGCCGTCGATGCTATGTTCTACCGCGAAAAAATCATTGTTTATTTCAGTCGCAGTGGCCCAGTCGAGTTGGACTTCTTTCCCATCGCGTTTAGCGTCGAAGTGGATGAGCTCGACCGGGAGTGAAAAGTCGGCGCCTACCGTGAAATCATCAATGCGGAAGTTGGGGGGGGCTGTGCAATTATCAGTAGTTTCTGTTATAAACGAGAACCGAAACCGTAGGTTAGGTACATTATCTGCGGCCGTAGGCAGATCATAATAAACACTTCCCCAAGAAGTACTCGCCCCGGCAGATACGTTGCCATCAATTAAATTCCAATTGTTTCCATCGCTGCTCCACTCAAAGGCTATCTCCCGATCCCAGGCATTCGTAGCCCGGCGCCCGAATCCAACCCGGATGTTTGTTCTTCCGACGGTGCTGATAACATTAGCAACCGTGAGAGCAACAGTCGTAGCGGTAGGTACACAATGCTGGAAAATTACATTCTCCAATGCAGAAGCTTCCGGGCTGGTTGGCGAAGAAGAGTAGCAACAACTTTGCACCATTGGACTATTCAGAACCACGTAAACCCTGCTGTCGCTGGCCGTCCAGCCCACAGGAAATACTGAACTATTATTAAACGTAATATTATAAAACGATTGGGCTTCTACCGAGAAGAGTATGCCCGAGGTGATGACCAACAACCAAAGCTTTCGCATTTTCAGGGAATGTTAATAGTTGAATGTGCAATACGGAGAATACGCTGCAAATTTACCCTGCATTTGTGCAATCTTTGTCTGCTTAACAAGCCCGAGTAAAAAAATAATGAACAATTAAAGTTGCCTTTAAACCCCACGTCACACAACGCCGGTTATCTTGACCAAGTCAAAACACACATTGAGTAAAATACCTATGAGAATACTTCTGCTTATCTTGATTTGTGCATGCATTTCAAAGGCCAGTGCCCAAATCAATCGAAATTCCAAATTAATAGAACTCGGCATCGGCCTGGCCGCCACCAACTACTCCGGCGATTTGGCCGAGCCGCACCTCGAATTAGCCCAAACCCGTATCGGCGGCCAACTTTTTGTACGATACCAGTTGCACCCTAATTTTTTGGTCCGCGGCCAGGTTTTTGGCGGTGTTGTTGCCGGTGATGACAAGCATTCGCCGGTACATGCCGGGCGAAACTTTAAATTTTCGACCACTTTGGTGGAAGTTTCCGGCTTGCTGGAAATGGCGCTCGGAACGTATGCCTACGATCCCGTATTTAGTGCGTCCACCCTGTACATTTCGCCTTATTTGTTTGGCGGAGTCGGCGCATGCTTTGCCCGGCCAAAAGTAACCTACTACGGCTCTGAAGCCCGGCGGGACTATTTTGTCAGGGCCCCATTGCCGGAAGGCGGTACAGGGCAAACACTCCTGGTTGCGCCTTTTGGTGTGGGTGTACGTATGATTGCCCGCCAACAACTCAGCTTCGGGCTGGAAGCAGCCGCCCGGCCTACATTTTCCGACTTGTTTGATGGCGTAAGTCAAAACGGGAACAGTACGGAACGCGATTGGTACTACACCGTGGGGTTCACTATGTCATACTATTTGAACGGTCCTTGGAATCTGGCAGATACAAACTTCTAAACCGGATGTTTATCTAGCCGGCAAAATGCCCGACGCCACCTCGCCAAAACCCACACGCACCCCATCCTTCCGGGCCCAGCCGCGCATAATGACCGTATCGCCGTCCTGCAAAAATGTGCGGGTAGAGCCGTCATTCAGCGGCACCGGTTTTTGCCCGCCCCAGGATAATTCAAGCATCGAACCGAAACTGCCGGCATCCGGCCCGCTGATCGTTCCCGACGCCATCAGATCGCCTACCTGTACGTTGCAGCCGTTCGAAGTGTGGTGCGCCAGTTGCTGGGCCATCGACCAGTACAAATACCGCATGTTGGACCGGCAAACTACCGTTTCGGCGCCGTTGGCCGGCCGGATACCTACTTCCAGGTCGATATCGTAGTTCCGGGCGCCGGTGGTTTGCAGGTAGTCGAGTGGAGCCGGGTCTTGTTTCGGTCCTTTGACCCGGAACGGTTTGAGCGCCTCGAGCGGAACGATCCAGGGCGACACCGAAGAGCCGAAATTTTTACCCAAAAACGGCCCAAGGGGCACGTATTCCCAGCGTTGAATATCCCGCGCACTCCAATCGTTGAACAACAACAGCCCGAAAATATATTCCTCGGCCCGCGCCACCGGAATGGTTTCGCCCAGTACGGTGTTTTTACCAATTACAAAAGCCATTTCCAACTCAAAATCAAGGCGTTGCGATGGCGCAAATACCGGAGTATCCTGGTCTTTGGGAAGGATTTGCCCGTACGGGCGCCGCACCGGAGTGCCACTCACCACGATGCTCGACGACCGGCCGTGGTACCCTACCGGAATCCAGCGCCAGTTTGGAAGCAGGGGGTTGTCGGGCCGGAACATTTTGCCCACGTTTGTCGCATGCTCGATGCTGCTGTAAAAGTCGGTGTAGTCGCCCACGCGTATTGGCATGAGCATCTGCACGTTGCGCCGGTCCACCAAAATGCGGGCTGCATTTTCAGGTGGCGACGGCAGGCACAGCCAGGCCTGGATTTTTCGCCGCACGCGGCTGGTGACCGTTTTGCCTTCGGCAATAAAATCATTGAGCACGGGCTGCTCAAACAGTTTTTTAAAATAACGTTTTTTGCCCAAAAGGCCACTTTCGGCGGCGGCGGCCAAATCGACAATGTGATCGCCGATGGCCATGCCCGCACAGGGACGCCCGTCGCCCGGGTCAAAAATGCCCAGCGGGAGGTTGTGAATGGAAAAATCGGAGTCGGATGCAATCGTAAGCCAGGTATTCATGGCGGCAAAATTCGTAAATCCTTTTTGCCGAGCGAATAAACCGGGGCCTGATTTTCAGATTTTGGAAAATCCCGGTGGTTCTTTGCCTGGAACGGGGATAGCGTCGTTTTTTGGCTTAACTTTGCCCCGAATTTAACCTGCATATTCAAATCATAAAATTAATTCCCGTCCAGATCATGGCAGAAAATAAGAATCAACAACCGGCAATTAATATTGAAATTACAGAGGAAATCGCTGAGGGCATCTACTCCAACCTGGCCATCATTTCCCACTCGAATTCTGAATTTGTGGTCGATTTTATCCGGCTGATGCCCAATGTGCCGAAGGCAAAAGTAAAATCCCGCATCGTGCTCACGCCGCAGCATGCAAAACGGCTGTTGAATGCGTTGAAAGACAACTTGCAGAAATTTGAAATGCAATTCGGCACGATCGACGAGCCGGAGCATTCCCAACTCCCGCCCATGAATTTCAACACACCCCCGGCGCAGGCATAGCGCTATTCTTTCTCCATAAAAAATTTCTGGGTTTGGTCGCTTTCAAATGTGGAAGGGCGCACTGCCGGACTCGTACCGGCTTCGGCATCAAAGCGAAATGAAGTGTCGCTGTTCCACTCCAGGATGCCAAACAGCGTTTTTCCGGCCAGCGGTCCCGTTTCGAATCCACTCAGGTCTAACTCGATCGGCTGTTTTTCACAATCATAACGATACGCCATGGGAAAGGTGTCGATTTTACTGCCAAAGCGGATCAGCCAAAGCCCCCGGCCGTTTTCCTGAAAATAGAACGACTGGCCTTCCCGGGTCGACCAACGGCCGCTAAGCGTTTGGCAGGTGGAGTCGGCACAACTCGTGATCGACAGTAAAATCAATAGCGTTACCGCCATGGGTGCGACTGGAATGTGGGTATTGCGCTGCTGCATCATGTTTTCGATTTGTACGAATGCGGTATAATGACAAACTACCGGCCTCTAAGGTGGCAAAAAACTGTTAAAACCGCGTACAAGTATTTTCCTCACAAGAGTCCGCTGTCGGCAAAACTGAAATATCCGCGCTCGGAAACGATCAGGTGATCGAGCAAGGGCATATCCAGCACTTCCCCGGCTTTGCGCAAGCGACGCGTCAGCTCAATATCCGCCTGGCTGGCCTGCAAACTCCCCGAGGGATGGTTGTGAATGGCGATCAGGGCTGCAGCCCGGGCATCCAGCGCGAATTTGAATACCATTTTTATATCGACTACGGTCCCGGCCAACCCGCCACTGCTCAGGCGCTCGCGGGCAACAACGGCGTTGCTTTTATTGAGCAGGAGCAGCCAGAATTCTTCATGGCACAGGTCGGTGAGCAAGGGGGCGATGGCCTGGAAAGCATCGCGGCTACCGGTGATGCGCGGGCGCTCGCGCAGGTCCGACAACTGCCGCCGCCGGCCCAACTCGAGGGCAGCGGCTATGCTCACGGCTTTCGCTTCGCCGATGCCTTTGAACCGGCACAATTCGGCGATCGAGCGCTTCCCCAGTTCATGCAGGTTAAATTCGACAGTAGCCAGGATGTGCTGCGCCAGCGCCACAGCGCTTTGGCCAACAGTGCCGGAGCCCAGCAAAATGGCCAGCAATTCGGCATCAGAAAGTGCACTTTTTCCTTTGAGCAACATTTTTTCGCGCGGACGGTCTTCCTCGGCCCAGGCGGGGATAGCGCGGTAAACAGGATCAGACATGATTGCAGATACAGTGTTGGAGGTAGTGGGTTGCAATGTGTCAGAAATTGATCCCCGCAGCGAAAATACAGTCATTTTTGAAATGCCTTTGATAAAAAAATTGCCGGCGGGAATACTTTTTAGGCATAAATTTGAAGTTTTAATAATCTGACACCCCATGTTTGTTGACAAGTTCCCCTGGCATACGACTGAATTAACCAAGGTGTAAAACATATCCGTTCTATGGTATCCTCGCGCAACACGTTCCTTTTTTTTGCTCTTTTCCTTTTGGCCGCGCTCTGCAGCCCGCTTTCCGCCCAGGAATGTACACCTGAAACAATGGCGTCTCCACCCGTCGACGAAACGGCCATGCCCAAAAGCGTCACGGAGTCGTTCGAGAATAAATTCAGATTTAACCTGGCCTGGGGTAAAGTTTCGGATACCTGCCGCCACAACAATCCGCCCTTACCCCTGGTGGAAGAACAGGAAAAACCCGCCCAATGGGTGTACTTCTGGAATTTTGGCGACGGCACGTTCAGCCGCGACAGTACGCCGGAACACGCGTTCCCGGTGGGGACCTACGTCGTGAAAGCCGCACTCAAACCAATTTACAGCGACGACCACGATCCCCTTGGATTTATGGTGGATACCATTGTCGTGAATACCGTAGACGCCGCGTTGTCCTACCCGGCGCGCATACCGCAAGACTCGTCCATTGCCCTGAATGTCAACTGGGCGGCATCCCGTCCGGGCGGTCGACTGATCTTTGCGCTTACCTATAAAAAAATCCGGGAGCAGGGCGAGGCCCCGCGCACGGTTTACCTCATGTTTCCCTCGAATGAGTTTGAGTTTGTCGGTATGCAAAGCGGACCGGCACCCAGCTCCAGTTTCCCCGAATCGTTCGATGGTACCCCGCACCGGGTATACGCCTGGGAATTTGACGCGGTGGACAACGCAAATGATGCTACGGATGAAAACAGTGTTTTCGTCGAGCTGAAAGTGCGCGATGGCGTAGCCGATCTGTTGCCGGACACGGTGCCCGAACTGCTCACCTCCGTAAAAGCAATGTACAAATTGCACCCCACCCAGAAAGCCGGCCAGGTCAATCTACTCGGTGTTACGAATGCCGACAAAAGCAGCACCGGCGGTTACGTTGGCGACAGCGGTGTCGAAAACAGCAATTTTATCGACGGCCTGGACGAACTGACCTACCTGCCGATCTCGCTGAACTGGGCCTCCGACCCCAACGCCATGTCGGTGTACCCTGCCGTCCTCGAACCCGGCGCCACGGCGGCGCAACTGCACTACCGGGTCGATTTTTTTAACGGCGGCACCGCCACGGCAGATCTTTTGCGCATTGATGCCACCATCGACAACAACCAACTCAACACGGGTTTGCTGACCACTGTTTCCACCTCCCCCAGCCCGATGGTGCAGTCGTTTCAAAGTGAAAGCACCCTGCGTTGGGCTTCGGACGACGCCAACCTGCTCTCGCTCGGCCAGGCGCAGGATGTGGGTTTTCCGGATGAAAACGCTTTCGGATTTGTCAATTTTAATTTGAAAACCAAACCCGGCCTGGTTTTTAAAGAAGGCGACCGGATACTTGCCCAGGCCCACATTCAAATGGAAGATAGCGAGGTGACCACCAACGAAGCCATTGTGCGCGTGCAGGGTTTGCGGATGCCGGCGCCCTGTATGTTTGGGCTCAAAGTGTATTACAATTTTCGCTTCGACGACCAATCTTTCCACCGGTCCGGCTACAACCTGGCCCTCACGGCACGCAAGGCCCTGTGCAAAATGCCCAACCCGCAGAATCGCTATTTTTTCGATCCCAGGATTCCGAAATCAGTCTTTCCCATGTTCTGGTGGCAAGCCGAGTTGGGCTACGGTCAAACAAATTTGCGCAACCCGGAAGTGGATAGCGTCCGGCTCGGCCATATCGACCTTACACCTGTGCTGTTGCGTTTTATTGCTAAAAAACCCGAATTGCGCTTCGGCAACATCGGCGTCAAACGCGGCTGGGGCCTCTCGGCAGGCTATACCGGGTCGTTTCTGCTGCACGGGAAAAACAACGGGAACAAACTTGACCTGGGCGACTGGAACTTCGGCCAACGGCTCGACCACTCCTTTTCCGTTTCGCTCGACCTGCTCAACCTGGTTGGCCGGCCCGGCTTGTCGTTCGGGTTTGGCTGGCGCTGGCGCAATTCGGCAATTACCCAACAATACGGCCTGCCCGGTACTCCTGGCGCCGCAGACGAGCGAGCCTGGTACAACCATCCATTTGCGTACGCACATTACACGTTTTCGCACCGCCTGCGCTACGAGTTGAACGGTTTTAAGTAGATCACCGGTTGTTGGGCCTAAACTGCCCGCGGCAAACAGCCCTCACATACAACCCCAATAGTTGAAAATATGAAAGCAAGTTGGTTCTGCATATTCCTGATCACTTTTTTATGGCTTGCCTGCCAACCCGGGCAGGCGCCTGCCGACACGGAGCCCCAAACCCTGAGCGCAGCCGATTCCGTCCGGATCAGGGCCTCGATCGACTCCCTGACGGCGCAGGCCGACACGGCTACGGAAGGCAAGGGGGCATTATTGATCCGCATTGCCGGGTTGTATAAATCCCTGCGCGACAAGGACGCCTGGGTGGACACCCATCGGGCGCTATTTTCACTGCACCATAAAAACAGGCAGTACGACGACTTGCATCCCCTGCTGGATCAGGCTGTGCGAAATGCCTGGTGGGAACCGGATTCGAAAACCGGTCAGTTGTACACCTTGCTGGGGTTTACGCTGCGCCGCTTGGGCCGAAACTATGCAGCCGGAGTTTATTATGAAAAAGCCCGGGAAATGTCCGATCGCTTTGGCGGCGTGACGAACGCCAATCCGGCCGGGGTCATTCACAAAACGCTGGCCAACATCAAAACCCGGCTCGGTGAACATGAGGAGGCGGAAAAGTTGTTCCTCACCGCTCTTGAATTGTTGGAGCAGGACAGCCTGCCCGGGCGTGCGGTTGCCAACCGGCTCACCATCGTGGAAATTCACAACGACCTCGGCCTGGCTTATCAAACCGCCGGCGATTTGCCCAAAGCACTTGAACAATACGAAGCCGGGCTGCGTGCGCTCGGGCAATTGAACAAACTCGACCCCGGGCAGGGCGCTGCTGCCGCAAATAACAAAGGTTTGTTGTTGTCGAGCAAAGCCAGCGTCCTTTTTATGAGTGGCCGGCACGCCGAAGCAGAACAAGCGGCCCGCGCCGCGCTGGATTCCTATGAACCCGGAAAAAACAACTACCGGTTCAACGGGCTTACCATTTTGTCCGGCATCCTGGAGGCTTCCGGCAAACTGCCGGCGGCTAAAAAATACCGCGACGAAGCCCTCGCCCTGGCCAAGGCAGGCGGGGTGGAGCAGCGTGAAATTGCCAAATTGTTGATCGAAATGGGCTGGAGTACCTACCGCAGCCGCGATTTTCAGGCAGCCACGCAATTTGCCCAGCAAGCCTTGAACCGGATTTATGCCAAAATTTCGCCCGACGACGTGCGCCAAAACCCCGACCCGGCGCTGCTGGATCCCGACCCGGAAAATGCCATTGCCGAGGCGCTCGACCTGAAAGGGGAAGCCCTCTGGCAACAATACCGCGCGCAGGCTTCCGGCAGTGTGTTGCAATTGGCCGACAGCACTACGGCGCTGGCTATCCAAATGATGGAAAACCTGCGCGATGTTGCCGTGTACGAATCGTCCAAACTGCATTCGTCGCAGCAAAGCCGGCGCCTGTTCAGCCGCATGCTGGCTATTTTGTACGCCCAACAAAAAAACGGCGACCATGCCGTAGCCGCCCGCGCGTTTACCTATGCCGAAAAAAACAAAGCCGTGCTGCTCCAGCAAAAAATTGCCGCCGATGCCGCCCTGCGCGGCGCCGGGGTGGCCGATTCACTTATTCAGCAGGAACGCGACCTGAAAGAACGCCGAGCTTTTTTACAAAATGCGCTTTTTGAGGAGCAAATTGCTGAAGGCGCTCCCGGCGAAAAGGCCATTGAGGAATTAAAACGGCGACTTTATTCCGTAGAGCAGGAACTCCGCCAGTTGCAGTCCCGGATCGCAGGCGAGTACCATATCGAAACAACAGCCGGCCATACCCAAACTGCCACGGTGGATGCCGTGCGCCAAAAATTGCTCCGGAAAGACGAACTCTGGATCGACTATTTTACCGATCCCGACAGCAGCCTGGTATACATGATTGCGGTATCAAATGATGCCCTGCGGTTTGTACGCAAGCCATACCGGGAAGCGGCTGTTCGCGATTTTATCGCGTTGTTCAACAATGCCATTCAGGCGGAAAACAGAGCCGGCGACCCGGCGCTTTTTTCCGAATTTGTACAGGCCGGCAAACATTTGTACGATGATCTGATCGCCCCGGTTATGCCGGCTACGCCACCCGAACACATTACCCTGGTGGCCGATGGCGCCCTGGCTTTGCTGCCTTTCGATGTGTTGTTGTACGAACCGGCTGATGCCGCAGCCGGGGTCAATTATGCCACGCTCCCATACCTGGTAGCTGCCAGTCAGACGCGCCTGGCGGCTTCGGCTTCGCTCGATTTATTTTATACCCGGCAAGGGCAACCTGCGCGCCGGGGTTCGTATGCAGGCTTTGCTCCGGATTATTCCGGCAGCATACTGGGGCAGGTTGTTTCCGGCTCCGGCGTGGTACAGTCGGCAGCGGGGGCTTTCAAGGGCAAAGCCTTTTTGGGGCCCGATGCCAGCCTTGAAGCATTCATGAAAGAAGCTGCCGGCTATGCGATCATACATTTTCACGGGCACGCCGAGGCTTCCGACTCCTTTCCCGATCATTCCTGGATGGCGTTCACGGCCGGCCAACCCATTGCCGGTGTCATGCAGCCCCGGGAGCCGGGGCGCACCCTGGGCCCCGGGCCCCGGCGCTTGCCCGCCGCCGAGCTGGCGCACTGCCTGTTTGCCCACCAGGTGTATCACGCCCGGCTCGATGCCGACCTGGTATTGCTCAGCGCTTGTCAGACCGGCCTGGGTAAAATTGCCCCGGGCGAGGGCACGCTCAGCCTGTCGCGTGCCTTTCAGGCCGCCGGATGCCCGGCCACGGTGATGAGCCTCTGGGAAGTGCGCGACGATGCCACCGCCGGGCTCATGCAGCTGTTTTTGGAAAATATCCGGCAGGGGCAGGATAAAGACGAGGCGCTCACCAATGCCAAACGCAGTTACCTGCAAACTACCGGCGACGCTTTCCCCTACTACTGGGCCGGTTTTGTGCTCACGGGAAAAGCTGACCCCGTGCAGGTTTCCACGGCTTGGTGGAAAGGACCGTTGGGCTGGGTTTTGTTATTTGGTGCTTTGGTTTTGGCGGTACTTTTTTTGCGCTCAAGGTTTTAAATAAAGTGCGTGTGGTTTCCAAATTTTCGGACCCGCACTCATTCTACGGCGTTAAGCCGTATACGGGTATTCACCGGAGTTTTTTAATGTGCCCTCGGGGTAAAAAAATCAACTTTTTAACGGCGCCTGTTTTCTCCAAAAAAGCAACTACAAATACAGTAGTAAAACCAAGCCCGCCGGCCCTTGTTGTACCTTTGAAAAAATTACATTTCAGCATGTACAACCTACGCATACCGTTTTTCCTTCTTATTCTGAGTGTTATCCTGGCCTGCCAGGACGCCCCCTCGACAGCCCAAGCGGCATCCGGCAATGCCGACCAACCGACCGAAAAAGCAGCTGAGGTTTCCCGAAAAAATATCGTCTTTTTTGGCACCAGCCTGACAGCGGCCTACCAATTGTCGCCCGAACAGGGTTTCCCTGCCTTGATCCAGGAAAAAATCGACAGCCTGGGAATGCCCTACCGGTGCATCAATGCCGGCCTGAGCGGCGAAACAAGTGTAGACGGGAAAAACCGGATCGACTGGGTACTGCAACAGCCGGTCGATGTATTTGTGCTGGAACTTGGCGCCAACGACGCCCTGCGCGGCCTGCCTGTTGAGGAAGCCCGGCAAAACCTGCAAACAATTCTTGACCGGGTCAAAGCCAAAAATCCGGATTGTAAACTGGTGATTGCGGGTATGCTGGCGCCACCAAATCTTGGACCGCGCTATACCAAAGACTTCGCAGCCATGTATCCCGAACTGGCCAAAGCTAACGACGCTGCTCTGATTCCTTTTTTGCTCGAGGGTGTGGCTGCCGACCCCGAACTGAACCTGGGCGACGGCATCCACCCTAATGTGACCGGGCAAAAAATTGTAGCGCAGAATGTGTGGAATGTACTCCGCACGGTGTTGTAGCCAATTCAAATGATAGCCTGAGAATTGCCTCAACGAGCCGGCAACCAACGGCAAATAGCCAAAACCCAACCGCTAATTTTAAACAATCCCTAACGCCGCATTAAAAAATTCTTTGACCTTTACCTGCGTTTTAGCGCAATATCAGCTTGTCTGTCTAATCCCAAGCTGCTCAAAACCCGCCAATTATGGAACTCGCACAAGCGTTGGATGCTATAAAAAAAAGCATCACCCAGGGTAACCTGGAAGAGGCTTACAATCAATTGGTTGTTCTGCTGGATAATTCGGAAGACTATGTCGAACTGGCAGATATTGCCCGCGTCAACCAGGCAGACCTGTATCAGCTAAAGGCTCAAACGCTCAAAGGAACAATTTCACCAGAGGATGCCCGCCTTGCTACCAATCAGTTGGCCGATAAGGCCCTGCTGCTCATTCGCCAGTTGGAAACCGGGAAGGTGTATTTCGAAGAGGAAATCAAGCCTACCAGCCGGAAAGCCCTGCGCTACTACATTATTGGAGGCATCGTGGCGTTGGTTAGCGCCTTCCTGGTCTGGCAGTTCTGGGACTATAAAAAAAGTCAGGATACCTGCCCGGTATTCAGCCAGACGGCCGAATTAAAGGTGATGATCCTTCCCTTCAAACAAACCGGTACGCAAACCGGCGGCGACCCGGCTTTTGATATCATGGATGACCTGAATGACCTGATCGAGCAAACGCCCGGCCTGCGTGTGCGGGCATTGGCCGACGTCAGCGAACAATACAACATCGATCAGGACTACCCCAACTCGGCCCAGGCAGTGGAAATAGCCCGGGGCTGTGATGTGCAGATGTTGGTGTGGGGAAAAGTCAATCAGTTTGGCCGCAGAAGCAAAGACTACACGGTAGATGTACGCTACCGCCTGCTCGATGCCGGCGGTGTGCGCCATGCCGGCGATACGACGATCAACCGGCTGTTGGCGGTTACAGAAGAAGCCAACTGGACCAGCGATGTGCGTGCCATCAGCCGCCTGCTTTACATGGTGTTGGCCAATCAACTGCAGGTGCCTATTGCGGCCAATATTCTGCAAGAGCTGGACTCGGGCGCCACGGCTCGCCTGGAATCGGACACACTCGCCCCTCCGGTGGACACCTCCACGAGTTTCGTGCTGGCCGATTATTACATCATGAAAAATGAACAGGATTCGGCTATTGCGCAGTACGATAAAGTGCTGGCTTATTTCCCGGACAATTCGACTGCACTTACCAAACGCGGGGCCTTGTATTTTCAAAAAGAAGACTACAAAGCAGCGGCCCGCGACCTCAGCGCAGTAACATCCTGCGACAAGGAGGACATCGACGCGCTTCAGAAAACCCGGATAAAAGCCTACCTGGAAAGCGAACAACCGGAAAAAGCTAAAAAAGAACTTGAAACGGCCCGTGAAAACAAATTGCTCGACGGCGCCTGGCTTGAGGAAGCCAGCTCAAAAGTGCGCGACAGCCTGAGTGCCCTGAAAGTCCGGCGCGATCAAATGGAGCGCATGGCTACCAAAACGAGCAGTACCAAGGTTCGGGTAAGCGCGGCAAAAGCCAACCTGGGCCTCGGCGAAACCGAGAGCGCCCTGAAGTACGCCAATGAAGCGCTGAAAAAAGATCCGAAAAACCTGGAAGCCGTTCAAATCGCTGTGGATGCACAATTGCAACAAGGCGATACGGCAAAAGCAGCGAGCACGATAAAAGAAGCAGAACGTGCCGGCGCCAATGTCAAAAAAATCTACTTTACTCCGATCCGAAAAGCGCCTTTGCAGGATCGGAAACAAGAGTAAACATTCTAAAAAAGGGAACCCTGCTCAGCAAACCGCGCCGGGTTTTCGAGGCGCAACAACGCCATTTTTGTATCCAGCCCGTAAAAATAGCCCCGCAATTCACCGGCTTTTCCAATCACCCTGTGGCAAGGCACCACAATCGCCACCGGGTTGTTCCGGTTGGCCAGCCCGACCGCCCGCACGGCCTTTGGCTGCCCGATGCGGTTGGCGATATCGGAATAGGCGACAGTCTCTCCATACGGAATTTGCTGCAGGGCCGCCCATACCTGACGGTGAAATTCCGGGGCGCCGCTCCAATCGAGTTTCACATTGAATTCTCGTTGTTTCCCTTCGAAATAGGCTTGCAATTCTCGTTTGCAAACGGCCACCGGGTGTTCATCCGGAATATCCTGCATATCCACACCGGGTTTTTCGCAGCGTTTTACGGAACGTACGCCCAAAGCGCTTCCGCTAATCTCGAAAAAGCCGATAGGGGCATCCAAAAAGGATTTTACCAACATGATGAAAAGGTACTGGTTCGAGAGGCAATTTACGAATTGATTTCCGGTTTGCCGCAAAAGTGCGTACCCGGACTTCATTCTTCGGCATCGCCCAGGGCCGACTGTTTTTCATACATTTCCGCATAATATCCGCCGAGTTGGACCAACGCCTCATGCGTGCCCTCCTCCACAATGTGGTGGTCATCGAGCACAATGATTTTATCAAACTTCAGCATGCTGTAAATGCGGTGGGTGATGATAATCGCTGTTTTGTCCGACAGTGCCTGATCCAGGTAACCGAGAATCCGACTTTCGGTATGCGTGTCTACGGCCGAGAGGCAGTCGTCGAGCAGAATAATATCGGGTTGTTTGGCAAACGCCCGCGCAATGCTGACCCGTTGTTTTTGCCCGCCGGAAAGCGTGACGCCACGTTCACCGACCAGGCTTTCATAGCCTTTGGGCAAACTGATGATGTCGTCGTGCACAGCGGCGCGTTTGGCATAAAATTCGGCCTCCTCGCGGGTAAGTCCTTCCTTGCCAAAAGAAATATTGCCGAGCACCGTATCGGAAAACAGGAACACATCCTGCGGCACATAGCCAATCCGGCGGCGCAGATGGAATAAATCGTGTTCCCGGAGGTCTTTGCCATCCAGCAATATCCGCCCTTCCATGACATCGTACATCCGGACCAGGAGGTCGGCAATGGTTGTTTTTCCGGCGCCGGTGCGCCCGATGATGGCCAGTTTCTGGCCGGGTTTGATCTCAAACGAAACATGCTCGAGTGCCCGGATGCCCGTGTCGGGATAAACAAAACCGACATTTTCAAACACAATATGGCCCTGGTAAGCGGAAGTCTCCGGCGTTTGGTTGGAGCCGGTTGTCGTTAGGGCGCTTGTCGTTTGTCCGTTAGATACCGGGTTTGTGATCGTGGGTTTTGTTTGCAAAAACTCATTGATCCGTTTTTGCGAAGCGGCAGCTTGTTGGGTGAGCGAGGCAATCCAGCCAATGGCCGTTACCGGCCAGGTCAGCATGTTGATGTAAATGACAAATTCGGCAATATTGCCTGCTGTGATATTGCCTTTGACCACCAGCAAACCGCCAACGTACACGGTGATGATCGTGCTGGCGCCAACCATGAGCAGCATCAGGGGAAAGAAAAACGCATCGATCCGGATCAACCCGAGTGACTTCTGGCGGTACTGCTCGCTTTCTTCGGCAAAATACCGGCCCATGGCTGCCTCCTGCCCGTAACTTTTCACCACCCGGATGCCGCTGTACACCTCCTGGGCTGTGCTGGTCAGTTTGGACAACTGCCGCTGGATTTTTTCACTGCGCTTGTTAATGATCGTACTCACCCAATAGATCGAAATGCTCAAAAACGGCAGCGGCAATAACGACCATAGCGTCAGCGGAACGCTAACACGAAGCATGGATGAGATGGCGAGCACGAACAGAAAACTCAGATCCAGTCCGTACAAAATAGCGGGACCGAGAAACATGCGCACTTTCGAAACATCTTCGGAAATGCGCGACATCAGGTCGCCCGTGCTGTTGCGTTTGTAAAAAGCGAGGTCGAGGGTTTCGTAGTGGGCAAAAATTTCTTTCCGGATATCGTACTCGATCAGGCGGCTCATCACAATGATCGTTTGCCGCATAAAAAACATAAACAGCCCCATCATAATAGCCAGCGCAATCACCGCAGCGCCAAACCAGGCGATCTGGTTTCCCAGTTCCTGAAACGCTTCCGGATGGGCGGCAATACCGCCGGTTTCCTTGTAGTGCCTGACCTGCTCAACAACCGTGTCGAGCGCCTCGCGAATGACTTTGGGTTGCCAAACGCGAAACCAGTTGGCCAGCCCGACAAATACGATGCCCAGTAAAAACCGCCAGCGGTAATTCCAGAAAAACTTATTGAGATAGGCCAGTTGTTGCATGGCTGGAGGCTGTTACGAGCGTGTTTAAATTTAGCAAAGGTATAAAAACCCAATTCCGGCCGATTGTTCAATGCCGTGCCGGATATGGTTGACCCGGCCAACCAAAATTTTTTCCAGAATTTGTGCCTTACCCGGTTTGAACAGACGCCTGTGGGCACCAAAAGTTTTGCTTAATTTTGTGGCGCCTGAAACAGGCGCATACATTCAATGCCTTAACCAATATAAAGCGGCCCTTTTGGCTGCTTACCTAACTCCACCGCACGCATGGCAACAGCAAAAAAAGCACCTGAAAACGGCGTTTCGCCGCCCTTCAACCGCCCTGGCTCCCGCATTATCACCCTCGACGAATTTATCATCCGCTCCGAAAAAGATTTTGATTACGCTACCGGCGAGCTCACCGGCCTCTTGCGAGATATCGGCGTGGCCGCCAAAATCATCAACCGGGAAGTGAACAAAGCGGGCCTGGTCAATATTCTCGGCGTAGCCGACAGCGGCGACAATGCCTCCGGCGACAAACAGCAAAAACTCGACGTATACGCCAATGAAAAACTTATCGAGTGCCTGCAAAACAGCGGCGAGTGCTGCGCCATCGCATCCGAAGAAAATGAAGATTTCCTGCAAGTACCGGCAGCCAGCTCGAAAAAGAGCAATTATGTCGTCATGTTCGACCCGCTCGACGGCTCCTCCAACATCGACGTGAACGTATCGGTGGGCACCATCTTCGCCATCTATCGCCGCGTCAGCGACTCGGGCGGACCGGCCACCATCGACGATTTTCTGCAGCCGGGCACCAAGCAGGTTGCCGCGGGCTACGTGCTGTACGGCACCTCCACCATTTTGGTGTACACCACTGGTCGCGGGGTCAACGGCTTTACCCTCGACCCCAGCATCGGCGAATTTTGCCTTAGCCACCGGAATATGCGCATCCCCGAAAACGGCCAAACCTACTCGGTTAATCAGGGCTACTATTCCAAATTCGACCTGGAACTCCGGCGCTACATCGACAATTGCAGCGACCAGAACTACAGCCTGCGCTACATCGGCTCCATGGTGAGCGACGTGCACCGGATTCTGAATCAAGGCGGCATTTTCCTGTACCCCAGCACGCGCAAGTACCCCAAAGGAAAATTGCGTCTGTTGTACGAATGCAACCCCTTGTCCATGATCATTGAACAGGCCGGCGGCAAGTCGATCAACACTCACCTGAAACGGATTCTCGAGGTGAGCCCCAAGGAATTGCATCAGCGCAGCACGATCGCCATCGGCTCGCCTGCAATGGTCGATGAATTGAAAGCGTTTATTGAACGGTATTCGGCACTGCCGCTCTGAACCACCGCGATCCATGTTCTTATTGCTTAGCTGCCTGCTGTTTGTTATGAAAAATTCGGACCTCCGCATTGTTTTTACCAACTTGCAGCAGGCGGAAGGCCGGCTATACGTTGCCGTTTTTGATAAAAAAGCGGATTTCCTTCAACCCGACCGGGCGCGTTTTCAGCAGGTCGTTCCCGTTCGGAATACCGGTAATCTGGAAGTGATCATTCCCGGTGTTCCGGACGGGGCCTATGCCATCAGTTGTTTTCACGATGTGAATGGCAATGGCACGTTGGACAAAAACTGGCTGGGCGTACCCACCGAACCCTACTGTTTTTCAAACAATGCAAGGCCCCGTTTTCGGGCGCCGCGCTGGGAGGAGGCAAAGTTTTCGTTTATTGCAGGCAAAACAATACCCAGGCTGCGCCTGGAAAAATGGTAAACACCCGCAAATAACCAACGACCAATAGCCAACAACCAACAATCACCCAATATGATCCGTGCAGAACACATCTTCAAATCGTTCGAAGACCAGCAAGTGCTGAAAGATATTTCCTTCACCTACGAGGCCGGCAAATGCAATCTCATTATCGGCCGCAGCGGATCGGGGAAAACCGTGCTGATGAAAATATTGGTGGGTTTGTTTCAACCAACGGAAGGCAAGGTCTGGTTTGACGATGTGGATTTTACAGCGCTGAACAAAAAACAAAAACGCGCCATCCGCATGAAAATGGGCATGCTCTTCCAGGGCTCGGCGCTGTTCGACTCGCTGACGGTCGAGCAAAACATCCGGTTTCCGCTGGATATGTTTACCCACCATACCCCAAAGGAAAAACTCGATCGGGTGAACTACTGCCTCGAACGCGTGAACCTGACCGGGAACAACAAAAAATTCCCGTCCGAACTTTCCGGCGGTATGCAAAAACGCGTGGGCATCGCCCGCGCCATTGTGCTGGAACCGCAATACCTGTTTTGCGACGAGCCCAACTCCGGCCTCGACCCTAAAACCGCACTGGTGATCGACGAACTCATCCGCAGCATCACCATCGAGAACAACATCACTACCATCATCAACACCCACGACATGAACTCGGTGATGGAAAACGGCGATAATATCTGCTTCCTGTTCAACGGCCAGCTCGAGTGGACCGGCAACCGCGACGAAGTGCTCGAAAGCACCAATGAAAATCTCCAGTCGTTCATCTTCGCCTCACCGTTTTTGCAGCGTTTGCGCGAAGCGGCGATGAAGTAGTTTTATTACTGAAACACGGGAGGCGGTATCCAAAGAGAGAAACCTGAAACGCCCGCCGTAGAATATCTTATTTACCACGGAGACACGGAGCATCAGCTCCGTGGCCTCCGTGCCTCCTATGTTTGTCAGGCTGTGCGGGCACTCGAGGCTGTCTCATAAGTCATCATTTACGAGTGACGAGTGACGATTATTTTGTTTTGTAAGAAGTGGAATATCTGCACTATCGGGATGCCATTAATCGTAATTCGTAAATCCAAAATCGCAAATCAGTCCTTATGAAACAGCCTCGAGTGGAGTGCCTCCGTGGTGAAAGTTTGGAATCGTCGGCGCATTACTCCACCGGAGCCACCGCCGCCAGTTTGTTTTGCAACTGCGGCAAATCGGCTGCCATCTGGAGTTTAATACTTTGCAGCGCCGATTGCAGGGCCAGCAAGTTTGCTTTACGCATCGCGCCAAACCCGCTGTAGCCGTGATACATGGCCACTTTGGCTTTACCCGATCCGGGGGCGCGATACCGCGACAGGACGTTTCCGGCATTGTCGGTAATTTCCATTTGCAACTCCACTTCGGCACGGGTTACGCCCGCCGGCAAGGCCAGCACATTTACAGCGCCCAATGTAAGGATCGACGGGATGGTGTAGCCCCAGCCGGAGTTGTAGCGGTTGTAATAAATGAGTTTGAAGCGGGCTTTGCCTTTTTGCTCGCCGCTCGACCGGACGAGGTTGTCCGTCAGTTCATTGCCCAACAGGACAAACACATCGTGCACCGGCTGGCCTACCTGGGCCAAAACACCGATAGGATTGGGAATATAACTCCCCGGGTCAAGCGCGTTTTGCACCAGAATGCGTTCGGCGAGTTCCTTTCCAAACAACAGGGCAAAACTTTCCGTATGCACCTCCAGCGCCAGGCGTGGCAGAGGGTCGGGTGTGGGGGCGTTGGTATGAAAATCCGAAATTTTTACGCTGCGGCAACTTACCAACAGCAAGAGGCAGAAAAGAACAGACAGGCGATGTTTCATAACGTACTGTTTTGAGTGGTTAACGAAGTATTTTCACGCAATATTAGAGCCTTCTCCGGCGCATTGCCAGTGTGGTGTTTGAGATTAAATTCGGTTTAACCATTCAAGGTTGCCTGTTAATCCGCTTAACACCTAATGCGCTGTTTTTCAATGTCGAAAACAAAAAGTTAAAAACCAAAATCCTGTTTTCTTAAAAAAATCCTATTGCAAAAACTACCGGTTTTGTCGTAATTCCACTCCTCGACAATGCAGTGCGCACGCGGTCCGGTGCAGCCCGCTCCCGCAAAACTTGGTGTTCTTTACAATCCTTCGCACATTTGTCGCAAAGCCCGTCACCATGGCAAAAACCCAACTTTCCGCAGAAGAATACGTGCAGGGAATCCTTGCCGGAAACCGTGTTGTGCTCGGGCAGGCGATCACCCTGGTGGAAAGCGCCCGACCGGAGCACCAGACCCTGGCACAGGCCGTCATCCAAAAATTGCTGGACCAGCGGCAGGCGGCCCAGCGGTCGCCGGACAACGACGCCGGCGACTCCCTCCGGGTAGCCGTCACCGGCGCGCCGGGCGTAGGGAAGAGTTCATTTATTGAGGCGTTGGGTATGTACCTGGTGGAGCAGGGGCAAAAAGTTGCCGTACTCGCCATCGACCCCTCCAGCGCGGTAAGCAAGGGCAGCATACTCGGCGACAAGACCCGTATGGAGCGCCTGTCGGCATCTGAAAATGCGTTTATTCGCCCCTCGGCAGCAGGTACCTCCCTGGGCGGTGTGGCCCGAAAAACCCGCGAAAGCATTTTGCTGGTTGAAGCCGCAGGCTACGGCACCGTGCTTATCGAAACCGTGGGTGTAGGGCAGTCCGAAACGGCAGTACACCGCATGACGGATATTTTTCTGCTGTTGCTACTGCCAGGCGCCGGCGATGAATTGCAGGGCATCAAACGCGGCATTGTGGAAATGGCCGATATTCTGGCGGTCAACAAAGCCGACGGCGACCGCATCAAACTGGCCAACCAGGCTCGCGCCCACTACCTGAACGCTACACATTTGTTGCCGCCAAAAGCCGGCGGCTGGGCGCCCCGGGTACTTACCTGCAGCGCCCAGGAAGGCGCCGGCATTGCCGAAGTTTGGGAAGCCGTTTCAGCCTGCCGTGACCTTATGCTGGAAAACAATTTTTTTATAAAAAACCGCCGTCAACAGGCAAAATATTGGCTGGAAGAAGCCATCGAAGCGGGTATTAAAGCGGCATTTTACGGAAATCCGGCGGTGCAGGCAAAGTTGGCAGCGCTGGAGCCGCAAGTGCTGGCCGGGCGGGTATCGCCGTTTGCGGGCGCCGAAGCGCTGCTCCATGCTTTTTTTAAAGAAAACCCGTCCTACGGCTCCAAGCCATAGGACGGGTAGCATAGCAGTCAGGCGCGCTTATTTTCCGCCCCGCACCAGTTCAATGTATCCACTCAGCACATCGGGCCGCAGCACCACACCATCGACCCTGCGTTCATACACTTTGCACACATAGAAGTAGGTGCCTTCGGAAACTTCGTTGCCCGAAAGGTTTTGGCCATTCCAGTTGATGGCCGGGTCTGTGGCTTCAAAAACCACATTGCCCCAGCGGTTAAAAATTTGCATGTCGATGCGTTCGATAAACCGCCAATCCGGGAACGGGGTAAACTGATCATTAAAACCGTCGCCGTTGGGCGTGAATGCATTGGGCAAAGCATAATTCGGACAATTGTCCACACATTCCGGTATACTCATGGCGCTTTCATTGCCTGTTGAATCCACCGCCGAAACGGCATAACAACCGGCCAGGCCCTCTTCGATCACATGGACAAACGACGTATTTTCTGCCCCGTCGATCACCTGAAACAACGCCAGAGGTTCGCCTTCCATATCGGCATACCACAGATGGTACTTTACGGCATCATCGGTGCCGGGACAGGTGGTGTTCGGGTTGGTCCAGGTCAGGGTGTTTTCGTAAGGCGGATCGGGCTGGGCGCCGCTCCCGCCATTGCAAATATTGGTCACTGTAAGCACCGGCACGCAAGGCGGCAACGTGTCCAGGGGTACACCGCAGGCTTCTTGCGAGTTATTCAGAATCGGGTCGATCACCCCGTCCACACTATAAGTGCCGGTGCTTCGGACGTAGTAACAGTACTCCTTGCCGTTTTCGAGCCCACGGTCATCGTACATCGGCACATTGGTTGTTCCAATGGAATCGTATTGCCCGGTATTGTTGTTAAAACGAAAAACGGTATACGCCGTGTTGGTCCAGGGCACCGATTCTTCCCAGGAAAGCTGGTTGGTGTTGTCGGTAGAGTTGACCGTCAGGTAAATCGAAGAGGCATCGTTCGTGGAGCCGAGCGGGGTGGCAAAGTTGCCACGGGTATAAAATTCCACCTTGTAGTGGTAAGGTTGGCCGGTGGTATTCAGATTTTGGTCGGTAAAACAAGTGTCGTTTGCCTGCCAGAAATTATCCACCGTAAACGTGGCGCCCGGGACGGCTTGCATGGTTCCGCCACTCAAACCTGGTGCACGCAACAACCGGTAACGATAGGGCCCGTGATTGATCACGGTGTCCAGGTCGCCGGCCACTGGTTTTGACCAACAAACGTCCATTTGGCCGTTTGTGCCATCGGTTTCCCGCACGGAAACGTTGGTAATCAGCGGCAGTTCCCGGGGCAGTTGCACACAAGCTTCCTCTGAGGGCAGGCTTTCCACCAGGTTGTACGGATAGCCGCCCGCGGAAGTACGGGCAAATTTGGCCAGTATGCGGTAACAATACGTCCGCCCGCGCTCCACATTGGTATCCTTGTAGTAATAGCGCCCGTTTTGTTCCTGCCGGGTGACGAAGATCAGCTCGGTATAGCCCTTACCTTTCAAACCCGGCGTGCAGGTGTCGATCAGGAACGGGTTGGTGCCCTGGCGGCGCCATACAGAAAATCCGTAGAAATAATCCTCCGCGGCATCTTCACAGACATAGGGTTTTTCCCAGGTGATTTCCACTTCGCCAAATTGGGCATTGGCCTGCACATCCAACGGAGGGGGGCCGACCACTTTTATGTTCACGGTTTTCAAATCGGCCAGTTGGGGTGTGTTTTTATTCAGCGTGTCAACGGCTTTAAACACAACGGTGTACGGTTGGTTGGACACATGTTCGCAGGCAGTTTGCCAACGGAAATTACCCGAAACAGGCGGCACCTGATACCCCGTCGGCGCAACGAACGTCGCCGGGCTGTACGGGTTGCTGATGGGGCCCCCGGAAGCCGTCAGCAGCACCAGATTGCCGGAGTCCGGGTCTGTGGCTGTTACCGGAAACTCCACAACGTCACCCGCCACTACACACAGATCATTAATGGAGGAGACCACCGGCGGGCGATTTTGACAGTTTTCCACAAAAATCTGCATATCGCGAATGGTTGTGTCGATCGGGACACCTTTCCGCCAGGAAATAATGATAAACGCCAGATTGTACTCCCCGGCAATTTGGGGCGCCTGCCAAAGAATATCGCCGGTGCGTTCGTTCAGAAACAGGGTATTAATTGGCCCGGGGCCGATTTCATTCGGGAAACTGTAATTGGGTACCACGGCTCCCATCGCCTGGAGGGGCGTGATCAGTTTATAGGACAGGCTGTCCAGATCGGGATCGAACGCATTCGGGTTGTGTTTGAACGGCTGTCCGACACAGGCATTGTCGATGGGGGCCTGGAGCAAATACGGCGTTGTGTTTGTCCCGTCAAACTGCGGGTCCAAAAACCGGTATTTCGTTTCAATATAAAACGGCACATTTTCCGATTGGGGTGGATTCACATTGATGATCCCGGCATTGCGGTTAGGATCTGTCATCGAAATTTTATACCATGCCGGCCCCGCATAGGTGTGCGTGGCGATGTAAGTATTGTATTTCACTTGATCGCTGAGTACGACGCCGTTGCCGTTGCCGTTGCTACGAGCAACTTGTTCGCGGTTCCCGTCGCCCCAATCAATCGTAAGCGTATCGCGGTCGGCACTGAAACTGAGCGTGCGCGTCCAGGTAATTATGGTAGCCCGTATCGTCAGCGGGCCAATTTGTTCGATGTGTATTTCGCCGGCGCGGTTGTGTGTGGCGAACAGTGCCAGCGGAATCAATGCCAGGGCAAGTAGTAACAACGAGCGTAGCCTGTTAATCATGGTAGAACTTGAGTTTTGTTTGGTGGTTGTTCAGAACGGCTTACAAGTTAAAACTATTTTATGGAAACATTTGACCGGATGGTACCGAACCTGCCGGGGTTATGATTTCCGGAGAAACGGCACGGGACAGGCAGTGCGGTTTCCCGCTCTATAAACTCCAAAATGTTATTTCAGGTTATCTTTCCGGCCAAATCTTAGAGCATTTTTACGACACTTATGCTGCTTTACAACGTTACGATCACCGTCGACCTGAATGCACACCGCGACTGGCTGCAATGGATGCGCGAAACCCACATCCCGGATGTCATGGCCACCGGAATGTTCCGTTCTTACCGGATCAGCAAACTCCTCTACCACGAACACACCGATGCCGAAATTTATACCATGCAATACCTGGTGAAAGACAAATTGCATCTCGAACGCTACATGGAAGAATTTGCGCCCGAACTCCAACGCCAGCACCAGCAGCGTTTTGCCGGAAAATTTACGGCCTTCCGGACAGTGATGGAACTGGTGGATACCAATGAGTGACTTGTTGTTGATTTGTTGAGGTGTTGATTTGAGAGGATAGGGCTTATTTATCGCGTTTGAGTTGCGATTCCCTCAGGGCGTTAATTTTATTTCCAATTTCTTCTATGAGCGGACGCTGCTGAAGGAGCGCTTCTTCCGTCAGATAGTTGATATCTACCGCCGTGATCAACAAATTCAAAACCTCCATTAGGCTGCCAAATGCGATCTCCGAAAACCGCGCCTGATCTTTTCCGGAAAATCGCGCCGTCCCTTCAGCCAGGTTGCAGGTAATTGAAAAGCTTGCGCGCCTGATTTGCTGAGTCAAACCGAATTTTTCTTCCGTAGGGAAGTTTCCCGATAATTGATAAATGGATTTTACCAGAACGCGCCCGCGTTGCCAAACGTCCAGTTTTTCAAAAAAATAAATTTTCATGGTTCAGGTATTTTATGGTTAACGAATACTTGCGAACATCCCTGCACGCTCAAATCAACAAATCAACAAATCAACGAAGTTTATACCCCCCCATGGAGTAATACAAAATATACAAATAGCAAGGCAACATGGTGATCAGAAAGGCCAGTTGATGCCCCACCGAGTCCAGCTCAGCGAGATACCCATACAACTGCGGCAACAAGGCGCCCCCGGCAATCCCCATGATCAAAAAGGCCGAGCCGATCTGAGTGAACCGCCCCAAGCCGTTGATCGCCAAGGGGAAAATAGCCGGCCACATGACGGCATTGGCCAAACCAAGCAAGGCAATGCAAAGCACCGCAGTAGAGCCCGTCGTCAGGAAAGTCAGCACCGTAAGCAGCAACCCGAGTATGGCCGAATAGCGCAGGAAATTTTGCTGGGAAATGAACTTGGGGATCAGAATGATACTGAGCACATAACCCACCAGCATGGCGCCCAAAGTGAACGACGTGAAGTATTTCGTCTGGTCCAGTTCGAAGCCCAGGGAGCGACTGTAAATGGTAATGCCATCCCCGGCCATTACTTCGGCGCCCACATAAAAGAAGATCGCCAGGGCGCCCAACAGGAGGTGCGGAAATTGCCAGACACTGGTGCGGCCCGCCGACAGGCCGGCATCGCCCTGCACTGCTTCCCCGGCCGTATCGATTTCCGGGAGCGCCGAACGCCGGATCATCAGGGCCAGACCAATAAGCGCAAAAGCCATCACCAGGTAGGGCATCACCACCCGGCCTGCCAATTCGTTCAGCAAATCTGTTTTTATAGCAACATCCGTCGCCTCTTTTATCTGCGTTTCAATGGCGCTGGCATTTTTCAAAACAATGGAGCTGAGCACGAGCGGGCTCAATATACCCGCCACTTTATTGCAAATGCCCATGATACTGATCCGCTGCGCCGCACTTTCGATCGGCCCGAGAATGCTGATGTAGGGGTTGGAAGCGGTTTGCAACAACGCCAGGCCCATGCCCTGCACAAACAAACCCGCCAGAAACAACGGATATGCCCGCGCATTGGCCGCCGGAATAAACACCAGGCAGCCTACGGCCATAACCAGCAGGCCAAGCGCCATCCCGTCTTTAAATCCGGTGCGTTTCAAAATTTGGGAAGACGGGATAGCCAGGAAGAAATAACTGATGTAAAACGCGAACGTCACCAGCAACGCCTGCCAGTCGTATTCCAGACCACAGGCCAGTTTTAGAAACGGGATCAGGGTGCCGTTCAACCAGGTGACAAACCCGAAAATAAAAAATAAAATACCGATAATGGTCAGCTGGTAAAGGTAGCCGGCAGGGCGGGTAGTGGTGTCGCTCATAGGACAAAGATTGGGTTAGGGTGCTGTGAAAGTGGGTTTCGTTTCGGACTTTTGCGCTCAAACGGGCAGCGAGAGCCCCGACAAATGTAAAAAACCCCGCGAAGCCGCCAATTTTCTTTTCCTGAACACAAACCAGCAGCGCAATGCAACCTACACTTTTAATCCTCGCCGCCGGCATCGGTTCCCGCTATGGCGGACTCAAGCAGGTCGACGGCATGGGCCCCGGCGGTGAAGCCATCCTCGAGTTTTCGGTAAACGACGCCATAAAAGCCGGGTTCGGCAAAGTCGTATTCGTTATTCGGAAAGCTATTGAAGCGGAATTCCGTGAGCGCCTGGGCCGCAAAATTGAACAACGCATTGCCGTTGAATACGCCTTCCAGGAAATGGACAGCGCGCTCGACTGGCTGCCCGAACCGCCCGCCCGTGAAAAACCCTGGGGTACCGGCCATGCCATTCTTGTGGCCCGCAACTGCATCAATGAACCCTTCGTGGCCATCAACGCCGACGATTTTTACGGCGCCGAAGCCTTCCGGGTTATCGGCGATTTCCTGCGCACCGACTGTGCGCCCGACCAGTACGGCATGGTCGCTTACCAACTCGGCAATACCCTGTCGGAAAACGGCGCCGTATCGCGCGGCGTATGCACGGTTGGTCCCGACGGGTTTTTATCCGATGTGACTGAGCATACCAAAATTGAGCGTTTTCCTGAAGGGATTTTCCATACCGACGAAACCGGCGCAAAATTCCCGCTCGCCGCCGGCACGCCGGTTTCTATGAATTTCTGGGGCTTTCACCCCACGGTTTTTCAGGAACTCGACGAGCAGTTCCGCGCATTTGTCCAGGCTAACCTCAACAAGCCCCGCGCCGAGTTTTACATTCCAACCGTAGTGAATAATTTGCTGAAAGCCGGCAAAGTGCGCGTGCGCGTGCTGAACAGCAGCAGCCAGTGGTATGGGGTAACGTATCCGGAAGATAAGGAAACGGTGCAGCGGGCGTTGGCGAACCTGTCCGATGAAAATTGAATAAAAAAAAAGCAGTGTCCTGCTCCCCTTAAGAGCATGGCAGAATCGGAGTGTTTGATGTTTGTTCTGCACACTCCAATATCAGCACACGGTTCTGCTTTTTCAATGAACTTCAATTAGGTAAGGCACCGGAGGTGTCCAAAGCCTAAATCGAATTACATCCTTCACATATCAGCGTTATAAAACTCAACACGCAACCAATCCAAATACGCCGCCGGTACGCCCGGACTTTTCGGGTTGCGCAGCACGACATACAGATCATGCAGACCCTGCTCTTTTGACCATATATTCCGGTCAATTTCCATAGACACCTCCGACAGGCTGTTCTTTTTGACCGCTGCAAAACCGGGCACAGGCGCCTTGCCCACCAACTGCCCGTCGGGGTTATCCAAGCGAATTTCAACGGATGCCGCACCCATACTGCCCTGCGCGGCGACGATACCAAAAACCACAGCGTCCATTTCCCGCAGATCTACCTGTTTGAACACCAGGTAGCACTGGTCTTTGAGTTCGGCCATCACTGCCGTTGTATTGTTCCGGGGATGCCGGAGCAGACGAACAGCCTTCGAAAAATCGTCCGCCTGCGTGGCCAATTGAGTGGTTGGCCGCAACACCAGCGTTTCACTGCCGGCCCTGGGATTTCCGTTGCGGCTGCCGCGATCCTGATAAGCGGCATGAAAGACGAACAACCCGCCATCTTCGGCGTCGGTCGGCGGGTTGAAGCGGAAAATGCCCTGTGCCGCCGGGGTTTCATAATCGCCCAGCGACAGGATCCACCGCACCATGTCGGCCACATCTGCCGGAGCAAGTTGGGGGTGGGCGCTCATGACGGTCTCGCCCCATACGCCCTTGCCGCCTTTGATGATTTTTTGAACCAGCCGGGCCTGCGCCGACTTGTCGCCCTGGTAACGCCGCTTGACATCGAGGTAAGCCGGGCCGTTTACTTTCCGATCAACGGCATGGCAGGACGCACAGTCGGAACCCTCGATCAGTTGCTTGCCGCGCGCAAACGGGACCGATTGGGGTTTCAGGTTGGTCACCTGCTTTTGCCAGTCGGCCCCGGGGGCCATGTAGCCAATATGCACAAACAGGTCGGCGGGTTGGATGCGGCCGTCTGCCAGTGAGCCGTCTTCGGGGTCATTGGCTACAAGCTGATATTGCACCACTTCGCCGGGCCGGTAAAAACTGCGGTTTTTTCCGCCAAAATTCCAGTATACGTCGGGGGCTGCATTTTCGGCGACCTGGTTTTCCGTACCATCACCGGGGATGTAATCGATCCGGCTCAGGCAGGCGTCGGCGTTTTGGGTAAACCATTTGTTGCCGTATTCGAGCACCCAAAGCGCTCCGTTATTGTCGAACAACATGTCGACAGGCTTGGACAACTCGATCGATTCGGCCAGGGGCTCCATGTACTCGAACCTTGCGAGCGAATCGAGCGCCACCGCCATTACCCAGTTGCGCATCCAATCGTAAATGATCAGCTTGCCGTTGTATTTGTCCGGAAAACGCGTTTCGGCCGGGTATTGGTCGCTGTAATACACCGGACCGGCCATGGCACAATTGGCGCCGTTGGCGAGTAGCGGAAACTCGACCGAGCTGCCATACGAATACCAGATCAGCGCAGGCTGGGCAGCCGGCAGGTAGGTGGCGCCGGTATTTCTTGGAGCGTCGTTCACCGGGTGTTGGGCATCGAAATGCGCACCTGATTTTTTTTGGGAAAAATCGTAATCCACGTACGGTTTGTTGTCGCCAATAAAATAGGGCCAGCCAAAAAAGCCGGGCCCGCGGGCGCAATTGATTTCGTCGAAACCCTGTGGGCCCCGCTTGGGGTCGGGCACCCCGGCTTGTGGCCCCGGCTCGCCCCAAAAAAGCCAGCCGCGACGGCTATCAATAGAAAAGCGGAACGGGTTCCGGCAGCCCATCACGTACACTTCGGGACGGCCGGCGCCGCGGCTCGCCAGGCTGGGCGCCGTTTGTTTTTTTGGAAAAAAGCAGGCATCCAGAGCCCTGGCCAATGGTGAAACAATTACCTCCCGGGGCGAAAACATATTACCCGCCGGACACAGGTACGACCCGTTGGGCAGGGGTTTTATGCGCAGGATTTTGCCGCGCAGGTCCATTGAATTGGCCGCCGACCGTTGAGCATCGCCCATGGTCTGATCGGGGCGTTTATCGATAGGGGAATACCCTTCCGAGCCATCATAATCGGTGTTATCGCCGGTCGACAAATACAGGTAGCCCTGCGCGTCGAACTTGAGATACCCGGCATAATGGCAGCACTCGTCGCGCTCCAGCCCAACTTCCAGCAGGATCGTTTCGGAATCCGGCAACAGCGAATCGCCGGTAAAAACAAAACGCGAAAGGCGGTTTACCTCCCGGGTTCCCGGACGGGTGTAGTAAAGATAAATCCAGTGATTTTGCTCCCACTGCGGGTCCAGAGCCATGCCCAGAAGTCCCAATTCATTGATCACATGAACAGACAAATTCGCCACGGTGCGGAGCTGTTGTGCAGCCACATCGTACCGCTTGATGGCGCCTTTGCGCTCGATAAAAACAAGGTTGCCGTCGGGCAGCATTTCGAGTGCCAATGGTTCATCCAGGTCGCATTCGAAGGTCGTTTTTACAAATCCCGCAGCGGCTTTTTCCGGCGCCGCCTCCTCCGGAATATTGTCGTAGTTCAGGGCCCGGTTGTCGCCGACGGCATATTGAATACCGCCCAGAAGGTGCTGAAGAAAAGCCCGCTCGCTGTACGATTCCGGGGTATGGCCCATGGTGGTCACGAAAGCGCGGCCGCCGTCAAATTCGTGGCGCCAGGAAACCGGATGGAAAGCGCCCATCGTACCGCCCTGGCAAGAGGTTTCGTCGAGGGTCAGGAGCACTTCGACGCCGGGGTCCAGGTCGCGCAGGTTGAACCATTCGTCGCGGCGCGACCACGCCGCATCGAGGTGACGGGTAGCCGGGTGTTCGCGGTGTTGCACCTGCAGGTCCGCTTCCTGAATTGCAGTTTGGCTGCTAAAGTGCGCCCCGACCAGTTTGCCATACCAGGTCCATTTGTGTTCGGTATCGATGGCCGTGTGAATACCGACAAAACCGCCGCCGGCTTTTATGTAGCGCTCAAACTGCCGTTCCTGCTCTGCGTTCAGCATGTTGCCGGCGGTATTCAAAAACACCACGGCGGCGTAGCGGCGCAGGCTGCTTTCGGTGAATGTTTTCGACACCTTCGCAATGTCGCGCACATCGGCGCGCAAGCCGTTTTCGGCGCACAATTGCTCCAGGGCTTCCATGGCCACAGCGGTGCTTTCGTGCAGCACAATCTCTTCATTGGTAAACACCAGAACCCGTGGTTTCCCGTCGATCCACCGGCAACCAGAAACGAGCCCGGCACAGCCAACAACCAGAAAAAGAAAAAAAGAAGTCGGCAACTTTGCCATAGTATGCAGTTTCATCTGCATACGCCAAAAGCATACCACATTTTACAAATTGAAGCGCACCCAATCGACCACAGCCACTTGTTTCGACGGGTTATTTTCATTTTTAAAAACAAAATAAAAATCGTGAAACGACCGGTCGGCCGGCCAGGCCGATTGTGCCAGCGGCAGGTTAATTTGAGTGAATTGCATGGTAGTTTGGCCATTGACGGCAGGAACCGGCGCCGAACCCACCAGGGCGCCTTCGGGGCTGTCGAGGCGCAGTTCCACCCTGCCGCCATCAATTTTTTGATGACCAAAACCCGAACCCAACCCGATTGCCACGGAATACACCCCCCGCAAATCGCAGTGTTTGAACATAAAAAAACTGTTGTGCCGGAGTTCGTGCAGTACGACGGTGTCGCCCTTGAATGGCCGAAGGCTGCGTACTTCGCCGGCCATGCTATCGGCTTGTTCAGCCTGCTGAAACGCCGGGCGCAACACCAGCGTTTCCCGGGCACTGAGCGCATTTTGCTGGGGGCTGCCCCGGTCCTGATAACTGGCCTGGAGCACGAAGTTTCCCGGCGCTGTTTTTTTTGTTTTGGAATCCGGCTTGGGCAAATCCAACACATACTTGCCGCGCAAGGGCAACGACGCTACCGGCTTGAGCGGTGCCCCGAGCGATAGTATCCAGCGGATCATTTCGCCAACCTCGCTGTTGCTCAGTTGCGGGTGCGCGCTCATAACGGTTTGCCCCCAATTGCCGGCGCCACCCCGGATGACTTTCAGCGAAAGGTCACGCACGGCAAATTCATTTTTCCGGTAACGCTGCCCAATAGCCTGATAGGCCGGGCCGTTCACCTGCCGATCGACAGCATGGCAACTGTTGCAATCGGAGGCTTCCATCAATGCCTTGCCGCGCGCATACTCCGCTTGTTGGCGGCCGGCCAGGTGCCCCTGCACAATTTGCGTAATGTCGAAGCCCGTTTCGAGATAATCGATGGTGGCAGTCACCGTTTGCGCATCAATGTCGCCGCGCTCCAGGGAGCCGTCTTCCCGGTCGAGTACCCGGAGTTGATAGCGCAGGGTGGAACCCGGCTCGTAAAAACTGCGGTTTTTCCCAAAAAAATCCCAAAAGACGCGCGGCGGGTCGTTGCCCACGAGTATGGTTTGGCGGGCCAGCGCCGAAGCGCCCTGCGCGTCCGTCACTTTCAGCACAACTTCGTAGGTGCCGGCTTTTTCGAAGGTATGGGAAATGCTGTCGGTCAAACTGGTTCCGCGCCCCGGAGCAATACCCGGGTTTGTAGCAGCCAGCACTTTTTTGTTGGTCGCAATTTTTTGCACCGGGCTGCCGTCGCCAAAATTTATTTCATAAAACAACCGGTGGCGCTCGGGGTCTTTCGTTCCGGCTGTTGAAAACACCACGCCAAGCGGCGCCGCACCGGCCGTTTTGTCGGCCAGCAACACCGGATTGGGCGGGCGGTTGCCGCGCACATAATCGATCCGACTCAGGCGGGCGTCGGGGTTTGAGGCAAACCACTGCTTGCCGTATTCCAGCACCCACAACGTGCCACCCTTGTCGACCAGCATGTCCATCGGGCGCGAGAGTTGGATATGCCGGGCCAGCGGTTCCATCCGGCTGAAATTGCCGACGGAGTCGAGGGTAACCGCCTGCATCCAGCCGCGCATCCAGTCGTACATGATCAATTTCCCATCGTAATGCCCGGGAAAGCGCGTTTCAGCGGCATACCGGTCGCAGTAGTACACCGGCCCGGCCATGGCATTGCGCGCACCATTGCCAACCAGGGGAAAAACATCCGAGTTGCCGTAGGGGTACCAGATCATGGCGGGCTGGGCGGCAGGCAAATTGCGGCTACCGGTATTGTTGGCGGAGTTGTTCAACGGATGCTGCGTATCGAACACAGCCCCGGATTTTCCCGTGCTGAAGTCGTAATCGCGGTAGGCCTGGTTGTCCCCGACAAAATAGGGCCAGCCAAAAAAGCCGGACGTGCGTGCACGGTTCACCTCGTCAAAGCCGGATGGACCGCGCAGGCTGTCTGGGTCGCCGGCGTCGGGGCCAACCTCGCCCCAGAACAACAGTCCGCGCCGGTGATCGAGCGACATCCGAAACGGATTCCGGCAACCCATGATGTAAATTTCGGGGGCTACAGTGCCTTTTCCGGTCCAGTTGGTGGTACTTAAATTGCCCGGCGGGCAGATGTAGGAGCCGTCGGGCAAGGGCCGGATGCGCAGAATTTTACCGCGCAGGTCCATGGCATTGGCCGCCGAGCGTTGGGCATCCCAGGCACTGCGGCCGTGCCGTTCATCGATGGGTGCAAACCCGTTTGAGTTGAACGGGTTGGTATTGTCGCCGGTGGAAAGGTAGAGGTTGCCCTGGGCATCAAACTCGATACAACCGGCAGCATGGCAGCACTCATCGCGCTGAACCGGCACTTCGAGCAACACCTGTTCGGAAGCCCGGTCGAGCGTGTCGGCCACAAAGCGAAAGCGCGCCAGGCGGTTGCGCGGTTGGTCATCCGGCGGCGAATAGTACAGGTAAATCCAGTGATTGTCGGCCCAGTTGGGGTCGAGGGCCAGCCCGAGCAGCCCGTCTTCATGCCCATCATAAACCGGCAATTTGTAGGCGATCGTCACGAGGCCGGTGTTGGGGTTGAATATTTTGATGGCGCCCCGGCGTTCGATCAGCAGGATTTTACCGTCGGGAAACATATCGAATTCCATAGGCTCGTTCAGGTTTTCGGCCAGCACTGTTTTGATAAAACGGGACTGATCGGGCAACTCCGGGGTACGGCACAGATCATACCGAAGGCGGTGGTTGGCGCCCATGGCGTATTTCAATCCGCCGAGGATATGTTTCAAAAAATCCGGCTCGCCGAACGACGCTTCCGTATGGCCCAGCGCCGTGTAAAACGCCCGGCCTCCGTCAAAATCGTGATACCATGAAAGCGGGTGGTTGGCGCCCATGGTGCCGCCCTGGTAGCTGTTTTCGTCGACGGCCAGGAGGACGTTTACTGCAGGATTGAGATCGCGCAGATTATACCACTCGTCGGTGCGTTTCCAGGTATCGCCGAGGTGTTTTGTGGCTGGATGGTCGTGTGTCTTCACGTCGATCGTCGCCTCCTGAATGGCCGGGTGATCCTGAAAATAGGCCCCGACCAATTTGCCGTACCAGCCCCAGCCGTACTCGGTATCGGTCGCCGAATGAATGCCCACAAAACCACCGCCTGCCTGGATGTAGCGTTCGAAAGCGACTTCCTGGTCGGGGTTCAGGACGTCGCCGGTTGTGCTTAAAAAAACGACGGCTGCATAGCGGCACAGGTTTTTTTCATTAAAATCTTCGGCGTTTTCCGTAGAATCCATGAGCATGCCGTTCTCCCGGCAAATCGTGCGCAAGGCCGCCACCCCGGTTGGAATACTGGCATGGCGGTAGCCTGCTGTTTTAGAAAACACCAGAATACGCGGCGGCAGGTCATCGGTATGGCATTTAGCCGATGTAAAAAAGATAGCCAGTAAGAAAAATTGCCCAAGGCGGCGTAGCCTGCAATTGATTTTGCTGTTTAAATTATACATGGTGTTTTTTCAAAGTAGTATTAAATCGAGCAGTTTCTATGTTAACGTGAGTTTTGGATAGTTTTTGTTTAAAACTTAAGATGTCTCCCCCGCAGGGCGGGGTCGACATGACAAATCGTTGTTTTTTAATGATTTATCAGGTTTCTCGCTACGCTCGAAACAAGCCTGAACGCTGGTAAAATTTTGAGCGTAGGGAAAAATCTGATAAAAAATTGGCCATAAAATGCTGTTGTCATGTCGACCCCGCCCTGCGGGGGAGACCCCCAAAAAACATCGAGACATGCCCAGTTTTTTAAATTTCCTTATCAGAGCTATCTAAAACTCACGTTATGTTATTGATTTTCTGGTTGTCTATTCTTTCACCCGGTTTTTTTACCAATTCAGGGCCGGAATATCCGGAACCCGTCTTCATCGCGGGCGGCAGTTTTATTCAAGGCGATTCACTGGGTGACGCCGACGAAAAGCCGGTTCGCAAGGTCCGTGCTAACGATTTTTATATTGGAAAAACAGAGGTCACGCTGGCGCAATTTCAGAAATTTATTCAAACCTCCGGCTATCAAACCGATGCCGAACGCGGCGAAGGCAGTTACTGCTGGGGGCCGCTGGGCTGGAATAAAAAAACCGGCGTCTGTTGGCGGCACGATGAAAAAGGCGCGCTGCGGCCCGAAACGGCCGGCCAGTACCCGGTTTTGCATGTCAGCTGGCGCGATGCCGCCCGGTATTGCAACTGGCTGAGTTTGCAACAAAACCTCACACCGACATATCAATTTCTGGGCGATTCCATTTCCTTCGACCCAACTGCCAATGGCTACCGCCTGCCTACGGAATCCGAATGGGAATATGCCGCGAGCGCCGGAAAACCTGACCTGTTTTCGGGAAGCGTCAATCTTGCTGAAGTCGCATGGTACGCCGGCAACGCCCAAAAAGGCGCGCATCCGGTCGGGCAAAAAAAAGCCAATGCCTTCGGTTTGTTTGACTGTTCGGGCAATGTCTGGGAATGGTGTCAGGATTGGTACAATGCCACGGCCTATGCCACGGCGGGCGATACCCAGAATCCGGAAGGGCCAACCATCGGCACCGCGCGAGTCATTCGCGGCGGCTCCTGGAGCAACAGCCCCAGGCATTGCCGGACCAGCAACCGCAGCAGCCGTTTCCCCGATGCGCGCGATTGCAACCTGGGTTTCCGGGTGGCGCGCAGCGGTGGGTGATTTTTGCGTTAAACAGAAAACGGCGGTTACAGCAACATGCTGCAACCGCCGTATTTATTTCAAACAAAAAGTCGTACGCCTCAATAGCCAGGATTCTGCTGAGCGGCGAGCACCGGATTGGTGTTCAGCTCAGAAACCGGGATTGGCCACACAAAACGGTAGTCGTCGTACGGGATGGCCGGTTGGCCCAGCGTACCGGTGTAGTTGCCGTTGGCGTCATAATTGAGCCCCGGCTCCCAGCTGGCGAATGTGGTCTGGTTGTAGAGCACTTTCGCGGGGATACCACCGGTTGAAAAATCCGGATCATTGGCCAGGCGATGGATGTCGGCCCAACGGCGGCCTTCTGCAAGCAGCTCGATCCGGCGTTCGTTCAGCACGGCTTGCAGCATGGCTTTGGCGTCGGCAAACGTACCGGCAGTGTATTGCTTGGCCGGGTCGGTTACGGCGCGGTTGCGCACCAGGTTGAGCAATGGAAGCGCCGCATTCATATCGGGCGAGCCCACACGAAGGTGTGCTTCGGCAACATTCAGCAGCACTTCGGCATAGCGGATGATCGGGTTCCAGTCGTCCTGCGTCGTGATGTTGCGGTATTTATGGCTGAAATACGCGCGGCCGTTGTGTTTGTTCACCTGCGTGCGGCGCAGGTCGTCGGCATCCCAAAACGGCGCATTGAAAATGATCGGGCTGACGGCTACCAGGGCACGACCCGGCGACACCGAGTACATCACCGGCAAAGCGCCGTTGACGCCACTATTGTCCACACTCGAATTTTCGATAGAGAAAATAGACTCCGAGTTCGACGTGTAGCTGGCAAAGGGTCCTTCCGGTGCAGCGGTGAGGCTGTAGGGGCTACCGCTGGGCAGTTTGTTGCCTTCGGCAATGACATCGCTCCAGCGACCCATGTGCTGATAAATGCGGGTTTTCAGTGCGACGGCTGCACCCGAAGTTGCCCGGCTGATGTTGAGCGTACCGGCGCGTGAAGCGGGCAGGTTTTGCTCAGCAAAGTTCAGGTCTTCGATCAGCAGGTCGTAGCATTCCTTAACTGAATTGCGCCCTTGTCCCTGGGCAGCATCTTTTGCAGCTGCAGTATTGATCGCTCTGGTGCGGTAGGGCACGCCGAGATGCGATGCATCGCCGGTGTGGTTGTATGGCCGGGCAAAATGCACCAGCAATTCGTGGTGCGCCAGCGCACGCAAAAAGCGCGCTTCACCTTCATAACCTTTTGCCTGGGCATCGGTCAGCACACCGGCCGCCTGAGCGCCTTGTACACCTTCAATGACGATGTTGGCTTTGTTGATCAGGCCATAAAGCGTTTCCCAGTGGTACACGTTGTTGGCCGTGGTCGGGTTGTAGGTAGAGCCGTAGGTAATGGCATAAAATGTGGCCACGTTGAGCATGTCCTCGCCGCGGTTGTCACCCTGTTCCACGTTGGCTGCGCCAAACGGATAGCCGCGTACGGCACCGCCGGCATAAAAGCCGCTTTGCGCCGCATCGTATGCCCCTACCATGGAAAGTTCGCAACGTTCGGGCGTAGAGAAAGCCGCCGTTTCGGTGATGCGGTCAAACGGTTGCAAGTCGGTCACATCCTTGTCGCAGGAACTTGCAACTGCGCTCAGGACTAAAGCCGCCGCAATCGAACGTATGAATAGTATTGAATTCGTATTCTTCATTGTTTAAGCGTTTTTTTTGTTTAGAAACCTAGGTTCGCGCCAACGGTAAACACCTGCTGCTGCGGGTTGCCGTTGAAATCAACACCGAATCCGTTGGTGTTGGTTTCCGGATCAAGACCCGAATAGCCAGTGATCGTGAGCATGTTTTGTGCCTGAACGAAAATCCGGAGGGATTCGATGTTGGCACGGCGGGTAAGCGACTTGGGCATGGTGTACCCGATCGCTACGTTTGCCAGGCGCAGGAAGTCGCCTTTTTCCACCCAACGGGTAGAGGCCACATTCGGGTTGTTGACGGTGTTGCTGGAGTTCAGGCGCAGTTTGGGTGTTTGGCCATCGCCCGGGTTTTCCGGACTTTGCCAGCGGCCCAAAATATCTGTGCCGTTGTTGTTGAATGCCTGTTCCATCAGGTCGACGCGGGTGCGGTTCATGATCATGTTGCCGCCCGAGAAGCGCAGGAAGACGTTCAGGTCGAAAGCGCCGAGGTAGAAATTGTTGTCGAAACCGCCGAACCATTTCGGAAGAGCGGAACCAAGCACCCGGCGGTCGGTGGAGGTTGAAAGCGTAGCGGCTGCGCCGGTTCCACCCGGTTCGGCCGGGTTGAATACAGTGTATGCACCCGAAACAATGTTCTGCTGCACCAGGCTGCCGTCGGCTTTTTGATACACCGGGTTTCCGTTGGCCGGATTGACGCCGTAGTAGTCGAAACCGTAAATGGCGTTGATCGATTCGCCTGCCCGGATAATGTTGTAGTCGCCGGTGATGTCCTGGTCGGTGCCGTCATTATTTTTTACCAGCGACAGCACTTCGTTGTTTTGCGTCGTGAAGTTCACGCTGGTATTCCAACGGAAATCTCCACTGCGCAGCACCAGAGCGTCTACGGTAAATTCGATACCATTGCCCCGCATGTTGCCGATATTTGTGAAAATACGGTTGCCCGGAATTCCCAGCGAGGGAGCGGTCGGGGCACTCAGGATGATCTGGTCGTTGTCTTGCTGCCAGTAGGCAAACGAAGCATTAATGCGGCTGTCGAACAAACCGAAGTCAATACCGAAATCCATTTTCGTTTGTGCTTCCCACTGCAGGCCGTCGTTGCCGAAGTTGTTGTAGGTGATGCCGTTTTGCAAACCGTATGGCGCCGAGCCATAGGAGCCGATGTACGGATAATTGCCGATGCGCACGTTGCCCACCTCGGCATAGGAGCCGCGCAGGCGGAGGTCGGAGATCACATTGGCCAGGCTTCCGCCCCAAAATCCTTCTTCAGAAATACGCCAGGCAAACGAAGCGCCCGGAAAGTATCCCTCGCGGTTGGCTTCGGCCAGCGACGACAGGGCGTCGCGGCGAATGGATGCGCTGATGTAGTATTTACGGGCGAAGTTGTAGTTCACGCGACCGAGATAGGAAGCAATACCGTTTTCACCGATCCCGCCAAAAATTTCCTGATTGGCATAGGTGCCCGTGACAATGTTTTCCTGGAAAAAGCGGTCGGAAAGATCAGACACCTGTGTCTGGTAAAACGTGTTCCGCTCTTTTTGGTATTCCTGCAAAACAGTGAGATCGAGGTTGTGTTTTTCGCCAAACTGGTGGCTGTACGTCAACAGGTTCTGCCAGTTCCAGCGCAGGGAGGGCGAGAAGGCCTGAGAAATCCGGCCATTGGCAGAAAAGCCGTCGCCATGCCGCGGGTCCTGGAAGAGGTAGTCGTCTACGTAGTTGCCGTCGATACCGACCTGGGTGCGGAAAGTCAGGCCTTTCAACAGCCCGATTTCGGCATACACGTTGCCCAGCAGGCGGGTGTTGTCGGAGCGGCGTTTGTCGTTGTCGAGCACAAAACGCTGGTTGGGGATACCGTTGGCAATCTCGATGCGGTTGTTGCCCCGGCCCAGGGTACGCGGGTTGATTTCGTCGATATTATAGCCTGTCGGATCGTTTGGATCGTACACCGGGACATTCGGCATCATACGCATGACGGAGAAGGTATTCCCCGACAGGTTGTTGGAGCCGGTGAGGGGGCCCAGGTTTTCCTGTCGGGTAACACCGCTGGAAAAGCCGAGTTTGAGCCACTTATTCACTTTTTGATCAATATTGGCGCGGAAGGAATAGCGTCGCAGGCTGTTGCCCACCGAGATGCCTTCCTGGTCGGAATAGCCCAGGGAGAAGTAATAATTCGTAAAGTCGGTGCCTCCGGATACGGAAAAAACATGGCTGTGCTGCATGGCATTGCGAAACACCGCATCCTGCCAGTCGGTATTGACCACATTTCCCTGTGCATCCGTCATCAGGTTGGCGATGGGTACGGTATCGCCGGTGTTGAAACTTTTTTCATTGTTGATCATCACGAATTGTTCGGCGTCGAGCAAATCAAACAAGTTGGTCGGACGTGCCATGCCGATGTACATGTCGTAATTGAATTTCGGCTTGCCTTTTTTACCGCGTTTGGTCGTGATGAGCAACACACCGTTGGCAGCCCGCGAGCCATAAATGGCCGTAGCAGCGCCGTCTTTCAAAATTTCGTACGACTCGATATCTGACGGGTTCAAATCGCCCAAAGCATTTTTCGGTGTAAAGCCGCCCTGATTGCCGTCGTAAATCGGCACGCCATCAACCACTACCAACGGCGCCGTACCGGAAGAAATGGAGTTGACGCCGCGAATACGAATCTGGGGCGGGGCTCCCAACAGTCCGCTCGGAGGAGTAACCTGCACCCCTGCTGCGCGGCCGGCCAGTTGCTGGTCGAAGCTGGGCGTGGCGAGATTGGCGATCGATTCGCCTTTCACTTGTGAAATGGACCCGGTTACGTCGCGTTTCAACTGCGTACCGTAACCAACCACAACCACCTCGTCGAGGTAAGCACTGGAAGGTTGCAACACAATATTGTACACATCGGAAGTGATCGGAACTTCCTGCGCGTCAAAGCCCGTGTACGAAAACCGGAGCGCTGTTGCGCCGGCGGGTACTTCCACAGTGAATTTGCCTTCAATGTCGGTGCGGGCGCCGGTTGTCGTACCGAGCACGGCGACGGTTGCCCCGATCAGGGCTTCACCGTCGGTGGAACTCACTGTTCCGGAGACTGTTCGCTGCCCAAGGGCAAAACTGGCGCTCACGCAAAGCAAGGCCAGTCCTAGTAGGATTTTCTTCATAAATGAAAAGTTTGATTGGTTAAAAAATGATTATTAATAAGCTGGTAAAGAAACTCAGTAAACCGAATACCCCGTATCTATCTTCTCCTGTCTTTATTTGCCTATTTTTGTCAAAAGTTTACTATGCCTAAAACCTTCAAATGGGGCATAATCGGGCTTGGAAGGATCGCCCGGAAGTTTGCCGGCGACTTAAATCTCTTACCCAATGCCCAACTGCATGCCGTGGCCTCCACCTCTGCCGAACGGGCGCAACAGTTTGCCGATGAATTCGGGGCGCCGTACGCGTATGGGAATTATGCGGAAATCGTCCGGTGCCCCGACCTGGATGTGGTGTACGTCGCCACCCCGCATGTGCTCCATGCCGAAAATACTTTGTTATGTTTGGAGCACGGTATTCCGGTTTTGTGTGAGAAACCTTTTGCCATGAACCGGCAGGAGGCGCTTCGTATGATCAATACTGCACGCCGGAACCGGGCATTTCTGATGGAAGCGCTTTGGACGCGCTTTATCCCTGCCGTCGATTACACCCTGGCCCTGATCGCCCAGGGAGAAATCGGGGATGTGCACACGGTCAAGGCAGACTTTGGCTTCCACATGCCTTTCGATCCGCATTCGCGTGTGTACAATAAAGGTCTGGGCGGCGGCTCGTTGCTCGACATTGGTATTTACCCGGCATTACTTTCCTTGTTTATTTTGGGCAAACCCCTGCCGGAGCACATCCAGGCAGCTGCCAGTTTTACTTCAACTGAGGTAGACGAATCCTGCGCTTTCATCCTGGATTACCCGGACAAACGGCTGGCCGTCGGGCATTCATCGATCGTGGCCAATACGCCGGTGGAAGCCTGGATATACGGCACGGAAGGAACGATCTACCTCCACCCGCGCTGGCACTTCGCTAAAAAAGTGACGGTTTCGCACTATGAGGGCAACAGCGAACTAAAACGCGACATGGAATTCCCGTTCGAGGGCTGGGGTTACCATTTTGAGGCCGCCCATGTAATGGCGTGCCTGGAGGAAGGCCGGCTGGAAAGCGACCTGGTACCGCTGGATTTTACCCTGGATTTGATGGAAACGCTGGATGCGATCCGGGAGCGAATCGGGCTGGAGTATTAAATACTGCCCAGCAAAAACTGCCGGACCATATTCAGGCCGTGCACGCCGGTCAGCTGGATGTTTTTCAGGCGGTCGCGCCCGAAAACGTGCTTCCGCGCTATGATCCGGCTGCGATCCGCAACGGCCATCCACACCGTACCGACCGGTTTGTCAGCCGTACCGCCGCCCGGGCCGGCAATGCCGGAAACAGCAAGAGCCACGTCTACATGCAGTGTTTTGAGGGCTCCGGCAACCATTTCGCGCACCGTTTCTTCACTGACTGCGCCAAACTTGATCAGGGTATCGGGACGCACCCCCAGCAGTTTGGTTTTCATTTCATAGGAATAACTGACAATGGAGCCCGGAAAGTAGTCGGAAGATCCGGGCACCGAGGTGATCATGTGGGCAATGTAGCCGCCCGTACAACTTTCAGCCGTACCGAACTGCAGGCGCCGCTTCAGGAGCATTTTGCCCAGCACACTTTCCAGGGAGTCGTCTTCAATGCCAAATACCAGGTCCGGCAGCAGGGCTTTGAGCTCTGCCAATTTTTCGTCGAGTTGGGCGAACAGTTTTTCCCCGTTTGGGGCAATGGTTCCGGGGTTATCCGGCGATCCGGTAAGGCGCAGGCGCACCTGGCCCAGGCTGGGCAGGTAGGCCAGTTTGATATGCGCAGGCAAGCTGTTTTCAAACATTTCGATCCGCTGGGCAATGTTGCTTTCGCCTTCTCCCACGGTGAGCAAGGTCCGGTGCGCGATCATACTGCCCGGAAAACGTTGCCGCAACACCGGCAACACTTCCTGCTCGAGCAGGTATTGCATTTCAAACGGAACACCCGGAAGGGAGATGTACACTTTACCGTTTTTTTCAAACCACATGCCGGGTGCGCTGCCGACCTTATTCGGCAGGATTAGCGCCTCGTCCGGCAGGGTAGCCTGAATAGTGGCCGCAGCCGGCACTGCCCGCCCGATTTTTTTAAAATAGGCAACAATCCGGTCATACGTTTCCTGGTGCAGGGTCATGGGCGAGCCAAAATAATCGGCCAGCGTTTGTTTGGTGACGTCGTCTTTTGTGGGGCCCAATCCGCCCGTCAAAATGACCACATCGGCCTGCCGGGCGCCATATTCCATACCCTGAACGATCGCTTCGGTGCTGTCCGCCACACTGCTTTTTCCCACCACACGAAATCCGCTGAGGGTCAATTGCCGGCTCATCCAGGCTGAATTGGTATCCACTATTTGGCCGATTAAAATTTCATCGCCGATGGTAAGAAGGTACGCCGTCATAGTCGAAATCGGGTTGCGAAGAATTTATTAAAAACAAAAAGTTTTTATTTAAAAGATATTAAAACACAAAGTGCGTTATTTTTGCTGCCGGATCCATGTCTGGTTCGGATCCGGTTTTTCAAAAATGAAAACGCAGCAAGCGGGTTTATGAAAAAGTCAACGGCAACCAGCCAACCCCTTCCGGAACCGCAATTCGACGAATTTGGCTTCGTTGAGCCGGCTACTCCTGCGCCGATGGAACCCCATATTCCAATGCGCGAGCAGTTCCCGCCGGCAGGCTCCAACTACATGGGCGGCCTGAGCGACGGCTGGGAATACCGCAGCGTTTTCGCCGGCACAAAGTTGGCGTACACATACGACATGGTGAAACAGTTTCTGCGCGAAGAAGGTTACGGCAACGTGCCGATTCCGGCAACGGCAGAGGAACTGCGGCTGTTCAAGCGGCCGCGCGGCCGGCAGTTGCAGTTGTTCAGCGAGGATGGCTATAGCCACAATCCCATCCGGATTTTATTCCCTCCGGCCGGCGGTCAGGAACGCAATGCCCTGATTTTATGCTTGTACAATGAACAGGTGGAGGGTCATTTACTGCGTTTTCACGGGGTATTGAAATAAACGGAAAGGTTGCCGTTTGAAATAGTTAACGCCGGGTCGTGTCGTTACACGCCCGGCGCTAAACCAAACCCTTACTGTGTTTATTTGCTTGGGTACTTTACGGGTGATCTATGCTTTAGGTCTTAGGTGAGGAGGCACCGGCCGGCGCCTTTCCCGAATAGACGTTTTTTAACGTCCGGAGGTTGGGTTAGCCCCTGTATTTAATTGAAATACACTTTCAGGGCTTGGAGGAAGTTATCTTTCTGACCGGCAGAGACTGTGAGTGTAACGCTGTTTTGCAGGACGACGTGCCCGCCTTTTCCCCGCACATATTTTTTGATGTGGCGCAGGTGGATGGTATGCGACCGGTGAATGCGGACAAAAGCCGGGCCCGGCAACAGCCCCTCCACTTCCCGCAGGGTTTTACACACCAGAATCTGCCGGCCATCGAGAAAGTGCAATACCGTATAGTTCCCGCTGGCTTCGAGGTAGGCGATGTGCTTCACTTTTTCAAAACACATGCCTTCCATAGTTGGCAGCACAACTTTGCCGCCCTTTTCCGGTGTGCTGATGCGTGCGTGTTTTAGCGGTGCATCCGGGTAGCCGGGGCCTATCGGAATAGCACGGGCAACTCGGGTCGGTACGGGCGATTCTACGGCATTCATCATAGCAGAGCAATTTTTGTAAACGATAAGACAAAGGTATCGGCGCGGGATTTACCCCCCAACCCAGGTTCATTCAATAAGTCAGGTTTCCGGTACCCGCGCCGGGTTTGGTGAAATGATCAAAAACTGACAATTTTGTCGACGCCTGTACGTATCCGACCCGGTTCAGGCAACATATCCAGACCCATGGCAAAAACGCCTTCCGAAAAATTGTACCGCCTTATTCAGGGGCTGACGCCTGCCGAAAAACGCTATTTCAAGCTTTTTATCCGGGGCAAACCCGAGCGCGACAGCAAGTACCTCCAGTTGTTTGATGCCATGGGAAATATGGCACAATTCGACGATGAGGCGCTCCGTGAAATGATATACCCCAACCAGGCGGTGGAGAGCCGGAAATATTCAGAGTTGAAAGCCTATTTGTACGAGTTGTTGCTGAAAAGCCTGCAATCGTTTGACGAGCAACACGCCATTGATTTTCGCCTTAATCATTTGCTGCAGAGCGTTGCTGTTTTGTTTCGGCGCAGCCACTACGACGCCTGTGAGGAGTTGCTTGAAAAGGCTGCCAAACTGGCCCGGCAATACGAATGTTTTACACAACTACTCGAGGTTATCCGTTGGAAAAAACACCTGGCCTATACCCGGATGGACGTCGATTATTTGCACAAGCATTTCGACCAGTTGCAGTACACCGAAACCCAGGCGCTGGACCAGTTGCGCAATTTTGCCGCCTACCGGAAATTGTTTTTTCAGGTGTACACCACCATCAAACGCGAGGCACAACACCGCGGGGAGGAACGTATGCGGCGCCTGCAAAGCCTGGTTGGACATGAACTGCTCAGCAGCCCCGACCAGGCGCTGTCGCACAAAGCCCGGGTATTGTTCTACCGCACCCTCAATCTGTATTATTATGCGGCGCTGGAGTTGGAACAGTTTTATGAAACCGGAAAAAAAATGTTGGAAATTCTGGAGTCGCAGCCGCATTTTTTAAAAGAAAACCTCTCCGATTACATTGCCGCACTCAGCAACTTTATCTTGTCTTGCGGTTTGTTGAAACGTTACGACGAAGTGCTGACCGCACTGGGTAAACTCCAGAAACTGAAGCCCTTAACTGAGGATGACCGGCGGAAAATCCACCGGCAATACTACACCAACAAGTTTGTCCTTTGCATCTTTACCGGCGCGTTTGAGGAAGCCCGCGAGGAAATGGAACACTGCCAGCAGGAGGCCGAACAATTTGACCCGCACGACTACGAAACGGCCAGTTTTTATTTCCAATATTGTTGCATTTGTTTTGGTTGCGGCGACTACAGCGGCGCCCTCGACTACCTCAATGAATGGCTCAACCAGCCCCGCACAGTGGAGCGGGAAGACCTTCAGAGCCTGGCCCGTATGCTCGCCCTGATCATCCATTTTGAAATGGGAAATACGGTGCTGCTTGAGTCCTTGCTTCGCTCCGCCACCCGTTTTTTGCAAAAGAAAAACCGCCTCTACGATCTGGAGCGGCGGTTTTTTCAGTTCATGGCCGAATTAATGCGTGCGGCAGGCAGGCAGGAGCAGCGGCTTGCCTTTCAAAAAATGCAGCAAGACCTCCGGGAGCTGGCCAACTGGCCAGAAGCACAGGCCTTGTTGCAAACATTTGACCTGGAAGCCTGGCTCGAAAGCAAACTTACCCAGCGCAACTTTGCACAAACAGTGCGCGCCAAATGGCACAACCAACGCAATGCAACCGTTTAAGATAAAATCAACGGTGTTAACTTAGGCAGATTTGTTACCCATGCGTTGCCAGATGGATTCCGCTTCTTCAGAACGGGTATCCACCGATGTCCACCGCGTGCGGTATGAAAATCGCCGGCCGCGAATGATGTAAATACCACCCTTCAGCTGGTTCATTTCCTGCTCGTCAAGTGTGGTTACAAAGCTGTGCACCTTGATGTCGGAAAGAGAGAGTTTAGATTTTGCCATACGATATGGAGGTTTGAATGAACGGAGCAATAACGAATCCCGTTCTTTTGGATTCAAAGATACCTGAAAGATACTTACCCTGCCAGCAGGTGTGTTTGCCAAGTTTTTGAAAAAGTCAGGTTTTTAAAAACAGAAATTGGCAAGTCGCCTTCCCTTTCAGCGAATTATTTGTCAAAGGTACAGAAATACCAATTCCGGCTCAAAGCCAGACCGGATCAATGCCGCCGCCGCTTTTGCTCTGCCCTGCGGATCTGTGTCGACCTGGTATTGTACCCGTTTTTTCACCAGGCGCTCCTGCAATACCGACCGGTACTCCTGTTCGTCAATTTCCTCCAGCGCCGATTCAATAAGTCCGGATGCAATGCCCCGCCGCTGCAACTCCAGCCGAATGCGCACGCGCCCCCAGCGGTTTACCCGGAATTTTCCGCCGGCAAAAGCCCGGGCAAAGCGGGCGTCATCCACGTAGCCTTGTTCCTGCAAAGCATGGCGTATTTCCCCGGCAACATCAGCGGAAACCCCCAGCGTTTTCATTTTCTGATCCACTTCCTGCCAGCAACGCTCCCGGTAGGCGCAGAAGTTTTCCATTTTTACCAGTGCCTCGTCCGGGGTAAGTGCTTTGGCATTGCCCTTTTGTTTGGAGAAATAAGCCATAGCGCAAAGTTGAGGCAAAATTTTCAGCGCCAAAAATGAAAACTGCCCAATCAGCGCAGCACGTTTACCTGCTGCCGAAATAACCCTGCTGCAGTTTTGATCAGTAGCGTGTAAGCCCCCGCGGGAATCTGCGCGCAGGAAATTGCCCAGCCGGGGTTTGCCCGCCCGCTTTGCGCGACCACCAACCGACCTGTGGCATCCAACAACCAGACCTGTGCTTCCGGATTGCCGGCGCCCCGGTATTGCAAATGCAGATAGTCACTGGCGGGATTTGGAAATATGTTCCAAATCGCATCCGGCGAAATTGCAGAGGTAGCCACCAAGGTATCCGTCACCGTAACCTCCAACGTGCTGGTACAACCGTTTGCGGTGCCGGTTGCCAGCAGGGTATACACCCCGGCAAACAAACTATCCAAGTCCTCAGCATTCGAAACCAATACATTATCGAGAAACCAACCCACCGTGTAGGCGCCGGGAAATGCAATGGAAACGTCGATCGCACCAATGCCCTGGCTGTTTTGGTCGGATACCACCTGTAGCAGGCTTAGTTCCGGTGTTTGCACATCTTCTACTACGTTGATCTCCATCGTTGTCTCGCAACCGATTATCGGATTTTGAATGGAAAAATTATATGCGCCGGGCTCTGTGATCCAGGTCGGCGGAAAGCCCGGCAACTGCGGCAGGTCGATTAAAATACTATCCGTCGTACAGGTTAGCGTGTCGGCTTGCAGCGTAATCAGGAGTGTGGACGTATCGGCCAGTACCAGCGCCGTATCAATGCTGGTGCAGCCGTTGGGCGCCGTTACGACGAGTGTGTAAACGCCGGGAAATTCCACTACCGGGTCGAAAGCCGGCGGCGGGAAATCAATACCCGGCCCCGTCCAGGCCATTGTGAAGACCGCGGCTTGCGATGTTCCGAGGAGTTGTACCTGGGGTTGTGCGCAGGAAAGTATGCCGCCGGTAGCCACCGCACCGGGTGCGGTGGTATCCTGTTCGATCAGAATTGATGCCACACTTGAGCAGCCACTAATCCCCGAAACCGCCGTTACAATGTAAACGCCCGGCTCGCTGACAGTCGGATTCGCCGAATCCGATACAAATCCATTGGGACCTTGCCACATAAACGTTACCTGCGGAGGGTTGGAAACTACTTGCAAGACAACGCTGGGATTACTGCACGTGAGCGGACCTGGCGGCGAGAGGATAATTTGGGGCAACTGCGCATCGGAATATACCGTTGCCGTTGCAACGGAGGCGCAACCATTGGCCGGGTTGGTGACCGTCACCATGTACGGACCCTCCTGCATAACTGTTGGATTTTGAAGGTCCGAACTAAAATTGCCCGGGCCCGACCAGGCAAATAGTGCATTTTGAACATCGGTCGTACAGCTTAACACCACCATAGGCTGGTCACAGCGCAACGTATCATCGGCTACTTCCACAAAAGGAAAGTCGGTATCTACCTGTACCGTTATCGTATCGCTGGCGGTACAGCCGTTTGGCGCGGTGGCTGTCACCAGGTAGGACAGGCCAAACCCCAGGTCTTCCCAGGTACAAACTGAGCCAGGGATATCAACCGAACAGTGTTGCATACCTGTTGGGGTAAGGCAGGTAATCGGATCAACGTAGGCAGTAAGTACCGGGATTTGAAAATCAGCCAGCACCTGGAATGCCGCGGTACTCGTGCAGCCGTTCGGCCCGGTCACCGTCAGTTGGTAGGCGCCGGGAATATCCACAACCGGATTCGGGTCGTTGGGATCACTGATGCCCGGCCCGGACCATTGGCAGTTAAAAGGTGAAAAGAGGCTGGGGCAAAGGAGTTGAAACGAAGGATTCGAACAGTTGAGCATAATATCGTTCAGAGCAGGCAAAGTAGGAGACACCGTATCATCGGCCACGAAAGCGGAGGCCGTGGCGGTGCAGCCGGATTGCGGGTCCGTCGCCGTGAGCGCGTAGATGCCGGGAATATTTACTACCGGGTCTTCTTCCGTAGAGATGAATCCATTCGGCCCCGACCAGGAAAACAAAGCGCTCGGTGTACTCGACGACCCGTCGAGTTGTATGCTCGTCAAGTCGCACGTAAGCGTACCCCCAACGGCCATCGCATCTGGGGGCGTTCCGGCTGCAACCGCGATTATGTCGCTGACAATACAGGAGTCCCCGAACATCAATGCGGTGACGGTTAAATAGTAAACCCCGGGCTGTTGGACCGTAATGGAGTTCCCGGTACCGATGACAAGGCCGTTTGGCAGCCGCCAAATTTTGGCGCCGGGGCTGGGTGCGGAATGGAGTTCAAGCGGAAAACTACTGCATTGAGGGTCGTTATCCGTTAAAATTTCTGCAACCGGGTCCAGCAAAAACAGGGTAAAATGCACCGTGGAATCACAGCCCGTATAGGATTCGCATATTTTCGAAAAAGTGCCCGCTGTTTTAAACGCCTCGCCGCAAACAACCATCGAATCGCCGGAACAAAGCACTCTGGGCGCGTGGATGAAAATGATCGGGCTCCGAATGGTTACTTGCTGGCAAACCACGCTGTCGCAACCCAAATACGAACTCAGGGTTTCGCAGTAGTTGCCGGATGTATAACACAAGGCCCCCCAAGGAAGCCCATACGGCGCATCCTCCGCACAGATTATCACTGGCGGCAGAATAGTTGGCGGAATAGGTTGCGACACCAGGTTTTTCACCACCTGGTTGCCTGCCAGGCAATTATTAAAAGGCTGAACGAAAATTTGCCCGCTATTGGCATTGGCAGTTACCGTCACCTGGTTGCTCCCAAGGCCCACCCCGGTGTAGGGTCCGGGAATCCCGTTCACCAACCAACCCACCGGCACTTGCCAGGTATAGCCGGCGGCCCCTGCTACCGGGTCCACGCTGTAGGTAACCGTGGCGCCCTGGCAAAGTGTTGCCGGACCGGTAATTGGTCCGGTAACTCCCATAGCCGGTGGCAAACCGGCCATCGGCGGCAAAACGGCTACCGAAAAATCACACTGATCCCCGAGATAGCCGTCGATCATCAAAAAATATTGCTGACTTGGCTCCAGAAGCGCAACGAATTCCAGTGTGTCGGCAGCGCCGCCAAGCCTGCCCCCGGCGCAAACAAGCGGCGGTTCCGCGCAATTTTGATACACCGCAGCTTGCAAACCATTGCCATCGGCGCAATTCGAAGCCGAAATTTTAAACGTTGCGGCAGTCGTACCAGCCACAAAGCCGATCCATTGGTTGTTTTCCACCACGCCGCAAAAACCCGGCGCCGGGTCGGGCGTGTAGCCGGCGGAAGTGCCGGTGTATCCCATAAAATTGCAGAAAACACAGGCTTCCGCACAATTATCCGCAGCCGGCAAGTCGGATGTCGGGCAAGGTGGCGCCAACGGAGCCGCGCCGATGTAAATCCGTTGTTCCGAAACAGGACTTTGCGAACAGGCATTTTCCGCCTGAACCCCCAACACACCACCTTCGTCGCCGAAGGAGACCGTCACCTGCCGGCCTGCCGGCGCAGCGAGTACCACCGGCAGCGTTTGGCCATTAATTTTAAAACTCGCCGGCCCTGTCCACCGGTAGCTGGTTGCGAACGGCACCGAGTCCAGGCTATAAACCAGTACGCTTTGTTCCGCAACCACCCTGGGGCCCTTGATCAACCCGATCGAGTCAATTTGTAAGTCGAAAACCGCATCTGCAGGACTTGTGGATATGCTGAACTGGCAGGCATCGCCGGCGAAGCCATTGATCATCAAAAAATACGGTTGGCCAGGTACCAGCGATGCCGTTAACGAACGCAGCTGATCACCGCCGCCGGACTGACCCGGGGTGCAGGCAATCGGCGGCGCTGCACAATCGGAGTACAAGGCGATTTCCAGGCCATCGCCCTGCTGGCAACCGTAGGGCATTACATCAATTGAAATACTACCGGCGTCGGCGATAAAACCCAGCCATTGGTCGTTTTGCACTGTGCCGCAAAAACCGGGGGCGGTTCCCGCTGTGTAACCGGAAGTTTGGCCATCATAGCCATTCAATTGGCAGAAAAAACAGGCATCGGCACAGGCATCGGCGGCAGGCGTAGCGGCCGGATGGCAAACGGGTAAAATTTGGGCAGCAAGGAAAGTGGATTGGAAAACCAATCCCAGGCAGAGGTAAATCGCTTTTTTCATAGGTAAGCAGGTTATGAACGGAGGTGGTTATGTGCCGGAACAAACTGCCGTGGAAGATACAGTGCGGGACAGAACTGCTGTCGGTACCTGCAGCATTAACATTTACAGCACGAAAGCCGCTGGAAATAAAAAATACGCGTATATTTAAAAAAGCCGCATCTTTGCACCCGAATTCTCACCGTCCGCCAAGACCCCGAAACGGATTTTTTTATTTGACGCAACGTTTTTAATGACTGCTTTTAAAGATTTAGGCCTCGAAGAGGCCTTGCTGCAGGGTATTGCTGCCCTGGGCTTCGAAACCCCTACCCCTGTTCAGGAACTTGTAATTCCCACCGCACTCCAAAGCAACGAAGATTTTATCGCGCTGGCACAAACCGGCACCGGTAAAACAGCTGCATTCGGACTGCCTTTATTACAACGAATAGACCCCGCCGAAAAAAATGTGCAGGCGCTTATTCTTTGCCCCACCCGCGAGTTGTGTGTCCAGGTGGCAAAAGACCTGGAAAGTTATTCCCAGTTTGCTCACCAGTATAAAGTAGTTGCCGTATATGGCGGCGCCAGTATCGAAACACAGGTGCGCAAGATCAAAGCCGGCGCCCAGATCATTGTGGCCACACCGGGCCGCCTGGTCGATCTGCTGGTACGGCAGGTGGCGCGGCTCGACAAGGTTTCCCGCATTGTACTCGATGAGGCCGATGAAATGCTCAACATGGGTTTCAAAGATGCTGTGGATATGATCCTGGAAGCAGTGGAAAACCGCCAGTCCATCTGGCTTTTCTCCGCAACCATGCCACGTGAGGTACGGGCCATTGCCTCCACCTACATGCGCGACCCGCTCGAACTCAACGTCGGCCAGGCCAACCAGATCAACGCCGATATTGAGCACCGGTATTTTGTTTGCCATTCGGCAGACCGCTATGCCGCACTCAAACGCATCGTAGATGCCACCCCCGGCATTTACGGCCTCGTTTTTTGCCGCACCAGAAGCGAAACCAAAGAAATTGCCGAGCAAATGATTCGCGACGGGTACAACGCCGATGCCCTGCACGGCGACCTCGTTCAATCGGATCGCGACCGCGTCATGCAGCGTTTCCGCGAACGCAACCTCCAACTGCTCATCGCCACCGATGTGGCCGCCCGCGGCATCGACGTGAGCGATATTTCGCACGTGATCAACTACGGCCTGCCCGATGAGATCGAAGTGTACACCCACCGCAGCGGTCGCACCGGCCGGGCGGGCCGCAAGGGTATTTCGATTAGCATCATCACGCCGAAGTTTGAAGAAAAAATCCGGCAGATCGAGCGCCGTTCGAAATCCACCTTTGCTAAAATGACAATCCCGACCGGCTACGAGGTTTGCGAAAGCCAGTTGTTCCATATCATCCAGAACATACACGACCAGGAAGTTCAGCACGCCGAGATCGAACCTTTTTTACCCCGGGTGTACGAGGCGCTGCAGGATTTATCCAAAGAAGAACTGATCAAGCGTTTTGCCAGTGTGGAGTTTAACCGCTTCCTTTCCTATTACCGGAATGCACCCGATATCAACCTCCGGAGTGGCAAAGACCGTAAAAACGGCCGGCAGGAACACTCGGGCACCAACGGTTCCATGCAGCGGTTGTTTGTCAATATCGGCCTCATGGACGGGATCAATAAAAAAGATTTTCTGCAATTGCTGATCCGCGAATTCCGCGTACCCAAACCCGCAATTGGCGACATCGACATTAAAAAGTCGTACATGCACTTTGACATCGAGCCCGCCTTCACCCGCGATGTTCGCCGTGGCCTGGAAGAGTTCGATATCAACGGCCGGCGTGTAAAAGTGAACGAGGCCAAGCCGATGCCGGAAAAATTTGACAAGAAGGCCAAGGACAAAAAGTTTGCCGGTGGGAAAAAGGCAAAAGGGTGGAAAAAAGCCTATTGAGGCTGCTGCGAAAACAATAGTCCCCGTTTTTAACCCTTTTCGCCCAAATTTTTTGCCGCGACGTTTTCTGTAAAAACGCCATTCGCCAGGCCGTGAAATTCATACAGAAAATGCAGCTTCCGCAAATCGGTAAACTGCGTCAAAAAAATGCCGTAAACACCGGTTTCCGGATTCAGGAAAAAGTAGGTGAATGCAGCGCCAGGCCAAAAGCAATCGCCCTTACGGCCGCCGTATTCCGTATCCTCCACCAATACGCCAAAGCCCAAACCGAAGCCCTGCCCGGGTGTGGAGATGTTGCCTACCCGCAATGGAATCTGGCTTTCGGGCAGATGGTTTTGCAGCATTTGGCTCAGCGATTCCGCTTTCAGATACCGTTTGCCAGCCCATTCGCCACCATTGGCGAGCATTTTTACAAAACGGGCATAATCCGACAACGTGGATACCAACCCGGTATTCCCACGCGGGAAAATGGTACCCAGTACATTCGGACTTTCTTCCGGCGCCCGGCGGAGTTTCAGATCGGCACCGTACATGGCCGCCACGCGATCTGCTTTTTCAGGAGGCACTTTAAACCCCGTATCGGTCATCCCCAATGGGTCAAACAAGCGGGTTTGTAAAAACTGATCGACCGGCATGCCGGAAGCCTGCTCGACCAAACGCGCCAGCACGTCCGTGCTTAAGCCGTAAGTCCAGCGGTCACCCGGGTGATGTGCCAGGGGAAGCTCGCCCAGAATTTGTACCAATTTATCCAGCGAAGCCGGATTTTCCGCAAATGCTTCCCGATAGGCGGCGCCTGTAGGGGAGGCGTCAAAATCACCCGAGGTGATGCCGCTGGTGTGCATAAACAAATCACGCACAGTAATTGGCCGCTGCGGTGGCACGGCACCCTGCACTGCGTCAAAAACATGCGTATTGATAAACGCAGGCAGGTACCGTCCAACCGGGTCGTCCAATTTGAATTTCCCTTCTTCCACCAACATCATGGCTGCAACACTGACAATGGGTTTCGTCATAGAAGCCATACTAAAAAGTGTATTCAACCGCATTGGGCGCTGCTTCTCCCGGTCGGCCATGCCGTACACATCGGTGTACATCAGCCGGTCTTCCGCCACCAACATGACGGTTCCGGCCAGTTGGCCGCTGTCGACCAGTTGGTGAAAATGCCGGGTTAGGGCTTCAAATTTTTCACCCTGACTTTGGGCATGGGCCGGCGCAATTGCCCAAAAAATGGCGAGAAAAAAGGGAAGTGTTGTTTTCATAGCGCAATTCATGTTTATGTACTGGCTTGCAGTGCACACAAAAGTAGCGCTGGCGCCACATCCAGGGAATGCGTACATTTGCCATTAAACAGGGGCATTTGTGCCAAAAACTAGTTATGCGAAAAATAGCCATTCTGGTACCCAAAGGCGAAGTAATGCCATCGGCTGTAGTGGGCGCCTATCTGTTGTTGAAACAGGTAAATGAGCAACTCGCCAGTATGGGGCATCCGCCCGCTTTCGACGTCGAACTGGTAGGGTATGCCGCGCACAACCGGCTGTACGACGGCGCTATTTCGGTAAAAACCCACCGGCACTACACGCGCGCCGGCGGCTACGATCTGATCATCGTGCCGGGCTTTATTTGTGAAATGGAGGCACCCGTACGCGAAAACGCCGGGCTGATCAAATGGATGCACCGGCAATACACCGAGCACGGCGCCGAACTGGGCAGCATGTGTACGGGCGTTTTCCTGATCGCAGCCACGGGCCTGCTCGACGGCCGAAAATGCACTACCCACTGGGCTTTCGAACAAGCATTTCGGCAAGCCTTCCCCAAAGCCAACCTCCAGCCCGAGCATATTGTGATCGACGACAACGGGCTGTACACCAGTGGCGGTGCCTATTCCTCGCTGAACCTCATTCTTTATCTCGTTGAAAAATTTTGTGGAAAAGACCTTGCCGTTTGGGCTTCGAAGGTGTTTCAGATCGACCTCGACCGGCGCTCTCAAAAACGCTTTGCGATTTTTCAGCAACAAAAAGTTCATGTCGACGACCCTGTCGCCGAAGCGCAGGAGTACATCGAACTGCACTACCCCGAACCCCTCACCGTACAGGCGCTCGCCAGTCATTTTGCTTTCAGCCGGCGCAATTTTATCCGCCGTTTTAAAGACGCCACCGGCAATACGCCCATCGAATACATCCAGCGGGTACGCATCGAAGCGGCTAAACGCCTGATCGAAGGCAGTCCGAAAAGTATCGGCGAGATCATGCTGGAAACCGGCTACAGCGACAACAAAACTTTTCGGGCCCTTTTTAAAAAATATACGGGCTATGCGCCGAGTGTGTACCGGAGCCGGTACCAGCGTTGACTATTGCCAGATTTAACCGGGGGAATCTTTTTTCGCTTTTTTAAACATGCTCAACGCACGACAAACCGGCTACTCGACCGCAGCTTCCCGGAAGCGGTGTGCCCCTGAATAAAATAAATGCCCGCAGGCAAATCCAATTCGAGAACCAGGCGGCTTTCAGGCATTTCACGGGTTAGCAATAGCCGCCCCTGCGCACTGTACACCTGAATTTGAGCCGGTTGGCGGTCGGAATGGTTCCATTCTAAAGTTACCAGGTTTTTAGCCGGGTTTGGGGAAATCCGAAGCAGCTGATTTTCCTGTTTCACGTTATCTGCCCGGTCCTGCGACGCGGCATCACTTTCCGGCGGGCAATTGAACGTGTTCAGGTGGGCTTCCGTGAGCGGTTGTCCCTGCAACCGCACCACACTGTTGAAATAGTCCGGGGTGCTGAAGGGTGGAAGCGTAACCGTAAAAACATCCGATTCACCATTCTTGATGCCGGAAGCCTGTGTTTCGAACCGGATGGAGTACAGGGGGGAATAATTGGGATTGCGCACCGCGTACTGCCGGCCGCTCGGGGCTGAATAAATGCTGTTGCCCGGAGGCGTAACCGCATTCACACCTTTCGGCAATTGGAAAGCAGCATACGCCAGTGGCTGCGAGCAGTTGTTTTGTATCCGGAAATAATAGGTACGGCGGTTTTCGGGATCAAGTGAAATCCGAAGCAACTCGAAGTGGATGCAGCCATTTGTCTTTTCGTCGCATGGAAGCGCATCATCAGCCGTAATACGAATTTGAAAACAACAGGCAGACTGGTTATCGCAGCTGTCCTGCGCTTCGAAACAAAGCGTATGATCACCCGGCACGAATGCGCTGCCGCTGGGCAAACCCTGTGTCTGAACGAGTTGTATTCCCGGGCAGGCACAAGTACTCCATACATCCGGTTCCGGGTATGTAACCGGCGCCGACAAAGCGCCAAATGGTATCTGGATCAGGGTGTCCGGCGGGCACTGTGCAACGACGGCTGACGGCGAACCCAATACCGTATGTTCCACAATATAGGTTGCCAGGGTGTCGCACAGGCCGGTTGCGGAAGGAATCAGTTGGGTATACGTTCCGGGTTGGGTATAACTGACGCCGTTAAGGGTAATGGAGTCGCCCGGACAGAAATAGACGGTTTTTTCAAATTTCGGATTGCTTCCGGGTCTGAGGTTATACACCAGGTTGGTATCGCAGTTCGGGCCGGCAACCGTTGTGTATACAAAACCCGGGCTTGTATAGGCTTTCCCGTCAACAACAAAAGAGTCGCCCGGGCAAAGAAAAATCTCCTGATAACCCGGCACCGGCGGGCAATAATCCAGCTGGGTCAGGCTGCCGGGCGCCTGGGGCAGGTTCACGTTCCAGGTGCTGTCGAAGTTTACCTGCATCATATCGGCCGTTGATATGGTCATCGGTAGATGGCTGGCTGCCGTGCTTACCGGTTGTGCGCAGCATTGTGTCACCAGGCCGTTCGCATCCGTTTTAACGACTAAGATACTTTCCGGCTGGCCGGGAAATTGTACTGCGCCCACGGCGATGATCCCGCCATCCGTTGCTTCAATAGCCATGGCGAAATAATCGCTGCCGTCCAGCGCGTACTCGTACGACCACATTACCGCCCCGTCGGCACTGATTTTCACGAGGGTGGGATCGAGGTTCGCATTCTGCGGTTCGTACCGGCGTGGAATCAAGAGATAGTTGCCGTCCGACAAAGGGGCGATCGGTCCGTACCCGACATTAGGGTAGGTTTTTGCCCATATCAGATCGCCGGTGCGGCCGGTGCGGCAAACCAGTTGGATGGATTTCGGATTGTTGGGTGGGAAAGCAGACCCGGCCGCCAGCCAGCCGCCGTTCGGCGCCGCTGTCATCGAATGCAGTGCGTTTTCATAATCGGCCGGCCCGTCGTATGCATGGTGGTACAAGAAGTTGCCGCTCACCGCATCGAACAGGTTGAAGGCGGCAAAAGTATCCCTCCGGCCAACAGCGAAGATGGTGTCGCCGCTGATAGAAAATGCATGAAACCTGGGGTCCTCGCCCCAGTAAAACATGCAACGTTTTGACCACACGGTGTTCCCCTGGTTGTCGATCCGGATCAGCACGGCATGACTGTCACCCTGCGACGAACGGCCGGAAATAATGTAACCGCCGGGTACAGCCCTCACCCAATCGCCCGTATTTCGCCGGCCGCTCAGGTAACTGGGTATGACCTGTTGCCACTGGATCATGCCGTCGGCGTCGGTTTTGACCACCAGTATTTCCCCGTTTCCCATCGTGTTTATCCCGTGCAATTCGCCTATTGCCAGGTAGCCGCCGTCGTTGGCTTCGATAACCGTGCGAAATCCCGCCTGAAAAGCCGGCCCGTAGTACCGAAGCCAGACGAGGTTGCCGGCGGAGTCGATTTTCATCAGAAAGGGTTTGTATTGCGGGCCCGGGAGGTTAACGCTGGAGTTTGACGTGCCCGCCAAAACATAGCCGCCGGCAGTAGCGAGGATATCGCTGGCGGATACGGCAATGTCGGCGGCGCCAAAAGCGCGCTGAAAGGTTTGCTGGCCGGAAAGTGTGTTTGCCGCCAGGCAAATCATAAGGTACAAAACAAGTGGGCGCACATGGAAAAACAGCATCGGGAAAAGGGATTGGTGGGAAAAGGGTCAAAGATGCCGGATAGTGCGATCAGTTGAAATACTTGAAACAGGGCAGTTTAGACTTGTGTCGGGTGGCAGACGTTCGCCGGCAACGTTAGCGTTTGCGCAAACAACGCTCCAACATGTTTTCAACAGATCGTCGATGTACCTTTGCCCTCATGCTACCCACCAGCCTGGAAAAACACCTGGAAACGCTGCTGCAAACAAAAATCAGCGCCGCACAGCCGCTTTCCGGCGGCGACATCAACCACGCCTACCGGCTCGACGCACCCGACGGACGGCAATGGTTTGTCAAAACCAATACCGGCAAACAGGCGCCCGCGATGTTTCGGACCGAAAGTCAGGGGCTGGCTTTATTGGGGGCTTCCAAATCGATCCGGACACCCAAAATTTTCGGTCACGGCAGCACCGACGACGGGCATGCCTATCTGGTACTCGAATACATCAAACCCGGCTATCGCAACCGCTTGTTCTGGGAGAATTTTGGCCGTAGCCTGGCCAACTTGCACGGCAATACCTCGGCCCTGTTCGGTTTTGCCCACGACAATTTTATCGGCCGCCTGCCACAGTCGAACAGCCGGCACGCTACCTGGGCGGATTTTTATGCCGAAGAGCGGCTATGGCCGCAAATGTTGCTCGCCCGCGAGTTGGGCTATTTCGATGCGGCTTCGGAGCAACAACTCGACCGCCTGTGCAAAAACCTGGCCTGGCGCTGCCCCGAAGAACAGCCTGCCCTTTGCCACGGCGATCTCTGGAGCGGCAATTTTCTTTGCGACGGTGCCGGACAGCCGGTGCTTATCGACCCCGCCGCCTGTTTTGCACACCGGGAAATGGACCTGGCGATGAGCCGCCTGTTTGGCGGTTTCGACCCGGCTTTCTATGCCGCCTACGAAGAAGCCTGGCCTTTGGAGCCAGGCTTCAACGAGCGCTTGGACATTTACCAGCTGTACTATTTGCTGGTGCATGTGAATTTGTTTGGCGGGGGCTATGCAGACAGCGTGCGAAACATATTAGGGCGGTTTGAATAGCCGGCTTTACCGCACCAGCACCCGGCCCGACCAGTCATCCCGGCCATCCAAACTGCTTAGCCTGAAGAAGTAACTGCCGGCAGGCAGCCCGGAGCAGGGTAAGGCAAGCGGCAAGGCGACGTCGTTAAGTTGGCGCACCGGCCGGCCCAGGGCATCCAATAGTTCGAAACGGAATGTCGTTTTTCCGTCAGCCTGGTCCAGGATGAAATGGAGCAGATCGGTCGCCGGATTGGGGTACACCTGCAGGGGACTTTGACCGTTTTCAGGCGCATCAACCGATACCACGATCAGTTGGCTGCCAACCACATGCCGGGTCGTATTGGTCAGCACCGGTGCATTGAAATCGAAAAAGATGGCGGCGGTGTTGTCGATTTGCGTGCCGTCAGGGTTATGCGGCGTTTGCGCAATAGCAAATTGCACAAAGCCGTGCGAGGCGGGCTCGTTCACCGTACTGTCGGGCAGCAGGATATTGTCAAAGGTAAACCGCAAAATATTGCCGGATACCAGTTCCCAACGGTACGGGTGGCTGGCAGCTCCCGGCCGCAACGTTGCCGGATTCAGATAAGCCGACAGGGTGTCTACCAGCACCACCCGGAAGGCCGTGTCGGTACCGGTGTTCTGGAAACGGATCATGTAATTCAATGAGATTGTATTTTCGATCAACTGTTCGGCGCCTACGCCTTTTGGCAGGGCTTGTTTATCGTTCGGGTCGTACGAGGCCGTGCTTTCACGGCAATCCCGGGCAGTAAACGGATTGCTCAGCGCATTCGGAAACTGTGTAACCATGCCCTGTGTAAATCCACCGCAGCCTTCAATGGCCACCGAAGGCCGCCCACCGTAGGGGAAGCCCGGCTCCTGACTGCTTTCCAAACGGATCGTGGCGCCATTGGCATCAATAGGGTCGAGCGTCATTTCCCCGCCGGCGCCCAGGCTGAACGAACCGGTCGAGCGCATCAGCACATCTTCCACCACCACATAATCCAGCATCTGGGTAGTGGCGGCTTTTCCGATATTTTTAATTTTCAGAAAAATGCTGTCGTTGATGCAAACGCCTTCCACGGCTATTTCGGCGCCAGACCAGGGTTGTGTACCCCCACAAATGGTATCCGGAAAGATACCGGCTGTCGAGCAGTACGTAGTGCCGACCGGCGCATCGCAATCGGCCTGAAACCGGATCCAGAACCGGCCTATCTGCCCCGCAGCCAGGTTGCCGGTTTCGAAACGGTATCGGTTATTTCCCAGGTCGGTTTCCGGTAGTTCACTACTCTCGAAGTCCAGCCCCGGCGCGAGCGTAAGCTCCACATGTGTATCGGGAATCGGAAAGGTGCTGGCATTAATGTACGTAATGTAATATAAGTTGGAAAAGCAGGGTCGGATCGCCCAGGTGGCCAGGTCGATGTACATGAGCGGGCAGTCTTCAGAAAGGACGCCCGGCACCACCGTCAGCATTCCCCAGCAGAGGTCTCCGGTACTGTTTTCCCGAACGGATAATAAATGGGTGCCAATATCATTGGGTCCCAGCGTCAGCGCGGGTTCAAAGTTGCCGGGCTGACCAAGGCGAACCATGTAGGTGTTGTAATTGCAATACGGGCCGCCTTCCAGCATATCAAAAGCATCCACGGTAGCCGTAAAGTTTGGACCCAGGGCAACGGTGACATTGTCGTTACACGCCAATGCAAGGCTGGACTGGCAGGCAGATACCTCCAGGTTGGTTGTGCAATGGGCCGCATTGCCTTGCTCATCGACTACCCAGAGCACAATGCTGTGGGTGCCGGCTTGGGTGGAGGCAAATTCCAATTCAGTGGTCGCCGGCGGCATTGCAGAAGGCGGGCCGGTTTCAATAAAAAACTGGAGGGTGTTGGAGGCGCTGCAATCATCGAATGAGCCGGCATCGAAGGTTGTGGCATCGATTGTCCGGGATTCGCCCGGGCGAATATCCAGTTCAACAACGGACTGGCAAACTACCGTGGGTGGCGTGATATTACCGGCGCACTGACCGTAGCCGGCTTGTACCAAACTAACAAAAACAGCAACCAGAAGTAAAAAAACCGGGCTGATCCGGCGATGGGTTGGGATTGTAGGAGACTTTTTCATTTCAAATATTTTTAAAGTCAAGACGAAGATCAGGTGAAGAGGGGATGGATTACAAATGCCTGCAGGCGGGCTGGAAGCCGCTTTGGAAATATTTCCTGGTACAAAAGTGCAACAGAAGAGCAGGGAAGGGAAAATCAAATTCGGGCATTTATAGACTGGAATTTGTTGGGCCTGGGTTAAGGCGTCAAACTGATTGATTCAGGACAAATGCCTGATTTAGTGCAGCATAGTATTTGTTATACCTGAAATGATCTAAATTTGAGTTTTACTTTTTGTAGAGTAAAATTTACCATTTTAAAGACCTTAAACCCGCTTTTTTTTAACAAAAAACCGGTCCGTTCATGCAAAACAGCAACGTAACCCAACTCATCCGCTCGTTCAGCACGCAGGAACAGAAACACGCGCGCCGGTTTTTGGAGTCGCCTTACTTTAACCTCCGGACTGACTTGATCCGGCTTTTCGACCTCTTGTGCCTACCCGGCGAGCCCGACAAGCAAACCTTGTGGTCGGCCTTGTTCCCCTCCGAGTCCTTCGACGAAACCCGGTTTCGCCTGCTCCTAAGTTACCTGAACCGCCTTTTGGAAACTTTTTTACAAACGGAGGCGCTTAAAAATAAAAGCTTGCCGGACCGGCTCCAACTGGCCCGTTTGTACCGCCGGCGCGGCCTCGTGGGGCATTACGAGCGGCAAATGAGCGCAGCCGGGCGCGAACTGGAGCAGCAGCAGCTCCGCAATGTACACTACCACAACTTGTTGCGCGATTTTCACCAGGAGCAGCACGATATGCAGTTGACCCTGAATCCCACCAATACCGAATCCATCCGCGCGCTCGCCCGACACACCGATGTGGCCTACCTCGTGCACCGCCTGCGCCTGATCTGCCTGGAACTTGCACAGAAAAACGTATACCCGTCCGGTGAAGACAATTCGGCCAGCCAATCCATTATCCGTATGGCGGAGCGCGCCGAATGGGCCGACACACCGGGCATTGCCCTGTACCTGGCCACCAGCCGCATGCTGGCTTTTCCGGAAGAAGACGGGCATTTCCACCGGTTTATGCAGTTGCTGGCCGAAACCGAGCAACACTTCAGCCCCGGAGAACTGCGGGAGTTGTACATGTTTGCCATCAATCATTGCATCCGGCAAACCAACCGCGGCGAGCAACACCTGGAGCAGGAGGTATTGCGCCTGTACCGGCAGGCGTTGGAGGCCGGTTATTTGTTTGAAAACGGCGTGCTGTCCCGCTTTACCTACCACAATATCGTGGCGGCAGCCCTGCGCTGCGGCGAGCTCGACTGGGCCGCCGGGTTTATTCCGGACTACAACGGCTACCTGGAACCAGCCTACCGCGACAGTGCGCTGAGTTTCAACCAGGCCCGGCTGGACTATGCGCGCAACCGCTTCGACTCGGTGCTGACGTTGTTGCAAAAAGCCAATTACCGCGATCCGCTGCTCAACCTCGCCGCCAAGACCCTCCTGCTCAAAACCTATTTCGTGTTGCAGGAATTCGACCTGTTGCAATCGCATCTCGACGCCATGCGGAACTACATCCACCGCAAAAAGGTAATTGGCTACCATCGAAAAAATTATTTGAACATCATCCGGTTCACCGAACGCATCAGCAATTTGGCCGGTTTGGACCGGCAGACCCGCACCCAACTCCGGCAGCAAATACACGATGAGTCCGTGCTGACAGAAAAAGAATGGTTGCTGGAATGCCTGGCTATAAATTAGCCGGCCGCCAAATCAATGCCTCCGGTTTTGAAGACGGTTGCTTCCGTTTCCCGCCGGGCTTTTCTATTTTGCAGACAAAAGTGCCCGGCGCAATTTGCGAAGCAATAGCCTGGAAAAACTCAGCATCCGCAGATGAACGATTTTTCAAAAAGTGCATTCGACCCCATCCTCGACGACTATGCCTTTTTTGAAGCGCATTCCACGGAAGCCGAAGCAGACCTGAAGGCCTATGCGGCGTATCTCCCGCTGTTGGGTAGCAATGGGCGTGCAGTGCATATGCTGGATTTCGGTTGTGGCACCGGCTCCTTCACCCGCCTTTTTTTGCAACAAACCAACTGGTCGCCCGCGAGACTGGAACTTACCCTGATGGAGCCCGGCGACAAGGCCCTGGCAAAGGCCGTAGAAACCCTCCAACCGTTTTCCAAGCACAGCATCCGGCTTTATACCGCCCTGCCCGATACCCTGGAGCGGCGTTGTGATCTGGTGCTGGCCAACCATGTGTTGTACTACGTGCCCGATCTCGCGCAAACGATCGACGCGCTTTTCCGCCGGCTCCGGCCCGGCGGCAAACTCCTGGCTGCCATGGCCGGCTCGGAAAATGTGCTCATCCAATGCTGGGAGCTGGGCTTCGGCTTGCTCAACCTCGACGTCCCCTATTTTACCGGAAACGACATGCCGGGAGCGCTGGATCAGCTGGGTTTGAACTGGCGCCGGGAGGCCGTAAATTTTTTGATCAACTTTCCGGACACGCCCGAAAACCGGCTTAAAATCCTGCGCTTTTTGTTTGGCCCCCGCCTGACCGACTTCCCGCAAGCGCCCCTGCTCGGCTTTTTTGACCCTTACCGGCGAAATAGCGAAATTTGGGTTGAAACCGCTCACTTCGTTTATTCAATCGGATAATATGAAACATATACGACTTTGCCTGCTTTTCCTGCTTTGCCTGAGCGGCTGGTGGACCGCCTGCCAAGCCCCCCGGGAACCCCAGCCGTTTACGGAAAAAGACCGTGCGGCCATTGTCCGGGAAGTCGAAACGATGTTCAACAATTACTTTCAGGCAATCAAAAAAAACGGGCTCACTGCGGAGTTTAGCTACCTCGACGCTTCCGACGATTTTTTCTGGGTGCCGCCGGCCTACACCTCCGCCTTGTCGTACGACTCGGTCCGGACCATCGTGCTCGAAAACGCAAGCGCCTTCCGCCGCATCGACTACCAGTGGGAGAGCGTTCGGATCAACCCGCTTTCGCCGGAGCTGGCTGCCTATACCGGCATTGTGTCGGGTACGCTCCTCGACACCACCGGCACAGCAACGCAACTGCGCATGACCGAATCGGGCGTGGTGATCCGGCGCCTCGACGGCTGGAAAATTTTGTGTGGCCAATCGGCGCATTTACCCGCTGCGAAATGACGTTTGTATATTTTTTGTTTTAAAAACAATTTATTTTAAAACATTAATTTTATTTTTCGCCACATTCACTTTTTTAATTTAAAAAATTGCACATGGATACAGCGGAAAACACCATGATCGAAAACCTCCACAAAAACACCGGCAAAACACTGAACCAGTGGATTGAGATCGTTCAGCAAAGCGGCCACAGCAAACACGGCGAAATCATCAAATTTTTAAAAGAAAAACACGGCTTCACGCACGGCTTTGCCAACCTGGTGGCACACAAAGCCAAGGGCTCGGATGCCGGCTCGGCTGCCAGTACCGACGATCTGATCGAAAAACAATACAGCGGCAAGGAAAACCTTCGCCCGTTTTACGATCAGTTGATTGAAAAAATAAAAGCCTTCGGCGCCGATGTTGAAATCGCGCCGAAAAATGCCTACGTCAGCCTGCGCCGCAAAAAACAGTTTTCCCTGATCCAACCCTCCACCAAAACCCGGCTCGATATCGGGCTCAACCTGAAAGGCCAGGAACCCGCGGGCAAACTGGAGGCCGGCGGCAGCTGGAACGCGATGTGCACGCACCGGATACGGATCGAAAATGCGGAGGATCTGGACAAGGCTGTATTCGATTGGCTAAAATTAGCCTATGAAAATGCGGGGTAACCACCCGCAAGGTTGTATCTTCCATTGCATGTTCTGTATAACCTAAAATAAAACTTGTATGAGAAAGTACACCTTGTTCCTTGCCCTTGCCCTGATTCCTTTTACCGCACACAGTCAATCCTGCTACAATGCCCAATTTCTCAACCCGAATGCAGCCTGCCCGGCTATCTACCTGCCGGTATGCAGCTGCGACAGCATAACCTACGGCAACGATTGTGAAGCACTGTACCACCACGGTATTACTTCTTTCGTACCCGGGGAGTGCCAGCAAATTACCGGCCCTTGCAACGCCACCGCGGCCCTGGCAGCACGTTTTCATTTCGCTGCCAAAGCCCGCGCCTTTCACCGGCAGGTGCAGGGGCTTGGCGATTCCACAACTATTGCTATTCCGGATTCCCTGTACCAACGCGTCTTGAAAGCACTGATCAATGTCTATCAGCTGACAAACAACCCCGCGCGGGATGAGCTGTTCACCTACGTGCATTCCTTTGCCGGTCCGCTCAACTTTTCACCAACCAGTATTTATTTGGCCGTCGACAGCTCGGAAACCTGGGGTAAAAATCTTCAAAACGGCATTTTCCCCAGCGGCGATCTGGTAGTTGACAACCTGATGAACACCTATTTGCTAAAAGCCCGGTTGTTTTTTGTCAGCTCCGGCAAACGTTGGCTCATCGTAGACTCCCCCTTTCCGCTGAACACCTTTGCCTTGTCTAAAGCTTTTTCCGGCGCCGCCGGCTTTTACGTGGCCGAACCCAGGACGATCGCAGGCGATGGCGACCGCACGGAAATTCAATCCTGGGATAATCCGATGGTGATCGACTTTTCGCACGGTTGGGGCGATTGCCCGGCCGGTTGCATCTTTCGGCATTATTGGCGTTTTTCCATAGACACTGCTTGCCAGGCGACCTTTATTCAAAGTTGGGGAGATCCCTTGCCGGCAGTTGCTGCGACCGAGGCCTCTGCGCTACAGCATTTTACTGTACTGGGCGCACCGGGTAGCCCAACCGTCCGCCTGCAAGTCGATCTTGCCGCACCTATGCCCTTTACTGTTCGGATTTGGAATACCTTGGGGCAGCTGCACCGGCAACATCGCTTTGAGGGAACTGAAATTGACGAACAGCTGGGTTGGGAAGGGGCCGTTCCCGGGGTGTATTTTTTCGAATTAACTGCCGGAAGTGAGCGGGCAGTGCGAAAGGTGGTCCGTTAAAAAAATCAGATTAACCATCTATGTCCCTGCCAAATCTCCGCCAACTCGTCGGCAACACCGACATCTACCTGCTCGACCAAATTCTGAAAGGCCGTTATTCAGCTTCAGACCGGATACTCGATGCCGGTGCGGGTGGTGGGCGAAATCTGCACTGGTTTGTTCAAAACGGCAATCCCGTTTTCGGCATCGACCAAAATGCCGAAGCCGTTGCTTTGCTCAAACAACACTACCCCACTGTGCCCGCCGGACATTTTCTGGAGGCTGTTTTGGAAAAACTGCCCTTCGAGCCGGATTTTTTCCACCACATCATTTGTTGCGCCGTTTTGCATTTTGCAAACGATCCGGAGCACTTCAACGCCATGTTTGCGGAATTGATCCGGGTGTTGAAACCCGGTGGGTCGGTTTTCATCCGGGTGGCTACCGATGTTGGAATTGCCGACAAAATGCAATTCCTCGGTCAGGGCCGGTTTCACATGCCGGATGGCACCGACCGTTTTCTGCTCACGCGCCCCATGTTGGACCGATGTATAAAAACCCACCGGTTACAGTTGTTGGAGCCCTTCAAAGCCGTTAATGTGAATAATCAACGAAGCATGGCAGCGATCGTTTTGCAGAAAAGCTGAGTTCAGAATACTGCTTATCTTTCATCGCAGTTATCGCATTCAAAACACACATTCCATGCAAACAAAAGTGTACCTCCCGCCCGCATTTCGATCCGCAATCCGGCAATTAAATCTGCCGCTGCTCCTGCTCCTTCCCCTGTTTCTGCAAAGCCAAACTACGTACAAACAACCGCCCGCCGATGTAACCAACATCGTGCTGGCCGCCCCAACGCCCACATCCAGCACCAGCCCGACCAATGAAGCTATCATGCTGGTCGACTACAACCCCAACCCCGGCATTGCCACACTCGCTCAGCCGATATTGCGCCTGGCCGGCCTGCGTATAAATCCGGCACTCAACTGCCGGCAAAACATCACCGAATACACGGGCGCTACGATCCGTTGGCTGACCACTGATCAAACTGTGACCATTCAATTGCCCGCCACCGGCATGCTGGCCGGCGTGCCGCAATGGTCGCCCAACGGCGAAAAAATTGCCTTTGGAATTGAAACGAAAGCCGGGGTCGAACTCTGGGTAGCGAACACCCGTACGGGCGCCTCCCTGCGGCTCGGCTCGGTGCTGCTCAACGACGTGCTGGGCTCGGCTTTCACCTGGCTCAACGACAACAGCACGCTCCTCGCCCGCGTCATTCCGCCCGGCCGCGGTCCTGCTCCTATCCCAACGGGAATCCCCGCAGGACCCGTAGTGGAAGAAACCACCGCCGGCAAACTCGCCCAGGTGCGCACCTACCAGGACCTGCTGGGCAACGCTACCGATGAAGACCAGTTTGAATACTACGCCACCAACCAACTGGTGCTGATTTCCGATAAAAACAACGGCGTGCAACTGCTCGGCACTCCGGGGCTGCATACCGGCGCCGAATTGTCCCCCGACGAAAAATATCTGTTGGTGACCACCCTACAGCGCCCGTTTTCGTTCAGCGTGCCCTATTATTCTTTCACCCGGAACTACGAAATCCGGGATCGGCAGGGCAAGCCGGCACGTACGCTGGCCGAATACCCGGTCACCGACGACATTCCCCGGCAGGGTGTGGTCAGCGGGCCGCGCAACTTCGAATGGCAGGCCCTGCACCCCGCCCGCCTGCTCTGGGCCGAAGCACTCGACGGTGGCGACCCGACGAACAAGGCTGATTTTCGCGATAAAGTGCTGCGGCTTGATGCGCCTTTCACCGGAGAGCCTGTCGAAGTGTTGAAAACTCAGCACCGCCTTTCCGGCTTCAACTGGACGGCTGAAAAAGACATTGCCCTGCTCACCGAGTACGACCGCGACCGGCGCTGGACGACCACCTGGCGCACCGACCTGAACAATCCCGATGCCAAAACGAAGCTCTTCGACCGCAGCGTGCGCGATGATTACAAAAATCCCGGCCGGCCCGTATACACCCGGCTCGCCGGCGGCGACTGGGTAATGCTGCAAGACGGCGACTGGGCCTGGTACGACGCGCCGGGCGCTTCGCCGGAGGGCGATTATCCGCGGCTGGACAAGATCAACCTGAAAACGGGCGAAACCCAAACAGTGTACAAATGCCCGCCCGGAGCCTACGAAGATTTCATCATGTTCGCCGGCGCTGAGCGCAAACAGATCATCACCCGTTACCAGAGCAAAACCGAGGTGCCGAATTTTTACCGGGTCGATTTAAAAACGAAATCCCGCAAAGCGCTGACAGACTTCAAAGACCCGGCCCCGGAACTCACCAGCGTCAGCAAGGAACTGGTGCGGTATACCCGCCCCGACGGCGTTCCGCTTTCCGGTACGCTTTACCTGCCGCCCGGCTACAAACCCGGACAGCGCCTGCCGCTGTTCATCTGGGCTTACCCGCTGGAGTACTCCGACCCCGCTACGGCGGGGCAGGTGCGCGGTTCGGAAAACACCTTCACCTTCTACCGCAACGACTCGCCCTTGTTTTTCGTCACCCAGGGCTATGCCGTGCTGATGAACGCCACCATGCCCGTTGTCGGCGACCCGGAAACGATGAACAACACCTTCGTGGAGCAGGTGGTGGCTTCGGGCCGGTCGGCGATCGACTACCTGGATTCGCTGGGCATTATCGACCGCAAACGCGTGGGCGTGGGTGGTCACTCCTACGGCGCGTTCATGACCGCCAACCTGCTGGCCCACTCCGACGATTACGCTTACGGCATCGCCCGTTCGGGGGCTTACAACCGCTCGCTCACGCCTTTCGGTTTTCAGAGCGAGCGCCGCTCCTTCTGGGAAGCGCAGGATATTTACATGCGCGTGTCGCCGTTCATGCACGCCGATAAAATCAAAAAACCGCTGTTGATGATTCACGGCGAAATGGACAATAATTCCGGGACTTTCCCAATCCAGTCCGAGCGCTTGTTCCAGGCCGTCAAAGGCAACGGCGGTACTGCCCGCCTGGTGATGCTGCCCTACGAGAGCCACGGCTACCGGGCTCGGGAGAGCGTGTTGCATGTTTTGTCGGAAATGTTTGACTGGGCGGACCAGTATGGGAAAGGGGCGGTGGAGCGGCCTTAGGCGGCCCGAAGCGGCCCTAACCTGTCAGGTAGAATTTTTCAAAAAAACAGCCCCGCCGCGGCGGGGCTGTTTTTTTGAAAAATTCCACCTGACAGGTTTTGTATTTAGCCCTCAGCCTCAAGCCACTTCTTGGCCCTTTGCGTACTCGGATGCTGCTCCCCGAGTTGTTTTTTGAACAGTTCGTAGGCCTGCCGAAACAAGACATTTGCTTTTTCTTTTTCGCCGGTTTTTAAGAATACGGCGCCGAGGCTGAGCTGGCGAATGGCCACGGTTGGATGGTCTTTTCCGAAATTTTTTAAATCCGAGGCCAGCGCGGATTCCAGCAAGTCCCGCGCTTTTTCGTACAAACCCAAAGAGGAGTAAACGTTGGCTAAGTTCGATTGGCGAACAGCTACGTTTGGATGGTCTTTTCCGAAATTTTTCAAATCCGAGGCCAGCGCGGATTCCA